>NZ_JACYMK010000014.1:15874-233128 GCF_020858135.1 Janthinobacterium sp. FW305-128 | reverse complement strand
CTGCTGCTGCGCGGCACCAAGCGTGAAGACGTGCAACGTGGTCAAGTGCTGGCCAAGCCAGGCTCGATCAAGCCGCACGCCCACTTCACCGGCGAGATCTATGTTCTGTCGAAAGACGAAGGCGGCCGTCATACGCCATTCTTCAACAACTATCGTCCACAGTTCTACTTCCGCACGACGGACGTAACCGGTTCGATCGAGTTGCCAGCAGACAAAGAAATGGTCATGCCAGGCGATAACGTGTCGATCACCGTCAAGCTGATCAACCCGATCGCGATGGAAGAAGGTCTGCGCTTCGCTATCCGCGAAGGCGGCCGTACCGTCGGCGCTGGTGTTGTTGCAAAAATCATCGCTTAATTATTAAGCGAATATAAAAGAAGACGCGTCGTCGCCCGGCGCCCTTCTTTTTATTCAACTGCCGGGGTTGGCAAGCATTTTGGTGCTATCATGTCGACCCTGACGGTTGTTGCGTCAGAAATTCCCGTATGACCTCATTGCCGTGCAAACCGCGCGGTTCGTTCTTTTAAGGAAATATCATGTCGGCACCAAACCAAAAAATCCGTATCCGCCTGAAGGCTTTCGATTACAAGCTGATCGACCAGTCCGCTCTGGAAATCGTTGAGACCGCGAAGCGCACCGGCGCTGTCGTCAAAGGCCCAGTACCACTGCCTACCCGTATTCAGCGTTTCGATGTGCTGCGTTCCCCGCACGTCAACAAAACTTCGCGCGATCAGTTCGAGATCCGTACGCACCAACGCCTGATGGACATCGTTGACCCAACGGACAAAACCGTTGACGCGCTGATGAAGCTGGACCTGCCAGCTGGTGTTGATGTCGAAATCAAACTGCAATAATCGTTTTTAAGAAGGCCGGCGGGGTATCCCGCCGCCTGAGATGGGGCCGGGCCTGCTCACGATCGTGAGTGCGCCCGGCCCCATTGCTTTTGTGCCGTGCAAAACCACTTTACAGTGCCGCGCCCGCCCGATAAAGTTGCCGCATGCTCAACGCCCTCGATACCCACCTGCTCAATGCAACTCCCCGTCAGCGCCTGCGCGGCTGGCCGCGCTTCCTGACCGAATTTTTGTATTTCGGCATCAAGGAAGCGAGGTCATGCCTGTTTGTGGGACTGTTTTTTGCTGCCGTGTTCCTGGTGCCGCGCGCCGGCCTGTTCGGCCTGCCGCGCTATGACGTGCTGCTGCTGGTAGCGCTGGCGATCCAGGGCGCGATGGTCTGGAGCGGGCTGGAAACGTGGGATGAATTGAAAGCCATCTGCCTGTTTCATGCGGTCGGCTTCGCGCTGGAGGTGTTCAAGGTGTCGGGGACGATACAGTCGTGGAGCTATCCCGACTTTGCCTACACCAAGGTGTTTGGCGTTCCCCTGTTTTCCGGTTTCATGTATGCGGCCGTGGGCAGCTACATCATCCAGACCTGGCGCCTGCTCGACATGCGGATCCGCCACCATCCGCCGTACTGGATGGCGGTGCTGATCGCGCTGCTGATCTACGCTAACTTCTTTACCCACCACTACATCGGCGACTATCGCTGGTACCTGGCCGCCTGTGCGCTGGGCTTGTATGCGCGCACCACCGTGGTGTTCCGCCCGCTCGACCGCGACCGCAGCATGCCCCTGCTGCTCGGTTTCGTGCTGGTCGGCTTCTTCATCTGGCTGGCCGAAAACATCAGCACCTTCTGGGGCGTGTGGCGCTATCCGAACCAGCTTGGCGCGTGGTCGGTGGTGCACGTCAGCAAATGGAGCTCATGGTCGCTGCTGGTGGTGATGACGTTCACCATCGTGGCCCACCTCAAGCACATCAAGGCCAGCATCCACGTGGCCCAGCCTTAGGCGCAGGCAGTCGCTTATTACAGGCTGGCCGCCACCGCCTCGAAGCGCGCGCCCAGCGCTGCTTGCGGGCCGCCCTGCAGCTGTTTGGCGTACTGGCGCAGCACTTCCGCCGAATACGTGCGCGAGCCGGGCGACAGCTTCGGCAGCAGCGGCAGCACGCGTTCCAGATAGCCCGTGCCTTCCTGCCATTTGCCTTGCGCGGCCAGGGCCGACGCCAGTTCCACCATGCGGCGGCCGACGCGCGCATCGCTGCGCGGCTGCGCCGTCTCCTCCGTGTCCAGGGCTTGCCGGTACAGTTGCTCCGCTTCGGCATTCTTGCCCTGCAAGCGCTTGATGCGGCCCAGGTTGGACTGGCGCTGCGAGACGATGTCCGCGCCGGCCCCGGCCTGCTCGGCGCTGCGCAGCGCCTGTACGCAAGCCAGTTCCGCTTCGCCAAACTGGCCCTTGCGTTCGGCCGCGTTACAGGCATCTTGTTGTGCGTTGGAGGTGGCGAGTGTCGCTGGCGCCGTGCAGGCGGCCAGCAGGCTGACAGCGCATAGCAGGCTGATGGTATGGGTCTTCATAGTCTCCTCGGACGGGTGTCAAACACGGTGTATCGGCGGAGTCATGCCGTAATAAATATACTCCAAGTTTTTTGGGGCGGGTGGCTTTTCGCCGGCCGCGCGATTGACGCAGCTTGCATGCTTCAGGGATACTCCGGGCTTGTCCACTAATGCGTGCCGCCGCCATGTCCAAGACTGTCCTGATCGTGGAAGATGAACAGGCGATTGCCGACAGCATCGCCTATGCCCTGCGCACGGACGGCTTTACGCCGCGCCATGTGATGTTGGGCGAGCACGCCCTGGCCGCGCTGCGCCCCATGTCCGGCGAAGACGCTCAGACGCCTGTTCTCGTGGTGCTCGACGTGGGCTTGCCTGACATGAGCGGGCTGGAAGTATGCCGCCGGCTGCGCCAGTTTTCCGAGGTGCCGGTGATCTTCCTGACGGCCCGCAGCGACGAGATCGACCGTATCGTCGGCCTGGAAATCGGCGCCGACGATTACGTCACCAAACCGTTTTCGCCGCGCGAACTGGTGGCGCGCATCCGCGTCATCCTGCGCCGCGCAGGCGTCGCCCAGGCGCCGCGCGAGGCGGGCATGACGATAGCTGCGCCTGCCGTCGCGACCGCGCCGGCGCGCTTCGAGTTGCGCGCGCTCGAGGCGCGGGTACTGTTTCACGGCCAGCCGCTGGACCTGACCCGCTATGAATACCTGTTGCTGAAAACCCTGCTCGAGCATCCGGGTCACGTGCTGTCGCGCGCGCAGCTGATGGAGCGCGTGTGGAGCGGGGCGCCCGACACGCTCGAGCGCACGGTCGATGCGCATGTCAAATCGCTGCGCGCCAAGCTGCGCGCCGTCGATGCGCAGGCCGATCCCATCCACACCCACCGTGGCCTCGGCTACAGCCTGGCCGGCGCATGAAGATCGGCCTGCGCATTCTGCTCGGCTACTTCCTGATCGTCGGACTGGCCGCGTGGTTCCTGCTGAATGTCTTCATGGAGCAGGTCAAGCCGGGCGTGCGCTCGACCCTGGAAGACACCCTGGTCGACACCTCGCAGCTGCTGGCCAGCCTGGTGGCGCCCGACGTGAAGGCGGGCACGCTGGCGCAGTCGCCCGTGGCCGCGCGCATGCAGGATTACGCGCGCCATGGCGTGGACGTCAATATCAATGGCGTGCGCAAGCGCACGCTCGATTACCGCATCACCATCACGGACCGGCACGGCATTGTGCTGTTCGATTCCAGCGGGCGCGACGTGGGGCGCGACTATTCGCGCTGGAATGACGTGTATCTGACCTTGCAGGGCAAGTATGGCGCGCGCAGCACGCGCAGCCGGCCCGACGACGAGATGTCGACCGTGATGCACGTGGCCGCGCCGATTCGCGACGGCAATGAGGTGATCGGCGTGCTGACGGTGGCCAAGCCGAACGCCAGCGTGCAAGCGTTTGTCGAGCGCAGCCAGCGCAAGATCCTGCAGCGCGGCGCCGTGCTGTTGCTGCTGTCGCTGCTGATCGGCCTGGCGTTCGCGTGGTGGCTGCACCATGCGCTGGGCAAGCTGATGACCTATATCGGCGATGTGGAAGCGGGGCGCAAGGTAGCGCTGCCGGCGCTGGGTACGAACGAGATCGGCACCCTGGGACGGGCGCTGGAGGCGATGCGCACGCGTCTGGAAGGCAAGGAATACGTGGAGCAGCTGATGCATACGCTGACGCATGAATTGAGAAGCCCGATCGCCGCCATCCAGGCCTCGGCCGAGCTGCTGCAGGAAGACATGCCGCCGGCCGAGCGGCGCCAGTTCCTTGCCAGTATCCTCGAGCAGAACGCGCGCCAGCGGCAATTGATCGACAAGCTGCTGGCCCTCGTGCGCGTGGAGAAGCAGCAGCGCCTCGACCACCCCGAGCGCATCGCGCTGGGGCCCCTGCTCGCGCAAGTGGCGCAGGATGCGGCCGCCACGCTGGCGGCGCGCGGCGTGCGCCTGCAGCTTCAGGCGGACGAGGCGATTGTGGCCGGGGACGCACTGCTGCTGCGCCAGGCGTTGGGCAATCTGCTCGACAACGCGGCCGGCTTTGCGCCGCCGGGCAGCTGCATCGATGTGACGGCGCATCGCCAGGGCACGCACGTGGAAATCGCCGTGCGCGACCGCGGCGCAGGCATCCCCGCGTATGCGCTGGAGCGCGTCTTCGAGCGTTTTTACTCCCTGCCGCGCCCGAGCGCCGGCAAGAGCACGGGCCTGGGCCTGCCCTTCGTGCGCGAGGTCGCTTCCTTGCATGGCAGCACGGTCGAGGTGCTCAATCATGCGGACGGTGGCGCCTGCGCGCGCCTGTGCCTGCCGCTGGCTTAGCACACTCTTAGCGCACTTTATTTGCCCGCTTCACACGGACTGCATCGTCAGCGCATACAGTTTTTTTACACTGGCCGCCTTACTTCAAGGATGCGCCATGCAAAAAACTCTGTTAGTCAAAGCGTTGATCGTGTTCGGCCTGATGCTGATAATCGGCCTGCCTTTGCTGATGATTCAGGAAACGATCAAGGAGCGGATGGAATTCCGCCAGGAAGCCGTCAACAGCATCGCCGCCGATTCGGTGCGCGAACAAACCATCATCGGCCCCATCCTGGTGATTCCCTACACGGAGCAGTATGAAGAGCGCGTGGAGGTGGCCAAGGGCGATGACAAGGAAGCGAAATCGGCGGTGCGCTCGGAGTTGTTGCGCCGCACGGTGCAGCGCCGTCTGCTTGTCTACCCGAACAATTTACTGCTCAACGGTAACATCGACACGGACCGCCGCTACCGCGGCATCCACCAGGTGCTGGTCTACAGCGGCCAGCACGCGTTCAAGGGCGACTTCACGGTGCCGGCCGGCAGCCAGCTGCCGCGCAAGTCGCCGGATTCGCGCGTGACCCTGGGTGCGCCGTTCGTGGCCCTGTCCATCGAGGACGTGCGCGGTATCCGTAATATTCCGAAAATCGACTGGGGCGGCCAGAAGATCGAGTTCGAGCAGGGCACCGACCTGTTTGCCTTCCGCAGCGGCCTGCATGCGCCGCTGGGCGCCATGCCTTTGACGGCACCGCAGCAGGTGCACTTCAGTTTTGATCTGGGCCTCGACGGCATCGAACGCCAGCACTTCGTGCCAGTGGCGAAAAACAGTCAGATCAGCATCAAGTCGAACTGGCCGCATCCGCAGTTTGGCGGGCGCTTCCTGCCGTCGCCGAAATTCCGCCAGATCAACGCCGATGGCTTTCAGGTCGAGTGGAGCATCTCCTCGCTGGCCACCAATGCGCAAACGCAGCTGAGCACGATCGAGGGCGAGTTCAAGGTGCCCGACAGTGCGCCGCTGGGCCAGATCGACCGCTTCAGCGTGGGCTTCATCGAGCCGGTGAACGTGTATTCGCAATCGGACCGGGCCACCAAATATGGCTTGCTGTTCGTGGCGCTGACCTTTGCCGCCTTCTTCATCTTTGAAATCCTGAAAAGCCTGCCGATCCACCCGGTGCAATATCTGCTGGTGGGCCTGTCGCTGGTGATCTTTTTCCTGCTGCTGGTGGGCCTGGCGGAGCACATCGCCTTCCTGACCGCCTATCTGATCGCCAGCGCCGCCTGTATCGTGCTGACCAGCTTTTATCTGGTGCACGTGCTGCACAACGCCTGGCGCGGGATCGGCTTCGGCGTGGGGCTGACCATGCTGTATGGCGCCCTGTATGGCTTGCTGAGCTCGGAAAACAATGCGCTGGTGATGGGCAGCATCCTGCTGTTTGCCGTGCTGGCCGCCATCATGGTGGCGACGCGCAAGGTGGACTGGTATCAGATTGGCAAAGGAGCGCCGCAAGAGTAAGACTTACCTGGGCGCCATGCGCCACCTTGCAGCCAGCCCGGACAGTGATATGCCCGGGTTGGCTTTTGCATTTTGCGCGGGGAAAGAACTGCAGCATTAATTGGTAGTTGGTTGGTATTGTTTACGGTATGCTATTGGCATTGCTTTTTAGGTAATGGCGGGCGCCGTGGCGTCTGCCCGGGGCGGTGCGAGGATGGCGTGGCGTCCTGGTTGTTTGTCCATCCGATAAAACGGAGATGCAATATGATCAAGAAGACGATGGTTTTTCTGTTTGCGTTGGGCCTGAGCGCCTCGTACGCGTTTGCCGCCGGCGACGTCACGCAGTGCTATAGCGAGTGCGGGCAAAAAGTGGCGAATTGCCGGGCGCACCTCGGCGGCAGCCCGATCTGCGTGGACCTGTACGAACATTGCCTGATCAACTGCCAGCAATAAGCTTTTCCGGGCGCCACGCCCAGGATGAGTGGAGCAGGGCGCGCATGCCATGGCGCGCCCTGTGTCTTTCTGCCATCGCCCGCAAGGGCGCATGTCGCCGTGCTTTGCGCCTGTTTAATTGCCTTGCGGCAGCGTTTTTCAGGGGCGCCGACAACTCCCGCAGGGGCGTCGCGCAACACTTTGACATACCTCGTGTTAACTTGTTGCGTCAAGGGTTTTTGTGCTATATACTAGCCGGCTTCGGTATGGATTCGTCTTTTTTGAGTCCTACGTTACTTTGTAGTTAAACAAGCCCCGCCCAATCGCAGGTGGGAATGGAGAAAAAATGAGCCTAGGCCTTCTCGGTCGCAAGGTTGGTATGATGCGCATTTTCACGGATGAAGGGGATTCGATCCCGGTCACCGTGTTGGACGTATCGAACAACCGTGTTGCGCAAATCAAAACCCCTGAAACAGATGGCTACTCCGCTGTTCAGGTCGCATTCGGTCAACGTCGCGCTTCCCGCGTGACCAAAGCTGTTGCTGGTCATCACGCTAAAGCTGGCGTTGAAGCCGGTACTCTGTTGAAAGAGTTCCGTGTCGACGCTGCCAAAGCCGCTGAACTGAAAGCTGGCGATGTTGTCGCTGCTTCCCTGTTCGAAGTCGGTCAAAAGATCGACGTGCAAGGCGTTACCATCGGTAAAGGCTATGCAGGCGTTATCAAACGTTACCACTTCGCTTCTGGCCGTGCAACGCACGGTAACTCGCGTTCGCACAACGTTCCAGGTTCCATCGGTATGGCACAAGATCCAGGTCGCGTTTTCCCTGGTAAGCGCATGACCGGTCATCTGGGTGACGTTAACCGTACGATCCAGAACCTCGTGATCGCCCGTATCGATGCCGACCGTCAGCTGCTGCTGGTCAAAGGCGCGATTCCAGGTGCGAAAAATGGCCAGGTAGTTGTCTCGCCAGCCATCAAAACCAAAGCCAAGAAGGGAGCTTAAACGATGGAACTCAAGCTTCTGAATGCGCAAGGTCAAGCCGCCTCGAACGTTGCTGCAGCCGATACGATTTTCGGCCGTGACTACAATGAAGCGCTGATCCACCAAGTCGTCATCGCTTATCAAGCGAATGCACGTAGTGGTAACCGCAAGCAAAAAGACCGTGAAGAAGTTCACCACACGACGAAAAAGCCATGGCGCCAAAAAGGTACCGGCCGCGCTCGTGCTGGTATGTCGTCGTCGCCACTGTGGCGCGGCGGTGGTCGGATTTTCCCGAACTCGCCTGACGAAAACTTCACCCACAAAGTGAACAAAAAGATGTATCGCGCAGGTATCTGCTCGATCCTGTCGCAGCTGGCTCGCGAAGAGCGCCTGATCGTCATCGACGATCTGACGATCGACGCGCCAAAAACCAAGCTGCTGTCGCAAAAATTGAACGGCCTGGGCTTTGATTCGGTTCTGATCATCACCGACGTTCTGAACGAAAACCTGGAACTGGCATCGCGCAACCTGCCTAACGTACTCGTCGTTGAGCCACGTCACGCAGACCCGATGTCCCTGGTGTTCTACAAGAAGATCCTGGTCACCAAAGCTGCATTGGCCAAGATTGAGGAGATGCTGGCATGAGCGCGATTTTGAAACATAGCGAAGAACGCTTGATGAAGGTGCTGTTGGCGCCCGTGATTTCCGAAAAGGCCACCATGGTCGCGGAAAAGAACGAGCAAATTGTATTCCGCGTACTGCCGGATGCAACCAAGCCTGAAATCAAGGCAGCGGTCGAACTGCTGTTCAAGGTTGAAGTTCTGTCCGTGCAAACTGCAAACCGCGAAGGTAAGCAAAAGCGCACCGGCAAGTTCAACGGTCGTCGTAACCATACCAAGCGTGCTTTCGTGTGCCTGAAGCCTGGCCAGGAAATCAACTTCTCCGAGGAGGCTGCATAATGGCACTCGTTAAGATGAAACCAACCTCGCCAGGCCGTCGCGGCATGGTGAAGGTGGTGAATGCCGACCTGTACAAAGGTCGTCCGTTCGCTGCCCTGGTTGAAAAGAAATCCAAGACCGCTGGTCGTAACAACAACGGTCACATCACCACCCGTCATATCGGTGGTGGTCATAAGCAACACTACCGCTTGATCGACTTCAAGCGCACCAAAGATGGTATTCCAGCGAAAGTGGAACGTATCGAATACGATCCAAACCGCACCGCGAATATCGCTCTGTTGTGCTACGCCGACGGCGAACGTCACTACATCATCGCAACCAAAGGCATGGCCGTTGGCGACAGCGTGATGAACGGTTCGGAAGCACCGATCAAATCGGGTAACTGCTTGCCAATCCGTAACATCCCAGTCGGTACCGTGATGCATTGCGTTGAAATGCTGCCAGGTAAAGGTGCCCAAATGGCACGTACCGCCGGCGCTGGCGTTGTGCTGATGGCACGTGAAGGTACCTACGCTCAAGTGCGTCTGCGCTCGGGTGAAGTACGTCGCGTGCACATCGAGTGCCGTGCAACGGTTGGTGAAGTCGGCAATGCCGAGCATAGCCTGCGTAAAATCGGTAAAGCTGGTGCGATGCGCTGGCGCGGTGTTCGTCCTACCGTTCGCGGTGTGGTCATGAACCCGGTCGATCACCCGCACGGTGGTGGTGAAGGTAAAACAGCAGCTGGTCGTCATCCAGTTTCGCCATGGGGCCAACAGACCAAGGGTAAGAAGACACGCAGCAACAAGCGTACTACTTCCATGATCGTCTCGCGCCGCGGCAAGAAATAAGGGGTAGCACATGACACGTTCATTGAAAAAAGGGCCGTTCTGTGACGCCCACCTGGTGAAAAAAGTTGAAGCCGCACAAGCAGCCAAAGACAAAAAGCCAATCAAAACCTGGTCGCGTCGTTCGACAATCATGCCTGACTTCATCGGCCTGACGATCGCGGTGCATAACGGCAAGCTGCACGTGCCGGTTTATGTTTCCGAAAACATGGTTGGTCACAAGCTCGGCGAATTCGCACTGACCCGTACGTTCAAGGGCCATGCAGCTGACAAAAAGGCTAAGAAATAATGGAAACTAAAGCTATCCTCAAAGGTGTGCGCCTGTCGGACCAAAAGGGCCGCCTGGTTGCTGACCTGATCCGTGGCAAGAAAGTTGACGCTGCACTCAACATCTTGCAATTCAGCCCGAAAAAAGGTGCTGCGATCATCAAACGCGTTCTGGAATCCGCTATTGCGAATGCCGAGCACAATGATGGCGCGGACATCGACGAATTGTTCGTGAAAACGATCTACGTCGAAAAGGGCCCGGTCCTGAAGCGCTTCACCGCGCGTGCAAAAGGCCGTGGCGACCGTATTTCGAAACAATCCTGTCACGTTTACGTGACTGTCGGTAACTAAGGAGCCACGATGGGTCAGAAAATTCATCCAACCGGTTTCCGTCTGGCGGTCACCCGTAACTGGGCTTCGCGCTGGTATGCAGGCAACGGTAATTTCGCTGCCATGCTGAACGAAGACTTGAAAGCACGTGCTTACCTGAAAAAGAAACTGAAGAACGCTTCCGTTGGCCGCATCGTTATCGAGCGCCCAGCCAAGAACGCGCGCTTCACGATCTACAGCTCGCGTCCAGGCGTGGTCATTGGTAAAAAAGGCGAAGACATCGAAGTACTGAAGTCCGCGCTGACCAAGATCATGGGCGTGCCTGTTCACGTGAACATCGAAGAAATTCGCAAGCCAGAAATCGACTCGCAACTGATCGCCGATTCGATCGCTCAGCAGCTGGAAAAACGGATCATGTTCCGCCGCGCCATGAAGCGTGCAATGCAAAATGCAATGCGCCTGGGTGCTCTCGGTAT
Organism: Janthinobacterium sp. FW305-128; assembly: GCF_020858135.1. NCBI lineage: Bacteria > Pseudomonadati > Pseudomonadota > Betaproteobacteria > Burkholderiales > Oxalobacteraceae > Janthinobacterium > Janthinobacterium sp. FW305-128. The sequence continues at coordinate 222,670 of NZ_JACYMK010000014.1, read as the reverse complement.
CAAGATCATGTCGTCCGGCCGTCTGAACGGTATCGAAATCGCGCGTAAAGAGTGGTACCGCGAAGGCCGCGTGCCTCTGCATACCCTGCGCGCCGATATCGACTACGGTACCAGCGAAGCGTCGACCACCTACGGCATCATCGGTGTCAAGGTGTGGGTATACAAAGGTGACCGCGCGCCTAACGGCGATGCACCAGTCATCGATACCCCAGCTGACGAGAAGAAAAGCCGCGGCCCACGCCGTGACGATGGCAAGCCAGCTGGCCGTCCACGTCCAGCCGGTGCCGGTGCGAAACCATCCACAGCACCAGGTGCACGTGTGCGTACCGCCGCTAAACCGGCCGCCGCAGCAGCACCAGCTGAGAAAGCAGGAGAATAATCATGCTGCAACCAGCACGCAGAAAGTATCGTAAAGAGCAGAAAGGCCGTAACACCGGTATTTCGCACAGCCGCGGCACCGCCGTGTCGTTTGGCGAATTCGGTCTGAAGGCAGTTGCGCGCGGTCGTATCACTGCGCGTCAAATTGAAGCGGCGCGTCGTGCAATGACGCGTCACATCAAGCGCGGTGGCCGTATCTGGATCCGTATTTTCCCGGACAAACCGATTTCGAACAAACCGGCTGAAGTCCGTATGGGTAACGGTAAAGGTAATCCTGAGTACTACGTCGCTGAAATTCAGCCAGGCAAAGTACTGTACGAAATGGATGGCGTTGATGAAGCGCTGGCACGGGAAGCATTCCGTCTTGCCGCCGCTAAACTGCCACTGGCGACGACGTTTGTCATCCGCCAAGTCGGCCAATAATTGGAGTTGTATATGAAAGCATCTGAACTCCGCGGCAAGGACCAGCCAGCTCTGCAAAAAGAGCTGAATGACCTGTTGAAGGCACAGTTCGGCCTGCGCATGCAAATCGCTACGCAGCAGCTGAGCAACACTTCGCAGCTCAAGAAGGTACGCCGCGATATCGCGCGTGTGAAGACGGTAATGAATCTGAAGGAAGCCAAATGAACGAACCAGTGAAACAGTCGCTCAAGCGCACGCTGATCGGTAAAGTGGTTTCGGACAAGATGGACAAGACCGTTACCGTTCTGATCGAGCGCCACGTAAAACATCCTTTGTATGGCAAGATCATCATGCGCTCGAACAAGTATCACGCGCATGACGAGACCAACCAAGTCAAGGCCGGTGACACGGTCGAGATCCAGGAAGGTCGCCCGATCTCCAAAACGAAGGCATGGACGGTGACACGTGTGGTTCAAGCCGCACCAACCGTTTAAATAAAAACCACCGTTTCGGCGGTGGCTTTTAATTAGTACTTGCAGGCCCGCAAATTGTATGTAATACTTGCGGGCTTCGTTCATGTAACGCCGCAAAGTGTCTGGCCACAGACAGTAGCATTCGCGGTCAGTTGATGTATGAAGGTCATGCACCCAAACAGTGAAGCCCAGCAGGGCGGCTCTGGCGGGACCAAGACTGACCGTGGGTCTACATTGTGTGGATTCTTCGGCTTAAGTTGGGAAAGAGAATACTATGATTCAAACTGAAAGCCGGCTCGAAGTGGCTGACAATACCGGTGCCAAAGAAGTAATGTGCATCAAGGTATTGGGCGGCTCCAAGCGCCGTTATGCTGGCATTGGCGATGTGATCAAGGTAACCGTTAAGGTTGCTGCGCCACGTGGCCGTGTCAAAAAAGGTGAAATTTATAACGCCGTGGTTGTGCGCACCGCTAAAGGTGTTCGCCGCCAAGACGGTTCCCTGGTGAAGTTCGACGGCAATGCCGCCGTTCTGTTGAACGCCAAGCTGGAACCGATCGGTACCCGTATTTTTGGACCTGTCACGCGCGAACTGCGCACTGAGAAGTTCATGAAAATCGTGTCCCTGGCACCGGAAGTCCTGTAAGGAGTCGTAATGGATAAGATTCGTAAAAACGACGAAGTCATCGTTCTGACCGGGAAAGACAAGGGCAAACGTGGTGTGGTACAGCAGCGTATCGATGCTGAACATATCGTGGTTGACGGCATTAACATCGCTAAAAAAGCGACTAAGCCAAACCCGATGACTGGCGTAACTGGTGGTATCGTCGATAAGACCATGCCAATTCACGTGTCCAACGTTGCATTGTTTAATGCAGCGACTGGCAAGGCAGATCGCGTGGGTTTCAAAGAAGTGGACGGCAAGAAAGTTCGCATCTTTAAATCCTCCGGCGAAGTAGTGAAGGCTTAAGAAATCATGGCACGTCTCCAAGAATTCTATAAAGAAAAAGTCGTTGCCGACCTGACCAGCAAGTTTGGTTACAAGTCGGTAATGGAAGTTCCACGCCTGACCAAGATCACCCTGAACATGGGTGTTGGTGAGGCTATCGCGGATAAAAAAGTTCTCGAGCACGCAGTTGCTGACTTGACCAAGATCGCCGGCCAGAAGCCAGTGACCACCAAGTCCCGCAAAGCGATCGCAGGCTTCAAAATCCGTGAAGGTTACCCGATCGGTACGATGGTCACCCTGCGCGGCGCTCGCATGTACGAGTTCCTGGATCGCTTCATTACCGTGGCTCTGCCGCGCGTACGCGATTTCCGTGGTGTGAACGGCCGTGCATTTGATGGTCGTGGCAACTACAACATCGGTGTCAAGGAACAGATCATTTTCCCTGAAATCGAATACGACAAGATTGACGCGTTGCGCGGTATGAATATCAGCATCACGACAACCGCTAAGACCGATGACGAAGCCAAAGCTTTGCTCGCCGCCTTTAAATTCCCTTTCAGGAACTGATCATGGCCAAACTGTCACTGATTAATCGTGAGATCAAGCGTGCTGACCTGGTGGCGAAATTCGCCCCTAAGCGCGAAGCTCTCAAGGCCATCGTCGATGACCAATCGAAATCGGAAGAAGAGCGCTACGAAGCTCGCCTGAAATTGCAGGCGCTGCCACGTAACTCGAACCCGACGCGTCAACGTAACCGTTGCGCCATCACTGGTCGTCCGCGCGGCACATTCCGTAAATTCGGTCTGGGTCGTATCAAGCTCCGTGAATTCGCCATGCGTGGTGAAATTCCGGGTATGACAAAAGCAAGCTGGTAATAGGAGAATATGCAATGAGTATGAGCGATCCTATCGCCGATATGCTGACCCGCATTCGCAATGCACAAGGCGTGCAAAAGACGACCGTGGCCATGCCATCGTCGAAAGTCAAAATTGCGATTGCCAGCGTCCTGAAGGACGAGGGTTACATTGAAGATTTCGCTGTTGCCGAAGCTGGTGGCAAAGCGGAACTGAAAATCGGTTTGAAGTATTATGTTGGCCGTCCCGTCATTGAGCGCTTGGAGCGCGTGTCCCGTCCGGGTCTGCGCGTCTACAAGGGTAAAGACGAGATCCCTGTTGTGATGAATGGCTTGGGTGTGGCGATCGTGTCGACTCCGCAAGGCGTCATGACTGACCGCAAAGCACGCGCTACCGGTGTCGGCGGCGAAGTTATTTGCTACGTGGCTTAAGGAGTTACACATGTCTCGAGTAGCTAAAATGCCTATCGTAGTGCCAGCTGGCGCCGAAGTCGCCATCTCCGCACAAGCGATCACCGTAAAAGGCCCGCTGGGCGTACTTTCCCAGGCCCTCACCGGCCAGGTCAAAGTGGAAAACAATGCAGGAACCCTGAGTTTCGACGTGGCGAACGACAGCCGCGAAGCCAATGCCATGTCCGGCACGCTGCGCGCACTGGTCAACAACATGGTTGTTGGCGTCACCAAGGGTTTCGAGAAAAAGCTGAACCTGGTAGGCGTGGGTTACAAGGCGCAAGCTCAAGGCGACAAGTTGAATCTGTCCCTGGGTTTCTCGCACCCTGTAGTGCATGACATGCCAGCTGGCGTTACCTGCGCAACACCAACCCCGACCGAGATCCTGATTAAAGGTATCGACCGTCAACAGGTTGGCCAGGTAGCCGCTGAAGTTCGTGCTTACCGCTCCCCTGAGCCTTACAAGGGCAAGGGCGTTCGCTATGCGGACGAAGTGGTTAAGCTTAAAGAAACCAAGAAGAAGTAATTAGGGGCTGACGATGGATAAGAAAGAATCACGGCTTCGCCGCGGACGCCAAACCCGCATCAAGATTGCGGAATTGAAAGTAAATCGCTTGTCGGTGCACCGCACCAACCTGCACATTTACGCCAACCTGATCAGCCCGGACGCTAAAGTCCTGGTTTCGGCCTCGACGGCTGAAGCGGAAGTTCGCGCTGAACTGGCAGGCCAATCCGGCAAAGGCGGCAATGCCGCTGCTGCAGCCTTGATCGGCAAGCGCGTCGCTGAAAAAGCGTTGAAAGCAGGGATTACCGAAGTTGCGTTTGACCGCTCCGGTTTCCGTTACCACGGCCGTGTGAAAGCGTTGGCAGAAGCCGCACGCGAAGCCGGTCTGAAGTTCTAAGGATCAATCATGGCAAAAATGCAAGCAAAAATGCAAAGCGACAAGCCGGATGATGGCATGCGCGAAAAAATGATCGCGATCAACCGCGTGACCAAAGTGGTCAAGGGTGGTCGTATCATGGGTTTCGCCGCGCTGACCGTAGTTGGTGATGGCGATGGCCGCGTCGGCATGGGCAAGGGCAAATCGAAAGAAGTGCCAGTTGGCGTGCAGAAGGCGATGGAAGAAGCCCGTCGCAACCTGATCAAAGTACCGCTCAAAAACGGCACCTTGCATCACACGGTTGTTGGTCGTCACGGCGCCTCCAAGGTCCTGATGAACCCGGCTAAGCCTGGTACTGGCGTTATCGCTGGTGGCGCAATGCGCGCTATCTTCGAAGTGATGGGCGTGACGGACGTGGTGGCGAAATCCACCGGTTCGAACAACCCATACAACCTGGTACGCGCTACGCTGGACGGCCTGTCGAAAATGAGCACTGCTTCCGATATCGCTGCCAAACGCGGCAAGTCGGTCGAAGACATTCTGGCTTAAGGTGGACAAAATGACAAACACAGTCAAAGTGCAATTGGTCAAGGGCTTGATCGGTACGCGCGAATCGCATCGCGCTACCGTGCGCGGTCTGGGTCTGCGTCGTGTAAATTCGGTTTCCGAATTGCAAGACACCCCATCCGTACGCGGCATGATCAATAAAGTATCGTATCTCGTTAAAGTTGTCGGGTAAGCCTTCGGGCTTACACGAACGGAGCAAATCATGGAATTGAATACTATTGCACCAGCCGAAGGCGCTAAGCACTACAAGCGTCGCGTCGGTCGCGGTATCGGCTCCGGCCTGGGTAAAACCTCGGGTCGTGGTCACAAAGGTCAGAAATCGCGTTCGGGCGGCTTTCATAAAGTCGGTTTCGAAGGCGGTCAGATGCCTCTGCAACGCCGTCTGCCTAAGCGCGGTTTCAAATCGATGCACGCAACCTTCAAAGCTGAAGTGCGCCTGTCCGATCTGAACAACCTGGCTGTTGGCGATGTCGACATTCTGGTCTTGAAGCAAGCTGGCGTTCTGGGCGTGTTGGCCCGTGACGTGCGCGTGATCTTGTCCGGCGAAATCACCAAAGCGGTGAATTTGAAGGGCTTGAAAGTGTCCGCTGGCGCGAAAGCCGCCATCGAAGCAGCCGGCGGCTCGGTAGCCTGAGTTGACCGCTAACAGCTTGATCGGAGCGAAAATTGGCGACTAATCCACAACTTGCTAAAAGTGCAGCGGCCGGTTTCCCTTGGGGACGGCTCTGGTTTTTGCTTGGCGCATTGGTGGTTTATCGTATCGGTGCTCACGTCCCGGTTCCCGGGATTGACCCGACACAATTAGCCTCGCTGTTCAAGGAGCACGAAGGCGGCGTCCTGGGCATGTTCAACATGTTCTCGGGCGGTGCCTTGTCTCGTTTTACAGTGTTTGCGCTGGGTATCATGCCTTATATCTCGGCCTCGATCATCATGCAATTGCTGTCGATCGTGTCACCGCAGATGGAAGCGTTGAAAAAAGAAGGCGAAGCAGGTCGTCGCAAGATCACCCAGTACACCCGGTATTTCACGGTTGCCCTGGCACTGTTCCAAGCGTTAGGCATTGCAGTCGCACTGGAGTCGCAAGCTGGTCTGGTGTTGGAACCTGGTCTTGCATTCCGCTTCGTGACGGTCGTCACTTTGTTGACCGGAACAATGTTTTTGATGTGGTTGGGTGAGCAAATTACCGAGCGTGGCTTGGGGAATGGCATCTCGATCATCATTTTTGCCGGGATTGCAGCAGGTCTGCCGTCGGCGTTGGGTGGCTTGTTCACTCAGGTGTCGAATGGTTCGATCGGCAGCTTCAGCGCGATTTTCATCGTGATTCTGGTAGCACTGGTAACGTACTTCGTTGTATTCGTCGAACGTGGTCAGCGCAAAATATTGGTCAATTACGCGAAGCGCCAGGTAGGCAACAAGATTTATGGCGGTCAAACCAGCCATTTGCCGTTGAAGCTGAACATGGCCGGCGTGATCCCGCCGATCTTTGCTTCTTCGATCATCTTGTTCCCGGCCACTATCGTGGACTGGTTTTCAAAGGGCGCCGACAACGCTAACCCTGCGGTGCGGTTCTTGAAAGATTTGGCAGCATCGATGGGGCCTGGTGAGCCTATCCATGCGCTGTTGTACGCAGTGGCGATCGTGTTTTTCTGTTTCTTCTATACAGCGCTGGTATTTAACAGCAAGGAAACAGCGGATAACTTGAAGAAAAGCGGTGCGTTCATTCCCGGGATCCGTCCAGGCGAGCAGACAGCCCGTTACATCGACAAGATCCTGACACGCTTGACACTTGCCGGCGCAGTCTACATCACCCTGGTGTGTTTATTGCCGGAATTTATGCAAGCCCAGTGGAAAGTACCATTCTATTTCGGCGGTACTTCTTTATTGATTATTGTAGTTGTCACCATGGATTTCATGGCGCAAGTACAGAACTACGTGATGTCGCAGCAATATGATTCGCTGCTGCGCAAAGCAAATTTCAAGGGCGGAATTCCGACGCGTTAAGCGCGGTAAACATACCGAATGGCAAAAGACGACGTCATACAGATGCAGGGCGAGATTCTTGAGAATCTCCCAAATGCAACATTTCGAGTGAAGCTGGAGAACGGACACGTGGTGCTCGGGCATATTTCAGGTAAAATGCGGATGAACTATATTCGCATTCTCCCTGGAGACAAGGTGACGGTGGAGTTAACGCCGTACGACCTGAGCCGAGCCCGCATTGTGTTCCGTACCAAGTAACACACTGAATCAAACCAAAGAAGCGAAAGAAAGAGCCCCAAAATGAAAGTTCTCGCATCAGTCAAGCGGATCTGCCGCAACTGCAAGATCATCAAGCGCAAAGGCGTAGTCCGCGTAATCTGCGTGGAACCACGTCACAAGCAGCGTCAAGGTTAATCGAGGAATAACAAATGGCACGTATTGCAGGGGTTAATATCCCAAATCATCAGCATACCGTTATCGGCCTGACGGCCATCTACGGTGTGGGCCGTCCACGCGCAGAGAAAATCTGTGCATCGACCGGTGTAGCAACCAACAAAAAGATCAAAGATCTGGATGACAGCGAACTGGAAAAGCTGCGCGATGAAGTAGGTAAATTCATCGTCGAAGGCGATCTGCGTCGTGAACTGTCCATGAACATCAAGCGTTTGATGGATCTGGGTTGCTACCGCGGCATGCGTCATCGTAAGGGTCTGCCTTGCCGTGGCCAGCGTACGCGTACGAACGCACGTACCCGCAAGGGACCGCGTAAAGCCGCTCAATCGCTGAAAAAATAATCCGCTAGGGAATAATTATGGCTAAGTCGCAAAATAACGCCGCATCAGCACGCGTGCGTAAAAAAGTTAAAAAGAACGTCGCTGAAGGCATCGCACATGTCCACGCATCGTTCAATAACACCATCATTACCATCACCGATCGTCAAGGCAATGCCTTGTCGTGGGCTACCTCCGGCGGTGCAGGCTTCAAGGGTTCGCGTAAATCGACCCCGTTCGCAGCGCAGGTCGCGGCGGAAGCCGCTGGTAAAGTGGCTGTTGAGTGTGGCGTCAAGAACCTGGAAGTACGTATCAAGGGCCCAGGTCCTGGTCGTGAATCCGCCGTTCGCGCGCTGAACAACCTGGGCATCAAGATCACCGAGATCCAGGACGTGACGCCGGTACCGCACAACGGTTGCCGTCCACCGAAACGTCGTCGTATCTAAGATAGTGTTGCAGAGGGCGCTTCGGCGCCAGCTGCTTTGCTGTCTGTTGTAACTCAGTACAGTTGTGTGAAAACGCTGGAGCAGGGAGCCGGAAACGGTTATACTGCCCGGCTGTTCTTGCCTGTCAAATTCTGTTTGACGGGTTTTTCGTTTTCAGCCACCGTCTGATTGAAACCAAATCAGACTAGCGCCTAACCGCATCAGTGTGTTTGATCATGCATGTGGCTGGGGCGTTATCATTTAAAAAAAGGAAGTATCGTGGCACGTTATATCGGACCTAAAGCAAAACTTTCCCGCCGTGAAGGTACAGACCTGTTCCTGAAGAGCGCCCGTCGCTCGCTGGACAGCAAGTGCAAACTGGACGTCAAGCCAGGCCAGCACGGTGTCAAATCCGGCGCCCGCACCTCGGACTACGGTAACCAACTGCGCGAAAAGCAAAAAGTCAAGCGCATGTACGGCGTGCTGGAACGTCAATTCCGCCGCTACTTCGCTGAAGCAGACCGTCGTAAAGGCAACACCGGCGAAACGCTGTTGAAGTTGCTGGAAACGCGTCTGGACAACGTTTGCTACCGCATGGGCTTTGGCTCGACCCGCGCTGAAGCGCGTCAATTGGTCAGCCACAAAGCGTTCACCGTGAACGGTATCGTTGTGAACATCGCTTCGTACGCAGTCAAAGTTGGCGACATCGTTGCTGTTCGTGAAAAATCGAAAAAGCAAGTGCGTATCGTTGAAGCACTGTCGCTGGCTGAACAAGTTGGTATGCCTAGCTGGGTTTCGGTTGATGCCAAGAAAATGGAAGGTACCTTCAAGTCCCTGCCAGAGCGTAACGAAATCGCTAACGACGTCAACGAATCGCTGATCGTCGAGCTGTACTCGCGTTAATAGTAGTCAGTAGCAAGATCTCCGCCCACTTTGCTTTTGTAAAGTGGGCGTTTCACTAATGCCATCAGCCTTATCGGTGTAATGAGCCGAGGGTATTGAAAAGGACATTTCATGCAAAACAGTTTGTTGAAGCCACGTATTATCGATGTTGAAGCTCTCGGTGCAGGTCACGCCAAGGTCGTGATGGAACCGTTCGAGCGCGGCTATGGCCACACATTGGGTAACGCGTTGCGCCGCGTTCTGCTGTCGTCGATGGTGGGCTACGCGCCGACCGAAGTGACGATCGCTGGCGTCGTCCACGAATATTCCTCCCTCGATGGCGTGCAAGAAGACGTCGTCGATCTGTTGCTGAACTTGAAGGGTGTGGTTTTCAAAGTCCACAACCGCGATTCGGTAACCCTGACCCTGAAAAAAGAAGGCGAAGGCGCGATCCTGGCCTCCGACATCGACCTGCCGCATGACGTCGAACTGATCAACCCTGACCACGTGATCGCCCACCTGACCGCTGGTGGCAAGCTGGACATGCAGATCAAGGTTGAAAAAGGCCGCGGCTACGTTCCTGGTAACGTGCGTCGCCTGTCGGAAGACACGAACAAGACCATCGGCCGCATCATTCTCGATGCATCGTTCTCGCCAGTGCGCCGCGTATCGTACTTCGTTGAATCGGCCCGCGTTGAACAGCGTACCGACCTGGACAAGCTGATCATCAACATCGAAACCAACGGCGTGATCTCGCCGGAAGAAGCGATCCGCCAGTCGGCCCGCGTCCTGGTGGACCAGTTGAATGTGTTCGCTGCCCTGGAAGGCACGGAAGCTGCCGCCGAAGCGCCATCGCGCGCTCCGCTGGTCGATCCTATCCTGTTGCGTCCAGTCGACGACCTGGAGTTGACCGTGCGTTCGGCAAACTGCCTGAAAGCGGAAAACATCTACTACATCGGCGACCTGATCCAACGTTCGGAAAACGAACTGCTGAAAACGCCAAATCTGGGCCGCAAGTCCCTGAACGAAATCAAGGAAGTGCTGGCATCGCGCGGCTTGACCTTGGGCATGAAGCTGGAAAACTGGCCGCCTGCCGGCCTGGAAAAGTAATTCGTAGTTGTAGCAAACTGCCTGGGACAGGTGTCCCAGGCTTTTATTTTGTAGTACCAAACCGGCCCGCGATGAAGCTTCTGCCTCATTGATCGAAGAGCTGGAATTTAAACACTCACCGAAAGGATTTATCATGCGTCACGGTCACGGCCTCCGTAAACTGAATCGTACCTCGTCCCACCGTCTGGCAATGCTGCGCAACATGACAGTATCGCTGCTGCGTCACGAAGCGATCAAAACCACCCTGCCAAAAGCAAAAGAACTGCGCCGCGTTGTCGAGCCAATTCTGACCCTGGGCAAAACCGACTCCCTGGCAAACAAGCGTCTGGCCTTCAACCGCCTGCGCGACCGTGAAATGGTCGTCAAACTGTTCGCTGAACTGGGCCCACGTTTCGCCAACCGTAACGGTGGTTATGTGCGTATCCTGAAAATGGGTTTCCGCGTCGGCGATAACGCTCCTATGGCGTTCGTTGAACTGATGGATCGTCCAGATACGACCGAAGCAGTTGAAGTTGCTGGCGAGTAATCCCAGTAATTGCATCTGAGAAAGCCAGGCCTAGCCTGGCTTTTTTGTTTTCTGCTGCAGCTATCCTTTCAGCGGTGTACTATTCTTCTTTCGCGCCGGCCCGGCACAAGCGCTGCCTGCTCCGCGCGTCCTCTGTCGAATGGTCGAAAAGGTAGTTCATGTCCCGTTTCCCCTCCAGCGCCTCCGCGCGCGCCGCTCCATTACATCAATTGCTGATCTGGCTTGCCGCCTGTTTACTGCTGGCCATGGCCGTCTTCGGCGCCAGTCATGCCCGCGCTGACGATGAGTTCCTCGATCCGGTACTGGCGTTCAAGTTTTCCGCCCGCATGCAGGATCCGTCCACCATCGCCGTCACCTACGTGATCGCCGACGGCTACTATATGTACCACGAGCGCTTCAAGTTCGAGGCCGTGGGCGCCAAGCTGGGCACGCCCGTGTATCCGGCTGGCAAGGTCAAGTTTGACGACACCTTCCAGAAGAATGTGGAAACCTTCCGCAAGACCCTGACCATCACCATTCCCGTTGCGGCGGCCGGGGCGTTCACCCTGAAGGCGACGGGACAGGGCTGCTCCGACAAGGGCCTGTGCTATGCGCCGCAGGATGCGACAGCCCAGCTGGTGGGCGGGGGCGGCGGCCAGAGCGTGGCGCCCGGCGCCGGCCTGCCGTCGAAATTCGCGTTGCCCGCCGCGCCCGCAGTCGACACGGCGGCCGTCAACGGTCCGCAGGCGCAGGCGTCGCCCGGCGTGTCCGTGCTGAGCATTCCCCAGGCCGATATTATCAGCACGCCAGAGCCGGTAGCGGCGGCGCCCGTGGCGGCAAGCGCCGCGCCCGCGCAAAGCGAGATGGGCAAGATCGAGGCGGCCCTGAAGGGCGGCAAGCTGCTCGTCATCGTGCCCCTGTTCATGCTGCTGGGCCTGGGGCTGGCGTTTACGCCGTGCGTGCTGCCGATGGTGCCGATTTTGTCGTCGATCATCATCGGCGATGGCGCCAAGGTCAGCCGCTCACGCGGCTTGCTGCTGTCGCTGACCTACGCGCTGGGCATGGCCATCGTCTACACGGCGCTGGGCGTGGCGGCTGGCCTGGCGGGTGAAGGCCTGGCGGCGCAACTGCAAAACCCGTGGGTGCTGGGCTTCTTTGCCTTGCTGATGGCGGGCCTGGCCTTGTCGATGTTCGGTTTTTATGAGCTGCAAGTGCCGGCTTTCCTGCAAGGCAAGCTGACGAGCGTATCGAACCAGCAATCGTCGGGCCGCCTGGCGGGCGTGTTCGTCATGGGCGCCATTTCCGCGCTGATCGTGGGGCCCTGCGTGGCCGCGCCGCTGGCCGGCGCCTTGCTGTACATCAGCCAGACGCGCGACGTCGTCATCGGCGGCAGCGCCCTGTTTGCCATGGCCGTGGGCATGAGCGTGCCGCTGCTGCTGGTGGGTGTGTCGGCCGGCACCTTGCTGCCGCGCGCCGGCGCGTGGATGGATGCCGTCAAACGCTTCTTTGGCGTGCTGCAGCTGGGCGTGGCCTGGTGGCTGGTCTCGCCCGTGCTGCCGGGTGCCGTGCAAATGCTGGGATGGACGGTCTTGTTCGTCGGCTACGGCATGTATCTGCTGGTGGGCAAGAGCGGCGCGCAACACGCCTGGGTGGCCAAGGCCTTCGGCCTCGTGTTTGCCGTGCTGGGCGCGATGCAGCTGGTCGGCGTGGCCAGCGGTGGCCGCGATCCGCTGGCGCCGCTGGCACACCTCGGCGGTGGCCAGGTGCACGCACAACCGTTTACGCGGGTAAAGACCGTGGCGCAGCTCGATGCGGCACTGGCGCAGCTGGGTGGCAAGCCGGCCTTGCTGGACTTTTATGCGGACTGGTGCGTGTCGTGCATCGAGATGGAAAAGCTGACCTTCGTCGACCCCGCCGTGCGCGCGAAGATGGGGCAAGCCGTGCTGCTGCAGGTGGACGTGACGGCCAATGACGCGGACGACAAGGCCATGCTGAAACGTTTTCAGCTGTTCGGCCCGCCGGGCATCATCATGTTCAACCCGCAGGGGCAGGAAATCGCCCAGTCGCGCGTGATCGGCTTCCAGAACGCTGCCACCTTCCTGACTTCGTTGCGCAAGCTCGAGCAGTAGGAGGGGCAGGTCGGGTAGGTCGGGTTAGCCCGTCAGGGCGTAACCCGACGCCACCGCATACGTCAACCATGTTGTCGGATGACGCGGCGTTGCCGCTAATCCGACCTACGATTTACCCTGCTTTCGGATGCTGCTGCATGCCATGATGACCACCGCGATGGCCACCATGCTTGCCGCCAGGCACGCTGTCATCAAACACTTTCTTTTGCTCCGGCGTCAGCACGGCATAAAAGGTTTTCAACGAGGCCAGGCGGCTTTCCTGGTCTGCGATGCGTTCCTTCGACATGGCGATCCATTGTTCCATGCGCTCCGGCGCCGACAGCTTGGCCATCGCTTCGTGCCTGGCTTTCCAGTCGCCCATCGGCTTTTTCGGCGCATTGGCGGCCGTGAAGGTGGCCCAGGCCGGTTCCTGCGCGGCCGTCAGCTTCAGCTTGTCATGCAGGCGGGCCTGGTACTTGGCCATGCGTTCGGCCGGGTTGCCGTCGCGGTGCTGGCCGCGCTGGCCTTCATGTTGCATCTTGGTGCTGGCCGCAGGCGCGCTGGCGGCCGCTTCCTGGGCGTGGACGGTCAGCGATGCCGCACCCATGCCGAGTACGCTCATGGCGATGATCAAATTCTTGCGCAAGGTTGTCATTGAGGCGTTCATCTGGATTCCTTTGTAAAAGTGAGGGATGTACATGTTGCTGCACATGAAGCCATGTTGGACGCGCCATGTTTCCCCGAAGTGTCCGCTGCCAGACAGTTTGTATCTATATGTTTCTTCGGGTCTTCTATATACAAGACGATACAAATGCGTTGTGCAAGGGCGGGGGAAGTGGGGATAATTCGTACCATGGAACCCACTTCTACAATTCTCATCGTTGACGACGACCGCGATATCCGCAGCTTGCTGGCGGACTACCTGGAAACGAACGCCTACCGCACCCTGGGCGCGGCGGATGGCACGGCCATGTGGAAAATCCTCGATGAAACGCGGCCCGATCTGATCGTGCTCGACTTGAACCTGCCCGGCGACGACGGCCTGACCCTGTGCCGCAAGCTGCGCGCCCAATCGACGGTGCCGGTGATCATGTTGACGGCGCGCAATGAGCCGCTGGACCGTATCCTGGGCCTGGAGATGGGCGCCGACGATTATTTGCCGAAACCGTTCGAGCCGCGCGAATTGCTGGCGCGCATACGCAGTGTCTTGCGCCGCAGCCATGCCATGCCGTCGAACGTCCCGTCGGACAAGGCGCAGCAAATCCGCTTTTCCGGCTGGACCCTCGACTTGACGGCGCGCCACCTGCTCAATCCCAGCGGCCTGGTGATCATGCTGTCGGGCGCGGAATTTCGCTTGCTGCGCGTGTTCCTCGAGCACCCGAACCGCGTGCTCAACCGCGACCAGCTGCTGAACCTGACGCAGGGGCGCGACGCGGACCCGTTCGACCGCTCGATCGATATCCAGATCAGCCGCCTGCGGCAAAAGCTCGGTGAAGATGCCCGCTTGCCGCAAATCATCAAGACCGTGCGCAACGGCGGCTACGTGCTGGCCGGCCAGGTCAATGTGGAGCCGCACGCGTGAAGGCCTTCCTGGGATCGATGACGGGCCGTGTCTTTATGTTTTTGCTGATCGGCATCGTCGCTTCGGCCGCGCTGACGCAGTGGCTGGCCGTGGGCGAACGCCAGCGCGCCATCGAGCAATACCGCGACTACCACGCCGTCGAGCGGGCCGAGCAGCTGGTGATGGCGGCCGACGTGGTGCCGCTGGCCTCGCGCGCCGCGTACCTGAAGGTGGCCAACAAGGGCAGCGTACGCCTGGAATTGCGTCCCGACGTCGAGCATGTGCCGGGCAAGCCGACGGAATTTTCCTCCGCCCTGCAAGCCAAATTGGGCGAAGGCTTCAAGGTCAGCGCGCTGGCCGAACGCCCGGAAGCCTGTGTCAAGCCGCGCCAGTCGCCGGGCATGTTTTCCGCCAAGCCATGGGGCGGTACCTGCGAAAACCTCGACGTGCGCATGCAGGATGGCCACGTGTTGCGCCTGATGGTCTTGCCGCCGCGCCAGCAGCCGCCGTTCAATGAACATAACGACTGGATGACCCTGCTGCCTTTCCTGATCAGCATCGCCATCCTCGCCTACCTGGTCACGCGCATGACCATGCGCCCGCTCAAGCAACTGGCGCAGGCGGCAAAAGACCTCGGTAACGACATCAACCATCCGCCGCTGACCCTGTCGGGCGCCAGCGAGATCCGCCAGGCCAGCGCCGCTTTCAATGCCATGCAGGCGCGTATCCGTCAGCATATTTCCCAGCGTACACAGATGCTCGCTGCCATCACGCACGACTTGCAGACGCCGCTGACGCGCTTGCGCCTGCGCCTGGAAAAAGTGGCCGATACGGAATTGTATGACCGCCTGGTGGGCGACCTGTCGGCCATGCAGAGCATGGTCAAGGAGGGGCTGGACCTGGCCCGTTCGATGGATAGCACGGAAGCGATGCAGGCGCTCGATCTCGATTCGCTGTTGGATAGCGTTTGCTCCGACGCGGCCGATGCGGGCCAGAATGTGACCCTGGCCGGGCAGGCCGGCATGGCCTTGATGGCGCGCCCGATCGCCATGCGGCGCTGCCTGGTGAACCTGATCGACAATGCCGTCAAATATGGCCAGTACGCGCAGGTGACCGTCGAGCGCATCGCCGGCGCGGCGCGCATCCGCATCCGCGATGGCGGGCCGGGGATTGCGCCAGATCAGCTGGCCAAGGTGTTCGAACCGTTTTATCGCATCGAGACCTCGCGTTCGCGCGAATCGGGCGGTACGGGCCTGGGCCTGACCATCGCGCGCAATATCGCCGAGCAGCACGGCGCCACCGTTTTGCTGGCCAATCACGTCGACGGTGGACTGGAAGTCACCCTCATCGTGCCAGAGTATTACGCAGGAAAGTGAGCATTTCCGTGCGACAATATTGTGCTTTAGGCTCCCTGGCACCTACATTCAACCTGCAGCCCCGCGCTGCGACAGCATGACAGAACAATGAAAAAGACTAGTCTGGCAATCCTCGTGGGTGCGGCCCTGTGTATCGGTGGCGGCATCTGGTATTTCAATCATCAGCCAGGCAAAGCGGCCGCTGGGCAGGATGGCAAAGGGGGCAAGGGCGGGCAGGCGCCGACGACGGTGAGCGTGGTCGCGCCGGTGCGCCAGGATGTGCCGATGCTGCTGCAAGCCAATGGCAGCGTGACGCCGATCAGCAGCGTCGATTTGCATCCGCAGACGACCAGCACGATTACCAAGGTGCACATCCGCGAAGGCCAGTTCGTCAAGCAGGGCGAGCTGATGTTTACGCTGGACGCGCGCAGCGAGCATGCGAACGTCGACAAGGCGCAGGCGCAGGTCTTGCGCGACCGCGCCTCGGTAGCCGATCTCGAACGCCAGCTCAAGCGCAACCAGGATTTGTTGAGCAAGAATTTCATCGCCCAGGGCGCCGTGGACACGCTGCAAAGCCAGCTCGACGCGGCACGCGCCTTGCTGGCCGCCGACCAGGCCGCCTTGCGCGCCGCCCAGGTCGATTCCAGCTACACGGTCCTGCGCGCGCCGCAGGCGGGCCGGGTGGGCGCCATCAATGTCTACGCGGGCAGCCTGGTGCAGCCGGCCACATCGCTCACCAGTATCACCCAGCTCGACCCGATCGACGTGGTCTTCACCTTGCCGGAAAGCAGCCTGTCGGGCTTGCTGGCGGCGCAAAAGGCGGGCGAGGTACCCGTCACGGCCCTGTTGTCGGACGCGGGCGGCAAGCAGCTCGATGGCAAACTGAACTTTATCGACAATGCCGTCGACCCCGCCACGGGCGTCATCAAGGTCAAGGCGCGCTTCAACAATGGCGGCACCGACCTGTGGCCTGGCCAGTACGTGAATACGCAGCTGACCGTGCGCACGCTCAAGGATGCGCTGGTGATCCCGCAAAACGCCATCATCACGAGTACCGCCGGCACCTTCGTGTACTCGATGGAAGCGGACAACACGGCCAAGATGCGCAAGATTACCCGCGTGTATGCATTCGGACCGAGCGCCGTCGTCACCGGCCTGGCGGGCGATGAAAAAGTCATCGTCGACGGCAAGCAGAACTTGCGCCCGGGTAGCAAGGTGCGCCTGGCGGAAAAACACAAGGCTGCCGACGGCGCCGCCGCAGCGCAGGGCAAGCCAGCATGAACCTGTCCGAACTGAGCATCCGCCGCCCCGTCATGGTGGTGTTGCTATCCCTCTCCATCATCCTGGCCGGCGTGCTGGCCTACCTGCAAATTCCCGTGGCGGCCTTGCCGAGCTACAACACGCCCGTCATCAACGTCAGCGCCGACCTGGCCGGCGCCAGCCCGGAAACCATGGCCTCGTCGGTGGCCTTGCCGCTGGAAAAACAGTTTTCCACCATTTCAGGCCTCAGTCTGATCACGTCCACGAGCACGCTGGGCAATACCTCGCTGACCCTGGAGTTTGACGCCAGCATCAATGTCAACGAGGCGGCCGTCGACGTGCAGGCGGCCCTGCTGCGCGCACAGCGCCAGTTGCCGACGGAAATGACGGACTTGCCGTCTTACCGCAAGGTCAATCCGGCCGATGCGCCGGTGCTGTTCATCCAGATGACGTCGCCATCGCTGAACTTGTCGGACCTTAACGATTACGCGGAAAACCTGATCGCGCCCAGCCTGTCGACCCTGCCTGGCGTCGCCCAGGTCATCGTCAATGGCCAGAAACGCTTCGCCGTGCGCGTGCGCGCCCGTGCCGACCTGATGAATGCGCGCAACCTGACGATGGACGAGCTGGCTGTTGCCTTGCGCACCTCGAACACGAATTCCCCGCTGGGCATCCTTGACGGTCCGAGCCAGACCCTGACTATCCAGGGTAATCCGCAAATGATGAAAGCGGCTGATTTTGCCGAACTGATCATCGCCAGCCGCAACGGCCAGCCCGTGCGCCTGAAAGACGTGGCCGAGGTGGAAGACAGCTTTCAATCGATCAAGTCCGTCGGCAGTTTCAACGGCGAGCGCTCGATCAGCCTGATGGTGCAGCGCCAGCCGGACGCCAACACCGTGCAAGTGGTCGATGGCGTGCGCCGTTTGCTGCCGGGCTTCAAGGAGCAATTGCCGCAGTCGATACAAATCAGCCTGGTCAACGACCGTTCGCTGTCGATCCGCGAAGCCATCCACGACGTCAATCTGACCCTGGCGCTGACGGTGGTGCTGGTGGTGCTGGTGATCTTTTTGTTCCTGCACCGCGCGGCCGCGACCTTCATTCCGGCCGTCACCATGCCGATCTCGCTGCTCGGTGCGCTGGCCCTGCTGTACTGGCTCGGCTACAGCCTCGACAACGTGTCCCTGCTGGGCATTACCCTGGCCGTGGGTCTCGTCGTCGACGATGCCATCGTGGTGCTGGAAAACATCGTGCGCCATATCGAGATGGGCAAGAAACCGATACGCGCGGCCCTGGAAGGGGCGAAAGAGATGGGCTTTACCATCATCTCGATTTCCGTCTCGCTGGTGGCCGTGTTCATCCCCATCTTCTTCATGCCGGGCGTGATCGGTTTGCTGTTCCACGAGTTCGCCGTCGTCGTTTCGCTGGCCGTGCTGGTGTCCGCCGTCGTGTCGCTGACCCTGGTGCCGATGCTGGCCAGCCGCTTCCTGCCGGCCGACTCGCGCGAGCACAATGACAGCGACCCCAGTCATGGCGAGAAAACCTTTATCGGCCGCCATTTCGAAGCCGGCTTTACGAAATTGCGCAACGGCTATGTGCATCTGCTCGACAAGGCTCTGGCGCACCGCAATGTGGTGCTGTTCGTTGCCGTGTGCACCTTTGCGCTGACGGTGCTGCTGTACGCGACCATTCCCAAAGGTTTCTTCCCCGAGGAAGATCTGGGCCAGATCCAGGTGAATACGGAAGCGTCGGAAGATATTTCGTCCGCGGCATTGCAGGACTTGCAAGCCCGCGTGGCGGCCGTGCTCAAGGCGGACCCAAGCGTGCAGGACGTGACATCGTTCGTCGGCGGCGGCAACACGGGCCGCATGTTCATGGTCTTGAAACCGCGCAGCGAGCGCCCGAAAATGCCCGTGGTGCTGGAAAACCTGCGCCGCGCGGCGGGCACCGTGCCCGGCATGGCCGTGTATTTCCGGCCCGTGCAAAACTTGCAGCTGGGCGGGCGCCAGAGCAAGAGCCGCTACCAGTACACCTTGCAAAGCGTCAGTCCCGACGCCCTGAATGACTGGGCGGAAAAGTTCATTGCAGGCATGCGCACCGATCCCGCCTTCCGCGACGTCACCAGCGATTCGCAGATCAAGGGCTTGCAGGCATCGCTCCGGATCGACCGCGACAAGGCCAACCTGCTGGGCGTGCAGATGTCCGATATCCGCACGGCACTGTACAGCGCCTTTGGCGAGCGGCAAGTGTCGACCATCTATTCGTCGGCGGCCAGTTATTACGTGATCCTGGAAGCGGCCACGGCGGACCGCCAGTATGACGATGCGCTCACGCGCGTGTCCGTGCGCAGCAAGTCGGGCGAACTGGTGAAATTGTCGAGCATTGCCTACGTGGAACGCACGATCGGCCCCACCTCCGTCAACCACCAGGGGCAGTTGCAGGCCGTCACCATCGCCTTCAATCTGGCGCCGGACGTGCCGCTGGGGATCGCCACGGGCAAGATCGACGCAATGGCCAAGGACATGAGCTTGCCGGCCTCCATCATCACGCGCTACGGCGGCGACGCGGCCGTGTTCCAGAGCTCGCAATCGAGTCAGATCATCCTCATCATTGCCGCGCTGGGCGTGATCTATGTGCTGCTCGGCGTGCTGTATGAAAGCTATATCCACCCGCTCACCATCCTGGCCGGCTTGCCGTCGGCGGCCGTGGGCGCGCTGTTGACCTTGCGCCTGTTCGGCATGGACCTGACCATGATCGCCATCATCGGCATTTTGATGCTGATCGGTATCGTCAAGAAAAACGCCATCATGATGATCGACTTCGCCCTGCATGCGCAGCGCAACGAGGGGCTGGCGCCGGCAGAGGCCATCCGCCAGGCCTGCATCCTGCGTTTTCGTCCCATCATGATGACGACGGCGGCGGCCCTGATGGGCGCCTTGCCGATCGCTCTGGGCCTGGGCGCCGGCGCCGAGCTGCGCCAGCCGCTGGGGCTGGCCGTGGTCGGCGGATTGCTGTTTTCACAAGTGATTACTCTGTTCATCACCCCCGTCATCTATTTATTCCTGGACAAGTACAGCGGCACGGGGCCGATGACGGACGAGCAACTGGTGGCGCTCGACAACAAGGCTTGAGCGCATGTGTGACTGATGACCCGTGACCGGCGTCCCATTTCTGCGTGAATGGGGCGCCGGTTTTGTATGGGCAGTGATACATACGGTAACAACCGTCAAGGGATGGCTCGGGTACTCTGGTCAGCGCTGCAAGGAATGTCGCTATCCTGTACGCTGCGGGTTGGAAAGGCCGAGGAAGTGTTCCCAAAAGCAAGGGACTCTGGCACTATGGCTGCCCTGTAATGTTATTTCTTCGCTACACAGAAAGCACGATTCATTTTGCATGACACGACCCATTTGTTGGCTGCCGATTCCGATGTTTGCCCCACCTGCGGGCAAGTGATCCAGCCACCTCCGGCCTACGGGTCCAAGACCAGCACCACGCGCAAGGTTGCGCTTGGCGTGTCCGTCTTGCTGCACGTGCTGCTGGCGGCCTATGTCCTGTTGCGCAGCGACACCATCGAAAAGATTCCGCCGCCGAAGAAGGAAAGCGCGATGGTCTACATCGCGCCGCTGAAGGACAAGCCGCAACCGAAGCCGCAGCCCAAGCCCACGCCCAAGCCGAAGGACACGAAAGTGGCCAAGGTGAAACCGCCGCCGGCGCCGAGCAAGCGCGTGGTCACAAAAGACGTGCCGCGCGATAAACCGAAACTGGAAACCTACACGCCGCCGCTGGTATCGAAAGTGCCGTTGCCGCCGCCGCCCGCTGAAGACATGAGTTCGATGATCGAGCAGCGCCGCAAGCAGCGCGAGGCGCAGAACCCCGCGCCGCCGGCCGAGGAAAGCGAAAACGACCGCGCCATGCGCGTGGCCAAGGCGAATATCGCCGGTGCGCAGGGACGCAATTCCGGCAGCGACCGCGAGGATTCGGGCGGCGTGTTTTCCATCGTCAACCAGACCTCGTTCAGCGCCGAAGTCAAGTTCAAGGGCTGGAACGGCAACTTCAAGCGCAACTGGCTGAAGCAGGAAAAAGTGGAACTGGGCAATGAGCCCGATATCGAAACGGCCATCATCAAGAAGATGATCCAGCTGATCCGTGCCGAAAAGCCCGGCGATTTCGTCTGGGAATCGCGGCGCCTGGGGCGCAACGTCAACCTCAGCGCCCGCGTGGAAGATACGGCCGAGCTGAGCGCCTTCCTGCGCCAGGAATTCTTTTCCGAGAAGCGGCCTGGGCCGGGACGGCGCTAGGCGCCCGGCGCCCGCGCAATAAAAAAGGCTGCACCGTGTGAACGGGCAGCCTTTTTTTACGCAGCGTTGATGTCGATCAAGCCGGCTTGTCCGACTCCGGCTCGACGTCGTCTTCCATGTCGATCAGGTCGACCATCTGGGCCGCGCCGTCTTCGCTGATGCCGGCCAGTTCCATGATCTTGTCGTTGGCTTCGTCGATGCCGACTCTTTTCAGGGCCGAGAACAGTTGCACGGTGAACGGGAAGCCGACGCCGTCTTCATCCACGTAGCTGTCTAGCTTGGCTTTCGCCTGGCGCAAGGCATTCACCGATTCATTGCGGTTCAGTTTATCGACTTTCGTCAGGATGCAGTGAATCGGTTTGCCCGTCGGGGCGAACCATTCCAGCATCTGGATGTCCAGGTCGGTGAACGGGCGGCGCGAATCCATGATCAGGATCAAACCGGCCAATTGTTCGCGGCGCTGCACGTAGTCGCCCAGCAGGCGCTGCCAGTGCAATTTCGCCGAGCCCGATACTTCCGCGTAGCCGTAGCCCGGCAAGTCGACCAGCAGGCATTCGATCTCTTCGACGATGGTGGCATCCTTGCGGTGCTGCGCCACGTGGGCGCCGCCGATGGAGAAGTAGTTGATGTGCTGGGTACGGCCAGGTGTCTTGGAGGCGAACGCCAAGCCTTTCTGATTACACAAGATGTTGATGGCGGTCGATTTACCGGCATTGGAGCGGCCGGCAAAGGCGATTTCCGGCACCGTGGTATCGGGCAGGTCACGCAATTGGTTGACGGTCGTAAAGAAGCGGGCTTGCCAGAGTTTTGACATGGGAGTAGTAAAGCAACAAAAGGGAGCGATAAGGGAGCGATAACGCCAAGAAGCTATTGTACAATAAGGGGTTGTTTATTGTTGCCGGCGTAGCAGCGATGCGGCTTGCGGCCCTGAAAATAAAGCAAAAATCCACAGGGCGCGGCAATGTCCACCACTAATTTCTCACTGTCTCAGGGTGCCTGAATGAATCGTGCGTTTTCACCGTTGTTCAAATCCATGCTGCTCGCTTTGCTGGCTGTATCGGCAACTGCCTCCGCGGTCGAAGCACCAAAACCGGCCGTCAAGGCCGACGCTGCCAAGGGCGCTACCCTGTACGCCGATGGCGATGCGGCGCGCGGCTTGCCTGCCTGCGTCTCCTGCCATGGCGCGGCCGGCAATTCGACCATCACGGTCAATCCGAAGCTGGCCGGCCAGCACGAAAGCTATATCTACAAGCAACTGGTCGACTTCACCACGCCGGAACGCAACCAGCCCGTCATGACGACGTACGCGAAGATGCTCAGCGACGCCGACAAGAAGAATATCGCCGCCTACCTGGGCGCGCAGCTGTCCAAGCCGGGTGCCGCGAAAAACAAGGATACTATCGACCTGGGCAAGAGAATCTACCGTGGTGGCATTGCTTCCAAGCAAGTTGCCGCCTGCGCCAGCTGTCATGGCGCGACGGGCAATGGCATTCCCGTCCAGTATCCGCGCATCGCCGGCCAGCACCAGGATTACACGGTGGCCCAGCTGACGATGTTCCGCAGCACCAAGGCGGACGCCCGCAAGAACAGCGCGCAAATGCACACCATCGCCGCCCGCATGTCGGATGACGAAATCGCCGCCGTGGCCGATTATATCGCCGGCCTGAAGTAAGTTTTCATAGTGGCAAGAGATTGCCAGGCGCAGCAGCGCGCGTGAACAAGGGCGGCCGTTTCCACAGGCTGCCCTTTTTCATGGCAGGGGCCAAACAGGAGTATGCTGCCGCCTTGCGCGGAGAAACACTCTGCTCCATGCCTACATTTCCTTGAAGATTGCATATCCCGTATGAGTATCCACGTATGAGCACAGGCACGACCGGAATCGAGTTAAAGACCCAACGCCGCAGCCTGGCTGAATTCGTCGAGCTGGTCTCGTCGATGCGCTTTGCCATCAGCTTGCTGACCCTGATCGCCGTCGCCTCCATCATCGGCACCGTGCTCAAGCAAAACGAGCCCATGCCCAATTATGTGAACCAGTTCGGTCCGTTCTGGTTTGCCGTCTTCGACAAGCTGAGCCTGTATTCCGTGTATTCGGCCTGGTGGTTCCTCGTCATCATGGGTTTTCTGGTCGCCTCGACCTCGCTGTGCATCGTGCGCAATGCGCCGAAGATGCTCAAGGACATGCGCAGCTGGCGCGAAACCGTGCGCGAGCAATCCTTGCGCAATTTCCACCACAAGCTGGAATGGCAGGCGCCGTTGCCGCGCGCCGTGCTGGCGCAGCAGATGGTCATGCGCCTGAAAGACGCCGGCTACGGGGCCAAGGTGGTCGAGAAGGATAACGCCACCCTGGTGGCGGCCAAGCGGGGCGCGGCGAATAAATGGGGCTATATCTTTGCCCATGGCGCCATCGTCATCATCTGCGTGGGCGGCTTGCTCGATTCGGAAATGCCGATACGCGTACAGCAATGGTTCTTTGGCAAGACGCCGTTTTCCGGCAGTGGCGTGATCGCCGACATTCCCGCCCAGCACCGCTTGAGCCTGTCGAATCCTACTTTCCGCGGCAACACCATGATCCCGGAAGGCTCGTCGAGCAACACGGCCATCATTCCGCAGGCCGATGGCGTGCTGATCCAGGATCTGCCCATCACCATCCTGCTGAAGAAATTCCACATCGATTTTTACAGCACGGGCATGCCCAAGCTGTTCGCCAGCGATGTCGTCATCACCGACCATGCAACGGGAGAAAGTTTTCCTGCAACCATCAAGGTCAACCAGCCGCTGCTGTACAAGGGCCTGGCCCTGTACCAGTCCAGCTTTGAGGATGGCGGCAGCAAGCTCAAGTTGACCGGTTTTCCCATGACGGGCAAGACGACGAAACGCTTCGATATCGGCGGCGAAGTGGGCGGCAGCACGCCGCTCGAGCGCAGCGACGGCAATTCCTACACGGTGGAATGGTCAGGTTTCCGTCCCTTCAACGTGGAAAACCTCAGCGCCGGCCAGGACGTGCGCGCCGTCAACAAGGCGGAAAGCTTTAACGATAAATTCGCCGTCGGCCTCGATAAGCGCCTCGGGTCGGCCGCGAAAAACGCCAACAACAAGGATCTCAAGAACGTGGGGCCGTCGGTGCAATACAAATTGCGCGACAAGACGGGCCAAGCGCGCGAGTACCAGAACTATATGCAGCCCGTCACGGTCGATGGCACGACGGTGTTCCTGGCCGGCATGCGCGTCAACCCCAGCGACCCGTTCAGCTATCTGCGCATTCCCGCCGACGACAATGTCAGCGTGAATGAGTGGATGCGTTTGCGTGCCGCGCTGCAAGATCCAGCGCTGCGCCAGCAGGCCGCCGCCCGCTATGCGGCGCGCGCCATGCCGCAGGCGAACGCGGAAGCCTTGCGCGGCCAGTTGCAGGAATCGGCGGCGAAAAGCCTGGGCATTTTTGCCGGCAACGGGCAAGAGGGCGGTTTCCTCGCCATTTCTCGTTTCCTGGAGAAAATCCCTGCCGCCGAGCAAGAAAAAGCGGCCGATATCTTCATGAAAATCCTCAATGGCAGCCTGTGGGACTTGTGGCAGGCGGCACGCGCCCAGGATGGCTTGAAAGCCGTCGAGGCCGATGACAAGCACGGCCGCTTCCTGCAGCTGGCCACGAATGCGCTGTCCGACAGCTTCTTCTATGGCGCGCCCGTGTACCTGCAACTCGACGACTTTACGGAAATCAAGGCCTCCGTGCTGCAGGTGACGCGTTCGCCGGGCAAGAGCGTGGTCTACCTCGGTTGCCTGTTCCTCGTGATCGGCGTATTTTCCATGTTTTATATCCGCGAGCGCCGCCTGTGGGTGTGGATCAAGGATGGCGAGGGCGGCAGCGAGGCCCTGATGGCCATGAGCACGCAACGCAAGACGCTGGATTTTGAAAAAGAATTTGAGAACTTGAAGGCAAAGCTGCCGCAATCGGCGTAAGCTGCGCTGAGTTGGATTGGCTGAGTTTCGGGACGCTTGCGCGTCGCCGGGAATGGAGAAAATGATGGAATTGGCAAACAAGCAAATATATACGCAGGAAGCAGGATTTTTCAAGCGCCTGAGCCTGATCGATTGGCTGTACGGCGCCGGCTTGCTGGCGGCTTCACTGTTCGGCCTGATGCGCTTTGGCGCCTTCATGGATATCTATGAAAAGGCCATCCTGCTGGCCGCGGCACCCACGTTCGCGTGGCTGGGCTGGTACTGGAAGCCCGTGCGCTGGCTGATCCCGCTGGCTGCCGTGCTGTCGCTGTTCGCCATCGAACTGTATAGCGGCCACCTGGAGATGGCGAACCAGAAATTCTTCCTGAAATACATCTTGTCGAGCCAATCGGCCATCTTGTGGATGGGCACCCTGTTCGTGCTGTCGACCCTGTTCTACTGGATCGGCCTGGTGGCGCGTTCGGAATTCGGTTCGTCCGTCGGCTCCCTGCTGTGCTGGGTCGGCGTGGTGCTGGGTCTGACGGGCATGCTGGTGCGCTGGTACGAGTCTTACCTGATCGGCGCCGACGTGGGCCACATTCCCGTGTCGAACCTGTATGAAGTGTTCATCCTGTTTTCCCTGATCACGGCCATGTTCTACCTGTATTACGAGCAGCATTATGCGACGCGCCAGCTGGGCGCCTTCGTCATGCTCGTCATTTCGGCGGCCGTCGTGTTCCTGATGTGGTACACGGTCACGCGCGACGCGGCGGAAATCCAGCCGCTGGTGCCGGCCCTGCAAAGCTGGTGGATGAAGATCCACGTACCGGCCAACTTCATCGGCTACGGCACGTTTGCCCTGTCGGCCATGGTGGCGGCGGCCTACCTGCTCAAGTCGAGCGGCTACCTGGTCGACCGGCTGCCGTCGCTGGAAGTGCTCGACGACGTCATGTACAAGGCCATTTCCGTCGGCTTCGCTTTCTTCACGGTAGCGACCATCCTGGGCGCCCTGTGGGCGGCCGAAGCGTGGGGCGGCTACTGGTCGTGGGACCCGAAGGAAACGTGGGCGCTGATCGTCTGGCTCAACTATGCAGCCTGGCTGCACATGCGATTGATGACGGGCTTGCGCGGCCGCGTCGCCTCGTGGTGGGCGCTGGTGGGCTTGCTGGTGACCACGTTTGCCTTCCTGGGCGTGAATATGTTCCTTTCAGGTTTGCACTCTTACGGCAAGCTGTAATTCATTTTTGCATGACAGAAGCGTCATGAACGGCCCGGAAAAACTGGTGTAAGGTATATCCAATCACCTTTTTCCGGAGCCGCCATGTTGATCAAGCGCAGTCCCAACGGCATTGAGTTGCCGTACTCTTCCGAAATCACGCCGCGCGCCGTGTTTGAATCGCGCCGCAGCTTCATTAAGCAAGTGGCGCTGGGCTCGATGTCCAGCGCGGCCTTGCTGGAAATGGCCAGCCGCGAAGCGTTCGCGCAAGGCACGAATCCCAAGCTGGCAGCGAAGCTCAATCCCGCCTATTCGGCGCTGGACAAGCAGACGGCCTATAAAGACGCCACCAGCTACAACAATTTCTACGAATTCGGCACGGACAAGAGCGACCCTGCGCAAAACGCGGGCACCCTGCGCACGCGGCCGTGGACGGTCAGCATCGAAGGCGAAGTGAAAAAGCCGATGACCCTGGACCTCGATGCGCTGCTCAAGCTGGCGCCGCTGGAAGAGCGCGTCTACCGGCTGCGCTGCGTGGAAGGCTGGTCGATGGTGATTCCGTGGGTCGGTTATTCCTTTTCGGAAATCATCAAGAAGGTCGAGCCGACGGGCAATGCCAAGTACGTGGAATTCATCACCCTGGCCGACAAGAAGCAGATGCCGGGCGTGGGCAGCCGCGTGCTGCAGTGGCCCTATACGGAAGGCTTGCGCATTGACGAAGCGAACCATCCGCTGGCGCTGCTGACCCTGGGCATGTACGGCGAAACCTTGCCGAACCAGAACGGCGCGCCCGTGCGCATGGTCTTGCCGTGGAAATATGGCTTTAAATCGGCCAAATCCATCGTCAAGATCCGTTTCGTCAAGGAACAGCCGCGCACGTCCTGGAACCTGTCGGCGCCGTCCGAATACGGTTTTTATTCGAACGTGAACCCGAACGTCGATCATCCGCGCTGGTCGCAGGCGTCCGAACGGCGCATCGGCGAAGACGGTTTTCTTGCGCGCAAGCGCAAGACCCTGATGTTCAATGGCTACAACGATGTTGCTTCCTTGTACGCGGGCATGGATCTGAAGAAGTTCTTTTAAGGAAAGACCATGGCCCTCAATCCCTCGACCAGGCAGTTGTCGCTGCTGAAAAGCCTGATCTTTTTGCTGGCGCTGCTGCCGTTCGCACGCATGGTCTGGCTGACGTACACGGGGCAACTGGTGGAGCCGCTGGAATTCATCACGCGCGGCACGGGCGACTGGACCCTGTATTTCCTGTGCATCAGCCTGGCGGTGACGCCCTTGCGGCGCCTCACCCAATGGAATTGGCTGATCAAGCTGCGGCGCATGCTGGGCCTGTTTGCGTTTTTCTACGCGGCGCTGCACTTCACCACGTTTTTATGGTTCGATCACTTTTTCGATCTGCAGGAAATGTGGAAGGATGTGCTCAAGCGGCCGTTCATCACGGTGGGCTTTATTGCCTTTGTGTTGCTGATTCCGCTGGCCGTGACGAGCACGAACGGCATGGTCAAGCGCCTGGGCGGCAAGCGCTGGCAGTGGCTGCACCGGTTGATCTATGTGATCGCGCCGCTCGGCATCCTGCACTTCTGGTGGATGAAGGCGGGCAAGCACAATTTCGCGCAACCGATCCTGTTCGGCAGCATCGTCGCGCTACTGCTGTTAATTCGCGTGGTTTTCGCCTGGAGCAAGCGCGTCAAGAACGCCAGGGCGGCGCATGCCGCCGCCCCGGTGCGCTCCGTTTAGGTCGCCGGCACGATGACGGGCGGCGGCGGCACGGGGGCCGGTTCGACGGGGCCTTTGGCCGGTGCGCCCTTGGCCGCTGGCGGCTTGGGCAGATACAGGGGGCCGGGCTGGCCGCAGCCGGCCAGGACGCTAGAAACCACAATGGCGATGCCGATATAAAACGCTGAGGATGACTTCACGATTAGAATCACGGTTTGATTAAGATCTTTGGAGTGTAGCATGAGCGAATCGGAATTCCTGGCCCTGGCCGAAGCCACCCTGACCCAGATCGAGGCGGCATTGGACCGGCTGAACGATGAAGACGTGCTCGACGTCGAATGCAGCCGCAGCGGCAATGTGCTGGAAATCGAATTCATCGACAACGGCACGAAAATCATCGTCAACAGCCAGGCTCCCATGCGCGAAATGTGGGTGGCCGCCCGTTCCGGCGGTTTCCACTACAAGCGCGTGGGCGACGAGTGGATCAACACGCGCGACGGCTCGGAACTGTTTGCGGCCTTGTCCGGCATGGCCAGCGAGCAGGCGGGCGCACCGGTGGTATTGAAGTAATTGTTTTAGCCGCGCGCAATAAAAAAGGGCAGCCTGCATGGGCTGCCCTTTTTGCTTGCGTAATCCGACAACATCTGGCGCCGGCGTGGTGTCGGGTGACGGCCTGCGGCCTAACCCGACCTACTCCATGCGCTGCCGTCAGAACAACTCGTTCTTCACGGCTTCTTTCGCCTTTTCTTCTTCCGGCGTACCGCGCGCCGCGCCTTCCAGGCTGCCGACGCCCGTGCCCGGCGGATTTTCCGCATAGTAGTACTCATCGCCCACGCGGATCAGGCCTTCCGGCACGGCGCGCTCCTCGACGGGAATGCTTTTCAGGGCTTTCGCCATGTAGCTGATCCAGATCGGCAAGGCCAGGCCGCCGCCCGTTTCGCGGTTGCCCAGGTTGCGCGGCTGGTCGTAGCCGATCCAGGCGATGCCCACCAGCTTGGCCTGGTAGCCGGCGAACCACGCGTCGATGGAATCGTTGGTCGTACCCGTCTTGCCGGCCAGGTCAGGGCGTTTCAGGGCCATGGCCTTGTTTGCCGTGCCGAAGCGCACGACGTCGTTGAGCATGCTGTTCATCATGAAGGCATTGCGCTCGTCGATAACGCGGTTGGCTTCCTCGCCCGCCAGGTCCGGCTTGGCTTGCGACAGGACATTGCCGTCGCTGTCGGTCACCTTGGCGATCAGGTACGGGTTGATCTTGTAGCCGCCGTTGGCGAACACGGCGTAGGCGCCGGCCATCTGCAGGGGCGTCACGTTGCCGGCGCCCAGTGCCAGGGTCAGGTACGGCGGGTTCTTGTCCGCGTCAAAGCCGAAGCGCGTCGCGTATTCCTGGCCATACTTGGCGCCGATCTTGTGCAGGATGCGGATGGAAATCATGTTCTTCGATTTCATCAAGCCCTTGCGCATGGTCATCGGGCCATCGTATTTGCTGTCGTAGTTCTTCGGTTCCCACGCCTGGCCGCCCGTCTGGCCCGCGTCGAACGAGATCGGCGCATCGTTGATGATGGTGGCCGGCGACAGGCCCCGTTCCAGCGAAGCGGAATAGATGAAAGGCTTGAAGGCCGAACCGGGCTGGCGCCACGCCTGCGTGACGTGGTTGAACTTGTTGCGGTTGTAATCGAAGCCGCCCACCATGGCGCGGATGGCGCCGTCCGTGGTGCTGGCCGAGATGAACGCCGATTGCACTTCCGGCATCTGCGTCAAGACCCAGGCGTTGTTTTCCTGCATGACACGGATCACGGCGCCACGCTTGATGCGGCGGTTCGGTGCCGCTTTTTCCGACAGCCAGGCCGCACCGAAGGTCAGGCCGGGGCCGGTAATGGTGATTTCCTCGCCGGCCGAGGTGACAGCCTGGATGGACTTGGGCGAAGCTTGCAGCACCATGGCGGCGATGATGTCGTCGCTGTCCGGGTGGTCGGCCAGCTCCGTCTCGATCGCGTCATCGGCTTCGGCCTTGGTCTTCGGAATCTCGATATACGCTTCCGGGCCGCGGTAGCCGTGGCGTTTTTCGTAATCCATGACGCCCTTGCGCAAGGCGATGTAGGCGGCGTCCTGGTCGGCCTTGGTGATGGTGGTGTAGACGTTCAGGCCGCGCGTATAGGTGTCTTCCTTGAATTGCTCGTAGACCAGCTGGCGCGCCATTTCCGACACATATTCCGCGTGTACGCCGAAGGCGCTGCTGTCGGTTTTCACTTTCAGCTCTTCATTTTTCGCTTCTTCGTACTGCGCCGGCGTGATGTAGCCCAGTTGCGCCATGCGCTGCAGAATGTATTGCTGGCGCATGCGCGCGCGTTTCGGATTGACGACGGGATTGTAGGCCGACGGCGCTTTCGGCAAGCCGGCCAGCATGGCCGCTTCGGCCACGGTGAGGTCCTGGATATTCTTGCCGAAATAGATTTGCGCGGCCGAGGCGAAGCCGTAGGCACGCTGTCCCAGATAAATCTGGTTCATATACACTTCGAGGATCTGGTCCTTGCTGAGGTTTTTCTCGATCTTCCATGCCAGCAAGACTTCATACGCCTTGCGTTTCAAGGTCTGTTCGCTGGACAGGAAGAAATTGCGCGCCACCTGCTGCGTGATGGTCGAGGCGCCTTGCTTGGCGCCGCCCGTCAGGTTGTGCAGGGCCGCACGGGTGATGCCCAGGTAATCGACGCCGCCATGCTCATAAAAGCGGTCATCTTCGATGGCCAGCACGGCTTTCTTCATGACATCGGGAATATCCTTGATGTGCACCATGTTGCGCCGTTCCTCGCCGAACTCGCCGATCAGCACACTGTCGGACGTGAACACGCGCAGCGGCATCTTGGGCTTGTAATCGGTCAAGGTATCGAGCGCCGGCAGGTTCGGATAGGCCATGGCCAGGCCGAAGACCACCAGCAACACGCCGACGATGCCCAGGCCCAGCAGCGATGCCAGGGCCATCAGCAGGAAACGTTTGGGTTTGCTGCCCTTGGTGGGCGGCTTCGAGCCAGCGGGGCCAGCGGATTTTGAAGATGTCATGCGTCGTATGTCTTTCGGTTAATTATGCCGGCCAATTATAAGCGAGCTTGCCGGGGTGGCAGCGCGCCGTGGCGCTTGCCGGGGGAGTGTTGAAACTTGCCGATACTCTATATAAGCGTGTATTGGCCCGCTGGCAACCAGGATTTGGTAACAATTATCCTGCGCCAGATCACGGCCCCGCCAGATAGGCGCCGCGCGCCGCAGACACCAGCGTGAAATCCGTTTACAAGCCAGCGCTGCCGGGACTAGGCTTGCGGATGGCAGGACTTCCTTCCACGCTGACGTTTCTCTATGAAAAACATGTCCATCAGCAGTCTTCTTGGCACCGGCTTGCTGGGCGTCGACATCGCGGACGACGCCGTGCGCGTGGTCGAGTTGATACGCCGGCGGGGAACACTGGCGTGCCGGCATTGCGGCAGCGCCGCGCTGGCGGCAGGAGTAATGCGTGAAGGCATGATCGAAGATCTGCAGGGCCTGGCTGCCGCCGTGCGCCTGGCATGCCGCGACAGTGGCAGCGGCTGCACGCGCGTGGCGCTGGCCATGCCGGCCACGGCCCTGATCACGCATGCGATCCGCCTGCCTGCCGGATTGCCGGAGGAACAACTGGAAATCCTCGTGGAACTGGAAGCGGGACAATACATGCCGTTTGCGCTGGAAGACGCCAACCTGGATTTTTTCATTCTCGGCCCTGCGCCGCCGCTTGCCGGCCAGACCGGCAGCGAGATCGACGTGCTGCTGGTGGCGGCGCGGCGCGCCAGCGTGCAGCGCCGTCTCGATGCGGCCAAGGCGGCCGGCTTGACGCCCGTCATTATGGATAGCGAGGCGCTTGCCTTGCAGGCGGCGCTCGCGCAGGGCGGCTGGCAAGCCTTGCCCGGCGGCGGCCTGAACTATCAACTGGCCTGGGGCCTGGCCATGCACCGGTACGCCCGATGAAGGCCGTGGCGGAAGTGCCATGCATCAATCTTTTGCCGTATCGCCAGGCGGCACGCCGCAGGCGTATTCAGCGGCTGCTGTGGCAACTGGCCGGTGGGGCGCTGTTGGGATTGCTGACGGCCTTGGCGGCGGGCGCCTGGCTGCAGCACCAGCTCGACGTGCAGTTGCACCGCCAGGAGGGCTGGCGCCATGCAATGCAGCAAGTCAATACGGTCCTTGTCACAGGCAAGCGCGTGCAGGGCGAGACGGCGGCCCTGCTGCTGCGCCAGCAAGCCATTGCTAGTCTGCAAGCGCAGCGCAACGTCTGGGTACGCATGCTGGCGGTTCTGGCCCAAGCGATGCCGGCTGGCGTCGCCCTGCACAGTGTGCGCCAGGAAACGGCGATGGTGCGCCTGCAAGGGCAGGCCGTTTCGCAGGAAAAGGTCGCGGCACTATTATTGGCGCTGGAGCAGGCCGCGCCCTGGTCCCGGCCGGAAGTGATGGAAGTGCGCGGCGCGGCAGATGGCGCCGTGGAATGGACGATACGGCTGGCTTTGGCACCCGCTGGACAATCTTGGAGCCTATCCCAGTAGGGAGCGTCTTTTGCAGGCAGCACATCAGGAGCGCGGACAAGGCCCGAGGAGGACGCGTGGCGAGCCATGCGACGACTCCCCGCTTCTGAGGGGCGCTTGCAAGAGATGTATTCATCTACTGGGATAGGCTCTTAGTCGTGGAGGTTGATCATGCTGAGCTTGAAGACCGCGTCACTGTGGCCGCTGCCGGCGCGCCTTGCTTGCGCTGCGCTGGCCGGCATGCTGGTGACTGCCCTGCTGCATGCCACATGGCTCGATGGACTGATGGCTGCAGTGCGATTGGCGCACAGTGAGGAAGCCCGCTTGCGCGCCGATTATCTGGCGGCGCAGGCCAGGGCAAAGCAGTTGCCGCAGTGGCGTGCAGAGCAACGTCAGGCCGGCGCCGAGCTGGCCCTGCTGGAACAGCAACTGCCTGACCAGCAGGCGATGGCGGCGCTGTTGACGGACATTAATGCCGCCGGCCAGTCGCGCGGGCTGCAATTTTCACTGTTCAAGCCGGGCGCGGCGCGGCCGCAAGCGCCGTATGTCGCC
Source organism: Janthinobacterium sp. FW305-128 (assembly GCF_020858135.1). Classification (NCBI taxonomy): domain Bacteria; kingdom Pseudomonadati; phylum Pseudomonadota; class Betaproteobacteria; order Burkholderiales; family Oxalobacteraceae; genus Janthinobacterium; species Janthinobacterium sp. FW305-128. The sequence goes on along the minus strand of NZ_JACYMK010000014.1, from coordinate 189,505 downwards.
TTGCCGATCACGATACAGTTGCGTGGCGGCTACCACGCCATGGGCGCGCTGCTGGCAGACCTGGCGCGCCTGCCGCGCATCGTCACGGTGCATGCGCTGGCCTTGACCCTTGGCAAGGATCGCTTGCTGACCCTGGATGCCGTGTTGCAGGCGTATCGTTTGCCCGAAGCGGGGGAGCTGGCGGCGCAAGCGGCATTACCTTCAAAGGGCAGTGCGTCGGCATGGCGCCCGCTTGCCGCTGTCGCGCCGCATCCCTACGAGGCGGCGGCCCTGGCCGATCCATTTAATGCCTTGCCGCCCGCGCCCGGACAGCGTGGGGGCGTGGCGGGGCCGGACCCGCGCCGCGTGCGCGAGCCGCTGGAAAGCGTGGCCTTGCCTGCCATCACCATGGTCGGCAGCGTGCAACAGGACGGGCGCCTGAACGCGCTGCTGCTGGCGGGCCAGCGCGTGTACCGTGTGGCCGTGGGCCAGTATCTGGGGCAAGACCACGGTGTGGTGACGGGCATCAGTGAACAGGCCGTGCAGTACCGTGAATTGCTGCGCGAGGCGGATGGCCCCTGGCGCGAGCGGCGCGGCAGCCTGGCCTTGCAGGTGGCAGGGGCGAAGGCCAGCCTGCCCGAGGCGGCGCCATGAGGCCGCTCCGCATGCTCGTGGCCGCCATGCTGTGTCTGCATGCCGGTGTCCTTGCCCAGGAGGCGGTGGTGCAGGTGACGGCGCCGCGTCTGTATGCGGGCGATAAAATCTCCGTCGATTTCCAGAACGTGGGCGTGCGCGCGGCCTTGCACATCCTGGCCGATGCGTCCGGGCAAAACATCATCGCCAGCGATAGCGTGGCGGGCAATGTAACCCTGCGCCTGCGCGACTTGCCGTGGGACCAGGCGCTCGACGTGCTGCTGCAGGCCAAGGGCCTGGACATGCGGCGCAATGGCAACGTGCTGTGGATCGCGCCGCGTGAGGAAATCCTCGCGCGCGAAAAACTGGAGCTCGAAACGCGCGCGCAGATCGCGGAACTCGAACCCTTGCAATCGGCCATCTTCCAGCTCAATTACCAGAAGGCCGAAGCGTTCCGCGCCGTGTTCGGCCTGGACGCGGGGGAAGGGCGCAGCCGGCTGCTGTCGCGCCGTGGCAGCGTGCTGATCGAGCCGCGCACGAATCAGCTGTTCGTCACCGACGTGCCGGCGCGCCTGGAGCAGATCCGTCAGCTGATCGCCAAGACGGATATTCCAACCCGACAAGTCATGATCGAGGCGCGCATCGTCGAGGCGAACGACAGTTTCAGCCGCAACCTGGGCGCGCGCCTCGGTTTTACGGACCAGCGGCTGGCGGCGGGCCAGGTGCCCGGTTTTTCGCTGGGCGGCAGCGGACGCCGCGCGGCCATCGGCGGCACGTATCAGGGCGTGGGCGAGGCGACGGGGCAAACGGTGGCGGGCAGCGGCGCCTTCGTGCCGAACACGCAATTCGTCAACTTGCCGGCCGCCAGCATCAACGGCTTGCAGCCGGCCAGCTTCGCCCTGAGCCTGTTTTCGGCGGCCGCCAACCGCTTTCTGAACCTGGAGTTGTCCGCGCTGGAAGCGGACGGCAGGGGCAAGATCATTTCCAGCCCCCGCGTGGTGACGGCCGACAAGGTGCTGGCGCTGATCGAGCAGGGCATCGAACTGCCGTACCAGGTGGCCACCAGCAGCGGCGCCACGTCGATCACGTTTCGCAAGGCGAACCTGCGTCTGGAAGTGACGCCGCAAATCACGCCCGACGGCAACGTGGTGCTGGAAGTGGACGTCAACAAGGACAGCGTGGGGCAGGAAACCCGCTCCGGTTTCGCCATCGACACCAAGCACGTGCGCACGCAAGTGATGGTGGAAGATGGCGGCACGGTGGTGCTGGGCGGTATTTATCAGCAATCGGAGCGGGGCACGGACAGCAAGGTGCCGCTGCTGGGCGACATCCCCGTGTTTGGTGTTTTTTTCCGCAGCACGGGCCGCAGTCAAGAAAAAACGGAACTGATGGTGTTTATTACGCCGAAAATAGTGGCAGATCGGCCAGCAACACGTTAATGTCACATCTTTACGTTTAAGTAACAATGCAAACGAAAGCGGACTGATGGCGACTATGCGGAATTTTTCTTTTGGCAATACTTCTTGGAGTAGGGTATCGAATTGGCTGGTCATGCTGGCGCTGGGCTCCCTGCTGGCCGCCTGCGGCGGCGGCGGCGGTGATCCGACCCTCGATGGCGGCAGCAGCGGCGGCACGACGGGCGGCGTGGCCGCGACGGTCATGGTGAGCCTGTTGAACGCCGCTGGCCAGCCTAGCAATGCATTGAGCAGCACGACGCCGCTGACGGCCAAGGCGCTCGTCAACGATAAAAATGGCGTTCCTATCAGCAATGCCGTGGTCACGTTTTCGGCCGACCCCGCGCTGGTAACGTTGTCATCGACCAACGGCACGGCGCTGACCGACGCCAAGGGCTATGCCAGTATCACCGTCTCGGCCTTGAATGCGACGGTCACCGGTGCCGGCAAGCTGACGGCCACTGTCGCGGCAGGCACCGCTATGGTCACCGGCGACGCCAGTTATGAAATCAAAACGGCCCAGGCATCGGGCGCCAAAATGACACTGGCGCTGCTCAATGGCGGCAGCGCCAGTAACGCGCTGTCGAGCGCCATGCCGCTGACGGCCAAGGCGTTGGTGACCGATTTGAACGGAAAACCGATCAGCGACGTGTTGGTGGCATTCTCGACTGACAATACCATGGCAGTGATGTCGCCATCGGTAGGGACGGCACTGACCGATGCGACAGGTACGGCCAGCGTAACGCTGCGTCCTTTCAGTCTGTCGGCCAGCGGCGCCGCCACGTTGCGGGCGACCACGACGGCCAATGGTGCCGTTGCCAGCAGCCAGATCAATTATGTGCTGGGAGCCACCGACCTGAGTGCGGAGAACATGCGGTTTTCGCCCGCCAGCATCCCGGCCTATGGCACCACCAACGTCACGGTTGATGTCATGGCTGGCACCAGCCTGTACACAGGATCAGGCCAGACGGTAAATTTCAGTTCGACTTGCGTGCAGGCCGGCAAGGCTAGCGTGACCAGCGGCGTGCCGGTAGTCAATGGCAAGGCCACAGCTGTTTTCCGCGACCTGGGTTGCAATGACTACGATATGGTCAATGCCACAGTGGCGGGCAGCGCTTCCATGTATCACGCGACGCTGCCGATCGGCCGCGTCGCGCCGGCATCGGTACAATTTTCCAGCGTCAGTCCGGTAGGAAAATCGATCGTGATTCAAGGGCAGGGCGGCATAGCGCGCACGGAAATGGCTACGCTCACTTTCCGCGTATTCGATACTTTCAACAAACCTCTGGTCGGCCAGGAAGTGACGTTTTCGTTGTTGAACGGCCCTGGCATGACGCTCAATAAAGTGAAAGACACCACGGATGCCAATGGTGACGTCATCACCACCGTGAATTCCGGCACCACCCCGACCACCTTCCGTGTTAAGGCCAGCCTGGCCTCTGGCATTTCCACCTTGTCCGATTCCATCCTAGTAACGACGGGTTTGCCTGTGCAAACGGCGTTTTCGCTCAGCTCCGTCAAGTCTAGCGTGGAAGGCTGGTCGTATGACAGCCCCTTAGGCACCCCTGCCACGACCGTCACTATCTTGCTGGCAGACCAAGCGGGCAACCCTGTTCCTGACGGCACGCCGGTGGTATTTCAGAGCAATTTGGGCGCCATCGGCTCGTCCAGCATGGGCGGCTGCACTACCATGAATGGTGGCTGCTCGGTCGACTTCCGCAGCCAGAACCCGCGTGTGGCGACCAATCCACCTGTCACGCCCTGCAATGATGTCAGCAATGGCGGCACGGCCGACAGCCTGTGGCCCGGTCTTGCTACCGTCTGCGCCAGCACTTCGGACGGCAACAAGACGTTGTTCGCGAAGATCGCCATCTTCCTGAGCGGCAGCCGTCCCGAGAATGTCATGCTGTTCGATCAGTCGGCCCAGGTAAGCCTGGATCGCAGCACCTATGATCTTGGAAGCGTTTCAGCCGCTGCAGTGCGTCAATTCAGCTTGAGATTCAGCGATTTGCATCAAAACCCCATGCCCTCTGGGACCACGGTCGCGATTACGAATATGATCAATGGCGTTGGATCCATTACTCCGGACAGCATACAAAATATCTATCCGCACAACACGCTTGGCGTGGATGACCGTACCGGAGGCAACATTCAAGGTAACCAGGGAGGCCGGCATGCCGTTACAATTAACAGTCTGACGCCGACAAATTGTGTAGCGAATGTGGTCAGCACGTTTAATGTAACAGTGACGACGCCGCTGGGTAACGCCACCAGTTACCCGTTTAGACTGACATTCTCCTGTCCTTGACGTAAGGGGAAACGGGCGCCGTAGAGGCGGCGCCTGCTTATTTTCTGATTGATATAAAAAGTGTCCGAAATTTCCAACAGTAATATCTTTCTTGTCGGCCTCATGGGCGCAGGCAAAACCACGATCGGGCGCATCCTGGCCCGCAAGCTGGGCTTGCGCTTTGTCGATTCCGACCACGAAATCGAGGCACGCACGGGAGCGACCATCCCGTGGATCTTCGAGATCGAGGGCGAGGCCAGTTTTCGCCGGCGCGAGGCCGAGGTCATCCGCGACCTGAGCGCCCAGGAAGGGATCGTCATGGCCACAGGCGGCGGGGCCATCCTCAACGCCGACAGCCGCGCCTACCTGAAGGAGCGGGGCACGGTCGTGTACCTGCGCGCCAGCGTCAGCAACATCCTGGCGCGCACCAGCCACGACAAGAACCGCCCCCTGCTGCAGACGGCCGACCCGCGCAAGAAGCTGGAAGAATTGACGGCGCAACGTGAGCCCCATTACATGGAAGTGGCCGACATTGTCATCGACACGGGCCGTCCTAACGTACAATCGATGGTTCAGACCATCCTGATGCAGCTGGCCAGTCTCGAATGCGAGGCCTCGCCCAACTGCGTCATTCATGCAGAGCCTTCGATGAACGAGCAATCCAAAATGTTGTTGAGCGTAGACCTCGACGAACGCAGTTATCCGATCGCCATCGGTCCCGGCCTGCTGGCCGACGCCGATGCGCTGCTGCGCCATATCAGCGGCCACAAGGTGGCCATCGTCACCAATACCACCGTCGCGCCGCTGTACCTGGGCCGCCTGCAGGCGGCGCTGGCCAGCGATGGCCGCGAAGTGATCTGCATCGTCCTGCCGGACGGCGAAGAATATAAAAACTGGGCCAGCCTGATGCAGATCTTCGATGCGCTGCTGGCCAATAAATGCGACCGCAAGACCACGCTGGTGGCGCTGGGCGGCGGCGTGATCGGCGACCTGACCGGCTACGCGGCGGCCAGCTACATGCGCGGCATCGGCTTCGTGCAGGTGCCGACCACCCTGCTGGCGCAGGTCGATTCTTCCGTCGGCGGCAAGACGGGCATCAACCACCCGCTGGGCAAGAACATGATCGGCGCCTTCTACCAGCCGCGCGCCGTGATCGCCGACACCTCGACCCTGGAAACCCTGCCGGCGCGCGAGCTGTCGGCGGGCCTGGCCGAAGTGATCAAGCATGGCGCCATCATCGATGCCGCGTTTTTCGACTGGATCGAAGCGAACATGGACAAGCTGATGGCGCGCGACAAGGGTGCGCTCGCCTATGCGATCGCCCGCTCGTGCGAAATCAAGGCCGACGTCGTGCGTCAGGACGAGCGCGAAGGCGGCTTGCGCGCCATCCTGAACTTCGGACACACCTTCGGCCACGCCATCGAGGCGGGCCTGGGCTACGGTCACTGGCTGCACGGCGAAGCCGTCGGCTGCGGCATGGTGATGGCGGCCGACCTGTCCTGCCGCATGGGCTATATCGACCAGGCGGCCGTCGAGCGCGTGCGCAAGCTCGTCGCCGCCGCCGGCCTGCCGGTGAAAGCGCCGGACCTCGGTGTCGAGCGCTGGCTGGAATTGATGGAAGTGGACAAGAAGAACGAGGGCGGTGCCATCAAGTTCATCCTGTTGAAACCCTTGGGCAGCCCGTGCATCACGTCCGCGCCGCACGAACTGGTGCTGGCCACCCTGGCCGCCGGAGTGCAATAGGCATGACGCCGGAAGACGCCCTCGCCCAAGGATGGCTAGCCCCCTATGCCGCCCATTCGGCACAGGGGCAGGGACGTCGCTTTGCCGAGGCGGCGCACGCCTCGCGCAGCCAGTTCCAGCGCGACCGCGACCGCATCATCCATTCCTCGGCTTTCCGCCGCCTCGAATACAAGACCCAGGTTTTCCTCAATCACGAGGGAGACCTGTTCCGCACGCGCCTCACGCACAGCCTGGAAGTGGCACAGGTGGGCCGCTCCATCGCGCGCAACCTGCGCCTGAACGAAGACCTGGTCGAAGCCATCGCGCTCGCGCATGACCTGGGCCACACGCCGTTCGGCCACGTGGGCCAGGACGTGCTCAACGAGTGCATGCAGGCGCACGGCGGTTTCGAGCACAACCTGCAAAGCCTGCGCGTGGTCGACACGCTGGAAGAGCACTACGGCGCTTTCGATGGCTTGAACCTGATGTTCGAGACGCGCGAAGGCATATTAAAACATTGCTCGCTCGCGCATGCGCGCGAACTCGGTCCCGTGGCGCAGCGCTTTATCGACCGCACGCAACCGACGCTGGAAGCGCAGCTGACCAACCTGGCCGATGAAATCGCCTACAACAGCCACGATATCGACGATGGCCTGCGCTCGGGCCTGATCACCATCGCGCAGTTGGAAGAAGTGGAATTCTTCGGCCGCCTGTGGCACGACGTGCAGCAGGCGTTTCCCGGCCTGTCGGGCCGGCGCGCCATCTACGAAACCCTGCGCCGCCTGATCACGGCCCTGGCCGACGATCTGATCGTCACGTCGAATGCCCTGATCCTCGACGCCGCGCCGCGCGACGTCAGCGAAGTGCGCGCCAGTCCGCCGCTGATCCGTTTTTCGGACGCCATGCGCAAGGATGCGACGGAGCTGAAGCGCTTCCTGCGCGCGAACCTGTACCGCCACTACCAGGTCAACCGCATGCGCGTGAAGGCCAGCCGCATCGTGCGCGAACTGTACGACAGCTTCATGGCCGAACCGGCCCTGCTGCCGCCCGATTATCAGGTCAACGGCGATGATGTGACAAAGCAGGCGCGCAAGATCGCCGACTATATCGCCGGCATGACGGACCGCTACGCGATCCGCGAGCACCGCCGGCTTTATTCGCTCGACGAGCTGTAACGGTCACTGCGTGGACTGACATGCCCGCGACGCTTCATGTCGGGTTACGCCGTGCCGGCTAACCCGACCTACCTATGCAAGCGGTCATGGGGAATCTGACGTAGGTCGGATTAGCGCAGCGTAATCCGACATGTCTGCGCGATACCACGACACTTCATGCCAACAATGTTGTCGGATTACGCGCTGGCGCGCCTCGGCGGCCCCGCTAATCTGACCTACTCCGCATTGTCGATCCTGTCAATTGGCATGATCATCTAGGTCCCCGCACGATCACCCCAATATCCGTACGGCAACTTCTTTTCTATCATGGCAGCAAGTCAACAAGGGCTTGCCGCCCATCGTCAAGGAGAGTGTCATGATCGAATCGCGCCGCAGTTTCTTGCGCGCCTTGCCAGCCGTTACCATTGGGGCGGCCATCGCGCCGCTGCCAGGCAAGGCCGCCACCAGGGGCGAAGGCGGCCAGCGCTGGGCGATGGTGGTCGATGTGCAGAAATGCATCGGCTGCCAGGCGTGCACGGTCTCCTGCATCATGGAAAACGCCGTGCCGGAAAACAGCTTTCGCACCGTCGTCTCGACCTATGAAGTCAAGGAAGAGAACCGCTGCGGCACCTACATGCTGCCGCGCCTGTGCAATCACTGCGCCAATCCTCCCTGCATCCCCGTCTGTCCCGTGGGCGCCACCTTCCAGCGCAAGGATGGCGTCGTCGTCGTCGATGGCGACCGTTGCGTGGGCTGCGCCTACTGCGTGCAGGCCTGCCCCTACGATGCGCGCTTCATCAACCACGAGACGGGCAAGGCCGACAAATGCACGTTCTGCGCACACCGCGTCGACGAAGGCCTGCTGCCGGCCTGCGTGGAAACCTGCGTGGGCGGCGCGCGCATCTTCGGCGACCTCAATGATCCGGACAGCATGGTGCACCAGCTGCTCAGCGAGAACAAGGTGAAGGTGCTCAAGCCTGAACAGGGTACCCAGCCCCACGTGTTTTACCTGGGACTGGACACGCGCTTCGCCGGCCACGTCGAGGGCGAAGCGACACTTTGGCAACCGAGCAAACACGGGAAATAAACCATGGACAGCCACATCACCGAAATTGTCAACGTCACGCGCGAAGCGGCATGGCTGCCGTGGGCGGTGCAGTATTTTTTCCTCATCGGCCTCAGTTACGGCAGCTTCATGCTGACCCTGCCGTACTTCGTCTTCGGCCGCAAGGCGTATGAACGCCTGGGGCGCATCGCGCTGCTCGCGTCTCTCGTCTGCGGCATGACGGCGCCCGTGGCGCTGCTGGCCGACTTGCACGGGCCGGGCCGCTTCTACCATTTCTACATTTACTTCCAGCCGCAGTCGTGGATGTCGTGGGGCTCGTTCTTCATCCCCCTGTATCTGGGCTGTCTGATGCTGTACGCGTGGCTGGCGCTGCGCGGGGACTTCGCCACGCAGGGGCAGGGTCGGGACCGCCTGGCCTTTGCCTATCGGCTGCTGGGACGTGGCGGCGCCGCATCGCGCCAGGCCATCATCACCGCCGCCGCCTTCACCCTGCTCGCCGCCTTCGTGGTGGGGCTGTACACGGGCATGGAAGTTATGGTGGTGCGCGCCCGTCCACTGTGGTTCACGCCGTTCCTGCCGGCGCAATTTGCCGCCACGGCCTTTGTCGGGGCGGTAGGCCTGGCGCTGCTGTTCAACCGTTTCCTGCCGGGCCGCGACATGGAGCTGGAAGTGTCCTTGAACCGCGCGCTGGCCCTGTCGCTGGCGCTGGTGCTGGCATTGGGCGGCGGCTGGCTGTTCGTCAGCCTGTCCGGCGTAAGCGCCAGCCACAGCATGGCTTTTACCCAGGTGGCGGGCATGCCGCAATGGCAGTTCACGGCAGTCTGGGCCGTGCTGTCGTCGATCGTGCCGATGGCCCTGGCCATCTGGCGTCCCGCCACGAGTGGCCTGGTCAACGGCCTGATCGCGCTGCACTGCGCCTGGATGATGCGCTGGACGATTTTCATCGGCGGGCAGAACATCCCGAAGACGGGCGCGGGCCTGTACGACTACCACCTGCCGATGGGGAACGACGGCTTGATGGGGATTATCGGCACGGCCGGCCTGTGGATCGCGCTGCTGTTGCTGATGCTGGAATTTTTGCCATGGGCCGGACGCGTCGTCGCTGCACGCAGCCGTCCCGCCATGGCCACGCACTGAGGAGTCAACAATGAACGATCAAATACACAACGACGACCGCAACGACGTCCCTGAAGACGAAAAAGAAAAACGCCGCAAGCTGCTGCGCTATGGCGCCATCGGCGGTGGCCTGGCCGCCTTTGCCGCCAGCTTTTCCACCACGGCCGGCCGCATGGTCGACCACGCGCTGGGCAAGGACAAACCCGTACAGCGCTTGCACGGCAATTCGCTGGCGCCCGAGTTTTCCGTCGACACGGCCACGGGAAAATTGACGGTCAATCCCGACCAGCAGGTCAGCTACACCATGTGCATGGGCTGCACCACGTTTTGCGGCGTGCGCGTGCGCCTGGATAAAAAAAGCGGCAAGGTGCTGCGCGTGGCGGGCAATCCGTACAGCCCCCTGTCGGCCGATCCGGCGCTGCCGTACCAGACCCCGATACGCGAGAGCTTCATTTCCCTGTCGCGTTTCGAGGAAAAGGGCTTGAAGGGACGTTCCACCGCTTGCGGCCGCGGCAACGGCGTGCTGGAACAGATGGAGTCGCCGTTCCGCGTGCTGGCGCCCATGAAGCGCGTGGGACCGCGCGGCGGCGGCCAGTGGGAGCCGATCGCCTTCGACCAGTTGGTCAAGGAAGTGACGGAAGGCGGCGACCTGTTTGGCGAAGGCCACGTGCAGGGCTTGCGCGCCTTGCGCGAGCTGGAAAAACCGATCGATCCGGCGCAGCCGGAACTGGGTCCGCAAGTCAATCAGGTGGGCCTGATGTGCAGCACCGACGATGGCCGCCTGGCGTTCGGCACGCGTTTTTTCAAGCAATCGTACGGCAGTCTGAACCTGGTCAACCACGGCTCGTATTGCGGCGGCGCCTACCGCAGCGGCTCGGGCGCCATGTTCGGCGACATGAAGAAAATGCCGCATGCGAAAGTGGACCTGGAAAACACGGAGTTCTGCATCTTCGTCGGCACGGCGCCCGGCAATGCGGGCAACCCGTTCAAGCGCCAGGGCACCTTGATCGCGAAAGCCCGTTCGGGCAAGCGCGACTTCAGCTACGTCGTCGTCGACCCCGTGCTGACGAATGCGGACAGCCTGGCCGCGGGCGACCGCAGCCGCTGGGTGCCGATCAAGCCGGGCACGGATGGCGCGCTGGCCATGGCCATGATCCGCTGGATCATCGAGCACGAACGCTATGACCGCAACTTCCTCGTGCAGCCGAACCTGAAGGTGGCGGAAGCGGCAGGCGAAGCCGCCTGGTGCAACGCCACGCATCTGATCATCAGCGAGAAGGGCCATCCGCGCGACGGCCGCTATCTGCGCGCGTCGGACATCGGCGCGGTGGAACTGGCGGAAGAGGAGCGCTACAAGGATGGCGACGCGTTCTGCGTGATCGACGCGGCCACGCAAGCGATCATGCCGCACAATGCCGCCAAGGGCGAAGCGCGCCTGTTCTTCGACGGCCCGCTGGACGTGGCTGGCGCGCCGCTGCATCTGAAGACGGCCATGACGATGCTCAACGAAGAAGCGCAGCGCCACAGCATGGAGGACTATTCCAGCGCCTGCGGCATCCCACTTGACATCATCGAAGGCCTGGCGCGGGAACTGACCAGCCACGGCAAGCGCGCCGCCGTCAATGCGCACGGCGGCATGATGTCGGGCGCCGGCTTTTATAACGCGTATGCGCTGGTCATGCTCAATACCCTGATCGGCAACTTGAACCGCAAAGGCGGCACCCTGATCAACGGCGGCAGCTTCAAGGATGCGGGCCCCGGCCCGCGCTACGACCTCGAGAGTTTCGACGGCGAGATCAAGGCGGCCGGCATGCCCATCGGGCGCAACGTACCGTATGAAAAAACCTCGGAATTCAAGCTGAAGAAGGAAGCGGGCAAGGCGTATCCGGCCAAGGCGCCGTGGTATCCGAACGCGCCCGCGCTGGCCACCGAATGGCTCACCAGCGCCATGAACGGCTATCCGTACACCTTGAAGGCGCTGATCCTGTGGAGCTGCAATCCCGTCTACGGCATCACGGGCTTGCGCGCGCAGATCGGCAAGGAGCTGGCCGATCCGAAGAAGATTCCCCTGATCGTCGCCATCGATCCCTTCATCAATGAAAGCTCGGCGTTTGCCGACTACCTGCTGCCCGATACCTTGCTGTATGAAAGCTGGGGCTGGGCCGGCGCCTGGGGCGGCATGCCCGTCAAAATGAGCACGGCGCGCTGGCCCGTGGTCGAACCGCGCGTGCAAAAGACGCCGGACGGCCAGAGCATCTGCATGGAATCGTTCTTCATCGCGCTGGCCAAAACGATGGCCTTGCCCGGCTTCGGCCCGGAAGCCCTGCAGGACATGGAGGGCCAGCGCTTCCCCCTGCAGCGCGCGGAAGACTGGTATCTGCGCGGCGGCGCCAACATCGCCTGGCAAGGCAAGACGGCCGTGCCTGAGGCGAGCGACGACGATATCGCGCTGTCCGGCGTGGCGCGCATCCGCCCAGAACTGGAGCGCACCCTGAAGCCGGAAGAGTGGCGCAAGGTGGCCTTCATGCTGGCGCGGGGAGGGCGCTACCAGAGCTATGGCGAGATGTTCGGCCTGCGCCTGCCGCCGCCAGCGAATGCCAAGGCACCGGCAGCGCCCGTGCCGGTGCTTGATGAGACGCCGTATCCGCAGGACTGGTCCACGCACCGCTACCTGAAGCCGATGATGCTGTACAACGAGGGCCTGGGCGTGAGCAAGAACAGCTTGAGCGGCAAGCGTTTCCCCGGCACGCCCGCGTGGAGGGTGGCGGCTTTCGCCGACGGCACGCCCGTGCGCAAAACCTACCCGGCCAGCGAGTGGCCGTTCGAGTTGATCAGTTTTAAATCTGCGCTGCAAAACTCGTACAGCATCGGCGCGCGGCGCTTGCGCGGCATCCATCCGGACAACCCCGTCGCCGTGCATCCCGACGATGCGGCGCGCCTGAAGCTGGAAAATGGCGACCAGATTTATCTGGAGACGCCGGGCGGCAAGGCCAGGGCCACGGTGATGCTGCGCCACGGCGTGCAGCGCGGCGTGATCGCCGTCGAGCACGGTTTCGGCCACAAGGAGCACGGCGCGCGCGCCCACCGCATCGGCAAGCTGCGCCAGCCCGACGAACCGGCCATCGGCGCGGGCATCAACCTGAACGACCTGGGCTTGACGGATCCGAGCCGCGGCGACAAGAACGTGTTCGTCGATCCCGTTTCGGGCACGTCGGTGCGGCAGGGGCTGCCGGCGCGCATTGTGCGGGCCTAGATTTGCCCACCCGCCATCAGCAGCCGGGCTATCTCGGCTGCTGAATGCAGGCCCAGTTTTTCCATCGTGTTATGGCGGTGCACCTGCACCGTCTTGTCGCTGATGCCCAGTTCGCGGGCGATGACTTTCGACGCTTTGCCTTCGGCCATCAGCAGCGCCACTTCGCGCTCGCGCGCGGTGAGCCTGGCCAGCGCCGATTGCGCAGTATTCGCGCTGGCGGCGCTGCGGCTTTCTTCCACGCTGCGGGCCACGGCACGCGAGACGGCGTCCAGCAATACCTGGTCCTTGCACGGCTTTTCCAGAAAATCGCAGGCGCCCGCCTTCATCGTCTGCACGGCCATGGCCAGGTCGCCGTGGCCGCTGAGGAAAATCACGGGCAGCGATATTGCGTGTCCGGTCCTGTTATTCAACTCCTGCTGCAGTTCCAGTCCGCTCATCAATGGCATGCGCACGTCGAGCAGCAGGCAGCCCGGCACATGGCCCTCGTAGCGCTGCAGGAAGTCGCGCGCCGATTCGAACGTCTGCACTTGCCAGCCGGCCGAATCGAACAGATAGGCCAGCGAGCGGCGCATGGCGGCGTCGTCGTCGACGACAAAGATGATCGCATCGCTTTCGTTCATGGTGTTTCCTTATCTGCTTCCATATGCGTATCTTCGGGCAGGCGGAACCAGACCGTCAAGCCTGGCGCATCGGCGTTGGCATGGGCCGACAGGCTGCCGCCGAACGACTCGATGATGCTTTTGCTGAGGGACATGCCCAGGCCCAGGCCTTCGGCCTTGGTGGTAAAGAAGGGCTCGAACAGGCGCGCCATCTGCGCCGCATCGAGGCCGCAGCCGGCGTCGCGCACGGCCACCGTGCAGGCGCCGTTTTCGCGGTGCAGCAGCACGCCGATCGGGTGCTGCGGATGGTCGTTTTCCACCTGCGCGTCGAGCGCATTTTTCAATAAATTGAGCAGCACCTGCTGCACCTGCTGCGGGTCGGCCAGCACGCGCGGTGCGGCGCTGGCCGCCTCGTGACGCCAGCTGATATTGGCTTGCGGATGGGCCGCGCGGAACAGCGATACCGCCTGCTCCACGGCGTCGGCCAGCGCGAAGGCCGTGCTGTGCGCGGGACGCTTTTGCGCCATCGCGCGGATGTGCCGGATGATGGCGCCCGCGCGCTCGCTTTGCGTGGCGATTTCCTGCGCGCCGTCGAGCAGCGGCGCCGCGTCGAGCCGTCCCGCCGCGATGCGGCGCGCCATGCCGCGCGCGAAATTGCCGATGGCCGCCAGCGGCTGGTTCAATTCGTGCGCGATGGCGCTGGCCATTTCGCCCAGGATGGCCAGGCGCGCCGTGTGGTCGAGCGTGGCCTGGCGCTGGCGCGCCTGTTCTTCCAGCGCGCGCTGCTGGTGCTGCGCCGCGCGCAATTGCTCCGTGCGCCGGCTGACCAGGTATTCCACGCGCACCGTATGCACGGCCCAGGCCACCAGCAAGGCCAGCACCAGCAGCATCCAGCCCCAGTAGCGGCGCAGGGCCGTCTCGAACGTCAGCTTGTTCAAATAGGCGTAGGGGCCGATGCGCAGTTCGCGGAACAGTTCATCGACGATCTGGTAATCGCTGGGCACCGTCCAGCTGTAGCCTTCGCTGGTGCGCGGCATGGCCAGCAGGGCCTGCGCCACTTTTTTTGCCAGCGGGGGCGGCGTCTGGCGCAGGGCCACGAAGGGCCAGTCCGGATACAGCCGCGACGAGCTGGCGCAGCGAAAACCGGGAATCGGACGCGTGGTGATGACGCGCAGTTCCTCGGCCCGCACTTCGCCGCGCGCCACCATCTGTTCCAGCAGGCAGGTGCGCACGATGCCGGCGTCCATGCGGCCAGCACGCACGGCCTCGACGATCTGCTGCGAAGGAAAGCCGCTGTAGCGCAGGCTGGCAAAATCGTGCGCGGGATCGATGCCCGCTTCCTGCAGTTCGCGCGCCGCGATCTGGTAGCCGCCAAACGCGTCGGGCGCCACCGCCATCACGTTCTTGCCCGCCAGGTCGGCCAGGTCGTGCAGCGGCGACGCGCTGCGCACGACGATGGCCGAGCCGATGGCCTGGCGCGGCGAGTCCGTCCACGGCGATTCGAGCGTGGCGATGCGGCTGGCGCCGTCGCTGTGTTCGAGCGCCACGTAGTGGCCGCTGCTGGTGATGGCAAAGGCGATGGCCTGCGCCTGCACGGCCCGCGTCAGGCCCGCCTGGTCGTAGTCTGCCAATGTAAAACGGATGCCGGGGATGCTCGCCTGCAGGTGGCGCGTCACGTACGACCAGTCCTGCTGCACGGCGTCGCCGCCCTTGTAGGCCAGCACACCGATGCGTACCTCCGGCAGCGCGTCAGCCGCCTGGACGCCGTGCAAATACAGCGCCGTCAGCGCGAACAGTAAAAAACGCCGCACTAGAACATGCTGCGCTGCGCCGCGCGCGTATCGCCGAACAGGTCCAGCAGCAGTTTCTTGATCGGTGCGGGCAGCGGCGCGTCGGCGATTTTCTCGCCGTCATACCAGACGTGCGTCGCTTCTCCGGCCAGCGCCAGGCGGCGCGCCAGGGTGATGCGGCAGGGGACGATGTGCAGCTTGTAGTGGGTAAACACGTGGACAATGGGCAGCAGCCGTTCCTGCGTTTCGATTTCACCGAACGGTGCCACGGCGCGCGCCAGTACCTGTTGGTCTATCTCGCGCGGTGTGACTTCATCGGCCAGCACGTGGCCATCGAGTTCCGGCAGCGACAGCAAGCCGCCCCAGATGCCCGAGCCGGGGCGCTGCTCCAGCAGCACCTGGCCGTCGTCGATGATGACGAGCATGACGGCATGTTTTTCCGGACTGGTTTTCTTCGGCTTGCGTACAGGTAAGTCTTTGACCCGATGGGTGGCGTAGGCCACGCAGCGCGGCTGCAGCGGGCAGCGGCCGCAATCGGGGCTGCTGCGCGTACACAGGGTGGCGCCGAAGTCCATCAGGCCCTGCGTGTAGGCCTCGATACCTGTTTCAGGCAGCAGCGCCTCGGCGCGGCGCCACATGGCTTCCTCGACCCGTTTTTCGCCGGGATAGGCGTCGATGCCGAAGGTGCGCGCAAACACGCGCTTGACGTTGCCGTCCATGATGGCCGCGCGCGTGCCGCTGGAAAACGCGGAGATGGCAGCCGCCGTCGAGCGGCCGATGCCGGGCAGATCGGCCAGTAGCAGCGGGTCGCTGGGGAACACGCCGTCGTATTCGGCCACCACGCGCTGCGCGCACTTGTGCAGGTTGCGCGCCCGCGTGTAGTAACCGAGGCCGCTCCACTGCGCCATCACGTCTTCCACCGGGGCTGCGGCCAAATCGCGCAGGGTGGGGAAGCGTTCGAGGAAGCGCGCGTAGTAAGCGAGCACGGCGGTGACCTGCGTTTGCTGCAGCATGATTTCGGACAGCCAGATCAGGTAGGCGTCGCGCGTATTCTGCCACGGCAGCGCATGGCGGCCATGCTGCTTTTGCCAGGCGATGACGGTGGCGGAAAAAGTCGGGTCGACGTAATCTTCCAAAGGTGCCGCGCCCGTGGCGGGCGAGAGCGGATGCAGCAGACGTTTCATGCAGGATTCCAGGGTTGTATTCAGTGCGTAGGGTTCATGCGGCGCTGGCCGTGCGCAAGGCGGCCAGCAATTGCGCCAGCTGCGCCTTGTCACGTTCGAGCGCCGCCAGGCTCGCTTCGAAGCCGGCGATTTTCTGTTCCAGGCTGCCCGTGGCGTCGTGGATGCGCTGGATCGAGGCAAAGCGCAGTTTCAGCTGTTCCTTGTACTCGACGATCTGCGCTTCGAGCGGCGCCATGATGACTTTCAGCCAGGCGCTGGCATCGTCGTTGGCGTTGGTGAAACTGCGTCGCACGCGCGAGGCGATAGTGTCGAAGAATTTCTCCATCAGCACGACGCGGCTGGTGGTCAGCAGGGTCGCCGTGCCGAACTGCTTATGGTAGACGGCTTCGATGTCGGCGATCTCCTGGCGGTAGCGGGCCAGCGAAAACGGCATCGGCAAGGCCAGCGCCAGGCCATGTTCGGAGGCGAATTTGCGGTACATCACGTTCATCATTTCCGTGATCTCGGCCGTCTTGCCTTCCGAGCGGTCGAGGTTCTGGCCGATACGCTCGAAATACTGGCGCACGGCTTCGCGCAGGCCCGTGAAAAAGCGGCTGCGCTGCATGGCGGCGCGCACGCCGTCGATATCGTCGCGCACGATGTCCATGCCCAGGCTCGTGTACAGCTCCGTCGACAGCCGGGTAAACACGGCGCGCGTCGCTTGCAGCTTGAACAGGCTGCTGTCGAATTCCTTCTTCTCGATGTCGATGCGCCGCATCATGTGGGCGATCACGCTCTGGTTCTTGCCGCGCAGGCTGTGCAGTTCATGCAGCTGCTCGGCGATGCCGCGCGCGCGGGCCGCCGCCTGTACCTGCTGCGCCGCTTCGATGGCGTCCAGGTCGAACGCCAGCTGGCGCCGGATGATGTCCTTGCGCGCGGGGATCAGCTCCTCGAACAGGGCCGTCTCCAGCGCCTGCAGGCGGCTTTTTTCCAGCAGCGCCGCATCGTGGTTGATCTTGCCCACCAGGGCCTTCTGCGCCGAGACGGGGAATACCTGGCCCGCGTCCAGCGTCAACAGGTGCGCCACGCTGGCCTGCTGGCGTTCGATCGCCTGCGCCACCTCGGCGTCGCCGCGCAATTCGTCCCACATGCTGTCGATCTTGTTGAGCACCACCAGGCGTCCCGCGCCGGCGCCGATATGGTTGCGCCACACTTCGATGTCGCTGCGCGTGACGCCCGTGTCGGCCGCCAGGATGAACAGCACTGCGTGCGCATTCGGGATCAGGTTCAGGGTCAGTTCCGGTTCCGTGCCGATGGCGTTCAAGCCCGGCGTGTCGAGGATGACCAGGCCCTGTTTCAGCAGCGGATGGGGGAAGTTGATGATGGCGTGGCGCCACATGGAAATTTCCACCTGGCCGTCCTCGTCGAGCATGGCGGGAGCGTCCGCATCGCCGGCGTCATACAGGCCGTAGCGCGCCGCTTCTTCCACGCTGACTTTTTTCGTCAGGCTGACCTGGCGGATGGCTTCCTGCATGTCGTCGCCCGCTTCGATATTCAGGGGCAGGACGGTCCAGGCGGCGGGCAGTTCGCGGTAGTCGCTGGTCGACAGGTTCTGCGCGCGCGTCTCGATGGGCAGCAGCCGGATCGATGGCGGCCAGGCCGCGTCGTACAGCAGCTCGGTGGGGCACATGGTGGTGCGGCCCGCGCCCGAGGGCAGGATGCGCTGGCCATAGCCGGCAAAGAAGATGGCGTTGATCAGCTCGGATTTGCCGCGCGAGAATTCCGCTACGAAGGCGACGGATAAACGGTCATCGAGCAGGCGGGAGCCACAGCGCGCCAGGCGCAGCGCGGAGGCGCCGTCGACCAGGCCCGCCGCGCTGGCGGCTTGCCGGTATGCCTGCAAGGCGGCCTGCACGTCCTGCCGCCATGCGCTGTATTGTTCCAGGTCTCTGACCATCTGGCTCCCTCTGTGAGTATGCTTACTTTTGACAATTCACGCAGTAAAACGTGGAACGCTGTCCCTGCACGATTTGCCGGATCGGCGCGCCGCAGACGCGGCAGGGCTTGCCCGCGCGGTTGTACGTGAAATACGTCTGCTGGAAGTAGCCGGACTGGCCGTTCACGCCGATGAAGTCGCGCAGGGTGCTGCCGCCCTGTACGATGGCTTCGGCCAGCACGTCGCGGATCGCCTGCGCCAGTTTCTCGTAGCGGGCCAGGCCGATGCGCCGGGCCGGCGTCTTCGGGTTGATCCCCGCACGGAACAGGCTTTCGGAACAATAGATATTGCCCACGCCGACGACGATGTCGCCCGCCATCAGCACCTGCTTGATGTTGGTGCCCTTGTTGCGCGTTTTCTCGAACAGCAGCTGGCCCGTGAAGCCGCCTTCGAGCGGCTCCGTGCCCAGCCCGCGCAGCAGCGCGTGGCCGTCCAGCGGGCCGTCGGCCTCGTCGTGCCACAGCACGGCGCCGAAGCGGCGCGGGTCCGTCATGCGCAGCACCTGGCTGCCGCCGTCCGCGTCCTCCACGACGAGGTCGAAATGGTCGTGCTTTTGCGCCTGCGTCCCCGTTGGCAGCACGCGCAAATGGCCGGACATGCCCAGGTGGATGATCAGGGTGCCGTGGCGGAAGTGGATCAGCAGGTATTTGCCGCGCCGCCCCGTCAGGCCGATGGTTTGCCCCGACAATTGTTCGCCCAGGGCAGGAGGGAAGGGCCAGCGCAGGCCGTCGCGGCGCAGCACGACGGAGCGCACGGCGCGCCCTTCGAGGTGGGGCGCGACACCGCGCCGTGTGACTTCGACTTCTGGCAATTCTGGCATAGGGCTCGAATGGTTGAAAACCGGGTAAAAAACAGGCGGCTTGCCGGCTGAGGGCTGGCTCTGGCAGGCTACGCCGCCACGACGCATATATTTCGTTACATACGTGAAGTACGCGATAGCCGCGTTGGGCGTAGAATCAAACTTTGCCGTTTAGCCAGGATCAGCCTTTGAAAAACGCTTTCGCCATTGTAACCTTGTCCGCCCTGATGGCCACGCATGCCATGGCACAGACGCCTGTCGCCCCCGCCGATGCCGCGGCCAGCCCCTCTGCGTCTGCGCCCGCCGCGCCGCAGGAGCCGGACGCCACCTCCAAGGAGGGGCCCGCCGGCGATGAGCTGCCGAAGGTCGAATTGAGCAGCGACTTGCTGTACAAGCTGACCAAGGCCGAGATGGAATTCAAGAGCGGCCAGTGGCAAGGGCCGTATGTGACGATGATGGTGGCGGCGCAGCAGACGCGCGATCCGCGCCTGGCGCGCCGCGCTTCCGAAATGGCGCTGGCCGCCAAGCAGGGCAGCGAGGCGCTGGCGGCCATCCGCCTGTGGCGCGAGCTGGCGCCCGACTCGGACGAGGCGACGCAGTTCTTCCTCGGCTTTGTCGTGTTGACGGACAAGATCGAAGAAGCGGAACCGATTTTCGCCGAACGCCTGGCCAATGCGCCGCAAGGCGCACGGGGCGTGGCCCTGTTCCAGATGCAGCAGATTTTGTCGCGCTCGAATGACAAGCTGTATGCCTATTCGATGGTGACGCGCCTGGTGCAGCCTTACCTGGACATGTTCGAAGCGCACCTGGTGCTGGCGCAGGGCGCCCTGTCGATCGGCGAGCGTGACCGTGCCATCGGCGAAGCGAACAAGGCGCTGGCGATCAAGCCAAACTCCGAGCTGGCCGTGCTGACCCTGGCGCAAGTGACGGGCGAACCCGAGGCGGCGGGCAAGGTGCTGGCCGCTTTCCTGCAAAAGAATCCGGACGCCGTCGAAGTGCGCGGCGCATACGCGCGCCTGCTGGTCGAACAGAAGCAGCTGGAACCGGCGCGCGAGCAGTTCCTGCTGCTGTTGAAAAGCGCTCCCGATAACGTGGGCGCCCTGTATGCGCTCGGCATCGTGGCGCTGCAGCTGGAAGACACCAAGGGCGCGGAGCAGTACTTCAAGCGCTTCCTGGCCGTGCTCGAAAAATCCCCCGGCGACACGCGCGATCCGTTCAAGGCCCTGATGATACTGTCGCAGATCGCCGAGACGCGCGGCGACACGGCGGGCGCCATCGCCTGGCTGGACAAGGTCGACAACAGCGCATCAAGCGGCTATGTCGAGGCGCGCTTGCGCCGCGCCCAGCTGATCGCCCGCGGCGGCAATCTCGATGCGGCGCGCAAGGCGCTGACGGAAATCGAAACGGACGATCCGGCAAGCCAGGCGCAGGTGCTGCTGGTCGACGCGCAATTCCTGCGCGACGCCGGCTATGTGCAAAGCGCCTACACGGTGCTGGAAAACGCCTTGCTGCGCTTCCCAGACAATCCGGAGCTGCTGTACGACTACGCCTTGCTGGCCGAGCGCATGGACAAATTCGAGCGGATGGAGGCGAGCCTGCGCCGCGTGATGGCGCTGGCGCCCGACAACCAGCACGCGTACAACGCGCTCGGTTATTCGCTGGCCGAACGGGGCCTGCGCCTCGAGGAAGCCCATGCGCTGATCGAAAAAGCCTTGCAGATGGCGCCGGGCGACCCGTTCATCATGGACAGCATGGGCTGGGTGCAATTCCGCATGGGCAACCTGGCCGCCGCGGAAAACGCGCTGCGCCGCGCCTATGCCGTGCGCAGCGATCCGGAAATCGCCGTCCACCTGGGCGAAGTGCTGTGGCAGAAGGGCGACAAGGCCGAAGCGCAAAAACTGTGGCGCGAGGCGCAAGGCAAGGACCCGAAAAACGAGGCGCTGAAAAGCACCTTGGCGCGCCTGAATGTCAGTTTGTGATTGAATCGATTAACTCAACTATAAAAAACCAGCGCCTTGGCGCTGGTTTTTCCTTGTACCCATGTTAAAAAAACTGCTTCCCCTCACACTCGTCTGCCTGTCACTCTCGGCCTGCTCGACCCTGAGTTCCCCATTCTCGTCAGGCGCCGCGCCATCCGCCAACACCGTCGCACCCTACCGCGAACAGGTGGAGCTGACGGGCCGCCTGAACGTCGTGTACCAGAAAGATGACAAGCCCGAATCGGCCACCGTCAATTTCAACTGGCAGCAGACGGCGCAGCGCACGGACGTGACCCTGTATTCGCCCGTCGGCAGCACGCTGGCGACGATTGCCGTCACGCCGCGCGAGGCCGTGCTGACGCAAAGCGGCAAGGCGCCGCGCAGCGCGCCCGATGTCGACACCCTGAGCGCGCAGATGCTGGGCTGGTCCTTGCCCGTGTCGGGCTTGCGCGACTGGCTGCAAGGGTATGCCGTGGGCGCCGACGGCAAGCGCTTCGTCGCTTCGCCGGCCAACGACAGCGTGACGACGAAAGACGGCTGGCGCTTGCGCTATGTGTCTTGGCAAGAAGTAGGGCAAAATGCGGCCGACAAGACACCGGGCGCCTTGCCCCAACCGCGGCGTATCGATGCCGAACGCAATGCCAGCGCGCAGGCCGATGCCGTGTCGCTGCGCATCGTCCTCGATCCCGCCCCATCGGCTCAAGCACAATGACGTTGACGACCCTGAATAACTGCCCGGCTCCCGCCAAGCTGAACCTCTTTTTGCACGTCAACGGCCGCCGCGCCGATGGCTACCATCTGCTGCAGACGGTGTTCCAGTTGCTCGACCATGGCGACACCCTGCACTTCGCGCTGCGCGACGACACGGCGATTGTCCGCGTGACGGAACTGGCCGGCGTGCCGCAAGAGCAGGACTTGATCATCCGCGCCGCCAGGCTGCTGCAGGCCGAAGTGCTGCGCCGCACGGGCGCCTTGCCGCGCGGCGTCGATATCGCCATCGACAAGGTGCTGCCCATGGGCGGCGGCTTGGGTGGCGGCTCGTCCGACGCGGCCACGGCGCTGATGGCGCTCAATCGCCTGTGGCAGGCCGGTTTGACGCGCGAGGAACTGATGGCGCTGGGCTTGCCGCTGGGCGCCGATATTCCGTTTTTCATCTTTGGCGAAAACGCCTTTGCCGAAGGCGTGGGCGAAGCCTTGCAGCCCGTCGCCACGCCCGCATGCTGGTATGTGGTGATCGAGCCTGGCGTGCAAGTGCCGACCGCCGCAATTTTTTGCGCGGAAGGCTTGACGAGAAATACCGAACCCGTCACAATAGCGGACTTTTCCAGGTACCTCGCAGAAGGAAACGATGCGGGCGGGTTTGGAAAGAATGATTTACAGCAAGTAGCATGCAGTCTTTTCAAGCCGGTAGCAGATGCGGTAGAATGGCTGGGTGCTTACGGTGAGGCCAGGATGACTGGTTCCGGTGCTTGTGTATTTAGTGCGTTTGGCAGTCAGGAAGAAGCGGATGCGGTGCTCAGCAATGTGCCACCAGTCTGGGTCGCCTGGAAGGCAAAAGCGCTGAATCGCCACCCGATGCTCACCATGTTGTAGAGAGCAAAAAAAGATTTTGCTTAGCGTCAAATAGTCGGTATAATACTGGCCAACATGACGGCAAGCAGTCAGTAACGTAGGGGAATCGCCAAGCTGGTTAAGGCACTGGATTTTGATTCCAGCATGCGAAGGTTCGAATCCTTCTTCCCCTGCCACCATTTCACCGTAGTCTGTCGATGCGAAGTTGGCGTCCAGTACGGGAAAAAGCAGATGTGCCGCCACGCGGCATATTCTAAACAATGACTGACCGGGCCTATGCCCGGTTAGTGCTTTTCAAGACTTCTTTATCACCTCTTGGGACTCCCATGGCTTACGAAAACCTGATGGTTTTTACCGGCAACGCGAATCCAGCGTTGGCAGAGGGGGTCGCAAAAAACCTCGGCATTCCTCTCGGTAAAGCAAACGTTTCGAAATTCTCCGACGGCGAAGTAATGGTCGAGATTAACGAAAACGTACGCGGCAAGGATGTTTTTGTTTTGCAATCCACCTGTGCTCCAACCAACGACAGCCTGATGGAAATCATGCTGATGGTTGATGCCTTGAAACGTGCTTCCGCTGGCCGCATCACCGCCGCGATTCCTTACTTCGGCTACGCCCGCCAAGACCGCCGTCCACGCTCCGCGCGTGTGGCGATTTCGGCCAAGGTGGTGGCGAACATGCTGGAAGAAGCCGGTGTCGAGCGCGTCCTGATCATGGACTTGCACGCTGACCAGATTCAAGGTTTCTTCGATATTCCAGTCGACAATATTTACGCTTCGCCAATTTTGCTGGGCGACCTGCAAAAGAAAAACTATCAGGATCTGCTGGTGGTGTCGCCGGACGTCGGCGGTGTGGTCCGTGCGCGCGCCCTGGCAAAACGCCTGGGCTGCGACCTGGCCATCATCGACAAGCGTCGTCCAAAAGCGAACGTGTCCGAAGTGATGAACATCATCGGTGAAGTCGAAGGCCGCAACTGCGTGATCATGGATGACATGGTCGACACGGCAGGCACCCTGACCAAGGCTGCCGAAGTGCTCAAAGAGCGCGGCGCGAAAAAAGTCGTGGCGTATTGCACGCACGCGGTGCTGTCGGGCCCGGCGATCGACCGTATTTCGGCCTCGCCGCTCGATGAGCTGGTCGTGACCGACACGATCCCCCTGTCCGAAGCGGCCCTGGCCTGCGGCAAGATCCGTCAATTGACGTGCGCGCCGCTGCTGGCCGAGACGTTCAAACGCATCATCAAGGGTGACTCCGTCATCTCGCTGTTCATCGATTAATTCGGCAAGAGCAGCAACAGACGTAATGCCTGCGGCGCGACCGGCTTTTTGCCTGTTGCGCCGCAGTGTTTTAGTTTTCGGGGTGTTTTGCACCCATTTTCGAGGATTCCTGGTCGCGGGAGTCCTCATAACACAAGGCGCAAGCCTTGTTCTTCTTGGAGTTTCACATGAAAGTTATCGCATTTAAACGCGAATTGCAAGGTTCCGGAGCGAGCCGCCGCCTGCGCATTTCCGGCCAAACCCCTGGTATCGTCTACGGTGGCGCTGAAGCCCCGGTGCTGATCTCGCTGGATCACAACGCTCTGTACCACGCGTTGAAAAAAGAAGTGTTCCACTCGTCGATCCTGGATCTGGAAATCGACGGCGTTTCCCAGCAAGTTCTGTTGCGCGACTTCCAAGTCCACGCATACAAACAACTGGTTCTGCACGCTGACTTCCAGCGCGTTGACGCTAAGCAAGCTATCCACGTAAAAGTGGCGCTGCACTTCGTAAACGCTGACGTTTCCCCAGCAGTCAAACTGCACGGCGCGACCATCAGCCACGTAGCCAACGAAATCGAAGTTTCGTGCCTGCCAGGCCAACTGCCAGAATTCATCAACGTTGACCTGTCGAACATCGACGTCGGTCACTCGCTGCACGTTGGCGACCTGGTCCTGCCAGCTGGCGTGACCGCTGTCACCCACGGCGCCAACCTGACCATCGCTACCGCTTCGGTACCGGCTGGCCACGTTGCTGCTGAAGCCGAAGCCGCTGCTGCTGAAGCCGACAAGAAGTAATTTTGCCGCCGCAGCAATGCGGTAGTGGCAAGGAAAAACCCGCCAGGTTCGCCGCGCGGGTTTTTTTCTGCCTGTTTTCACCGATAATGCTTTCTTTTACATTGCAGACACAGCCATGCCCATACGCCTGATCGTCGGCCTCGGCAACCCGGGACCCGAATACGAACAAACCCGCCACAATGCCGGCTTCTGGCTGGTGGACAATCTTGCCAACAGCTTGCCCGGCACGCGCCTGCAGCGCGATTCGCGCTACAACGCCATGCTGGCGAAAACGTCGATTGGCGGCAACGAAGTCTGGCTGCTCGAACCGCTGACCTTCATGAACCGCTCGGGCCAGTCCGTGGGCGCGCTGGCGCGCTTTTTCAAGATTGCCGCCGATGAAGTGCTGGTCGTGCACGACGAACTCGATTTGATGCCCGGCATTGCGCGCCTGAAAAAGGGCGGCTCGGCCGGCGGCCACAATGGCTTGAAAGACATCACGGCCGCGCTGGGCACGCAGGATTACTGGCGCTTGCGCCTGGGCATCGGCCACCCGCGCACCCTGAGCCTGCAGCAGCAGGTGGCCGACTTCGTGCTGCACCGCCCGCGCCGCGAAGACCAGGAGCTGATCGAGCAGGCGATAGAAAAATCCCTGCAGGTCATGCCGCAGATCGTCGAGGGCAAGTTCGAGGCGGCGACGATGAAGCTGCACACCGCCTGAGAACAGGGCCTGATGGCGTCACGATACGGCTGTTTTGGCGTCATTTGCCCATCATCGGGCTTTTGAAGCGCGCCTGTCAGGGGTACAATTGACCCCTTGAAATGCAGCACACGCACTATCCCCGGAAAAGGGCGAACCATCGCCCGTTTTCCCTAACAGCACGGCAAGCACGCCGATAGACGGCGCCATGTGCTTTGATTATTAAAGGTTTTCCATGAGTCTCCAATGCGGTATCGTCGGCTTGCCGAACGTCGGCAAGTCCACCCTGTTCAATGCACTGACGAAAGCCGGTATCCCGGCTGAAAACTATCCGTTCTGCACCATCGAGCCGAACGTCGGCGTCGTCGAAGTGCCGGATCCGCGCATGGATGCGCTGGCCGCCATCGTCAAGCCGGAACGCATGGTCAACGCCATCGTGGAATTCGTCGACATCGCCGGCCTGGTGGCCGGTGCATCGAAGGGCGAGGGCCTGGGCAACCAGTTCCTGTCGCACATCCGCGAAACGGACGCCATCGTCAACGTCGTGCGCTGCTTCGAAGATGACAACGTCATCCATGTGGCCGGCAAGATCAACCCGCTCGACGATATCGAAGTCATCCAGACCGAACTGGCGCTGGCCGACATGGGCACCGTGGAAAAAGCCATCCACCGCGAAAACAAGAAAGCCCGCTCGGGCGACAAGGACGCGGCCAAGCTGCTGGCCATCATGGAACGCATGATGCCGTACCTGAACGATGCCAAGCCCGTGCGCGCCATGGGCCTGGACGCCGACGAAATGGAACTGATCAAGCCGTTGTGCCTGATCACGGCCAAGCCGGCCATGTTCGTGGCCAACGTGTCCGACACGGGCTTTACCAACAATCCGCTGCTGGACCAGTTGACGGCGTATGCGCAATCGCAAAACGCCCCCATCGTCGCCATCTGCGCGGCGCTGGAAGCGGAAATCGCCGACCTGGACGACGCCGACAAGGGCGCTTTCCTCGCCGACATGGGTATGGAAGAGCCGGGCCTGGACCGCCTGATCCGCGCCGGCTACAAGCTGCTGGGTCTGCAAACCTACTTCACGGCGGGCGTGAAGGAAGTGCGCGCCTGGACCATTCCCGTAGGCGCCACGGCGCCACAGGCGGCCGGCGTGATCCACACCGACTTCGAACGCGGCTTCATCCGCGCGCAAACCATCGCCTATGACGACTTCATCGCCTACAAAGGCGAAGCGGGCGCCAAGGAAGCGGGCAAGATGCGCGCCGAAGGCAAGGAATACGTGGTCAAGGATGGCGACGTGCTGAACTTCCTGTTCAACGTCTAATCCCTGCGCCGGTCCCATACGGGGCGACAACGAACCCTGCAAGTCATTGATTTGCAGGGTTT
This sequence comes from Janthinobacterium sp. FW305-128, assembly GCF_020858135.1. Classification (NCBI taxonomy): domain Bacteria; kingdom Pseudomonadati; phylum Pseudomonadota; class Betaproteobacteria; order Burkholderiales; family Oxalobacteraceae; genus Janthinobacterium; species Janthinobacterium sp. FW305-128. The sequence goes on along the minus strand of NZ_JACYMK010000014.1, from coordinate 162,822 downwards.
TTTATTGCCCGGATGGCCAGCATGTCTGCCATCGGCTGGTTCTCTAATCGTCGTGGCCCCGTGCCAGGCTCTCCGAGCGCTGCCACGTCCACATCAGGCCGATGCCGGCCGAGGTGCCGCTGTTCTGGCGCAGCAGGGGGCTGGCGCGGTTGGCGGCGCCCGTGTAGTTGTCGTAGCGTACAAAGGCAAAGGCGCGCCAGTCCCGCTGCAGCCGGTAGGAGCCGCCCAGGCCCAGGCGCGTGAGCATCAGCCCGCTTTTGGCCGCATACGCGGGGCGCCCATCGGTGGCAAACGCGGGGCTGACGCCATACAGGTAATCGTTGATGGCGGCATTGCCCAGCACGGCGCCGACGCTGGCATCGACATGCCATGCCTGCCGCTCGCCTTGCAGCGCGTACACGAGGCGCGGTTCGAACGTGGCGCCCTGGCGGTGCAGGCCGCCGCGCGCTTCGATGACGGCGCGCAAGGGCAGTTCCAGGCCCAGGCGGCTGTGCTGCGTCGGCTCGGCCAGCTTGATTTTCAGGCGCGGGCCAAATTCCACCAAGGTGCCCAGGTCGGGCATGCCGCGCCGGGCCGGTACATCGCTGGAGCGGGCCGGCAAGGACAGGGCAAAACCGATATCGAAGTCGAGGCGATCCGTATCGAGCAGGCGCGCGCCCACGCCGGAACGGTCGGCGCGCAATACTTTCCCGCGATAAATCAGATAGGGCAGGGCCAGGCTGCGCGTCGAGCGTTCGCTGGCGCCCGGATAGGCGGGCGTGACGGCCGCGCCGCCGAAGACGCCCGCTTCCCATAAGGGTAGCGCTGGCTCTGCGGCGCACGCGGACGCCATGCCGGTAAAGAGGGTGGATGCTGCCAGCAAGGTGTGCGCGACGTTCATGGGGGACCTGCGCAAGGTTTGCCGGCCTGTAGCGATTCCAGCGCCTTGTCGCTGAGGGCGCTCGATGTACGGGCCTGCTTTGCCAGCGCGATAGCCTGGCGGAAATGAAATGCGGCCGCATCGTAGTGGCAGGCGGCGCTGGCGGCGCGTCCCGCTTCGTGGTGCAGCCGCGCCTGCCAAGCTGCATCGCCATGGCCCAGTTCGGCATTCTCGGCCGCGGCCGCGTAGCTGCGCATGGCTTGCGCCCAGTCGCCCTGGCCAGCGGCTTCACGTCCCCACTGCTCCTGCTGCGCCGCCGTGCGCAGTTCGACCTGCGTGGAGCAGGCGCCCAGCGCCATCAGGACGAACGGCAGGACGAGGCAAGAGCGGAAGGACGGGAGTGTGGACATGGCGCCACTGTAGCGCATGGGAAGGCGCGCACGTTTGCGCTGAACGCGTCAATCGGGGCTTTTTTGTAGCACTGATGACATATAATTTGCACACGACTTTGTTATCTTTGACACATCACCGAACAGGAGCACCATGTTTTCACGCAAATTCCATTCTTGTGCACAGCTGATGCTGGCCACCTTGCTGATGGGCTTTGTTGCCGCGTCCCCCGCACGCGCGCAGCAGGCGGCCGTCAAATTGCCGAATGTGGTGATCCTGGCCACGGGCGGCACCATCGCCGGCAGCGGCGCCGACAGCACCACCACCGTCGGCTACACCTCGGCCACCGTGGGCGTCGAGCGCCTGATCGCGGCCGTGCCGGAATTGAAGAAAGTGGCGAATGTGAAAGGCGAGCAAGTGTTCCAGATCGCCAGCGAAAGCATGGGCAACAGCCACTGGCTGGCCCTGGCCAAGCGCATCAACGTGCTGCTGGCCTCGAACGATGTCGATGGCGTGGTCGTCACGCACGGCACCGACACCATCGAGGAAACGGCGTATTTCCTGAACCTGACCGTGAAAAGCCACAAGCCGGTCGTGGTGGTGGGCGCCATGCGTCCCTCGACCGCCATCTCGGCTGACGGCCCCATCAATCTGTACAACGCCGTGTTGCTGGCCGGCAGCAAGGAAGCCGTGGGCAAGGGCGTGCTGGTGGCCTTGAACGACCAGATCAACGCGGCGCGCGAAGTGACCAAGACAAATACGTCCACCACCGACACGTTCAAGTCGCCGGAACTGGGCATGCTCGGCTACATCCAGGGCAGCAAGCCTTTCTTCTATCGCCAGTCGACGCGCAAGCACACCCTGGAATCGGAATTTGACATCAGCAAGCTCGACGCTTTGCCCCAAGTGGACATCGTCTACGGCTATGCCAACATGAACCGTGTCGGCATGGACGCCTTCATTGCCGCCGGCGCCAAGGGCATCATCCATGCGGGCGTGGGCGATGGCAGCGTGGCCGCGCAAATGAAGCCGGCCCTGGTGGAAGCGCGCCAGAAGGGCGTGCTGATCGTGCGTTCGAGCCGCGTCGGCCAGGGCATCGTGGCGCGCAATGGCGAAGCCAACGACGATGAACTCGACAGTGTCGTATCCGACACCCTGAACCCGCAAAAAGCCCGCATCCTGCTGATGCTGGCCTTGACCAAAACCAACAGCACGCAAGAAATCCAGCGTATTTTCTACACGTATTGATCATGACCGCGCCAGATTCAGCCTCATTGGCTGAATCTGGCTGATTTACGCTTGCCCGCTTTGCTGCCATACTTCGCTTCTGAATAATTTCCTGGCAGAAGCAGCAACACTGTTCCTTCTCCCCCTGTCCATGGCTATCCTGTCCGACATCATCCTGTATCCGATCAAATCGTGCGCCGGCATCCATTTGCGCGAGGCGGTCCTGACGCGCTCAGGGCTGATGAGCGAGCACGTGTTCGACCGCGAATGGATGGTGGTCGACCCGCAGGGCCGCTTTCTGACCCAGCGCGAGCATCCGCGCATGGCGCTGATCGTGCCATCCATCAAGGCCAGCACGCTGGAATTGCGCGCGCCGGGCATGCTGCGCCTGGAAATCGAGCTGGGCTTGCCGCATCCGCAACTGGCACCGATGCTGGAGGTGCAGGTGTGGGACGATACCGTGCGCGCCTATGATTGCGACGAGGTGACGGCGACGTGGTTTTCCCAGGCCATCGGCGTGCCGTGCCGCCTCGCGCGCTTTCACCCGGACGTGGTGCGCGCCACGAGCACCAAATGGACGGATGGCGTTGCCGCCTCGACCATGTTTGCCGACGGCTACCCGGTGCTGATCGCGGGTGCCGCCTCGCTGGCCGATGTCAACGACAAGCTGCGCGCCGCCGGCCGTGAACCGCTGCCGATGAACCGCTTCCGGCCCAACCTCGTCATCGGCGATATCGGCGCCTTCGAGGAAGACTACGCCGCGTTCCTGCAATTGGGCGCGACGACCTTGAAACCCGTCAAGCCGTGTTCGCGCTGCCCGATCCCGTCGGTGGACCAGGCCACGGGCGTGCCCGGCCCGGATCCGCTCGACGTCATGCATGGCTATCGCGCCAAGCCCGAACTCGACGGCGCCATCTGCTTCGGCATGAACGCCATCGTCACCGAAGGCGGCGATGAGCGTATCGTGGTGGGGCAGGACATCGGTTTCGAACTGGCATTTTAAGCATGGCGCCCGTACACAAGGGTTTAAGGTTTCTATGAATCAAGCAATACCGCCGGACCCGCGCATTGCCAGCCTCGAAGCCGAAAACCAGGCCTTGCGCGCGCGCATGGCTTTCCTGCTGGAACAGGTCGAGCGCAACCACGACATCATGTGCCGCCACCAGGCGTTCGACCTGGAAATCGTCAGCGCGTCCACGTTTCCCGAGTTGATCGGCACCATCTTCCGCACCTTGCCCGTGATTTCCGACCTCGACGGCGTCACCTTGAGCCTGCTCGACGAGGATGACGATATCGTGCTGGTGATGGAAAAGCTGGGCGTCGATTTCAGTGCCTTCCCGCAGTTGCTGTTCGTGCATGCCGTGGCGGAGCTGGGGTTTACGTCGCCGGTGCCGGCGGCCGAGGGCGAAGCGGCCTTGCCGCCATCGCCGTTGCTCGGTGCCTTCGACGCGGCCGTGCATGGCCCGCGTTTTCCGCAGATCGCATCTCTGCGCAGCGTGGCGCTGGTGCCCTTGTTGCGCAACAAGCGCCTGATCGGCAGCCTGAACCTGGCCAGCAGCGACGTGACGCGCTTTACGCCCGCGCTGGGCACGGATTTCATCAAGCACATGGCGTCCATCATCGCCATTTGCCTGGAAAACGTGATCAGCAATGAAATGCTCAAATACATCGGCTTGACCGATTCCCTGACGGGTGTCTACAACCGCCGCTATATCGACCGCCGCCTGCTGGAAGAAATCGCCCGTGCGCGGCGCCAGAATTATTGCATCTCATGCATGTATATCGATATCGACCATTTCAAGCTGTTCAATGACAAGCATGGCCACCAGGGCGGCGATGAAGTGCTGCGCGAAGTGGCTACGCGCATCCGCACGGAATTGCGCCGCTCCGATGCACTGGGCCGCTTCGGCGGCGAAGAATTCGTCGTGCTGCTGATCGACGCCGACCTCGACAGCGCGACCTTCGTGGCCGAACGCATCCGCGCCAGCATCGCCGGCACCATGTTCGACTTGCCAGGCAGCGCGCAAGCGTGGGTCAGCGTGTCGATCGGCGTGGCCAGCCTTGAAGCGGACGCGGCGCTGCTGCCGATCGAAACGGTGGCGCAGCAACTGGTGGCGCACGCCGACCAGGCCCTGTACCAGGCCAAGGCCGATGGCCGCAACAAGGTCGTCAGCTGGCAGCCGCAGAGCAGCTGAGCAAGATCGGCAGATTATTTCAATAGCAAGGTTTCGGCCTTGGCTACGGCGTCGGCCGTGCCGCGCAGCACCACCACGTCGCCGCTGGCCAGCCGCGTTTCGGGGCTGACATCGAGGCTGCCGCGGCCGCGGCGGATGGCCGTCACAAACGCGCCGCAGCCGGCCACGTCGATCGCACTCAAGGGCAAGTCCACGCAGTGCGCGCCTTCGCTGACGGTGACCGTATGCAGGCGCTCCAGTTCGGCATCGTCGCCCGCGTCGCTGGAACCGTGGAAATAGCCGCGCAGGGAGGCATAGCGCTCCTCGCGCGCCGCCTGCACCCGGTGCACCACGCGGCGCAGGGGCACGCCCATCATGATGAGCGCGTGCGAAGCGAGCATCAGGCTGCCTTCCATTAATTCCGGCACGACTTCGGCCGCACCCGCGCTTTTCAGCTGGTCGAGGTCGGTATCGTCGTGGCTGCGAACGATGACGGGCAAGGTCGGCGCCATTTCTTTGAGTAAATGTAATAACTTCAGTGCCGAGGGGGTATTCGCATACGTGATCACCACGGCGCTGGCCCGGTAGATGCCGGCCGCCACCAGGCTTTCACGCCGGCCCGCGTCGCCATATGAGACGTGGGCGCCGGCCAGCTGCGCTTCCTGTACCCGTTCCGGGTCCAGGTCCAGCGCGTGGTATTCGATCTTTTCCTCCGCCAGCAGGGTGGCCAGGCTTTGCCCGCTGCGCCCGAAACCGGCGATCAGCACGTGTTTCTGCGAAGCCATCGTGCGCGTGGCGATCTTCGTCAGGGCCAGCGATTGCATCATCCAGTCGTTGGCGGCCAATTTCATGACGATGGCGTCCGACTTGGCGATGAGGAAGGGCGCCACCAGCATCGACAGCACCATCGAGGCCAGCACCACCTGCACGACGAACGGGTCCATCAGCTTGATGCCTCCAGCCAGATTCAGCAGCACGAAGCCGAACTCGCCCGCCTGCGCCAGCGCCAGGCCCGTGCGCAATGACACGCCCGTCGATGAGCCGAACAGCCGGGCCAGGCCCGCGATCAGGGTGAATTTCAGCAGCACGGGGCCGCACAGCAAGAGCAGGACGAGCCACCAGTTGTCGAGCACCACGCGGATATTGAGCAGCATGCCGACGGTGATGAAGAACAGGCCCAGCAGCACGTCGCGGAACGGTTTGATATCCTCTTCCACCTGGTGCTTGAATTCCGTTTCGGAAATGAGCATGCCGGCAACAAACGCCCCCAGGGCCAGCGACAGCCCGGCGCGCTCCGTGATCCAGGCCGCGCCCAGGGTGATCAGCAGCAGGTTGAGCATGAACAATTCCTGCGAGCGGCGCTTGGCGACGATGGTCAGCCAGCCGCGCACCATCTTCTGGCCGAGGAACAGCAGCAAGATCAGCACGACCAGGGCCTTGCCGCCGGCCCAGGCCAGGGTTTCGGCCAGGTTGTCCGAATCGCGCGTGAGGGCGGGAATCAGGATCAGCAGGGGCACGACGGCCAGGTCCTGGAACAGCAGGATGCCGATGATCTTGCGGCCGTGTTCGCTTTCGAGTTCCAGCCGCTCCGTGAGCATTTTCGAGACGATGGCCGTCGACGACATGGCCAGCGCGCCGCCCAGGGCGAACGCGGCTTGCCAGCTCAGGTGGATGTAGGCGGACAGGTAGCGCCCGACGAACCAGCCGAAGACGACGGTGGCGATGATGGTGGTGACCACCTGCGCCATGCCTAGGCCGAAAACGATGCGCCGCATGGCGAGGAACTTGGGCAAAGAAAACTCGAGCCCGATGGAAAACATCAGGAAGACGACGCCGAACTCGGCCAGGGTATGGCTGGCTTCGTTTTCCGCCGCCAGGCCCAGCGCATGGGGGCCGATAACGATGCCGACGGCCAGATAGCCGAGCATGGGCGGCAAATGCAACATTCTGAAAGCGACCACGCCCAGCACGGCGCTGCCGAGTAACATCAGGGTCAGTTCAAGCGAGGAAAACATGGGTTGCCCGGTACGGTCAATGGAAATCGTTGTTTGTTGTGACTGGCAAGTTTTTTGCTTTCCTAATTCGTTTATACTTTGGGCATGAGTGTAACCCATGAAAAAACAATGCTGAAAGCTTTTGACCGAATTGACATGCAAGCGACGACCGAGCGCGCCGTCGCGCTGGCCCGCACCACCTTGCAGATCGAGTCCGACGCCATCAATGCGCTGCACGCGCGCCTGGCAACGGACGACAGCGTGGGCCGCGCCGTGGCGCTGCTGCTGCAGTGCAAGGGGCGTGTCGTCGTCTCGGGCATCGGCAAGTCCGGCCATATCGCACGCAAGATTGCCGCCACCCTCGCTTCCACCGGCACGCCGGCCCTGTTCGTGCATCCGGCCGAAGCGGCCCATGGCGACCTGGGCATGGTCACCTCGGACGATGCTTTTATTGCCATCTCGTACTCGGGCGAGTCGTCCGAACTGATGGCCATCATGCCCGTCGTCAAGCGCATGGGGGGCGTACTGATTTCCATGACGGGTAAACCGAATTCCAGCCTGGCCCAGCTGGCCGATGTGCACCTGGATATTTCTGTTGAAAAAGAGGCCTGTCCGCTGAATCTGGCGCCGACGGCCAGCACCACCGTCACCCTGGCTCTGGGCGATGCGATCGCCGTGGCCTTGCTCGACTTGCGCGGCTTCAAGGAAGAAGATTTCGCCCGCTCGCACCCGGGCGGCGCCCTGGGCCGTCGCCTGCTTACGCACGTGCATGACGTCATGCGCAGCGGCGAACGGGTGCCGAAAGTACCCGTGGACGCCTCGCTGCTGCAGGCGCTGGAAGAAATGACGAAGAAGGGCATGGGCATGACGGCCGTCGTCGATGCGGACAACCGCCCCGTGGGCGTGTTTACGGATGGCGACTTGCGCCGCATGTTCGAGCGCGTGCAGGACTTCACGCAAGTGGCGATCCGCGACGTCATGCATGCGCAGCCGCGCAGCATCGCGCCCGAACGCCTGGCTGTCGATGCCGTGGCCGTGATGGAACAGTTCCGCATCAACCAGATGCTGGTCGTCGATGCCGACGGCAAGCTGGTGGGCGCCCTGCATATCCATGATCTGACGCAAGCGAAGGTGATCTGATGGAGAGCGTAGCGGACAACCTGGCGCGCGCGGCCAAGGTCAAACTGATGATCTTTGACGTCGACGGCGTGCTCACCGACGGCAGCCTGCATTTCGGCCCCGATGGCGAAATGATGAAAACGTTTAATGTGTATGATGGCCTGGGCATCAAGCTGCTGCAGGAATCCGGTGTGCAGACGGCCATCATCAGCGCGCGCCGCTCGGCCATCACGGCACGCCGCGCGCAAGACCTGGGCATTACCCATGTGCACCAGGGCGGTCACGACAAGCTGACGCCGTTTCGCGAACTGCTGGCGCTGACGGGCTTGACGGAAGAGCAATGCGGCTACATCGGCGACGACGTCATCGATGCGCCCATCCTGCGTCGCGTGGGCTTTGCCGTCAGCGTGCCGGGCGGGCGTCCGGAAGCGCAGGGCCTGGCGCACCATGTGACGCAGGCCGGCGGCGGCCGCGGCGCGGTGCGCGAAATCTGCGAATTCCTGCTGCGTGCCCAGGACAACTATGCGCGCGTCATGGCGCCGTTCCTGGAGTGAGGTGCGCCTTGCCGCCAGTGACCTATGAAAGAGTGAAACCCTATGCGTAAGCCAGGAGGCGCCCATCGCTGGCGCATGATTTTTACCCTGCTGGGCGCGGTCGTCGTCGCGCTGGCCAGCTTTTGGCTGCTTGAAGTGATGAACAAGAATGGCCAGGACATCAAGGCCAGCAAGAATTTGGGTGAGCCCGACTATTTCATCACCAATTTCAGCCTGGTGCGCATGGACTTGACGGGTAAGCCCAGCTATATCGTGTCGGGCAACAAGCTCACGCATTATCCGGCCGACGATTCGTCCGATATCGACCAGCCCTTCGTGCGCAAGCTCACGCCGGGCATGCCGCCGCTGAACATGAATGCGGAACTGGCGCATATCGACCAGGACAATACCCGGCTGCAACTGCACCGCAAGGTCGTGATCGACCGCGTGGCCAGTCCGAAGGCGCAGAACCTGACGGTCAGGACGGAAGCGCTGACGGTGTTTCCGGACGAAGAAAGAATGGAAACGGACGTGCCTGTCGATATCCTGACGGGTGCCTCGCGCATCAATGGTATCGGCATGAAGGCCAATAACGCCACCGGCGTGGTGGAAGTGCAGAATGCCTTGCGCATGGTCCTCCCGCCGAAACCGCGCCCGGCCGCGGCGGCAAAATGACAGAATGAAACAAGGAAACCATACTATGAAGAACATCTTGCTGTTGAGCGTATTTTCTCTGGCCCTCATGGGCGTGGCGCATGCCGAGAAGGCCGATTCCGAGAAGGAAGCCGTCATCACGGCGCGTAGCGGCCACGTCGATGACGTCAAGCAGATTCGTACCCTGACGGGCGACGTCGTGCTGGTCAAGGGCACGCTGACCATGAAGGCGGGCCGGGCCCTGATCACGGAAGACCCGCAAGGCTACCAGTTCATCACCTTCTGGGCAGATCCCGGCAAGCTGGCCACGTTCCGCCAGAAGCGCGATGGCGCCGGCGACCTGTGGGTCGAAGGCGAAGCGGAACGTGTGGAATACGACAACAAGACGGAAGTGGTGAAACTGTTTTCCAAGGCCAAGCTGACGCGCCTGGAAGGCACGAAAGTGACGGACGTGGCCAATGGCGCCTTCATCTCGTATGACAGCCGCAAGGAAGTATTCAAGATGGAAAATTCCGACAGCGGCACCAGCACCTCCGATGGCGGCAGCGTGCGCATGGTGATCCAGCCGAAGACCAAGGCGCCCGCGGCGGAGAAAGCGCCGGCCACACCTGTGCCAGGAACGAAATAATGGACAATACCCGTTGCGGCAGCACCCTGATCGTTCGCGGACTGCAGAAAACCTATGGCAAGCGGCAAGTCGTGCATGATGTCTCGCTGCAAGTCGAATGCGGCGAAGTGGTGGGGCTGCTGGGCCCGAACGGCGCCGGCAAGACCACCTCGTTCTACATGATCGTCGGCCTGGTGCCGTCGGATGGCGGCAGCATCGACATCAGCGGCGTGGACATTTCCAGCCTGCCGATCCACCGCCGCGCACAGATGGGCCTGTCGTATCTGCCGCAGGAGGCGTCCGTGTTCCGCAAGCTGACGGTGGAAGACAATATCCGCGCCGTGCTGGAAATCCAGACCGTCGAAGGCCGTCCTTTGAAGAAGGCCGAGATCGAGGAACGCCTGGATAAACTGCTGGCCGACTTGCAGATTGAAAAGTTGCGCGAGAACCAGGCGCTGTCCCTGTCGGGCGGCGAGCGCCGCCGCGTGGAAATCGCCCGCGCCCTGGCCACCGATCCCCGTTTCGTGCTGCTCGACGAACCGTTCGCCGGCGTTGATCCGATCGCCGTGATCGAGATCCAGCGCATCGTGCGCTTCTTGAAGGAGCGCAATATCGGCGTGCTGATCACCGATCATAATGTGCGCGAGACGCTGGGTATTTGCGACCGTGCCTACATCATCAACCAGGGCTCGGTACTGGCGTCGGGACGCCCCGACGACATCATCGCGAACGAGTCGGTACGCCGGGTCTATCTGGGCGAACACTTCCGCATGTAAGCCAATGAAACAATCATTGCAGCTGCGCACTTCGCAGCACCTGGCACTGACGCCGCAGTTGCAGCAATCGATACGCCTGTTGCAATTGTCTACTCTGGAATTGCATCAGGAACTCGAGCAACTGCTGACGGACAATCCCTTGCTCGAGCGCCTCGACGATCCACTCGACCGTTCGCTGCGCCTGCTGTCCGATGGGGCCTTGAGCTCCACGGCCGCGCCGGCCGAAGCGCCGCCCCAGCCGCCAGGCCAGGAGGCGCCCGCGGCGCCGGCCGAAGCGGAAACCTTTGACGGCGAGGCGGGCGAGGGCCCGGCCGCCGCGGATGGCGGCGACAGTGACTGGAGCGAGGCGAGCCGGGGCAAGGCGCCCGACGACGAAGATTCGCGCCCGCAGCTGGAGGCCCATCACTGCACCCTGCGCGAACACCTGATGGAGCAGATGCGCGTGACGGTGCTCGAATTGCGCGACCGCGCGCTGGTCGAGCTGATCATCGACGCGCTCGACGACAATGGCTACCTGGAAGAGTCGCTCGACGACATCCTGGCGCGCCTGCCGGAAGAGCTGGAAATCGATGCCGACGAGATGCGCACGGCCTTGTCGCTGCTGCAAAGTTTCGATCCGCCCGGCGTGGGCGCGCGCAATGCGTCCGAATGCCTGGCGCTGCAAATCAAGCGCTTGCCGCACATCGCCATGGTGACGCGGCGCATGGCCCTCGTCATCGTGGAAAAGCACCTGGCCTGGTTTGCCCAGCGCGATTTCAACAAGCTGAAAAAAGCCCTCGATTGCGACGATGAAGACTTGCGTGAAGCGCAGACGGTAATTCGCCAGTGCAACCCGCATCCGGGCGCCGTGTTCGCTGCGGACGTGTCCGATTACGTGGTGCCCGACGTCGTCGTCAAGCGCGCGCGCAATGGCTGGCAAGTGACCCTGAACAACGACGTCATGCCGCGCCTGCGCGTCAATGCCATGTACGCCAACTTGCTCAAGCAGGGCAAGGGCGAGGGCGCCATGGGTGCACAGTTGCAGGAAGCCAAGTGGCTGATCAAGAACATGCGCCAGCGCTTCGACACGATTCTGCGCGTGGCGCAGGCGATAGTAGAAAGACAAAAGAACTTTTTCTCGCATGGGGCCGTTGCCATGCGCCCCCTTGTGCTCCGTGAAATAGCTGATACACTGGGTTTACACGAGAGTACTATCTCGCGGGTAACAACTCAAAAGTACATGCTGACCCCGCACGGCATGTTCGAGTTGAAATATTTCTTTGGTAGCCACGTCGCCACCGAAGCGGGGGGCGAAGCTTCATCGACGGCGATACGGGCATTGATCGTGCAACTGACAGGAGCAGAAGACCCTAAAAATCCTTTATCCGACAGTAAGATTGCGGACATGCTGGGGGAACAAGGCATGGTGATTGCGCGACGTACTGTTGCCAAATACCGGGAAGCATTAAAAATTCCGCCAGTGAGCCTGCGTAAGTGTTTGTAAGTTTTTTTCGGTTCCTCTGCGGGCCGGATACGATGGACCGCACGAACCCGATCATCTTTAGGAGTGTGTATGAATCTCACCATCAGCGGACATCATCTCGAAGTGACACCAGCCATCCGTGAATACGTACAAACGAAGCTGGAGCGCGTGAAACGTCATTTCGATCAAGTTATCGATATCGCCGTGATTCTGACCGTGGATAACCTCAAAGAGAAAGAAAAACGTCAAAAGGCCGAAGTCAACCTGCGTCTGAGCGGCAAAACTGTCTATGTGGAAAGCCTGGCGCACGACCTGTATGCCGCGATCGATACCCTGATCGACAAGCTCGATAGGCAAGTGATGAAATACAAAACCAAAGTGCAAGGGCACGGTAAAGAGGCGATCAAGCATCTGCCAGACAGTTCGGAAGAAGAATTCGCCCCCGCCTAAGCGGCCCGCGACTTTCAACCGGCTGTGATCAACTAAGGGCGCACATTGCGCCCTTTTTTGCGTCCAGCGAAACGCAATGTTCGCCGCGCAGGCGCTAGAATGTTTGCACTTTCACTTCTTTCCTGCCTGCCATGAGCGACCTCGTCCAGATTTCCATCCGCCACCGCACGGGCCACATCGTGCTCGACCGTCCGAAAGCCTTGAATTCCCTGTCGCTGGAGATGGTGCGCGCCCTGAGCGCGGCCTTGCTGGCCTGGCGCGACGATCCGCAGGTGGACGCCGTGGTGATCCGCTCCAGCAGCGAAAAAGCCCTGTGCGCGGGTGGCGACATCCGTTTCTTTTACGACGCGGGCCTGGCCACGCCGCAGGGCGGCAGCGCCTTGCTGGAAGATTTCTTTACGGAAGAATATGCTTTAAATCATTTGATCCATTTTTATCCGAAACCGTATATCGCCGTCATGGATGGGGTGGTGATGGGCGGCGGCATGGGCGTGGCGCAAGCGGGGCCCGGCAACCGCCTGCGCATCGTCACGGGCCGCACGCGCATGGCCATGCCGGAAGTCAATATCGGGCTGTTCCCCGACGTGGGCGGCAGTTACTTTTTGTCCCGTCTGGCGGGTCAGCTGGGCCTGTACCTGGGCTTGACGGGTTTGACGATCAACGCGGCCGACGCCCTCTACACGGGCCTGGCCGATGTCTACGTGCCCGAGGCGCAGATGGGGGCGCTGCTGGCCCTGTTCGAATCAACGCCGGGCGAAGGCTTGCCGGTCGCTATCAAGGCACTGGCGGCACCATTCCAGGCCGAGGCGGGCGCTTCCCCCCTGGCCACGGCGCGCGCTGCGCTGGACCGCCACTTCAGCGCGGGTTCGGTGGCCGCCATCATGGCCTCGCTGGCGAAGGATGACGGCGCATTTGCGGCGAAGGCGCTGGCGGCCATGCGCTTGCGCTCGCCCTTGATGATGTCGGTGACCCTGGAGTTGCTGCAGCGGGGCGCCCACCTGGGCGTGGCCGATTGCCTGCGCATGGAGCGCACGGTGGTGCGCCACAATTTCGAACATGGCGAAGTGCTCGAGGGCGTGCGCGCGCTGGTGGTCGACAAGGACAATGCGCCGCGCTGGAACCCCGCCAGCCTGGACGAGGTCGATGCCAGCATGGTGGCGCGCTTCTTTGCGCCTGTCTGGCCGGCGCAAGCCCATCCGCTGCGCCACCTCGACTGATTAAGAACGCTCGCGGTGGCGCAGCACGACTCTTTCTTTGGGGCCGAAATACTGCGCCAGCCGTTCCGCCATGTACACGGAGCGGTGCTGGCCGCCCGTGCAGCCCAGCGCCACCGTCAGGTAGCTGCGGTTGTCGGACTTGAACGACGGCAGCCATTTTTCGATGAAGGCGCGGATGTCGGCCAGCAGCTCCAGCGCGCTCGGTTGCGCGTCGAGGAAAGCGATCACGGGCGCGTCGCGGCCGTCGAGCGGGCGCAGGGCCAGGTCGTAATAGGGATTGGGCAAGGCCCGCACGTCGAAGACGAAATCGGCATCGAGCGGCACGCCCAGCTTGAAGGCGAACGATTCGAAGAACAGGGTCAGCGGCGCGCGCTCTGAGGCGACGATATCCTTGATCCACGCGCGCAGTTTGTTGGCGCTCAGTTCCGAGGTATCGATCACATGGCCCAGCTGTTCGATGGCCGACAGGCGTTCGCGTTCTTCCGAGATGCACTCGATCAGGGTGCGGCGGCTGGCCGGATTCTGGTTCGGACGCAACTCGTGCGACAGCGGATGGCTGCGCCGCGTTTCCGAGAAGCGCGCCACCAGCGAATGCGTGGTGGCTGTCAAGAACATGACCTTGACGTCATGCCCCTGGTCGCGCAACAGCGCGACATTGTGCGGCAAGCTGACGAGCGATTCGGCGCTGCGCGCATCGACGGCGACGGCCAGTTGCGGCGTGCCTTCGTCGAGCAAGGTTTGCACCAGGCTCGGCAGCAAGGCCGGCGGCAGGTTGTCGACGCAATAGTAGCCGGTATCTTCCAGCACATTGAGCGCGACGGATTTACCGGAGCCGGATATTCCGGTGATAAGGACGATATGCATAGCCCGATCATACAATAAAGACCGGCACCGCGCTCCCGATGCAATTATCTTTACAAATTATTGCAATTTGGGCTGTGATATTTCTTTGCTGCACGCGCCAACAATGCTGTCGGATTACGCGGGGCCTTGCCCCACCTCGGCGGCCCCGCTAATCCGACCTACGTTGCTAATCGCCGCTCATGGCGAGGCGTTGCCGTTCCATGAACTCCTGCAAGGTATCGATGCCGCGCAGTTGCAGAATCGTGTTGCGCACGGCCGCTTCCAGCAGCACGGCGATGTTGCGGCCGGCGGCGACGGGGATGACGACCTTGCGCACCGGCAAGCCCAGCACGTCTTCCGTAGGGAACAGGAAAGGCAGGCGCTCGACTTCCTCTTCCAGCGCGTTGCGGCGCACCAGGTGGACGATCAGTTTCAGGCGCATCTTGCGGCGCACGGCCGTTTCGCCAAAGATGGCCTTGATGTCGAGCAAGCCCAGGCCCCGCACTTCCAGCAGGTTTTGCAGCAGGGGCGGGCAGCGGCCTTCGATCATGTTCGGCGCGATGCGCGAGAATTCGACGGCGTCGTCGGCCACCAGGCCGTGGCTGCGCGAAATCAGCTCCAGCCCCAGCTCGCTCTTGCCCAGGCCCGAATCGCCCGTGATCAGCACGCCCACGCCCAGCACGTCCATGAACACGCCATGCATGATGATGCGCTGCGCCAGTTTTTTCGACAGGTAGACGCGCAGAAAGTCGATCACTTGCGCGGCCGGCAGCGGGGTGGAGAACAGGGGGATGTTTTGCTCGTCGCAGATGGCGAGGATGTCGGGCGGCGTTTCCAGCCCTTGCGCGATGATCAGCGCGGGCGGACCGCCGGCGATCAGTTCGCCGATCACGTGGGTACGCGTGTTGACCTTCAGGCGCTGATAGTAGTTGATTTCCTGGTGACCGAAGACCTGGATGCGGCCCGGATGGATCAGGTTCAAGTGGCCTACCTGGTCGGCGGCCGACGAGACGTCGCCCGAGATCAGGCGCTCGCCGCCGGGGAAGCCGGCGAACCAGCCCAGTTGCAGACTTTCACGATTATCGTCGTACAGGCGTTGTATCGTCAGCGGCGTTTGCAACATGGCAGTCTTCTTCAGGAGTGGAGGAATACCTGAAGTTTAACCCGCCGCTTGCAGACTGGGTTGCCAATTGACGATGCGCGAATGCACGGATTTCGGTTCCGGATCCGTGGCCAATGCCGTACGGAAGGCGTCATCGGAAAACATTTCGGCGATTTCCGACAGGATTTCCAGATGTTGCTGGGTGACATGATCGGGAATCAGCAGGAAAAACAGCAGATTGACGGGCTTGCCATCGGGCGACTCGAACGGAATCGGTTCGGCCAGGCGCACGAAGGCGCCCAGCGGCGATTTCAAGGTCTTGCTGCCCTTGACTCTGCCATGCGGCACGGCCACGCCATGACCCAGACCCGTCGAGCCCAGACGTTCGCGGGCAAACAGATTGTCCGAGACGGTAGAGCGGGCGATGCCGTAATTGTTTTCGAAGATCAGGCCGGCTTGCTCGAAGGCGCGCTTCTTGCTGGAAACTTCCAGGTCCAGCAGGACGTTTTCGAGGGATAATATTTTGCTAAGATTAGTCATGACACTCAATGAAATGGTGCAATGCGCAGAGGGCTTGCGAGCCGAATTATAGGCCTGTTTTCGCGGCCTGTAACGCCAATTCTCAACAGTATACGTCCGCTGCGGGCGCAGTGGGCGCTACAGCCAATGTGACCATCATTTTAGCAAAAAAATAACATCGGCGTGTATCGGCTATTTCTTGATTAAAAACACGCGGCGCGCCGGTTTTTCCGCCGCCGAATGCCGATTTTCCGATTTTTCAGCGTCTTTGACATGCTCTGCGGCACTACTGCAACGTTGTTTTAAAACACAGCCAACATTCCTGTTGGCATGGTTTTGCGGTGTTGCGCGGTGTTGCCTAGCGTTACTGGCGCGCGTTGCGCAGATTGCCCGGCATCGCTCCCGTGCTGAAGTTGCTGCGCCAGGGATTGATGTCGAGGCCGCCGCGGCGCGTATAGCGCGCATACACGGACAGTTTTTGGGGCTTGCACTGACGCAAGATATCGACAAAGATGCGTTCCACGCATTGCTCGTGGAATTCATTGTGTTCGCGGAAACCGATCAGGTAGCGCAACAGGCTTTCCTGGTCGATCTGCGGCCCCGCATACACGATCTGCACGCTGCCCCAGTCGGGCTGGCCCGTCACCAGGCAATTCGATTTGAGCAAATGTGACACCAGTTTTTCTTCCACGGGCGCCTCATCGAGCGCCGCCTTCAAGAGCAGCGGCGAGGGCGTGTATTGCGTGATTTCCAGGTCCAGACGGTCGAGCAGCACGCCGTCGAACTCGCCCATTTTGAGCTTGCCGAAATCTTCCTGCAAAGTCAGTTCCACTTGCACGGGCGCGCCGAAACCATTCGACAAATCCTGCTTGAGCAATGCCAGCAGGGCTTGCGGGCTGTCCAGCTTGGTCTGGTTGAACGAGTTCAGGTAGAGCTTGAACGATTTCGATTCGATGATGTTGGGCGAATCGGCCGGCGCGCTGACCTTGGCAATGGCCACCTGCGGCTTGCCGCGCTGGTTCAGCCACGACAGTTCGTAGGCGTTCCAGATATCGAGGCCGAAAAACGGTAATGTACCGTGCAGTTCCAGCTCGTCGCGCTTGCCCTGGCGCGGAATCGGAAACAGCAATTCCGGCGCGTAATCGGTGCGGTAGGCGGAGCTTTTGCCCAGCGGGGATTGTTCGGCGAGGTCGTTGGTGGTGGTCATGGTCGTGTGGCGTGAATTCAGTCAAGCACGCATGGTAGCCTATTTCGGGGTCAGACCCGTCGGGTCTGACCCCAGCTTGTTCGCCTGGGTTAGAACTAACCTAAAAACAGCTTGTAGACGGGATTGCTGCTCTCATCCCAGTAACGATACCCGAGGGTATCGAGGAAGCGGGCGAATTCTCCCATTTCATCGGGCGGCACCTGCAGGCCGATCAGGATGCGGCCCACGTCGCCGCCCTGGCTGCGGTAATGGCACAGGGAAATATTCCAGTTCGGCGCCATGCTGTCGAGGAAGCGCATCAGCGCGCCCGGGCGTTCGGGGAATTCGAAGCGGTACAGCAGCTCGTCCTGCGCCAGCCGGCTCTTGCCGCCCACCAGGTGGCGGATGTGCGACTTGGCCAGCTCGTCGTGCGTCAGGTCGAGGGTCTTGAATTCGTGTTCCTCGAAGGTCTTCGCCAGCACGCTGGATTCATGCCTGTCGGCAATTTGAATGCCGACGAACACGTGCGCGGCTTTTTCATCGCTGATGCGGTAGTTAAATTCCGTCACGTTGCGCGCGCCGATGAGCGAACAGAAGCGCTTGAAGCTGCCCCGCTGTTCGCGCATGGTAACGGCGAACACGGCTTCGCGGAATTCGCCCAGCTCGGCCCGTTCCGCCACAAAACGCAGCCGGTCGAAATTCATGTTCGCGCCGCTGGCGATGGTGACCAGGGTTTCATTGTTGACGGGGTGCTTGGTCAGGCTGGCCCGTTCCACATAGGCCTTGGCGCCGGCGATGGCCAAGGCGCCGGACGGCTCCAGAATGCTGCGCGTATCCGTAAACACATCCTTGATGGCGGCGCAGATGGCGTCCGTGTCGACGGTGATGATTTCATCGACATACGCCTGCACCAGGCGGAAGGTTTCCTCGCCGGCCAGGCGCACTGCCGTGCCGTCGGCAAACAGGCCCACGTCGTTCAGGGTCACGCGCTCGCCCGCCTTCAGCGAGCGGGCCATGGCGTTCGAGTCGACGCTTTGCACGCCGATGATCTTGATGTCGGGGCGAATCTGTTTTACGTAGGCAGCAATGCCGGCGATCAAACCGCCGCCACCGATGGGGGCGAAGATGGCGTGGATGGGGCCGGCGTGCTGGCGCAGGATTTCCATGCCGATCGTGCCCTGGCCGGCGATCACGTCCGGGTCGTCGAACGGGTGCACGAAGGTCAGCTTCTGTTCCTTTTCCAGAGTCAGCGCATGGTTGTAGGCATCCGTGTACGACTCGCCGTGCAGCACCACTTCCACGTTCACGCCGCCGCGCCCCTTGACCGCCTCGACCTTCACCAGCGGCGTGGTAGTGGGCATGACGATGACGGCACGGCAACCCATGCGGGCGGCCGACAGGGCCACGCCTTGGGCATGGTTGCCGGCTGAGGCGCAGATCACGCCGCGCTTGCGTTCCGCTTCGCTGAGCTTGGACATCTTGTTGTAGGCGCCGCGAATCTTGAAGCTGAACACGCTTTGCATGTCTTCGCGCTTGAAGTAAATCTGGTTGTTCAGGCGCTGCGACAGGGCTGGGGCCAGTTCCAGCGGCGTTTCGGTGGCGACGTCATAGACGCGGGCGGTCAGGATTTTCTTGAGGTAGTCGATGTTCATAGTCTGCAAGCAAGTGATTCTGGGCCAGAAAGGGTCTGGAGCGTGTCTGTCGATAGCGGCGGCGCGGCGGCGGATAGCCTGGCGACAATAATGCTCTGTGGAACTGCGGGCGGGTCTGCCTTTGCCAGCCGGCGCGATGTGTGCGGCGCCCAGGCTGCTCTTCATTATAATGGAGAGCCTTACCGCATCGCGAAGTGTTCCATGATCGAATCCGCAATCGCCTGGCTGCTGCAGCTGATCGCAGCACCGGAAGTCGGGCTGACATCGGTCTTTCTGATCAGCTTTATTTCCGCTACCCTCTTGCCGCTCGGCTCGGAGCCGGCCGTGTTTGCCGTGATCAAGGCCAATCCCGCGCTGTTCTGGGCCGCCATCGGCGTCGCCACCCTGGGCAATACCCTGGGCGGCATCGTCGACTACTGGATGGGCTACCGGGCCAAGCAGGCGTTCGCGAAGGAGCGCGATACGCGCTGGTTCCGCTGGCTGGCCCGCTATGGCGCCAAGACCATGCTGCTGGCCTGGCTGCCCCTCGTGGGCGATCCCCTGTGTACCCTGGCGGGCTGGCTCAAGTTGCCGTTCTGGCCCAGCGTGGCCTATATGGCCATCGGCAAGTGCGCACGCTACCTGACCATGACAGGCTTGCTGCTCTACGTCCCCGATGGTGTTTGGCACCGGATCGGCCAGATGCTGGCTTGAATGGGACGGCCTGCAACGCCAGTTTGCCCCATTTCGTGCAGTTCGATAGTTCGCAGCAGAGTCTGATTTTTGGTATTTTTTCGTTGAAAATTCGTAGAATCTGGTTTTTTATTCGGCAATGGAGGGCTTTTCCATATTTGCTATGGTGGCGGATGCGGTGCTTAAACCTTAGGCTGCCTAAGGCTGTTCCCGCATGGTGCGGCGCAATAAGATAAAATGGGTCTTTAGGGTCCAGTCCACATCGTCACCACACTCCATGAACGCTCCCGCACAAATCCAAGCTTTACTGGCAGAAACGCCGAATGGTCCCGCAGCAAGCCGCCTGCGCGAAATCCCGTATAACTACACGTCGTTTTCCGATCGCGAGATCGTCATACGCCTGTTGGGGGAGGACTCCTGGCGCCTGCTCGACGAGCTGCGCGGCGCCCGTCAGACGGGCCGTTCGGCCCGCATGCTGTACGAGGTGCTGGGCGATATCTGGGTCGTGCGCCGCAACCCGTATCTGCAGGATGACTTGCTCGACAATCCGAAGCGCCGCCAGGGCTTGATCGATGCCTTGCATCACCGCCTGGCCGAAGTCGACAAGCGCCGCTTGTCCATCGATGCGGCCGGCGGCGACGTGGCCGCCAGCGGCGAGACGCCGGAAGTGGCGCAGGCGCGCAGCCATAACGTCGAACTGCTGCTCAAGGCCGCCAGCAAGGCCGTGGCCGACTTTGGCGATGAATTCCGCAAGACCTACGACTTGCGCAAGCGCACGGTCAAGGTGCTGGGCCGCTACACGGAAAAACACAATGTGCGCTTCGACGGCATGACGCGCGTGTCGCACGTGACGGATGCCACCGACTGGCGCGTGGAATACCCGTTCGTCGTGCTCACGCCCGACACGGAAGAGGAAATGGCCGGCCTGGTCAAGGGCTGCATCGAGCTGGGGCTGACCATCATCCCGCGCGGCGGCGGCACCGGCTACACGGGCGGCGCGATTCCATTGACGCCGATGTCGGCCGTCATCAACACGGAAAAACTGATCACCCTGGGCGCCGTGGAAATGACGGTCTTGCCTGGCTTGACGCACGAATACGCGACGATCAATTCGGGCGCTGGCGTGATCACGAACAAGGTTTCGGAAGCGGCGGAGAAGGCCGGTTTCGTGTTTGCCGTCGACCCCACCTCGGCCCACGCCTCTTGCATCGGCGGCAACGTCGCCATGAATGCGGGCGGCAAGAAAGCCGTGCTGTGGGGCACGGCGCTCGACAACCTGGCCTCGTGGCGCATGGTCGACCCGAACGGCGACTGGCTCGACGTCACGCGCCTCGACCATAACCTGGGCAAGATCCACGATATCGCGCTCGCACGTTTCCAGCTGGAATGGCGTCACCCGAGCACGCGCGACGCGACGAAACCGAACGCGCCGTTCAAGACGGAAATCCTGGAAATTCCTGGCCGTAAATTCCGCAAGGAAGGCCTGGGCAAGGACGTGACGGACAAATTCCTCGCCGGCTTGCCGGGTATCCAGAAAGAAGGCTGCGACGGCCTGATCACGTCGGCGCGCTGGATTCTGCACAAGATGCCGAAGTTCGCCCGTACCGTCTGCCTGGAATTCTTCGGCCAGGCGCGCGACGCGATTCCGTCGATCGTGGAAATCAAGGATTACCTCGACGGCTTGCCGGCGAAAGGCGAGCAATACACGAGCATCCGCCTGGCGGGTCTCGAACACCTGGACGAGCGCTACCTGCGCGCCGTCGGCTACGCCACCAAGTCGAAGCGGGGCGTGCTGCCGAAGATGGCCCTGTTTGGCGACATCGTCGGCGACGATGAAAACGCCGTCGCGCAAGCGGCGTCGGAAGTGGTGCGCATCGCCAACACCCGCGTGGGTGAAGGTTTTGTGGCCGTCAGCCCCGAAGCGCGCAAGAAATTCTGGCTGGATCGCGCCCGCACGGCGGCGATCGCCAAGCATACCAATGCGTTCAAGATCAATGAAGACGTCGTCATTCCCCTGAACCGCATGGGCGAATACACGGATGGCATCGAACGCATCAATATCGAGTTGTCGATCAAGAATAAACTGCAACTGGCGGAAGCCCTCAGCGAATTCTTTGCCAAGGGTAACTTGCCAATCGGCAAGAGCGACGATGCATCGGATGACCGCGTCGACGACGCTGAAATGCTGGGCGACCGCGCCGAGCAGGCGCAGCAGTTGCTGGCGCAAGTGACGGCGCGCTGGACCTATCTGCTGGCCCAGCTCGACCGTCCGCTGGTCGACGTGAAGGGCGAACTGGCCGAACTGGGCATGGAGCGCTTGCTGCCCGTGTTCGATGCGCGCCTGCAAACGCAGCCGAACGCCACCCTGTTCGACGTGGTACAGGACCGCACCGTGCGCATCACGTGGAAGCAGGAAATCCGCGCCCAGCTGCGCCAGATCTTCAACGGCGCCGCCTTTAAACTGATTCTCGACGAGGCCACGGCCATACACGCGCGCATCTTGCGTTCGCGCGTCTTCGTCGCGCTGCACATGCATGCGGGCGACGGCAACGTGCACACGAACTTGCCCGTCAACTCGGACAATTACGAAATGCTGCAGGACGCCCATGAAGCTGTGGGCCGCATCATGATCCTGGCCCGTTCGCTCAATGGCGTCATTTCCGGCGAACATGGTATCGGCATCACCAAGCTGGAATTTTTGACGGAAGAAGAGATCGGCGACTTCCGCAGCTACAAGCAGCGCATCGATCCCGAAGGCCGTTTCAACAAGGGCAAGCTGCTGAACCTGCCGGGCATGGGCGCCGACTTGCGCAATGCCTACACGCCATCGTTCGGCCTGATGGGACACGAATCGCTGATCATGCAGCAAAGCGATATCGGCGCTATCGCCGACAGCGTCAAGGACTGCTTGCGTTGCGGCAAGTGCAAACCCGTGTGCTCGACCCACGTGCCGCGCGCCAACTTGCTGTACTCGCCGCGCGACAAGATTTTGGCGACCTCGTCCCTGATCGAAGCCTTCCTGTACGAAGAGCAGACGCGCCGCGGTATTTCCATCAAGCATTGGGAAGAGTTCGAGGACGTGGCCGACCACTGCACGGTCTGCCATAAATGCGTCACGCCTTGCCCCGTGAACATCGACTTCGGCGACGTGTCGATGAACATGCGCAATTTGCTGCGCAAGATGGACAAGAAGAGCTTTAATCCGGGCACCAAGGCGACGATGATGTTCCTCAACGCCACCGATCCCGTGACCATCAACGCCACGCGCAAGGTCATGATCGGCTGGGGTTACAAGGCGCAGCGCCTGGGCCACGATCTGTTGAAGAAATTTGCGAAAAAGCAAACCAAGGCGCCGCCGCCATCGACGGGCAAGCCGCCCGTCAAGGCGCAGGTGATCCACTTCATCAACAAGAAGATGCCGGGCAACCTGCCGAAGAAATCGGCGCGCGCGCTGCTCGACATCGAAGACGACAAGGTCATCCCGATCATCCGCAATCCGAAGACGACGACGGCCGATACGGAAGCCGTGTTCTACTTCCCCGGCTGCGGTTCGGAACGTTTGTTCTCGCAAGTGGGCCTGGCCACGCAAGCGATGCTGTGGGAAGTGGGCGTGCAGACGGTCTTGCCGCCTGGCTACCTGTGCTGCGGTTATCCGCAGCGGGGCGCGGGCGAGTTCGACAAGGCCGAGAAGATGATGACGGACAACCGCGTCCTGTTCCACCGCATGGCCAACACGCTCAATTACCTGGACATCAAGACGGTGCTGGTGTCGTGCGGCACCTGCTACGACCAGTTGGCCACCTACCAGTTCGAGAAGATTTTCCCTGGCTGCCGCATCATGGATATCCATGAGTATTTGCTGGAGAAAAACGTCAAGCTGGAAGGCGTGAACGGCACGCGCTATATGTACCATGAGCCATGCCACAATCCGATGAAGCTGCAGGAATCGGGCAAGACGATCAACTCCCTGATCAGCACGGTGGATAACGTGAAGATCGAGAAGAATGACCGTTGCTGCGGCGAATCGGGTTCCTTGGCCGTCACGCGCCCTGACATTTCCACGCAAGTGCGTTTCCGCAAGGAAGAAGAGATGGTCAAGGGTGCCGACAAGCTGCGCGGCGATGGGTTCACCGGCGACGTCAAAATCCTCACCAGCTGCCCGTCGTGCCTGCAAGGCTTGTCGCGCTACAATGACGATTCGGGCACGACGGCCGACTACATCGTCGTCGAGATCGCCAAACACTTGCTGGGAGAGAACTGGATGCCCGATTACGTGAAACGCGCCAATGACGGCGGCATCGAACGGGTGCTCGTGTAATGTCCACGCCTTGCGATCTGTGTCAGTTGCTCGATGGTTTTGCCAAGAAGCAGGGCTGTGAGGCCTTGCTGTGGCGCAGCGAACGCCTGTCCGTGGTGGCCGTCGACGACCCTGCCTACCCCGGTTTTTGCCGCGTGATCTGGAACAAGCACGTGAAGGAAATGACGGATCTCACGCCGGGCGAGCGTAACTACGTGATGGAAGTCGTGTGGCAGGTCGAGCTGGCCGTGCGCGAAGTGATGGCGCCGGAAAAGGTCAATGTGGCCAGTTTCGGCAACATGACGCCGCACGTGCACTGGCACGTGATCCCCCGCTACCGTGACGACGCGCATTTCCCTAACCCGAGCTGGGCCGTGGTGCAGCGCGAGACGGCGCCCGAGGTGCTGGCCGCGCGCCGCGCCCTGTTGCCGGCCTTGCGTGAGGCCATCATTCAACGTTTATCCGCATAAAGTATCGTCATGACTGAAAAAACAGCAACACCGCAACCGACCGGCTTGACCGTGCACAACCAGTCGCGCGTGCTCGACGTGGCTTTCGACGACGGCAGCACATTTGCGCTGCCGTTCGAATACCTGCGCGTGTACTCGCCCTCGGCCGAAGTGCAGGGCCATGGCAAGGGCCAGGAAACCTTGCAATTAGGAAAACGCCTGGTCGGCATCACGGGCATCGAGCCCGTCGGCAACTACGCCGTGCAGCCTACCTTCAGCGACGGCCACAATTCCGGCCTGTACACCTGGGCTTATCTGTACAAGCTGGGCGCGGAACAAGCCACCTTGTGGCAAGCCTACCTTGACCAGCTGGCGGCAGCTGGCTACCCGGGCGACAGCGGCCGCGACGCCAAGGCCGACATGACGGTCAAGCAATCTTCCGGCGGCCACGTGCATGGACCCAGCTGCGGCCATAAGCATTAATTAAAAATAATGCGGTAATCTTGTCGGATTGCCGCCGCCCCGTTCGTCGTATGAATGCCCGCGCTTGCGGGCATTTTTCTTTGGAGAAGAGACTATGGAATACATGATCCTGATCTACGCCGATGAATCCCGTTATGCATCCATGCCGGAAGGGCAGATGGCCAGCCTGATGGCCGACTTTGCCAGCTATACGCAGGCACTGGACGCGGCCGGCGTGCTGCGCGGCGGGGCCGAGCTGGCGCCGGTGGGCAGCGCCACCAGCGTGCGTGTGCAAAATGGCAAGCCTGTCATCACGGACGGGCCGTTCGCGGAAACCAAGGAGCAGCTGGGCGGCTACTATCTGCTCGACTGCGCCCACCTGGACGAAGCGCTGGCCTGGGCCGGGCGTTGTCCGGCGGCTTCCCTGGGCACGATCGAAGTGCGGCCCGTCACGGCTTGACCATGGCCGGCGACGCCATTGCGGCCGTCGAGCACGTCTTTCGCCAGGAAAAGGGCAGGGTGCTGGCCGGCCTGATGCGGCGTTTCGGCGACTTGGGCCTGGCGGAAGATGTGCTGCAGGAAGCGTGCCGCAAGGCGCTGGAGCTGTGGCCGCGCACAGGCATCCCCGGCAATCCCGCCGCCTGGCTCAGTGCCGTGGCGCGCAACGCGGCTCTCGACCACGTACGCCGGGCGGGCAAGAGCGTCAGCGATGCCGAGGCCGTGCTGTCCTGCCTGCCGGCTGCCGTGATGGAAGAAACGCAGGCCATCGAGGATGACCGCTTGCGCCTGCTGTTCATCTGCTGCCATCCCGCGCTGGCGCCCGAGGCGCAGGTGGCGCTGGCCCTGCGCACCCTGTGTGGCCTGTCCACGGGCGAGATCGCACGCGCCTTCGGCGTGGCGGAAGCGGCCCTGTCGCAGCGTTTGTTGCGCGCCAAACGCAAGATCGCCGAAGCGCGCATTCTCTTCGAGTTACCGCCGGAACAAGAGCTGCAGCCGCGGCTGGCGCAAGTGCTGCACGTGATTTACCTGGTGTTCAGCGAAGGTTATTGCGCCAGCGGCGGCGACACGTTGCTGCGCGCCGACCTGTGCGCGGAAGCGCTGCGCCTGGGGCGCCTGCTGGACAGCCTGCAGCCCGGCCAGCCGGAAGTGCAGGGCCTATTGGCCCTGCTGCTGCTGCAGGCGTCGCGCGGCCCGGCCCGCCTCTCGCCAGGCGGTGAACTGCTGACCCTGGAAGAGCAGGACCGGCGCCTGTGGGATGACGCCCTGATTGCCGAGGGATTGGCCGTGCTGGCGCTGGCCTTGCCGGCGCGCGCGCCAGGGCCGTATCAG
Source organism: Janthinobacterium sp. FW305-128 (assembly GCF_020858135.1). NCBI lineage: Bacteria > Pseudomonadati > Pseudomonadota > Betaproteobacteria > Burkholderiales > Oxalobacteraceae > Janthinobacterium > Janthinobacterium sp. FW305-128. Next base: position 136,849 of record NZ_JACYMK010000014.1, on the reverse strand, counting down.
CTGCAGGCCGCCATTGCCGCCTTGCACGCGCAAGCGCCCACGGCCAGCGGGACGGACTGGCGCCAGATCAGCGCCCTGTATGGCGCCTTGCTGCGCCACAAGCCGGAACCCATGATTTTGCTCAATGCCGTGATCGCCTGCGCCATGGCGCACGGCGCCGCACACGGGCTGTTCTGGCTGGCGCGGCTCGAAGCCGTTCCCAGCCTTGTCAACTCGCATTATCTGCACGCGGCCCGGGCCGACTTGCTGCGCCGCCAGGGCGACCGGCCGGGGGCGCTGGCGGCGTATGCGCGGGCGGCCATGCTGGCTTCGAATGCGGTGGAAAGGCAATACCTTCTCCGGCGTCACGGGGAAATGCGCCTGCCGCTTGTATAATGCTCCCAAGTTCAAACAGACTGCCTACCATGACCAATACGACCCATTTCGGATACAAAACAGTTGCAGAAGACGACAAAGTGCGCGAAGTCGCCAAGGTGTTCCATTCCGTCGCTGCCAAATACGACGTGATGAACGACTTGATGTCGGGCGGGCTGCACCGTCTGTGGAAGACGTTTACCATCGCCAACGCGGGCGTGCGCCCCGGTTTCAAGGTGCTCGACATCGCCGGCGGCACGGGCGACCTGTCGAAGGCGTTTGCCAAGCAGGCGGGTCCTACGGGCGAAGTCTGGTTGACCGATATCAATGAATCGATGTTGCGCGTGGGCCGCGACCGCCTCTTGAATCGCGGCTTGCTCACCCCCACCTTGTTGTGTGACGCGGAAAAACTGCCATTCCCCGATAATTATTTCGACCGCGTCAGCGTCGCCTTCGGCCTGCGCAACATGACGCACAAGGACGTGGCGCTGGCGGAAATGCGCCGCGTGCTGAAACCGGGCGGCAAGCTGCTGGTGCTGGAATTTTCCAAGGTGGCGGCGCCGCTGCAAAAACCGTACGACCTGTATTCGTTCTCGGTCTTGCCGTGGTTCGGCCAGAAAATCGCCGGTGACGCGGAAAGCTATCGCTATCTGGCCGAATCGATCCGCATGCACCCGGACCAGGAAACCTTGAAGACCATGATGGAAACGGCGGGCCTGGAGCGCGTGCAGTACTACAATTTGACGGCAGGCATTGCCGCTTTGCACACCGGTATCAAGATGTAATGCATCAACGTTGGTGATTTTAGGAGATGGAATGAAATTGAAGAAATTTATGGTCGGCATGATGCTGGCCGCGGCCACGGTATCCATGCTGGGCGAGGCGCTGGCCCGTCCCATGGGCGGTGGCCGTTCGTTTGGCCGCCAGTCGCAAAACGTGGGCCGCCAGGCGCCCGCACCTGCGCCCACCCCGGCGCCGGCCGCCGCGCCGCGCCAGGCGCAGCCTGCGCCAGCTCCCGCACCGGCGCCTGCCGCCGCCAAGGCACCGAGCCGCTGGAAGGGCTTGCTGGGCGGCGCCTTGCTGGGCCTGGGTCTGGGCGCCTTGCTGTCGCATTTTGGCCTGGGCGGCGCCCTGGCCAGCATGATCAGCACCCTGCTGATGGTGGCTTTGCTGGCCGGCGTGGCCTTCTTCATCTACCGCATGGTGCGCGGCAAACGCGACACTAACGCCGGCAATGCGCCGTTCGCCGGTTTCGGCAACCAGCCGGCACCGGCCGGCAATGTGCCCGACATCGGTTCGCACATCCCGCCGCTGCCGCCGCTGCAACCCGTCTCGTCCGGCGTCGGCCTGGACAAGCCGGCACCGGCTGCCGCGCCATGGGGCGTACCAGGCGACTTCGACAAGGAAGCCTTCCTGCGCCACGCGAAAAGCAATTTCATTCGCTTGCAAGCGGCCTGGGACAAGGCCGACGTCAACGATATCCGCGAATTCACGTCGCCGGAAGTGTATGCGGAACTGCGCATGCAAATCCAGGAACGTGGCGCGCAGCCGGACTTTACGGATGTCGTCACCATCGATGCCGAACTGCTCGGTATCGAGACGAGCGTCAACGATTACCTGGCCAGCGTCAAGTTTACGGGCCTGATCCGTTCGGCGCCGGGCGCGGCAGCGGAACCGTTTGCGGAAGTGTGGAATATGTCGAAACCGGTCAGCGGCAACAGCGGCTGGGTCCTGGCAGGCATCCAGCAATTGAATTAATTGTAAAAACTTGCTGAATAATGGCTTAAGTCCATGCGGAATGCATGATGCTTAACAGATATTTCCTGCTGAACTGGTAAGATCGAAACCGCCCGCGTTGTTGTACGGGCGGTTTTTCATTTTTAGGGGCGCGTTTGGCGCGCACGCACACGATGGCACCACTTTCCGATCTTTCCCTGATGACGCCCGTCATCGCCACTATCAACCATTTGCTGGCGCAGGAGCCGTGGGCGCGCCAGCAGCTGGCCGTGCACGCCGGCAAGCTGGCCTGCATCGACACGGGCGCCGTGGCCTTGCGCCTGCGCGTCGACAGCGCCGGCATGCTGGAAACGGCACCGGCGGACGTAGTTGCCAATGTGACCATCCGCGTGAAATTGTCCGATGTGCCGCTGATCCTGCAAAACCGCGAGCGGGCGTTTTCCTACGTCAAGATCGAAGGCGATGCCGAGTTTGCCAATGCGATTTCGCAATTGAGCAAGGGTTTGCGCTGGGAAGCCGAGCACGACCTGGAAAAGGTCGTCGGCCCCATGCTGGCCACGCGCCTCGTTTCCGGTGCGAAAGATGCCGCCGCCTTTGTGCGTACGGGCCAGCAAAAGCTGGCGGAAAACGTGGCCGAATACTTTCTCGACGAACAGCCGATGCTGATCCGTCCTTCTACCCTGCAAGAGTATTCCGCTGGCGTGACGCGCGTGCGCGATGACGTCGAACGCCTGGCCAAGCGCCTTGCCCGGCTGGAAAAGGCGGCCGCCGCCGTCCAGCCGCAGTCCTCCTCACCGGATTTGTCTACATGATATTGAAATTCCTGCGCCTGTTTAAAATCATCCGTGTTTCCATCAAGTACGGTCTGGATGAGATAGCGATTTCTGGTCTGCAAGTTCCCCGCACCGCCAAATTGATCGACACCCTGATTTTCTGGCGCGACCTGTCGTCGCCGCGGGGCTTGCGCCTGCGCCTGGCGCTGGAAGAGCTGGGCCCGATTTTCGTCAAATTCGGCCAGGTGCTGTCGACCCGGCGCGATTTGATGCCGCCCGACATCGCCGAAGAACTGGCGCGCCTGCAAGACCGGGTGCCGCCCTTCGATTCCGATCTGGCCATCGCGCAAATCACCAAGTCGCTCGGTGCGCACCCGGATCAACTGTTTGCCCGCTTCGAGCGCGAGCCGGTGGCGTCCGCATCTATTGCCCAGGTACACTTTGCCACCTTGAAAGACGGCCGCGAAGTGGCCGTGAAGGTCTTGCGTCCAGGCATGAAAAAGCTGATCGACGAAGATGTGGCCCTGATGCACATCGCCGCCGACTGGACCAGTCGCCTGTGGGCCGACAGCAAGCGCCTGAAGCCGAAAGAGGTGGTGGGCGAGTTCGACAAATACCTGCACGACGAGCTGGACCTGATGCGCGAGGCGGCCAACGCCAGCCAGCTGCGCCGCAACTTCGCCAACTCGGACTTGCTGCTGGTGCCGGAAATGCACTGGGATTATTGTTCCAGCAGCGTCATCGTCATGGAGCGCATGTACGGCATCCCCGTGTCGCAGACCGAGCGCCTGGTGGCGGCCGGCGTGGACTTGCGCAAACTGTCCAGCGATGGCGTGGAAATTTTCTTCACGCAAGTGTTCCGCGACGGCTTTTTCCATGCTGACATGCACCCGGGTAATATTCTCGTATCGATCGCGCCCGACTCGTTCGGCCGCTACATCGCGCTGGACTTCGGCATCGTGGGAACCTTGAACGACTACGACAAGGATTATCTGTCGCAAAACTTCCTCGCCTTCTTCCGCCGCGACTACAAGCGCGTGGCCGAGGCGCACATCGAATCGGGCTGGGCGCCGAAGGACACGCGCGTCGACGAGCTGGAAGCGGCCGTGCGCGCCTGCTGCGAGCCGATCTTCGACCGCCCGCTGAAGGATATTTCTTTTGGGCAAGTCTTGCTGCGGCTGTTCCAGACTTCGCGCCGCTTCAACGTGGAAGTGCAGCCGCAACTGGTGCTGCTGCAAAAGACCCTGCTCAATATCGAAGGCCTGGGCCGCCAGCTCGATCCGGAACTGGACCTGTGGCAAACGGCCAAGCCCTACCTGGAAAAATGGATGAGCAACCAGGTGGGGCCGCAAGGCTTCATGGAACGCCTGCGCGCCGAGGCGCCCCGTTATGCGCACATTTTCCCGCAACTGCCGCGCTTGCTGCATCAGGCCTTGACCGTGCATGGCGAACCGCGTGAAAACGACGTGGAACTGATGAAAACCTTGCTGGCGGAGCAACGCCAGACGAACCGCTTGCTGAGCTTTATCGTGTACTTTGTCGGCGCCTTCGCCCTCGGCGCGCTGGGCTTGCAAGTGTTCATGCGCTGGCATCAACTGCCGTTTTAACTGGATCAGGACGTAAGTGATGGCTGACTTCCACAACCGCGACCCGCTCTCGCCCGCCTTCTGGGACGAGCGTTTCGAAAAGCAATTCACGCCCTGGGACCAGGGCGGCGTGCCGTCCCGCCTGCGCCGCTTCGTGGCCGGCAGTCCGGCGGCGCTGCGCTGCCTGATTCCCGGCTGCGGCTCCGCCTATGAACTGGTCTTCATGCTCGATCACGGCTGGGATGCCACGGCCATCGACTTTTCGCCGGCCGCCGTGGCCGCCGCGCGTGCCCAGCTGGGCGAGCGGGCAGGGCAGGTGATGGAAGCGGATTTCTTTGCCTGGCAGCCCGAGGCACCGCTGGACCTGATCTATGAACGGGCGTTTTTGTGCGCCATGCCGCGCGCCATGTGGCCGCAAGTGGCGGCCCGCTGGGCGCAGCTGCTGGCGCCGGGCGCCATGCTGGCCGGCTACTTTTTCTTTGACGACAATGCCAAGGGGCCGCCGTTCGGCATTTCGCGGGAGAAACTGCAGGAATTGCTGGCGCCGCATTTCGACTGTCTGGCCGATGAGGCCGTCGATGATTCCATTGCCGTCTTCGCCGGCAAGGAGCGCTGGATGAGCTGGCGCCGCCGGGCGGACTGAAGCGGGCGGGGCATTTTCCGCTGGCGACAAAGGAAAAGCTTTATAATTCAGGGTTTTTGAAGTTTTTTCTCGGAGTAGAGATGCCGATTTACGCTTACCGTTGTGACGAGTGTGGTTTTGCCAAGGATGTCTTGCAAAAGATCTCCGATCCAGTACTGACGGTGTGCCTGTCGTGCGGCAAGCCCAGTTTCAAGAAACAATTGACGGCCGCCGGTTTCCAATTGAAGGGCACTGGCTGGTACGCGACCGATTTCCGCGGCGGTACGGCGCCCACCACGGCCATTCCGACGGGCCCGGCCGATAACGCCAAGCCTGCCCCGGCCGCCGAGAGCGCGCCTGCCGCTGCGCCTGCGCCCGCTCCTGCTGCCACCACGCCGAAAGCGGACTGAAAAGCGCGCCGCGCCGATACGATCCATTACCGAGAAACTGATGCGTAAATACTTTATTACCGGATTACTGATTTTGGTGCCCCTGGCCATTACGGCCTGGGTGCTGAATCTGGTCATCAGCACGATGGACCAGTCGCTGTTGCTGGTGCCCGGCAGTACGCAGCCCAGCGTCTGGTTCGGCCACAAGATTCCCGCGCTGAGCACCATTCCCGGCCTGGGCACGGTATTGACGGTGCTGATCGTGTTCTTCACGGGCTTGCTGACGAATAACCTGGTCGGCAATTACGTGGTGAAGCTGTGGGAAAAATTGCTGCAACGCATACCCATCGTCAATTCCCTGTATTCGAGCGTCAAGCAAGTGTCCGATACCCTGTTTTCCCCGTCGGGCAATGCCTTCCGCAAGGCCGTGCTGGTGCCGTATCCGCACCAGAACTCCTGGACCATCGCTTTCCTGACGGGCGTGCCGGGCGGCGATGCGGCGAACCACCTGGTGGGCGACTATGTCAGCGTGTACGTGCCGACGACGCCGAACCCGACGTCAGGCTTTTTCCTGATGATGAAGCGCAGCGATGTCGTCGAACTCGACATGAGCGTCGATGCGGCGCTCAAATATATCGTCTCGATGGGCGTGGTGGCGCCTGCGGAAGTTGTTGCTGTACCGGCCCCGGCAGCCAAAGAATAAAGGCAGGCGTCCCATGCGGGACGTGGCCGGATTGAACACTCACTAACCTGAACTGAGAATTTTATGTCTATGCGTACTGAATACTGCGGCCTCGTTACCGAAGCCATGCTGGGACAAACCGTCAGCCTGTGCGGCTGGGTACATCGCCGCCGCGACCACGGCAGCCTGATTTTCATCGACTTGCGCGACCGCGAAGGCCTGGTGCAAATCGTTTGCAACCCGGAACAAGCGGAGATGTTCAAGGTCGCCGAAGCCGTGCGCAACGAATTCTGCCTGCGCGTGACGGGCGTCGTGACCAACCGTATCGAAGGCACGATCAACAACAACCTGAAGTCGGGCAAGATCGAAGTGGTCTGCTCGGAGCTGGAAGTGCTGAACCCGTCCGTGCCCGTGCCGTTCCAGCTGGACGACGACAACCTGTCGGAAACGACGCGTCTGACGCACCGCGTGCTGGACCTGCGCCGCCCGCAAATGCAAAACAACCTGCGCCTGCGCTACAAGGTGACGATGGAAGTGCGCAAGTACCTCGACGCGCTGGGCTTCATCGACATCGAAACGCCGATGCTGACCAAGTCCACGCCAGAAGGCGCGCGCGACTACCTGGTGCCGTCGCGCGTGAACGCCGGCAGCTTCTTCGCCTTGCCGCAATCGCCACAGTTGTTTAAGCAACTGTTGATGGTTGCCAACTTCGACCGTTACTACCAGATCACCAAGTGCTTCCGCGACGAAGACTTGCGCGCCGACCGCCAGCCTGAATTCACGCAGATCGATTGCGAAACCTCGTTCCTGACGGAACAGGAAATCCGCGACCTGTTCGAAGACATGATCCGCGTCGTCTTCAAGAACACCCTGAACATCGACCTGCCGAACCCGTTCCCGGTGATGGATTTCGCCGAAGCGATGGGCCTGTACGGTTCCGACAAGCCGGACATGCGCGTCAAGCTGGCCTTCACGGACTTGACCGAAGTCATGAAGTCGGTCGAGTTCAAGGTCTTCAACGGCGCCGCCAACATGAAAGGCGGCCGCGTGGTGGCCCTGCGCGTACCGCAAGGCGGCAGTATGCCCCGTTCGGAAATCGACGCCTACACGCAATTCGTCGCCATCTACGGCGCCAAGGGCCTCGCTTACATCAAGGTCAACGAGAAAGCCAAGGGTCCTGAAGGTCTGCAGTCGCCGATCGTCAAGTTCCTGCCTGCCGACGTGCTGGCCACGATCCTTGAGCAGACGGGCGCGCAAGACGGCGACCTGATCTTCTTCGGCGCCGACAAGGCGAAAGTCGTCAACGACGCCATCGGCGCGCTGCGCGTGAAAATCGGTCACAGCGAGTTCGGCAAGAAAGCCGGCCTGTTCGAAGACGTGTGGAAGCCATTGTGGGTGGTCGACTTCCCGATGTTCGAGCACGACGAAGAAGCGGACCGCTGGACGGCGACCCACCATCCATTCACGGCGCCGAAAGACGGCCATGAAGACATGCTGGAAAGCGATCCGGGCGCCTGCATCGCCAAGGCCTACGACATGGTCTTGAACGGCTGGGAACTGGGCGGCGGTTCGATCCGTATCCACCGCGAAGAAGTGCAGTCGAAAGTGTTCCGCGCATTGAAGATCGATGCGGAAGAAGCGCAGCTGAAGTTCGGCTTCCTGCTCGACGCCCTGCAATACGGCGCGCCACCGCATGGCGGCCTGGCATTCGGCCTGGACCGTATCGTGACCATGATGACGGGTTCCGAATCGATCCGCGACGTGATCGCCTTCCCGAAAACCCAGCGCGCGCAAGACTTGCTGACCCATGCGCCGTCGGAAGTGGACGAGAAGCAATTGCGTGAACTGCACATCCGTTTGCGCAGCGCCGAGCCTAAAGTAGTGTAATGAAGCATGCGGCTGCCCCGGCGGCCGCTGTTTGATCCACTATGCAAAAAAAGGCGCTGTCGTGGCGCCTTTTTCATTGTTGATATGACTCATAAAATTCCTGTTTCCGTGCTGGTCGTCATTCATACGGCTGACCTTGACGTCTTGCTCATCGAACGCGCGGGCCAGCCCGGCTTCTGGCAATCGGTGACGGGTTCCGTCGATGCCGTCGACGAACCGCTGCCGCAGACGGCCGCGCGCGAACTGTGCGAGGAGACCGGCATCGTTGCCGATGGATGCGATATCGTGCTGCGCGACTGGAACTTGTCGAATGTGTACGAGATCTATCCGATCTGGCGCCACCGCTATGCGCCCGGCGTGACGCGCAACACGGAACACGTGTTCAGCGTGCAAGTGCCGCGCGACATCGCCATCACCCTGAGCCCCCGCGAACACCTGCAATACGCGTGGCTGCCTTATCTGGCGGCGGCCGACCGCTGTTTCTCGTCGTCCAACGCGGAAGCGATTCTGCAATTGCCGGCCATGACGGGCCTGGCGCGCCATCGTTGATCTCATTCGAAAGCCTTGCATGTTGAACTGGTTTAATCTCTCCTAGCAACAAAAACTGGCCGGCACATTCTGCCTGGCGCTGTGCCTGGTCGTGATTGTGGCGGCCAGCCTGTACACGCCGCCCGAACGCACGCCGCCCGTCGGCTTGCCGCTGATGGTGGTGGGACTGCTGTTGCATCCCGGTATGTTTAGCAAGGGCAAGCGCACGGTGGCCTGGCGCGGCGCACCGTTGCTGGTCAAGGTGGTGTGGTCCGCCGGCATCGCGGCGGCCGGCGTCAGTGTCGCCAGCGGCCTGGCGCGCATGTTTGCCTGAGCCAGGCGAGGCCGAAGGCGAGCCAATCGAGGAATTAGGTGCGCACGCGCACCTACGCTGGCGCCGCGCGGGGCCCGTCTGGGAGTAGAATCCATGCATGAAAATCCGCGTAGCAACTTATAATATCCACAAGGGCGTCTCTTCCGTGCGGGGCTTGCCCAGAGTCCACGCATTGAAGCAGGCGATCGCCCTGTTCCATGCCGATGTCGTCTTCCTGCAAGAGGTGCAAGGCAAGCACGACCGCAATGCGGCCCGCTTTGGCGCCGAGAAAAATGGCCACAAGCATTGGCCGGAAGCGTCGCAGCATGAATTCTTTGCCGGCGCCGAGCACCATTCCGCCTACGGCATGAATGCCGTGTACGACCATGGCCACCATGGCAACGCCTTGCTCAGCAAATTTCCCATCGCCTCGCAAACCAACCATGACGTGTCCGACCATGCCTACGAGCAACGCGGCATCCTGCATTGCGTGCTCAAGACGCCGCAGGCCGACGTGCACTGCTACGTGGTCCACCTGGGCCTGTTTGAGTCGGGGCGGGGACGGCAGACGCAGGCGCTGATCGACGCCGTGATGGAATCGGCGCCGAACGGCGAACCCGTCATCATCGCGGGCGACTTCAACGACTGGCGCAACACGCTCAGCGACAAGCTGCGCAATGCGCTCGGCGTGGTGGAAGTGTTCGACCAGCGCGCATCGAATTCGGCCTTGGGCGACCTCGTGCGTACGCTGGCGCGGCGCCAGACGAAAACACCCGTCCCCGTACCGGCACGCACCTTTCCCGCCGCCTTGCCGTGGTTCCGCCTGGACCGCATCTATGTGCGCGGTTTCCACGTGGAAGGCGCACAAGTGATGCATGGCACCCTGTGGGCCAAACTGTCGGACCACGCGCCGATAGTTGCCGCTTTGAAACTCGCGTAGACTGCCGGCATGCGCACAGTCAATTTCATCGCCCACAACGACATCAAGCTGCTGTATTGCGGCACCGATTACTTTCCCGCGCTCATAGCGGCCATCGACGGTGCACGCTCGGAAGTCTATTTCGAAACCTATATCTTTGCCGATGACGCCACGGGCACCCTGGTGCTCGACGCCCTGAAACGGGCGGCCGCGCGCGGCGTGCTGGTGTGCATGATCACGGACTGGTTCGGCACGGGCAACCGCCGCGTCAAGGCCATGCATGCGCAGCTGGAAGCGGCCGGCGTGCACCACCGCATCTTCAATCCCTGGTTCCGGCGCGGCATCACGCGCACGCACCGCAAGATCTGCGTCGCCGATGGCGAGATCGCCCTGGTGGGCGGCATCAATATCAACGACGACATGTTTTGCGACTACGATCACAGCATCAGCCTGGAAGCGCCGCGCTGGGATTTCGCCGTGCAGGTGAAGGGTCCGCTGGTGGACGCTATCCATGAAGAGGTGCAGGCGCAGTGGGCGCGTCTGGGCAAGATGAACCTGGTGCGGCGTATCAAGCTGTACCGCAAGATGCGCGTCGTCAGCAAGGAGCTGGCGAAAAACCCCGTCGTGGCCGGTTTTGTCGTGCGCGACAACCTGCGCAACCGCCGCACCATCCAGCGCGCCTACCTGCAGGCGCTGGGCCAGGCGAGGAAAAGCGTGATGCTGGCCAACCCGTATTTCGCGCCCGGTCACAAGCTGCGCCACGCCCTGGCCCAGGCGGCCCAGCGGGGCGTCGACGTGGTACTGCTGATCGGCGTGGGCGAATTCCGCATGCAAGATGCTGTGGCGCACTCGTTTTACCCGAAACTGCTGGCTGCCGGCGTGAAAATCGTCGAATACCGCAAGACGCAGCTGCACGCCAAGGTGGCCGTCGTCGACGACGATTGGGCGACGGTGGGTTCGAGCAATATTGACGCGCTGAGCCTGTTTTTGAACCAGGAAGCGAACGTGGTGATCAAGGACGTGGCCTTCGCGCAAAGCTTGCGCCAGCATATCGAGCAAGGCGTGGCCGACGGCATCGTGATTCACCAGGATGATTTCAAGCACATCGGCCGTTTCCGGCGCATCGGTTACGAAGCCGCGTTCCTCGTGTACCGGCTGGTGATGCGCATTTTTTCAGTAGGCAAGTACGCATGAACGAGATGACAACGGTCAGGCTGGACAAATGGCTGTGGGCGGCGCGCTTCTTCAAGACGCGCTCGCTGGCCAGCGAAGCCGTCGACACGGGCAAGGTCAAAGTGGGCGGCGAGCGCGTCAAACCGGCGCGCAGCCTGCGCGTGGGCGATGAGCTGGCCATCGACAATGGCGCGGAGACGTGGGAAGTGGCCGTGCTGGGCCTGTCCGACAAGCGCGGCGCGGCACCCGTGGCGCGCCTGCTGTATGAAGAAACGCCGGCCAGCATCGCCCGCCGCGAGCAGCTGGCCGAGGAGCGCAAGCTGTTCCGCGAGCCGGGCACCACCATCAAGGGGCGGCCCACCAAGCGCGACCGCCGGCAATTGTGCAAGGCTGGCGGCCTCGACTGAGGCGCAATTGTTACTGCAAGGCAAGGGCGCACGGCGCTTTTGCCGCCTGAAACCGATATAAACACGCAGTCAGAAAATGCTGCGCTGCACCAATAGAACGCCGGCTCTAAAGTTCCCGTTTGACTTTTACGTGGTAGTGGATAATAGTACGAGCGTTCGGATTTTTTCGAAGCGTGCTTTTTTTTACCCTCGCTTCAGTCCGCCAAATCGGCAACATCACTTTTAGAACGGACATCTTGAATACTTCAGTCAAATTCATGCGCAAGGGCGAGCTGACCCGTGCAGCCATCCTCGACGTGGCGCTGGACCTGTCCAGCCGCGACGGCCTGGAAGGCCTGACGATTGGGCTGCTTGCGGACAAAATGAACATGAGCAAGTCGGGCGTGTTTGCCCACTTCGGCTCGCGCGAGGACTTGCAGATGGAAGTGCTGAAGCTTTATCACTATCGTTTCGAGCAAGAAGTCTTTTTCCCCAGCATGAAAGAACCACGCGGCATCCAGCGCCTGCAATCGATGTTTGCGCGCTGGGTCAAGCGGGTCAGCGTGGAAATCGCTTCCGGCTGCATCTATATCAGTGGCGCCGTCGAGTATGACGACCGTCCGGGTCCCATCCGCGAGGCCCTGGTGGCCATGGTGCGGGCCTGGCAGGGCGCGCTGCTGCGCTGTGTCGAGCAATCGATCGCCACGGGCGACCTGAAAGCGGACACGGACGCCCAGCAGCTGGTGTACGAGATGTATGGCCTGATCCTGGCCCTGCATCACGACGCGCGCTTCCTGCGCGTGCCGGGCAGCATCGAACGGGCGCAAGCGGGCTTTATCCGCCTGCTGGCGTCGTACCAGAATTGCGCCACAAGTAAATAAGCCGTCAGGCAGTATCCGCAACAACGCACACGCACTACAAGTACAACACTTTAGCTAATCGCCTTCAGGAGAAAATTATGGGTCAATACGTCGCGCCAATCCGGGATATGCAATTCGTCCTGCATGAGTTCCTGCAAGTGGAAGAAGAACTGAAGCAAATGCCGTCGTACGCCGACGTCGACGCCGACATCATCAACCAGGTACTGGAAGAGGGCGGCAAATTCACCTCCGAAGTATTGTTCCCGCTGAACCACTCCGGCGACCGCGAAGGCTGCCACCACGACCCCGTCACGAAAAGCGTGACCACGCCTAAAGGCTTTAAAGAAGCGTATAAACAGTACGTCGAAGGCGGCTGGGCGGCATTGGCTTGCGATCCGGAATACGGCGGCCAGGGCTTGCCTGTCGTGCTGAACAATTCGTTCTATGAAATGCTGAACTCGTCGAACCAGGCCTGGTCCATGTACCCGGGCCTGTCGCACGGCGCCTACGAGTGCCTGAAGGAACACGGCACCGACCACCAGAAGGAAGTCTACCTGCCGAAGCTGGTGTCGGGCGAATGGACGGGCACCATGTGCCTGACCGAACCGCACTGCGGCACCGACCTGGGCCTGCTGCGCTCGAAAGCGCTGCCTGAGGCGGACGGTTCCTGGACCATCACCGGCAACAAGATCTTCATCTCGGCCGGCGAGCACGACATGGCGGAAAACATCCTGCACCTGGTGCTGGCCCGCGTGCCGGACGCACCGGAAGGCTCGAAAGGCATCTCGCTGTTCCTGGTGCCGAAATTCCTGCCGAACGCGGACGGCACGGTCGGCGAGCGCAACCCGATCACCTGCGGCGCCATCGAAGAAAAAATGGGCATCCACGGCAATTCGACCTGCCAGATGAACCTGGACGGCGCGAAAGGCTGGATCATCGGCCAGCCGAACAAGGGCCTCAACGCCATGTTCGTCTTCATGAACGCGGCCCGCCTGGGCGTGGGCATGCAGTCGCTGGGCCTGACGGAAATCGCTTACCAGAACGCGCTGATCTACGCCAAGGACCGCACGCAAATGCGTTCGCTGTCCGGCATCAAGAACCCGGAACTGCCGGCCGACCGCATCATCGTGCACCCTGACGTGCGCCGCATGCTGCTGACGGGCAAAGCCTACGCCGAAGGCGCGCGCGCCTTTACCTCGTACGTGGCGCTGCAGATCGACCGCGAACTGCACCACCCGGACGCCGACGTGCGCAAGGAAGCGGCCGACGAAGTGGCGCTGCTGACCCCCGTCATCAAAGCCTTCATCACCGACAACGCCTGGATCGCCACCTCGGACGCGATGCAAGTGTTCGGCGGCCACGGCTACATCTCGGAATGGGGCATGGAACAGTACGTGCGCGACGCGCGCATCAACATGATCTATGAAGGCACGAACACGATCCAATCGCTGGACCTGTTGGGCCGCAAGATCCTGGGCGACAACGGCGCCAAGCTGCGCAAGTTCGGCGAAAAAATCAAGGCTTTCGTCGAAGACAACGGCACCGATGAAGCGATGAGCGAATTCGTCACGCCACTGGGCGACCTGGGCGACAAAGTCACCAAGCTGACCATGGAAATCGGTATGAAGGCCTTCCAGAATCCGGACGAAGTGGGCGCGGCCTGCGTGCCTTACCTGCGCGTCGTCGGCCACATGATCTACAGCTACCTGTTCGCGCAGATGGCCAAGATCGCCCTCGAAAAAGAATCCAGCGGCGACAAGTTCTATACCGCCAAACTGGCTACCGCACGTTTCTACTTCGCCCGCTTGCAGCCTGAAACGGCAACCCTGATCCGTCAGGCGCGTTCCGGTTCGGCCAACCTGATGGCACTCGACGCAGACCTGTTCTAAGACTTGAGGAAAATATGACCAATTTCATCGTTAAAAAAGTAGCCGTCCTCGGCGCCGGCGTGATGGGTGCGCAGATCGCCGCCCATTGCATCAACGCGAAAGTGCCGGTCGTGCTGTTCGACCTGCCTGCAAAAGAAGGTCCAAAGAATGGCATCGTGCTGCGCGCCATCGAGAACCTGAAAAAACTGTCGCCTGCGCCGCTGGGCAACAAGGATGACGCCGCGCTGATCCAGGTGGCCAACTACGAAGACAACCTGGACTTGCTGGCCGGTTGCGACCTGATCATCGAAGCCATCGCCGAGCGCATGGACTGGAAACACGACCTGTACCAGAAGGTGGCCCCGCACATCGGCCCGAACGCGATCTTCGCCTCGAACACCTCGGGCCTGTCGATCACCAAGCTGGCCGAAGGCTTCGACGCCGACCTGAAATCGCGCTACTGCGGCGTGCACTTCTTCAATCCGCCGCGCTATATGCACCTGGTCGAAATCATCCCGACCGCGTTCACCAAGCCTGAAATCGCCGACCAGCTGGAAGGCTTTTTGACCACCACCCTGGGCAAGGGCGTGGTCCGCGCCAAGGACACGCCGAACTTCATCGCCAACCGCGTGGGCGTGTTCGGCATCCTGGCCATCGTGCATGAAGCCGAGAAATTCGGCCTGTCCGTGGACGTTGTCGATGACCTGACCGGCTCCAAGCTGGGCCGCGCCAAGTCGGGCACTTTCCGCACGGCGGACGTGGTCGGCCTGGACACCATGGGCCATGTGATCAAGACCATGCAGGACTACCTGCCGAACGACCCGTTCGCCGCCGTCTACAAGACGCCGGCCGTGCTGGCGCAGCTGGTCGAAAAAGGCGCGCTGGGCCAGAAGAGCGGCGCGGGCTTCTACAAGAAGGTCGGCAAGGATATCTTGCGCCTGGACTTCGCCACCGGTGAATACGTGGCCGGCGGCGCCAAGGCCGCCGACATCATCGCCCGCATCCTGAAGGAAAAGGATCCGGTCAAGAAGATGAAGGCGCTGCGCGAATCGACGAATCCGCAAGGCCAGTTCCTGTGGGCGATCTTCCGCGACGCCTTCCACTACATCGCCATCCATCTGGACACCGTGGCCGACAACGCGCGCGACATCGATTTCGCCATGCGCTGGGGCTTCGGCTGGAACGTGGGCCCGTTTGAAACGTGGCAGGCATCGAACTGGCTGCAAGTGGCCAACTGGGTCAAGGAAGACATCGACGCCGGCCACGCGCTGTGCAACGCGCCTTTGCCTGCCTGGGTCTTCGAAGGCCCGGTCGCTGAAAAAGGCGGCGTGCACACGCCGGAAGGTTCGTACTCCGCCGTGTCGAACAGCTTCGTGCCACGCTCGAGCCTGTCCGTATACGACCGCCAGCCATTCCGCGCACCCGTACTGGGCAGCGGCGCCATCGACGGCAAGACCGCCGGCACCACCGTCTTCGAAGACGAATCCGTGCGCGTCTGGCATACGGGCGACGACGTCCTGATCATCTCGTTCAAGACGAAGATGCACGTGATCGGCGAAGGCGTCATCAATGGCTTGAAACTGGCCCTGGCCGAAGCGGAAAAGAACTTCAAGGGCCTGGTGATCTGGCACGCGGACGCAGCCGAAGGCGGCGCCTTCTCGGCCGGCGCCGACCTGCAATCGGCCCTGCCGGCCTTCATGCAAGGCGGCGTGAAAGCCGTCGATCCGATCATCGCCGAACTGCAGAACACCTTCATGTCGCTGAAATACGCGAACGTGCCGGTGATCGCCGCGGTCGCCGGCCTGGCGCTGGGAGGCGGTTGCGAGCTGGCGCTGCATGCATCGAAGCGCGTGGCCTCGATCGAGTCGTATATCGGCCTGGTGGAAGTGGGCGTGGGCCTGATTCCAGCCGGCGGCGGCTTGAAGGAAGCGGCGCAGCGCGCCTACAAAGAAGCCAAGGGCAACGACATCCTGCAATTCCTGAAGACGGGCTTCACCAATGCGGCCACCGCCAACGTGTCGAAGTCGGCGCTGGAAGCGAAGAAGATGGGTTACCTGAAGGAAGACGACGTGATCGTGTTCAACGCCTACGAGCTGCTGCACGTGGCCAAGGTCGAAGCGCGCGCCATGTTCGACGCGGGCTTCCGTCCGGCGCTTCCTTCGCTGATCCAGGTCACGGGCCGCTACGGCTGGGGCACCATCAAGGCGCAGCTGGTCAACATGCGCGACGGCGGCTTCATTTCGGCGCACGATTTCAAGCTGGGCGAGATGATCGCCGAGATCGTATCTGGCGGCGACGTGGACCAGGGCAGTTTCGTCAGCGAACAGTGGCTGCTGGATATGGAACGCAAGGCATTCCTGGAGCTGTTGAACCATCCGAAAACCCAGGAACGGATCATGGGCATGATGCAGACCGGTAAGCCGGTACGCAACTAAGCACAGCGTCGATGACGATCCTGTCCCTCGTATTTAAAGTACTGCTGCGCGTGAGGCCAAGCATGGTGTATGACCGTATCAAACAACAGATGATGGACACCTTGCCCTTCGTGCGGCTGCTGGGGATCAGCATCGACGAGATCGGCGCCGGCACCTCCAAGGTGTCGCTGCCGGACGATCCCAAACTGCATAATCACCTGGGCACGCAGCATGCGGGCGCCTTGTTTACCCTGGCCGAAACGGCTTCCGGCGCGGCCATGGCTGGCGGCTTCGCCGAGCTGATACTGGGCTTGCGCCCGGTGGCCAAGGAGTCGCGCATCGCCTACCAGAAGGTGGCCCGGGGCGCGACGCGCGCCGAAGGCCGCGTGCCGGGCGACCTGGCTGCCTTGAAGGCGCAGCTGGCGCAGGATGGCAAGGTGGCGTTTCCCGTGGCAGTCGATATTTTCGATGCCGAAGGCACGCTGGCGGCACAGGTGACGGTGGACTGGTATCTGTCGCAGAAGCGCTAAGCGGCAACCTGACTACCCCGGACATTCGACAGAACACGAACCTCGTTCAACATCTTTGAAAGAACAAAATGAGCAAACAACTTCAAGACGCCTACATCGTCTCTGCAACCCGCACCCCGATCGGCAAGGCGCCGCGCGGCATGTTCAGAAACACTCGCCCGGACGACCTGCTGGTGCGCGTGCTGCAATCGGCCCTGGCGCAAGCGCCTGGCCTCGACCCGGCATTGATCACCGACGCCATTATCGGCTGCTCGTTCCCGGAAGCGGAGCAGGGCTTCAATATCGCGCGTAACTCGGTGCTGCTGGCCGGCTTGCCGAAAACCGTCGGTGGCGTCACCGTCAACCGCTACTGCGCCTCGGGCATCACGGCCATCGCCATGGCGGCCGACCGCATCCGCGTGGGCGAAGCCGACGTGATGATCGCCGGCGGCATCGAATCGATGTCGATGGTACCGATGATGGGCCACCACCCATCGATGAACCTGGACATGTTCAGCGACGAAAACATCGGCATGGCCTACGGCATGGGCCTGACGGCCGAGAAAGTGGCGCAGCAATGGAAAGTGTCGCGCGAACAGCAGGACGCGTTCTCCGTCGAATCGCACCGCCGCGCCATCGCCGCGCAGCAAGCCGGCTTCTTCAAGGCGGAAACGACGCCCGTGGAAATCATCACGCGCACGCCGAACCTGGCCACCGGCCAGGTGGACGTATCGCGCCGCACCGTCGACACTGACGAAGGCGCGCGCGCCGATTCGTCGATGGAGTCGCTGGCAAAACTGAAACCAGTGTTCGCCGCCAAGGGCACCGTCACGGCCGCCAACAGCTCGCAGATGTCCGACGGCGCCGGCGCGCTGCTGATCGTCAGCGAAAAAATCCTGCGCGAGCATAACCTGACCCCGCTGGCAAAATTCTCCTCGTTCGCCGTGCGCGGCGTGCCGCCGGAAATCATGGGCATCGGTCCGAAATTTGCCATTCCTGCAGCGTGCGCCGCCGCCGGTATCACGCAAGACCAGCTGGACTGGATCGAGCTGAACGAAGCGTTTGCCGCACAGGCATTGGCCGTCATCGGCGACCTGGGCCTGGATCCATCGAAGGTCAACCCGATGGGCGGCGCGATCGCCCTGGGCCACCCGCTGGGCGCCACCGGCGCCATCCGCGCCGCCACTGTGATCCACGCACTGCAGCGCACCAAGCAGAAGTACGGCATGGTCACGATGTGCGTGGGCGCAGGCATGGGCGCAGCAGGCATCTTCGAACGCGTCTGATGACACTTGGCATAAGCTACTGCGCGTTGCGATTCGCGGCCTGCGATGCTCACTGTGCCTTCGCACAGTTGCGCGTCTCGGCCACAACTCGCTGCCGCTCGCTACGCTTCTGCCAGGCGTCGTGACGTCAGTGGTCAGCTAAGATTAGTCAAAACTTGGGCGCTGCGGGATTACCCCGGCGCCCTTTATCTTTTTGGAGATGACATGGATATTTTGTGCAGCAAGAGCGAGGGCATTCTGACCCTGGAATTCAACCGCCTGGAACGCAAGAATGCGATCACGGGCGCCATGTACCAGACGCTGGCCGACGCGCTGGTGGCGGCAGAGACGGACGATGCAGTACGCGCCATCCTGATCTGCGGCAAGCGCGAGATTTTCACGGCCGGCAACGACCTCGATGACTTCATGAAGACGGCGCGCCCGAAGGATGGCTCGCTCGACCATGACCGTCCCGTGTTCCAGTTCATGCGCGCCCTGTACGGCAGCAGCAAGCCCGTGGTGGCGGCCGTCTCCGGCCCCGCCATCGGCATCGGCACGACCTTGTTGATGCACTGCGATCTCGTCTACGCGGCCGACAACGCCAGCTTCTCGATGCCGTTCACGCAGCTGGGCCTGTGCCCGGAATTCGGCTCCAGCCTGCTGCTCACGCAACTGGCCGGCTACCCGCGCGCGGCGGAAAAGCTGATGCTGGGCGAATCCTTCCCCGCCAGCGAAGCGCTGGAAATGGGCCTCGTCTCAAAAGTCGTGCCCCTGTACGACCTGATGACGTTCGCGCAAGGCCAGGCGGCCAAGCTGGTGGCATTGCCGGCGGCCTCGATCCGCGCCACCAAGCGCCTGATGAAGCAAAGCCGCATGGAACCGATGAAGGCGGCCATCGCCGAGGAAAACAAACTGTTCAGCGCCATGCTGGGCGGCGCCGAGGCGAAGGAAGCGTTTACGGCCTTCTTTGAAAAGAGGAAGCCGGATTTCAAGAAGTTCGCCTAAGGCAGGGCCTGACATCGCGTCGGACCTTCACCATCTGATGCGGAAATGACGATCGACGATGAGAATGCGGTGGCCGGTCAGCGCGAAAACGACCACGTTTACAGCCGCTGCCGCAACTCATTGAATATAAAAGAAGTTTCTCAGCTGCGCCCCTGCAACGGGGGCTGGTCTTGACGTCGCGGCGAGCCTGATTGAAAACAGGGTCCAATAACGATTGCTTGGTGCGGCTACGGCTGCCGACAAGCAAACCTGACATTTTTATCTTTTATGATACTTTCCTGATGAATTTCATGTTTTATGCTAATGCATGGATTGCGACAGTTTCCATTCTCAAATGATGTGAAAGTTCATCGTCATGTATTTTCACGGCCATGACGACCAGTTGACGCGTATTGTCCGGGTATTGCTGCTGCAGGTAAAACAGGAGGAGCATTCATGATTCGATTGGTGTTGCTGTTATTGGGCGTTGAATATCTACGCAAGCGCTGGCGCAGTATCCTGCTGATCGGATTGATATGGCTGCTCGCAGGCCTGGTCATCTTTATTGACGCGCTCGACAATGCGATGTACTTCCCGATCAATTTTTTTGCTTACCTGTTCCTGGTCGAAGGTCTGGCAACGCTGGCTGTGGCATGGACTGGCGTCGGCGGACAGCGCATCTTGCGCTACGTGAAAGGCTGCGCCGTGGTGCTGGCGGCGATGCTGATCTTCGCCGGTCACCACCATGGCAATTTCCTGTTATCGATGATTTTTGGAACGCTTTTTCTCGCCGACGGACTGATACAGTGCGTCTCTGCCTACATGGTCCGCTATCGGCGCTGGCGCGTGGCATTTTCCTGGGGCCTGGCCGAGATTGCGCTGGCAATCTTCTTTTATCAGCCATACCCGACGCATTATGTTGGAACACTACCGTATTGCCTGGGCCTGTTTCTGATGTTTGGCGGCGCCAATTTGATGGGGCTGGCAAGCCGTGTTCGTCGCATGAGCGGTAATCCGGCCCTGTTGGAATCGGCGCATTCCGCAGTCCAGCCGGATGAACACCTTGCTTCTGCATATACCCAAGTGGAGTGGGACGGTCCTCCAGCGGAGCATGAACAGGCGCTGACGGTGCATGTCTGGACGCCTGCCGGTTCAGCCAGGTCGCCGACCCAACATTATCCGATTGTCGATCGCTATATCGCCGCAGTCGATGTCAACGGCGTGATCTCTACCGGGCATGCGGCATTGGAATCGCCGGAAGGTATTTATATCAGCCTGTATCCGCGCACAGAGATCGACCGTTCGCCGGACGATTTCGGGCGCCTGCTGCGCGCCACCCGGGAGAATGACGTGCCGGGCGTATTCCAGCCGGATTATGCGACAGAATCCAAGGCATGGTGCCCGTCCACCGTTCAGGTCCGTATCCGGAATTACGACCCGCGCCAGCTGCAGGCTTTCTGGCGACAGTATCGCTGCGACGAGACTTACAATCTCACGCATCGTAATTGTTCCAGTACTGTTGCCCGGGCATTGGAGGCGGCGATCGACGGCGCCGTTGGCCGCCTGTATGGGGATCGCGCAGGCTGGAGAGTGTTTTTCCGCATCCTGGCGACGCCGGAGTTGTGGGTAGCCGCCCAGATCCGCAAGCGTGCCGTGACGATGGCGTGGACGCCCGGGTTGACGCTCGATTATTCCAGGGCGCTCAGCATGCTGGCCGATCCGCGTCCGTTCGCCTGGTGGAAATTGGCGAGGGCCGCCTTCAACAGGATGGCGCAATTGCGCCGCGAATGGCGTGCCCAGGACCATGGCGCCATCGATCTGCGCGAGAATCCTGGTGAAGACGCCATGCGTGACAAGCGCGCGTAGTTCGCCGTCGCTGCATTGAAATAGATGGATCTAGACGACTGGTCTAATTGTGCTACAATGCCCCGCATGAAAGCTGAATACACCGACGTGCGCCAGCACATTATCGACCAGGGCAAGGCCATCATCACGCGCAAGGGTTTTGCCGGCGTGGGGCTGAACGAGATTTTATCGGCCGCCGATGTGCCCAAGGGTTCGTTCTACCATTACTTCAAGTCCAAGGAATTGTTTGGTGTAGCGATGCTGGAAGACTACGTAACGCGCTACCTGGACGAAATGGAGCGCGTGCTGGGCCAGCCCGGCCGGAACGCGGCGCAGTCGCTGATGGCGTATTGGGCCAGCTGGACCAGCGACAGCCTCGATGGCAGCGGCTGCGACTGCCGTTGCCTGGTGGTCAAGCTCAGCAGCGAAGTGGCGGACATGTCGGAACCGATGCGCGTGGCGCTGCTTGGCGGCACCGACCGCATCATCGCCAGGCTGGCCCTGGCCATCGCGCGGGGCAGGGTGGACGATACGCTGCCATCGGTGGCCGACCCGGCGCAGATGGCCGCCACCTTGTACCAGCTGTGGCTGGGCGCGGCCATGTTGACCAAGCTGCGGCGCGACGCCAGCGCCTTGCAAACGGCCTGGCGGGCGACCCTGGCCATGCTGCAGCTGCCGCCGGATCAATAAGGGCGCCAGGTACGCGGATGACAGACATCCGCGTTTTTTTGAACCGCATTCTAGACGACCAGTCTAATAATAAAGGAGCAGCATGAAGAATTTTGAATTCCACAACCCGACCCGTATCGTCTTCGGTCTTGATACCGTCATCAAATTGTCCACGCTGGTGCCGCACGATGCGCGCGTGCTGATCTTGTACGGCGGCGCCAGCGCGGAAAAGACGGGCACCCTGGCCGAAGTGCGCACTGCTCTTGCGCTGGGCCAGCGCACGGTGCAGGAGTTTGGCGGAATCGAACCCAATCCCAGCTATGAAACCCTGATGCGCGCCGTGGCACAGGTGCGCAGCGAGAAGCTGGACTTCCTGCTGGCCGTCGGCGGCGGCTCCGTGATCGACGGCACCAAGTTCGTCGCCGCGGCCGCCCTGTATGACGGCGAGCCGTGGGAAATCGCCGAGCGCGGCGGCGCCAACGTGCAGCGCGCCCTGCCGTTCGGCACGGTGCTGACCTTGCCGGCCACCGGGTCGGAAATGAACAGCGGCGGCGTGGTGACGAAAAAAGCCACGCATGCCAAGCTGAGTTTTCGCAACCCGCTGCTGTACCCGCAGTTTTCCGTGCTCGACCCCGGCAAAACGTTTACCTTGCCGGCCACGCAGGTAGCCAATGGCCTGGTCGACGCCTTTGTTCACACCACGGAACAGTATCTGACCTATCCGGTGCAGGCGAAGGTGCAGGACCGCTTTGCCGAAGGCTTGCTGCAGACCCTGGTTGAGATCGCGCCGCAGGCGGTCGCCTCACCCGACGATTACGCCACGCGCGCCAACCTGATGTGGACGGCCACCCTGGCCCTGAATGGCCTGATCGGCGCCGGCGTGCCGCAGGACTGGGCCACCCACATGATCGGCCACGAATTGACGGCCCTGTACGACATCGACCATGCGCGCACCCTGGCCCTGGTGCTGCCCGCACTGCTGGACGTGCAGCGCGAGCAGAAACGCGGCAAATTGCTGCAATATGGCGAACGTGTCTGGAACATCACGCAGGGCAGCGACGACGAGCGCATCGCCGCCGCCATCGCCCGCACCCGCGCCTTCTTTGAAGGGCTGGGCATTCCGACCCGTTTGTCGGCCTATCAGCTGGGCCAGGAAGCGGTGGAAGCGGTTTTGACGCAACTGGAAGCACATGGCATGACCTCCCTCGGCGAACACCGCGATATCGACCTCGCGCGTAGCCGCCGTATCCTCGAAGCAGCACTGTAACCCTGACATAAAAGGAAACAACATGAACATCCTGATGGTACTGACCTCGCACGATCAACTGGGCGACACGGGCAAGAAAACCGGCTTCTGGCTGGAAGAATTCGCCGCGCCCTACTATGCCTTGCAGGAAGCGGGCGCGCAGCTGACGGTGGTTTCGCCCAACGGCGGCCAGCCGCCGCTGGACCCGAAAAGCGACGAGCCCGATTCGCAAACGGACGCCACGCGCCGCTTCAAGCAGGACGCCGCTGCGCAAGCCGTGCTGGCCAACACGGGCAAGCTGGCCGACGTGAAGGCGGCCGACTTTGACGCCGTGTTCTACCCGGGCGGCCATGGCCCGCTGTGGGACCTGGCTGAAGACCCGCACTCGATCGCGCTGATCGAGCAGATGATCGCCGCCGGCAAGCCCGTCGCCGCCGTCTGCCACGCGCCTGGCGTGCTGCGCCACGTGAAGGCGGCCGACGGCTCGCCGCTGGTGCGCGGCAAGCAGGTGACGGGCTTTACGAATACCGAGGAAGACGCCGTCGGCTTGACGGCCATCGTGCCTTTCCTCGTCGAGGACATGCTCAAGCAAAACGGCGGCGTTTACTCGAAGCTGGGCGACTGGCAGCCGTACGCCGTCACCGATGGCTTGCTGGTCACGGGCCAGAACCCGGCCTCGTCGGAAGCGGCCGCCCAGGCGCTGCTCAAGCTGCTGGCTTGATGCGTCGGTAGGACGGCCGGCCGCCGGGCGTCATCCACCGGTGCGTCCGGCGGCCATGCCCGCCAGGATCAGGCCGACGGACGCATGCCAGGCCGTCTCGCTGGCGGGCCTGCCCGCCAGCGCATAGCCGTGCAGGAAATCGACGAGTGCATCGCGCCCGCGCAAGCGGGTTTTTTTATCCAGATCGAGGGCCTCCACGGCCAGTTCGAACAGCGCCGTAAAGCGCTCTGCCACATCGGCTTGCGTCACGAGTCCGCGTGCCATCAGGCGCACGAAATACGGTGTGGCGCTGACCAGTTCCAGGTACAGCGCGCACAGCGCGAGCAGGCGACGCTGCGGCCCCTGGCGTTGCGTAAACGGCGGCTGGCGCGGATCGAGCGCGGCAAAACGCTGCGCCATCAGGGCCAGTAATAATTCCTCTTTTCCCGCGTAATAGTGATACAGGGCCATGGCATCGACGCCCAGCCGCTGCGCCAGCGCGCGCATGGAAAACGCTTCGCCTTGCTCTTCCAGCAGGGCCAAGGCCGCTTGCAGGATGGCGGCGCTGTCCAGCGCGGGCGACACGCGGCGCGGCCGTCCGGCGCGGCGCACGGGAGATTCCAGGTCTTGAAGTTTTGGGGTTTTCATGGGCATAATTCTACACCGTAGAATTAATTGAAGGAACATCCATGAAAAAGCCTGTTGTCAGCGTATTTCTCGGCATCAGCATCGACGGCTGCATCGCCGGAGAAAACGGCGACCTGTCCTGGCTGGCCGAGCTGGCGCCCGACTCGCCCGACGCCACCGGCTACACTGCCTTGATGGAGCAGGTCGATACCTTGCTGATCGGCCGCACCACGTATGACGCCGTGCTGGGATTCGAGCCGTGGCCGTATGCGGGCAAGCGCGTGGTGGTATTGAGCCACCGCGACTTCGCGCCGCGCCATGGCGAGCAGCGCCGCGAGGGCAGCGTGCGTGAAGTACTGGAGGGGCTGGCCGAATACGGCTGCCGCCACGTGTATCTCGATGGCGGCGCCGTCATCCGCGCCGCCTTGCGCGAGGGCGTCGTCGACAGCCTGACCCTGTCCATGCTGCCCGTGGTGCTGGGCAAGGGCGTGCGCCTGTTCGAGGATTGCTTGCCGCGCAGCGACTGGCGCCTGGACGGCACGCGCCAGCTGCCCAGCGGCGTGGTGCAGCTGCGCTATCGGAAAAATTAAACCGTGCCGGCGAGATCGACGATAAAGCCGGAATCGTAGCGATCGTTTTCCGGCGTGCCATCGGGCCGCTTGTAGCCGCAGGGGTTGCAGACGACGCGGCAGCCTTGCACGCGGTAGTCGAGCGAGGCGTGCATGTGGCCATGCACCCACAGGTTGGCCTGGGCTACCAGCGCGTCCAGCTGCGAGGCGAAGGCGGGCGAACCCAGGTTCGTCGCGTATTGCTCTTCCACCGACAGCATCGACGGCGCCATGTGCGTGATGACGACCGTCTTGCCCTCGAATGGTTGCGCCAGCTGCCGTTCCAGCCACGAACGGTGCTGCGCATGCAGCTGCGCCGTGTCGCTGGCGCACAGCAGGCGCGGCGTGTCGCCGCCCGTGCTGATGCGCTTGTAGTCGGGCATGTAGCTTTGCGCCGCGCTCAAGGCTTCATCCCGGCGCTCGGCGCCGAACAGCAGAAAATCCGTCCACAGCGTGACGCCGAGGAAGCGCACGCCATCGAGCGTCACGGCGTCGCCGTCGAGCAGGCGGATGTTGGCGCCCTGCGCATTGGCGCTGGCGCAGGCGTCGCGCACGGCGTCCTGCATGCGTTCGAGCTGGTGGCCATACCCCTCGTGATTGCCATGCACGTACAGCACGGGCAGGGCGCCGAAGGTGCGCGCGGCCCAGGCGATGGCGTTGCTGCCCGTGTCGATGTCCCCGGCCAGGATCACCACGTCGGGGCGGCTGGCGGCAAGGTCGATGACGGGCGTGTCTTCACCCCAGACTTCCAGATGCAGGTCGGACAGAATCAGCAAACGCATGGCAATAGGGCGGCAAGGCGCACGAAAGTGTATGGACCTCTATCGTAGCGCAAGTGCGGACGATGGCTTGCTTGACCGCGCGAGGGTAGCGACGTTACTCTGTGGCATCGATTACCGCACACTCATTACTGGAGCCGCATGCCGCCTTTCTTCCTTTCCAAGTCCCTGCTCAGCATCGCGCTGGCCGCCCTGGCGCTGCCATTTGCCGCGCATGCCGCCACGCCCGCCGTCGATCCCTTGACGCAGCCGATCGCCTCGCCGTATGCGGCGCAGTGGAACCGCCCGCAGCAGCCGGCGCGCATCCACGGCGACACGTATTACGTGGGCGTGGGCGGCTTGAGCGTGGTGCTGATCGATACGCGCGACGGCTTGATCCTGATCGATGGCGCGTTGCCGCAGTCGGTGGCCGCCATCAAGGAACATATCCTCGAGCTGGGTTTTCGCCTGGAAGACATCAAGTTCATCCTGAATACGGAAGCGCATTTCGACCATTCGGGCGGCATCGCCGCGCTGGCCCGCGACAGCGGCGCGCAGGTGGTCGCCAGCCCGCTCGGTGCGCAGGCGCTGCGCGCGGGCTCGGTACTCGCCATGGACCCGCAGGCGGGCGAAATCGACCCCATGCCGGCCGTGGAAAACGTGCGCGAGATCGCCGATGGCGAAACCCTGCAACTGGGCGAGGTGACCGTCACGGCGCGCTATACGCCTGGCCATACGCCGGGCAGCACCAGCTGGACCTGGGTCTCGTGCGAGGATGCCGAGCGTCAGGAATGCCTGAACGTGGTGTTCGGCGCCAGCCTCACGCCGGTGGCGGCCGACGATTTTCACTACCTGGGCGATGAACGCCATGGGGACCTGACGCCGGCCTTCCGCCGCGTCATGCAGGACTTTGCCAGACTGCCGTGCGACATTTTGATCTCGGCCCACCCGGACCACTCGGGCGGCGACCTGAAACTGACGCAATTGCTCGAAGGCGTCACGCCGAATCCTTTCATCGATGCGCAGGCGTGCCGCAATTACGCGGCCAAAAATGAAGTCAAGCTCGATGCCCGCATCGCGAAGGAAAAAGCGGCTGCGACAAAATAACAACGTTGGCGTCTTCGCCATGAAAAGCGGTTGACGCACTGCAGCATAAGGTGCAGAATCATCGTCCGCAGTTCAGCGCAGTTCAGATTAACCAGACAAAAGAAAGGAAACCCATGTTCGAGCAGGCTGGCAGCAAGTTGTACTACCACTAGCCCCGTGCATGACGCTCGGGGCCATCGGCACATTGCCGATCCCGAGCCGGTGTCCTGCAAAACCCCGGTGAGGAAACTCGCCGGGGTTTTTTTCTTTTAGACGACCCCGGCATAACGACAATACCAAGGAAGACGTTATGCCCATTCATCAGACACTGCACGGCGCCCATGTGCCCGTGCATATCTTTACCGACGATATCGACGCGCAGGCGCTGCGCCAGCTGCACAATATCGCCAGCCTGCCCATCGTCCATCCGCATGTGGCGGCCATGCCAGACGTGCATGCCGGCATCGGCGCCACCGTCGGCAGCGTGATTCCCACGCGCGCTGCCATTATCCCGGCCGCCGTTGGCGTCGATATCGGCTGCGGCATGAACGCCGTGCGCACGACCCTGACGGCCAGCGACCTGCCCGATAACCTGGCGCGCCTGCGCAGCGCCATCGAAGCGGAAGTGCCCGTCGGCTTCGCACAACATGAATGGAGCCGCGTGCAAGGCTCGCGCCAGGCGCGCGCCGTGCGGCCGCTCGGCGACCGCCTGGCGCACATCGTCGAGCGCCACCGGGGCATCGCCAAGATGCTGCGCCAGTTCGAGCGCACGTGGATTTGCCAGGCCGGCACCCTGGGGGGCGGCAATCACTTCATTGAAATCTGCCTCGACGAGGAGCAGCGGGTGTGGATCATGCTGCATTCGGGTTCGCGCGGCATCGGCAACGTGATCGGCCGTTACTTTATCTCCGCCGCGCAGAAGGACATGCGGCGCCACCAGCTGCAGCTGCCGGACGCGGACCTGGCGTACCTGAGCGAGGGCTCCGCGGTATTTGACGATTATGTGGAAGCGGTGGATTGGGCGCAGGATTACGCGCTGCTCAACCGCAGCGAAATGATGCGCCGCGTGCTCGACGTGCTGGCGAAGTTTGCTCCGCCGTTCCGGCTCGACGGGGAAGCCATCAACTGCCACCACAACTACATCGCGCGCGAAACGCATGGCAATGAGGATTTGTATGTGACGCGCAAGGGCGCCATTTCGGCGCGGCAGGGCGAGCTGGGCATCATCCCCGGCAGCATGGGCGCGCGCAGCTTCATCGTGCGCGGCAAGGGCAAGCCGGAATCGTTCTGCTCCTGCTCGCACGGGGCGGGGCGCAGCATGAGCCGCAGCGAGGCGAAGCGCTGCTTCAACCGCTTCGACCTGGCCGAGCAGACGGCCGGCATCGAGTGCCGCAAGGATGGCGGCGTGATCGACGAGATCCCCGCCGCCTATAAAAATATCGACGCCGTCATGGCGCATCAGAGCGACCTGGTGGAAGTGGTGCATACCTTGCGCCAGGTCGTCTGCATCAAGGGCTGAAAGGAGTGGCCATGAAGATCAAAGTGAAAATCCCGCCCAAGCCGCGCAACCCGCTGGTGGCGGCCGCCAGGCTGCGCGGCGGCGCCGGTGCGCATCAGTCGGAAGCGTCGCCGCGCGCGGCGCGCCGGGCCGGCAAGCACCGGCTGCAGCAACTGCTGGCGGGACGCCTGAAGCCCGAGGATTAGCGCGCTGGATTAACGCAACGGCAGTTCGACGATGAAGTTCGGGTTGAACTGGGGATTTTGCGGCGTGCCGCTGCGCGTCTTGTAGCCGCAGGGGTTGGCTACGACGCGGCACGGGCCGATGCGGTAGTCGCGCGAGACGTGAATATGGCCATGCACCCACAGGTCCGCCTGCGCGGCCAGGTCGTCCAGGCGCGAGGCGTAGGCGGGCGAGCAGCCCTCGCTGCCGTAGGCATCATCGACCGAGAGCAGCGACGGCGCCATGTGGCTGATGACCACCGTGCGGCCGTCGAAGGGCAGCGCCAGTTCGCGCGCCAGCCAGGCTTTTTGCTGCGCGTGGAACATGGCCGTATCGGCCGCGCGCAGCTTGCGAAAGCCCATGTTGGCCATGCGGATGCGCTTGTAGTCGTTCATGACGGCTTCCGCGTCGCGCATGGCCGCTTGCCGCGTGTCGTCGCCCAGCAGGCGGAAATCCGTCCACAGGGTGGCGCCCAGGAAGCGCACCTTGCCGCCTGCCTGGTCGGTGAAGACGTGGGTATCGGCGTCGAGAAAATGCACGTTCGGCGTGGCGGCGCAGGCCGCGCGCAGCTCCTGGCGCACCTTGTCGAGGTGGTGGCCATAGCCTTCGTGGTTGCCATGCACGTACAGCACGGGCAGGCCCGCAAACGCGGTGGTGGCCCAGGCGACGGCGCGTGAACCCGTATCGATGTCGCCGGCCAGGATCACGGCGTCGGGGCAGCTGAGCGCAAGGTTGCCCTGCGGCGCTTCGTCGCGCCATAGCTCATGGTGCAGGTCCGACAGAATCAATAAACGCATGCGGTATCCAGGCGATTCGGGAGTACGCCATCGTACCCGAAAACCGTCACTCTTCCTCCAGCGCGGCGAAGCTGTGCGCCAGGTAGTCGATCAGCGCGCGCACGGCCGGCAGCAGGCCGCGCCGCGACGGGAAGACGGCGTGGATGATTTCGCGCTGCGGCCGCCATTGTCCCATCAGCGGCAGCAGGCTGCCGTTGGCCACCTGTTCGGTGATCATCATGGTCGGCAGCTGCACCACGCCCACGCCGGCCACGGCCGCGTCGCGCAGGGTCAGCATGTCGCCCGTGACGAAGCGCGGCACGTGGCGCAGCTGGGCGCGCGCGCCATCGGGGCCATATAAATCCCACTGGTAGTGCTGCTGCGGCATGCCCAGGGCCAGGCTGGGCCAGTCCGCCAGGTCGGCTGGCGCCTTCGGCAGCGGCGCGCCGGCGAACAGCAGGGGGCTGCCCACCATGCATTGGCTGCGTTCGGCCAGCACGCGCAGCACCAGGTCGCTGTCGGGCAGCGGCGGCGGGCGCACGCGGATGGCCACGTCGATGCCCTCGGCCACCAGGTCGACGCGGCGGTTGCTCGCTTCGAGCAGCAGGGTCACCTGCGGATGGTCGCGCATGAAACCGGCCAGCATGGGAGCGACCAGGGAATGCAGCAGGGCGATGGGGCAGGACAGGCGCACCGTGCCGCGCGGCGCGGCCCGCGTCAGTTCGATCGCTTCCTGCGCCGCCTCCGCTTCCACCAGCATCGCCTTGCAATGCTCGTAAAACGTCTGCCCCACATCGGTGACGGAAAAATGCCGCGTCGTGCGTTGCAGCAGGCGTGCGCCCAGGCGCTCTTCGAGCAGCGCGATGCGTCGGCTGAGTTTGGATTTCGGCATGCCCAGCGCGCGTCCGGCCGGGGCGAAGCCGCCATGGTCGACCACCTGCACAAAGTAATACAAATCGTTCAAATCCTGCATGCCGCCTCCTTGATCGTTCTATTTTTGGAACGCTGATGGCCTATTTTACCGTCTACCGCGTTGATCGTTGCAAGCGTATTCTGTTTCCATCGTAATGCAAACCAACAGGAGATCGAGATGAACACAGTCACAGGTATCTACAGCGCACCGCGCCAGCACTGGGTCGGCGACGGTTTTCCCGTGCGCTCGATGTTTTCGTATAACGGCCATGGCAAGCAGCTGAGCCCCTTCCTGCTGCTCGACTATGCCGGCCCCGCCGAATTTGCGCCCGGCACGCGTCCGCCCGGCGTCGGCTCGCACCCGCACCGCGGTTTCGAGACGGTGACCATCGTCTACAAGGGCGAAGTGGCGCACCGCGATTCGACGGGCCAGGGCGGCGTGATCGGCCCCGGCGACGTGCAATGGATGACGGCCGGCGCCGGCATCCTGCATGAAGAGTTTCACTCGCCTGCCTTCACGCAGTCGGGCGGCACGCTGGAAATGGTGCAGCTGTGGGTGAACCTGCCGGCGAAAAACAAGATGACGGCGCCCGGCTACCAGGCCATCACCAGCGACACGATTCCCGCGGTGGCGCTGCCCGACGGCGCCGGTTCCGTGCGTGTGATCGCCGGCGACTTCGACGGCCGGCATGGCCCTGCCCGCACGTTCTCGCCGATGCAGGTGTGGGATGTGCGCCTGGCCCAGGGCACGCTGACGGAGCTGCCGGTGCACGCCGGCTGGAGCACGGCGCTGATCGTTTTGCATGGCACGGTGCTGGTCAATGGCGAGAGCGTGGTGCGCGAAGCGCAGATGGCGCTGTTCGGGCGCGACGGCGACAGCATCACCGTCGAGGCGAACAGCGACGCCGTGGTGCTGCTGCTCAGCGGCGAGCCGATCGACGAGCCCATCGTCGGCCATGGCCCCTTCGTCATGAACAGCGAAGCGGAAATCGCGCAGGCGTTTGAGGATTTCAACAGCGGCCGCTTCGCCCGCATCGCGACATAGTTTGTGTCATTCATTTGTGCAGTACCCATGCCGCATCCCGCGGCATGGTTTTTCAGGAGACCACCATGAGCACCCCCGCCAACTTCCAAGGTTTGCCACCGATGATCGATCCCGACGACGCCGTCATGCTGCTGATCGACCACCAGAGCGGCTTGTTCCAGCTGGTGCGCGACATCGAGCAGCACGTGCTGCGCGGCCACGTCACGGCGCTGGCCAAGCTGTCGCGCCTGGCCAATATGCCGACCTTTACCACCGCTTCCGTGCCCGACGGCCCGAACGGCCCCTTGATCCCGGAGATCCACCATTTCAACCCGGACGCCGTCTACATCCCGCGCACGGGCCAGATCAACGCCTGGGACAATCCTGCCTGGGTCGAGGCCATCGAAAAGACGGGCCGCAAGACCCTGCTGATCGCCGGCACGCTCACCAGCGTATGCATGGCCTTCCCCACCATCAGCGCGCTGGCGGCCGGCTACAAGGTGTTTGCCATCATCGATGCCTCGGGCAACTGGTCGAAGATGGCCACCGACATCACCATGGCGCGCGTCACGCAGGCGGGCGCCGTGCCGATCGACACGTATGCCGTGCTGGCTGAAGTGATGAACACCTGGAACCGCGCCGATGCGATGGATTTCGCCGCCATCATGACGGACCACATCGTGCCGCCGTACCGCGCGCTGATCGAGAGCTACGACAAGGCGCAGGGCGTGCAAAAGAATGGCCGCGAGACCAAGCTGGAAATCCTCGAGGCGGCCAGCAAGGGCTGATCGCCTTACGGCGCGTCGTAGCGGGCGCGTATCGCCGCCAGCACGCCGCGCTGCTCCAGGCGCGTGATGGCGGCGTTCAGGCGCGCCAGATCGGCCGTGCTGGTGCTGCGCGCATTGAGCATCAGGTGCACGGGCGCGCGCAGGGCGAGGAAGGGCAGGGTGGTCAAGGCGACGCCCTGCAGGCGCGCTTCGTGGCGCACGGCCAGCACGTCGCCCAGCAACAGGTCGGCGCGGCCCGCGTCGAGCATGAGGATGCCTTGCCGGAAGCTGCCGAAGGTATTCAGGCGGCCGTCTTTTTCCAGCGCCGGACGGGCCGCGGCGTACTGCGCGCCATACCAGCCCACCTTGGGCGCGAGCAGGGTGGCCTTGCCGCGCGCCAGCTGGCCGAAGCTGCCGACATGGCGCTGCGCGGCGGGCGTGCCGGCCTTGCCGAAGACGCCGACGGCTTCATCGCGGTACGAGATGGAGAAGCGGGCGTAGGACTGGCGTTCCGGCGTTTCGGACGCGGCCAGCATCAGGTCCAGTCCGCCTGTCTGGAACAGCAGCTGGCGCCGCGCCGTGGGCAGTTCCGGCAAGGTGACCAAGGTGCAGTGCGCTTCCTTGAAGATGGCCTGCAGCAATTCCAGGTCCAGACCCGTATAGCTGCCTTGTGCGTCGCGATACAGGTACGGCGGCCATTGCTCGAGCGCCATTGTCATGCGGCAGGCCTGGGCGGGCAGGACGCTGCCGAGCAGCGTTGCCGCAAGCAGCACGTGGCGCAAGCGCATGGAACATCTCCGCAGTGGTTCAAGGGGTAGTGCTTGCCAATTTGCCAGAATGGCCACGAAAGTCAAGCAGTGCATGGCTGGTTGCGGATATCAAATGGGCTATAGTGGCGGCCTGCCTTCATTCTAAGGAAATCCGCTTGACTCCCCCGCTCGAGATCGCCGCCAATGTTTTGATGACTGCCTCCATCATTCTGGCTGGACGCAATAATATCCATTCCTGGTGGATCGGCATGGTCGGCTGCGTGCTGTTCGCCGTACTGTTTTTCCAGGTCAACCTGTACGCCGACGTGATGCTGCAGCTGTTTTTCATCGTCACCTGCGTCATCGGCTGGCTGCAATGGCGGCGCGGCGCCGGCGGCAAGCCCTTGCCGATCACGCGCACGGGCCGGCGCATTCTGGCCTGGGTGGTGCCGGCCGGTATCGCCTCCGTGGCGATCTACGGCATGCTGCTGCACCGCTTCACGAATGCCTACGCGCCCTTCATCGATTCGGCCGTGCTGGTGTTCAGCATCATCGCGCAATTTTTGCTGATGAGCCGGCGCATCGAAACCTGGGCCTTCTGGCTGCTGGTCAACACTGTGGCCGTGCCGCTCTACTACAGCCGCGGTCTGCACCTGACGGCCGTGCTGTATGCGGCCTACTGGGTCAATGCCGTCATTTCCTGGTACTGGTGGAGCGTGCAGGCGCGCCGCGCGGCGGCCGCGCCGCAGGCGATGGCCGACGCCTGATATTGCCAAATACCAAGTCCTTAGATTCAAAATCGTATATACAATCAATTTTTAATTCGTTCACGCCATAAAGACGCCGGGATATAGTGGCCTTTCCCCGCTTACCGGTGTCTTTTATGTTGCGCATTAGTCCTTCTCCCTGTTTTTATGCCGTCCGGCACCAGCTGACCATGCAATGCATGGCGCAGTGGATGCCGGTGCGTGCCCGGCCACGCATCCCCTAAGTCATTCCCATCCGTTTCGTTGTCGTTTGCCCGCTGGCCTACCCGGTCCGCGTGCCCCTGCTCGGCCTTTTTATCGGAAAAAGGCTGCAATCCCAATAAGAGGAAACCATGTTCAAACCACTCGCCATCAGTCTTGCCATCGCCGCCGCCTTTCCCGCCGTCTCCACCATCGCCCATGCCGAGGACGACATGTTGCGCGTCAACGTGACCGGATCGAATATCCGCGTCAGCGAAAAAGAGGGTGCCAGCGCCGTGCAGGTCATCACGGCCAAGGAATTGAAAGCCAGCGGCAAGACCAGCGTGTCGGATGTGCTGCGGGCCATCTCCGCCAACAGCGGCAACAGCTACAACGAACAATACACGGGCAGTTTCTCGGCCGGCACCTCGGGCCTGTCGTTGCGCGGCATCGGCCAGAAAAATACCTTGATCCTGGTCAATGGCAAGCGCGTGGCCAGTTATGCGACGGCGCAAAACCTGCAGGAAACCTTTGTCGACCTGAACAGCCTGCCGATGGCGGCCGTGCAGCGCATCGAGGTGCTCAAGGATGGCGCCTCGTCCGTCTACGGTTCCGATGCCGTGGCCGGCGTGGTCAATATCATCCTGTACAAGGAATTCACAGGCACGGACATCACGGCGCAGTGGGGCGGCTCGACCGAAGGCACGGGCCAGCATGAAAAGAGCGCGGCGCTGCAGACGGGTTTCGGCAAGCTCGAGGAAGATGGCTACAGCCTGGTCTTCTCGGTCGATGCGCAGCAGCGCGACAAGCTGCAGCAAAGCGATGTGGCGTGGATGCGTGATGCGGACTTCCGCAACCAGCAGCGGGGCAGCCTGGGCTGGGCCATCACCAACTATGCGGGCACGGACCCGACGAAGACCCTGGGCGGCGTGCGCGGACCATTGCAGCTGGTTAATTATGGCGACATCACGCCCGGCAAGACGGGACAAGTGCTGGCGTATAACCCGTCGCCATATAAAACCCTGATTCCCGGCATCCAGCGCGTGCACACGGCCGCGCGTGCCACTTTCAAACTGAATGCGGATACGGAAGCGTATGTCGACCTGCTGCACAGTTACTCGCGCGCCGACCAGACCTTCAGCGCGCCATTGACGGTGAACAACGCCACGCGCGTGTGGAACAACGCTACCCAGGCGCTCGACACGATTCCCGTCGTGCTGCCCGTGGGCCATCCGAACAATCCGGGCGCCACGCCCCTGCCGTTCACGGCCACCCTGTTCGACCTGGGGCCGCGCCTGAAACAGGACAAGGTCACGTTCTACCGCGCGCTGGCGGGCGTCAAGGGCACCTTGGCGGGCTGGGACTGGGATGCGGCCGTCGGCCACTCGAGCAGCAAGCTGGAGGAAACCGTGCAGAACTTCGTCAACCGCTACGCATTCCAGCAGGTGCTGGCCGACGGCAGCTATAACTTCTTTGATCAGGCGCAGAACAGCGAAGCGGTGCGCAACCGCCTGCGTCTGTCGACCCTGCGTCCGGCCGAATCGACCCTCGACACCGTCGATTTCTCGGCCGCGAAAGACCTGTGGCAGCTGCCGGCCGGTCCGCTGGGCTTTGCCGCCGGCGCGCAGTGGCGCCGCGAAAAGATGGATTCGCAAACCTCGATGGCCGTCTTGTCCGGCACCGAGCTGCGCCCGGCGATCAACATCATCAACGGCTCGCGCAGCGTGTCGGCCCTGTTTGCCGAATTGAACGTCCCGGTGGTGAAAGACCTGTCCGTCAACCTGGCGGGCCGCGCCGACCATTACAGCGATTTCGGCAATGCGTTTTCGCCGAAGGCCAGCGCGCGCTACCAGGCGGCGCCGTGGCTGCTGGTGCGCGGCACCGTGTCGCGCGGCTTCCGCGCGCCGTCGCTGCCGGAAATCACGCAAAGCACGGCCGTCAGCTATGTCAGCGTGCTCGATCCGAAGGACCCCGTCACGCCCACGCAGACGCGCGGCGTGACGGCCATTACCATCGCCAATACGGCGCTGCGCCCTGAGCGGTCGAATAACCTGAACCTGGGCGTGGTGGTCTCGCCCACCAGCAGTTCGAGCATCGGCCTCGATTACTACCGCATCAAGCAGGATGGCGTGATCGGCACGGAAAGCGCCACCACCACGCTCGCCAACGAAGCATCGGCGCCGCAAAAGATCACGCGCGACGCCGATGGCCGCATCACGACCCTGTACCGCCAGTACCGCAACCAGGGACAGCGCGAAGTGTCCGGCATCGACCTGGACCTGCGCCAGCGCTTCGTCGACAAGGACTGGGGCAAGCTGACCCTGGCCGGCCAGCTGAGCCGCGTGCTGCGCTTTGCCGAACCGCTGTCGGACGGCGCGCCGCTCACCGATGGCGCCGGCACCAATTATTTCGGCTCCATCCCGAAATGGCGCGGCGTCACCTCGGCCACCTGGGAGCAGGGCAAATGGTCGTCCACGCTGACCTGGAATTACGTGGGCAGCTATGCGCAAAATACGCATCTCGATGAATCGGTGGCCGCCTTCAGCACGTTCGACGTGACCACCAGCTGGCAAGTCACGCCGGCGGCGAACGTCACCTTCATCGTGCAAAACCTGGCCAACAAGCGCGCGCCGTGGGATTACTCGGCCTCGGGCTTCGACTATACGCAAGCCGATCCGCGCGGGCGTTTCGCGTCGCTCAAGCTGAACTATAAGTTCTAGGGTGCGGGGGGCATGCGTGCCCCTCAGTGCCCGTTCGACACCTGCCGCTGCCCCGCCTGTTCATGCAGGCGCTGGCGGTAGGCGCTGGGCGTGACGCCCATGCGTTCGCGGAAGGCCGTGGCGAAGTTGCCCGCGTTGTGAAAGCCGATCAGGAGGGCGACATCCTGCACGTCGATTTCCGTCTGCTGCAGCAGTTCCACGCCGCGCGCGATGCGCGCTTCGCGGATGAAGGCGAAGACTGTCATGCCCGTCTGCTCGCGGAACATCAGGGTCAGTTTTTCGCGGTAGGTGCCCACGCTGCGGGCGATTTCGGACAGGTTGGGCAGGCTGCCCAGGTTGTCGAGGATGAGTTGTTTGACGGCATTGACGAACACGAGGTCCGGATGTTGCTGCCGGTCGCCGACCGGGGTCGCCGCGGGTAATGTGCTGTTGCTTTTACGCATCAATCCCAGGTGGATATGGATACGCGCGGCCAGTTCTTCCGGCAGGAACGGCTTTGCAATGTAATCGACGCCGCCCACCTGCAAGCCCATGACGCGCTCCTTGGCGGCGTCGGCGCCGCTGAGAAAGATCACGGGAATCTGTTCCGTGTCGGGATTGGCCTTGAGCAAACGGCACGCCGTGTAGCCATCCATCTCGGGCATGCGCACGTCGAGCAGGATCAGGTCGGGATGCGTGGCCAATGCCAGCTGGTAGCCCTGGTAGCCATTGAAGGCAATGCTGAAGCGGTAGGGCTGCTCGCTGAGCAGCTCCATCAGCATGCGCTGCTCGAACGCGGAATCGTCCACGATCAAGATGTTTTTTCTGATGGTTTCGCTGGTCAATGGCATGGCATGGATGACTTAACCAAATAGCAAGTTGTGGCTTATTATGCCTCGCTTTTTCTTTTTTTTCTGCTTTTCTCGTATTTCAAAAGATGTTTCTCCGCGAGAAGAAGCGCGGATTTCCTATATCGCCAATAATTCACTCATGCATTGATTTTAAGCAATGTCGATTGCCAAAAAATCTGTTTTGCCAATGCTGCAAACAATGCCGGAGTCCCTCGCTTTCTGACTCTCGGCGCAAGTATGTTGTCGTCCTGGTTTGCGTGCCCCAGAAAACGCCGGCAATACCGTGACTATCCTCGAGCCCTTCATGCCGATGGGCGCATTAATGATGTTCCGTCATCAGGAGGTATCATGTTGCGAGTTATTTCACCCCGCTTCACCGCTGCCGCCAGTGTCGTCCTTGCTGCGACGGCCCTCCTGCCTGGCTACGCCGATGCCGCCGTGTATCTGAACGGCAGCAATACCACGACCTTTGACGTGACCCTGAAAATCATCGCCAACTGCACCATTGCGGCTGCCAATCTCGACTTTGGCCAAAGTCAGGGCGTACTGGCTACTGCCGTGAACGTCAATACGACCGTGAATGTCACCTGCACCAATACCACGCCGTACAACGTGGGCTTGACGGCGGGTACGGGCACGGGCTCAAGCGGCACCACGCGCTATCTGAGCGGCACGGGCGGCAACCTGGGGACGGTGCAATTCAACCTGTTCCAGACGGCCGGCAGCACCTTGTGGGGCGATACGCAGGGCACGAATACCGTCGGCGGCACCGGCAACGGCGCGTCGCAGCCGCTCACGGTGTACGGCAACATTCCGCCGCAGGCGACGCCGGCGCCTGATACCTACAAGTCGACCATCACGGCCACCGTGTACTTTTAAGCCAGGCGCTGCGTGAACGCCGGTTCGATGTCGCTGCTGAAAAGCGTACTGGCGCTGCTGGCCTGCTGCGCCGCCGGCGCGAACGGCGCCAATTTGCAGATTTCGCCGGTGACGCTCAATTTGCGCGCCGCTCAGAATGCCGCGGGTATCAACTTGCAAAATCTCGGCGACCAAGCCATCTACGGGCAGGTGCGGGTGTTCGCCTGGGACCAGCGCGATGGCGAAGAAGTGCTGGCGCCGACGCAGGAGCTGGTGGCCAGTCCGCCGATCGTTGAAATCGCCGCCAACAGCCGGCAGACCATCCGCCTCGTGCGTGCCCAGGCTGGCCCTGTCGCGCAGGAAAAGACGTATCGCGTGCTCATCGATGAAATCAGCCGCGAGGATGATGCGGGTCGCAGCGGCGTCGATATCCGCCTGCGCTATTCGGTGCCCGTTTTCGTGCTGCCGGCCGCTGCGCCGGGCAAGGAAGTGCTCGACTGGCAAGTCTTCCGCGAGCGGGGCGAGTGGATGTTGCGTATCAAGAACAGCGGCAATGTCCATGCGCAGATCGGGGCGATGACGTTGACGAACCAGGC
This sequence comes from Janthinobacterium sp. FW305-128, assembly GCF_020858135.1. Lineage (NCBI taxonomy): Bacteria > Pseudomonadati > Pseudomonadota > Betaproteobacteria > Burkholderiales > Oxalobacteraceae > Janthinobacterium > Janthinobacterium sp. FW305-128. The sequence goes on along the minus strand of NZ_JACYMK010000014.1, from coordinate 98,162 downwards.
GGGCAAGGAGTTTGCCGTCAGCAAGGGGCTGTTTGGTTATGTCCTGGCCGAACGCATGCGCGTATGGCGCCTGCCCGTCGCCAGGGAGGCCGAACTGGATGGGCCGTTGAGTATTGCGGTCAATGTGAATGCGAAGGCGCTCATTGCCAAGAATTCGACACCCTGAACATGGCCGCCATGGCGGGCGCGACCGGCGTGAACCATGAAACGCGCGCTGGCAGCGTTGCTGTTGCTGGTCATGGCGCCGCTGGCCAGGGCCGATGGCGCGGCAGCCGTGACGGGCGCCGATCCGGGGCCGGCCAGCTTGCCCACCGATCCGGCGGCGCCGAATGAACTGTATCTGGAGGTAAGTGTGAATGCTGTTTCAACCGGGCTGATCTTGCGTTTTACCCAGGTGGGCAAAACCTTGCGCAGCAGTGTGGCGAACTTGCAGCAGCTGGGGCTGGACCCGGCGCGCCTGGTCGCGCCCGGTCAGACCGAGGTGGCGCTCGATGCGGTTCCGGGACTCAGCTATGAATATGATGCGGCGCGCCAGAGCGTGTCGCTGCAGGTGACGGACGACTTGCGCGCGCCGTACCGCATCGATGCGCGCCTGGCGGCGCAGACGCCGCCGTCGCGCGTCACGCCCGGCGCCGTGCTCGATTACGAAGCCTATGCGGAACTGGGCCGGACACGGCGCGCCGCCATTTTCAACGACTTGCGCTATTTCAATGACCGCGGCGTGTTCAGCCATACCGGTACCGTGAACCTGGGGGGAGACCAGCGCAAGTACATGCGCTTTGACACCTTCTGGAGCCATGCCGACCCCGAGACCCTGCAAACGTGGCAAGTGGGCGACCTGATCTCCTCATCGCTCAGCTGGAGCCGCGCCGTGCGCGTGGGCGGCGTGCAGTGGCGCAAGAACTTCCAGCTGCGGCCGGACCTGCTGACCTTTCCCGTCGCCTCCGTCGATGGCACGGCGCTCGTGCCTTCGTCGCTGAGCCTGTATGTGAATGGCGTGCAGCAATATGCTGCCAGCGTGCCCAGCGGTCCGTTTGTGCTGAACCAGGTGGCCGGCATCAATGGCGCGGGACAAGCCACCCTCATCACACGCGATGCCCTGGGGCGCAGCGTGACGACCGTGCTGCCCCTGTATGTCGACACGCGCATGCTGGCCAGCGGCTTGAGCGATTATTCGGTCGAGGCGGGCGCCGTGCGGCGCGACTATGGCCGCCGCCTGTTCGGCTACGAGCGGCAACTGCTTGCCAGCGCTTCCGGCCGCCATGGCGTCAGCGACAGCTTCACCATCGAAGGCCATGCGGAACTGGCTGCCGGCCTGTACCAGGCGGGGGCGGGCGCGCTGGTGCGGCTGGGCCAGGCGGGCGTGCTCAGCAGCTCGCTGTCGGCCAGCGCCGGCCGCAGCCGTGGTGCGCAGCTGGGCGCCGGGTACCAATATGTGGGGCCAAGCTTCAGCGTCGATGCGTACAGCGTGCGCGCCAGCGCCGGGTTTGGCGACCTCGCTTCGCGTGATGGCAGCCCCGTGGTGCGCGCGGCGGACCGCGTCACCGTGAGCCTGCCTTTGCCGGCGGGAAGCAGTATCAGCAGCAGTTATATCGGCTACCGCACGCCTGGCGTACCGTCATCGAAGCTGGCCACCTTGGGCTATTCGGCGACCCTGTTTCACGGCCTGTTCCTGAACGCCAGCCTGTTCCAGGATTTGCGGCAACGCGAGAAGCGGGGCTTTTATGTCGGCTTGAGCATGGCCTTCGACAACAATCTGGCCATCAGCACGAGCGGCAGCCGGCAAAACGGCGAGAGCGGCCGCAGCGTCAGCGCGCAGCGGGCGGCGGACTTTGGCGGCGGTGTCGGCTGGAACTTGCAGGCTGGCACGGTGGGCCGCAATGCCTATCGGCAAGCGCAAGTGGAATACCTGGGCAATAACGGCCGCGTGGATGCGCGCACGCAAAGCGGCGGCATGGGCAATGCCTCCTCGCTGGGCGCGGCCGGCGCGCTGGTGCTGATGGATGGGCATGTCGAGGCGGCGCGCCAGGTGGGCAGCGGTTTTGCACTGGTGTCCACTGGCGGTGTGGGCAATATTCCCGTGCTGCATGAAAACCGCCAGATCGGCGTGACCGACAGGGGCGGCTATCTGCTGGTACCGAATTTGAATCCTTATGGCAATAACCAGATCAGCATCGCCACGGATGAGCTCGACGTTGACGCGCGCGTGCCCGTGACCAATATGAATGTCGTGCCGCAACAGCTGGCGGGCGTGCTGGCCGCCTTTCCCGTCGAACGCTACAGCGCCGCCACCGTCATCGTGCAAGGCGCCGACGGCAAGCCGCTGGCCACGGGCTTGCCCGTGCTGCATGTGCAAAGCGGCAAGCAGACGGTCATGGGATTTGACGGCATGGTGTTCGTTGACGATCTGCTCGAGCAGAATCAGCTGCAAGTCGGCGAGGGCGACAGCGCGTGCACGGTAGGTTTTGCCTATGTGCGTCCTGCCGCGGGCGGCTTGCCCGTGATCGGGCCGCTGCGCTGCGCTGCCGCCGGCGCCGGGGGAGGCCGCTGATGCGCCGCCTGCTGCCATGTCTGACCCTGCTGCTGGGATGCGCCTGGGGCGGCGCGGCGCAGGCGGCCGATACCTGCACGGTGAGCATGACGAATATCGATTTCGGCGCCGTCAGCCCGATTTCCGGCAGCGATTACGTGGCGCAGGCAACGGGCACCTTCAGCTGCCTGTTTTCGTCGCTGAACCTGGGGCAGTTGCTCACGCCCAACGCACAAGTGTGCATCTCGCTGGGGCTGGGCACGAATTCCACCTCGGCCCTGCCGCGCAAGCTGGGCAATGGCAGCAACCGCATGGAGTACAACGTGTACGTGGACAATTCGTATGCCACGGCGAAGATCTGGGGCGGCGCCGGCGTGGCGGGCGCGCCGTCGACCTTCGGCATCATTTTGTCGGCCGGCTTGCTGGCCCCGCCCGGCACGTATTCCACCACCTTTACCGTGTATGCCAGGATACCCGCTGGCACGGCCCTGGCCGCCGTGCCCACGGCCGCCAACGCCAATACGGTGTACACGTCGAGCTTTGCCGGCCAGGGCACCTACACCTACACCACGTATGGCCTCGTCAACCTGTTTGGCTGCACGGCCAGCAGCGGCAGCTTCGGTTTCGCGGTCAATGCCACGGCCGTCAACGACTGCACCATCGCGGCCAGTCCGATGGCGTTCGCGAACGCTTCCATCCTGACGGGCAACTTGCGCAGCACCAGTACCTTGTCCGTGCGCTGCGTGAACAACAATGCCTACCAGATTGCCCTGAACGGCGGCAGCGTGGCGGCCAACGTGGCGAACCGGCAAATGAAAAACATTGTAACGACGGACAAGGTCAGCTACCTGCTGTCGTCGACGCTCGATGGCCCGCTCTGGGGCGATGGCACGTCAGGCACCAGCATGGTGACAGGCACAGGCACGGGCGCCAGCGTGCCGCTGACGATTTACGGCCGCGTGCCGGCGCAGGTGTCGCCGCGCCCCGGCGACTACAAGGACACGGTGACGGCAACGATCTATTTTTAGAACGTGACGGTGATGAGGCCGGTGTCCGATGGCGTCGCCTGCTGTTGCAGCAGATAGGGCGTGTTGTGCTGGCAGCGCACCTGGGTGCTACCGCGCTGCGAGACGACGGTGCACGCTTCGTGGACGACGAAGGTGGCCTGGAACGATGCGGAGGAAACGGTGGCGGCGGCGGTGGTCTGGCAGAGGGAGAGGGCGAGCAACATTAGCAGGGAGGCAAATTTCAAAGAAGTCATCGTAAGCGTATCAGGTGAAAAACGGACGGGAAACAACATTCTCTGACGCCGTTTCGCACACCGGGACGGGAGAAGCTGGACTAAGCATGATTGTACTGGAGCAAGAAAAGTGTGATTTTTCGCGTATTTTCAAGCCCTCCACGGGGCGGGAGACGGCTTGCAAAGCGATAGTAACTAAGTTTCCGTGTGGCAACCGTAGGATTTTTTTTTAATTGTTGTGTTGGATCAACGTGAGGAGACGGTCATGAAACATACCAACTTTAATAATTTGCCTTGCCCGATTGCGCGCAGCCTGGGCAAGGTCGGCGAATGGTGGAGCATCCTCATCCTGCGCGAAGCGTTTTATGGCAAGACGCGCTTCGACGAATTTGAAAAAAGCCTCAAGATCGCGCCCACTATCCTGACGCGCCGCCTGGCCGACTTGGTGGAAGGGGGCTTGATGACGCGCCGCCTGTATTGCGCCAAGCCGCCCCGCTACGACTATGTGCTGACCAAGTCCGGCCGCGCCTTCAAGCCCGTCTTGCTGGCGTTTATCGCCTGGGGCAATGAAAACTTCGCGCCCGAAGGCGCCAGTCTCGTCATCGCCAGCCGCGACACGGGCCTGGCCGCCGATCCGGTGCTGGTCGACGCCACGACGGGCTTGCCCATCAATGATGAGTATTACGCGTTCGCGCCAGGGCCTGCCGCCAGCGACAGCATGCGCAGCATCATCCTCGATGCGGAAAAGAGCAGCGGCATCGCGCCCAAGCCGAAGGCGCCAGCAGCCAATCGGGGCTGGGTGGCGGAAGGGCATCTGGTCTGAGGCCGGGTGGCGGGCGCGCGCCAAGTTTGTCGCAAAGCAAGACGGACTGCACGGCATGGCGTTACTGTCGCACCATGCAACTCAAGTGCGGCGCAGACCCGGCTGTGCGGGCATGGCGCCATCCGTGATCCGATGTCCGTTGAAGGAGTACTGCGATGACCACATTGCCGCAACACCTACGCCGCGCCGCCACTGTGCTGGCGCTGGCCGCCCTGCTGGGCGCCTGTTCCCATGGCCCGCATCACCCGGGCGGCCATGACGTCACCCTGACGGGCGCGCAGGAAGTGCCGGCCAATACCAGCATGGCCACCGGCAGCAGCAATATCCGCGTCGCGCACGACCGCAGCGTCAGCGGGGGCGTGCGCTACACGGGCATGGTGGCCACCGTCGCGCATATCCATGAAGCGCCCGCTGGCGCCAACGGCCCCGTCATCGTGCCGCTGGTGAAAACCGCCGAAGGCATGTTTGCCGTGCCGCCGAACACCATGCTGACGCCGCCCCAGTATGCGAGCTACCAGGCCGGCAACCTGTATGTGAACGTGCACAGCGCGGCCTACCCGGCCGGCGAGATCCGCGCCCAGCTCAAGCCATAGCTTGCCACCGGCGTTTTCTCCGAAACCTCCTTGGGCCGCGCGAGCGGCCTTTTTTTGCGCCAGGCGGCCGGCCAGTGCGGCGCGCTACAATGGCGTTTCATGCTGACCATCCTCGCCATCACCTTTCCCTTCTTCGCCCTGGTGCTGTGCGGCTATCTGGCCGTGCGGCGCACGCTGCTGCCGCTGGCCGCCATCGGCGGCTTGAACAGTTTTGTCCTGTACTTCGCGCTGCCGTGCATGCTGTACCGCTTCGGCGCCGCCACGCCCGTCGCGCAACTGCTCGACGCCAGCGTGTTCGGCGTCTATCTGCTGTGCGCCCTGATCATGGTGGGTGTCACCACGGCCATGACCCTGAGCCACCGCATCGACTGGAACAATGCTGCCTTCGGCGCGCTGGTGGCGGCCTTCCCGAACACGGGCTTCATGGGCGTGCCCTTGCTATTGACCTTGCTCGGACCCCGTTCCTCGGGCCCCGTCATCGTCACCATTGTCGTCGACATGCTCATGACCAGCTCGCTGTGCATCGCCCTGTCGCGCATCGGCAGCGGCGGCGCGCACGGCAGCCGCGCCGCCGTCGTCAACGCCATGAAGGGCATGGCGGGCAACCCGATGCCGTGGGCGATCGTGCTCGGTGCCCTGTCGTCGTGGCTGGAACTGGCCTTGCCCAAGCCTTTGACGCAGACGATGGGCCTGCTGGCCGATGCCGCCTCTCCCGTTGCCCTGTTTACCATCGGCGCCGTGCTGGCCCGTTCGCAGATGAGCACGAGCGACCCGGCGCCGCTGGGAGAATATGTGCCCGTGGCGCTGAAAAAACTGCTGCTGCATCCGCTGCTGGTGTGGGGCATCGGCCACGTGGCCATCGCGCTCGGTGCGCCGCTCGATCCGTTCGCGCTGACCTGCATGGTGCTGGTGGCCTGCCTGCCCAGCGCCAGCAACGTCGCGCTGCTGTCGGAACGCTTCGGCGCGAACACGGCGCGCATCGCCCGCATCATTTTAGTGTCGACGGCGCTGTCGTTTTTGACGTTTTCGGCGGCCGTCAGCTGGCTGGCGTGAGGGGACAGTCAACGTCACGGGGCGCGCCCCGCGCCTTGCGCATCATCGGGAGCACAGCGACGACGCGCATCGCCCGCATCATTTTAGTGTCGACGGCGCTGTCGTTTTTGACGTTTTCGGCGGCCGTCAGCTGGCTGGCGTGAGGGGACAGTCAACGTCACGGGGCGCGCCCCGCGCCTTGCGCATTATCGGGAGCACAGCGACGACGCGCATCGCCCGCATCATCCTCGTGTCGACGGCGCTGTCATTTTTGACGTTTTCGGCGGCCGTCAGCTGGCTGGCGTGACGTTGGCGGCGATCAGCGCGCCCAGCGCCTGCGCCGGGCCGGGGTGATGATCGAGCGCCAGGCCGTGCGCCATGCTGGCCTGGTCCTGCATGCTGCGATTCTGTCCCAGCTTCCATTTTCCTTCCAGGCGCGTGAGGGGAATCTCGATGCCGACGATGGCTTTCAATAGCTTGTCGATATAGCCGGCCGGCGCGTCGCCCACCTTCCACGGCGCGGCTTGATCCGCCTCGTGGCGCGCCGTCAGCCGCTCCACCAATCCCAGCAGCCACGCCGCGTCGTCGATGGCGCGCAGGGGGCCGTGCGCATGCACCACCGCATAGTTAAAGGTGGGGACTTCCTTGCCGCTGCGCTGCTTTTCCGCATACCAGGCGGGCGTGATGTAGGCGTGCGGCCCCTGGAAGATCACCAGTGCGTCGTCGCTCCCGCCGGCGGCGCGCCACAGCGGGTTGGCGCGCGCCACGTGGGCGCGCAGGATGCCGAATGGCGCATCAAGCGTGGGCGCGGCGATCTCGAACGGCAGATGGTCGGCGCACAGGCCATCGGCGCCGTGGCGCACGAGCGCGCCCAGCGGGTGACTGTCGATCAGGCCATGCAGCACGTCGAGGCGCTCTTCGCGGAAGGTGGAGGGCGTGTACATCTAGGCGGCTCCTTGCACGACGACGTCGGCCGTCAGCGAATTGGCGATGTAGCAGCGCTCGTGCGCATCGTGGTGCAGGGCGGCCAAGGCCTCGGGCGAGGGCGGCGTTCCCGCGAAGGCGATGCGCGGACGCAGCACGATGCGCGTCATGGCCAGGCGGCCTTGTGCATTCTTGCCCAGTTCGCCGACGGCATCGTCGCGGTAATCGTCGATGACGACGCCGCGCTGGGCCGCCAGCGACAGGAAGAACAGCATGTGGCAGCTCGACGTGGCGGCCACCAGCGCCTCTTCCGGGTCGATGTTTTCCGCCACCGACATGGGCAGCGGCACGGACAGGGGCGACGACGAGGCGGGTACCGTCAGGCCGCCGTCGAACTGCCATTCATGGCCGCGGCTGTAGCGCTGGCCGGCGAAATCCTGGCCGTCGCGCTGCCAGGCCACGGTGGCGAAAAACTGATGCATGGTTGCTCCGCAAAAGTAGAGGGATGCGTCATCTTAGCGTCAGTCTTGGCTATTTAAAACAGCCAATAAGTGCTATCTTGAAGATACCAATTCGAGAGCCACACTATGCCAGCTTCCCACCTGAACCAGCTTATCGCCGCCTTGCCGCTGCAGCGCGGCGCCAGCGAACCGCTGTTCCGCCAGCTGTATGCGGCCATCAAGGCGGCCGTCCTCGACGGGCGCATGAGCCCCGGCATGCAGCTGCCGCCCACGCGCGATTTTTGCCGCCTGCTGGCCGTGTCGCGCCAGACGGTGCTCAATGCGTATGCGCTGCTGACGGCCGAAGGCTACCTCGATGGCGCCGTCGGGCGCGGCACTTTTGTCAGCCGCGAGGTGCCCCTGCCTGTGCCGCCGGCAGCTGTGCCCGGCCTGCTGCGGCCCCTGTCGGCGCGCGGGCAGGGCGTGGTGACGGCCATGCGCCAGGTGGCCTTCCACCGGGGGCCGCTGCGCGCCTTCCGCGTCGGCATGCCGCGTATCGACCATTTTCCATTTGATGTGTGGAACCGCCTGGAAGCGCGGCGCAGGCGCCGGCCCGACCACCAGTTCGGCTACGGCGACCCGGCCGGCTACCTGCCGCTGCGCGAACTGCTGTGCGTGTACCTGAAGGCGTCGCGCGGCGTTCAGTGCACGCCGCAGCAAATCGTCATCACGTCCGGTTCGCAGCAGGCGCTGTTCCTGCTGTCGACCATCCTGCTGGCGCCCGGCGACGCCGCCTGGATGGAGTCGCCCGGCTACCGGGGCGCCAGCGGCCCGCTGCGCGCGGCCGGCGCGCGCGTGTTTCCCGTCCCCGTCGACGCGCAGGGGCTGGACGTGGCCTACGGCGTGGCGCACTGTCCGCAGGCGAAGCTGGCCTACGTGACGCCGTCGCACCAGATGCCGCTGGGCGTGAGCATGAGTTTGCCACGCCGCCTGGCCCTGCTGGCCTGGGCCGCGCACAATAAAGCCTGGCTGGTGGAAGACGATTACGACAGCGAATACCGCTACTCGGGCGCGCCGCTGGCGTCGCTGCAAAGCCTGGACCGGGCCGGCTGCGTGGTCTACGTGGGCACCCTGTCGAAAGTGTTGTTTCCCGGCCTGCGCCTCGGTTACATGGTGGCGCCGCCCGCGCTGGCCGAAGCGCTGGTGCAGGCCAAGGCCGTGATGGACCGGCACACGGCCATCGTGCCGCAGATGGCGCTGGCGGACTTCATCGCCGAAGGCCACTTTGGCCGGCATATCCGCCGCACGCGCGACAGCAATGCCGAACGGCGCGACCTGCTGGTGCGCGGCCTGGCGCGCGAGCTCGATGGCCAGCTCGCGTGCGGCCCGGCCGACAGCGGCCTGGAACTGTGCGCGTATTTTCGCGGCGATCACGATGAGGAAGCGGTGTCGCGCGCGGGCCTGGCGCGGGGCATCGAACTGCGCCCGCTGGGACACTATGCCGACCCGGCGGCGGGGCCCGAATGCGCCACGCCGCCCGGGCTGCTGCTGGGCTTTGCGGCGATTCCCCCGGCCGAGATGGCGCACGGCTTGCAGGAGCTGGGGCGCATCCTGCGCGGCCGATAAACTATACTGGCGGTTGCCCGCACATGAAGAACCCGACCATGACCACCATCCGCTGCTCCTGGGCCAATCCGGCCAATCCCCGCTACCTTGCGTATCACGACACGGAATGGGGCGTGCCTTGCCACGACGAGCGCCGGCTGTTCGAGATGCTGAACCTGGAAGGCGCGCAGGCTGGCCTGAGCTGGGAAACCATCCTCAACAAGCGCGACACCTACCGCGCCGCTTTTGACGACTGGGATGCGGAAAAGATCGCCGCATATGGCCCGGACAAGGTGGCGCAGCTGCTGGCGGACCCTGGCATCGTGCGCAACCGCCTGAAGGTGGCGGCCGCCATCACGAATGCCCAAGCCTATTTGCGCCTGCGCGCGGAAGGGCAGACCCTGGACAGCTTTTTGTGGGCGTATGTCGACGGCCAGCCCATCGTCAACAACTGGCAGCCGGGCGAGTTTCCCGCCAAGACGGCCCTGTCCGACAAACTGTCGAAAGACTTGCTCAAGCGTGGCTTCAAGTTCGTCGGCTCGACCATCATCTACGCCTACATGCAGGGCATCGGCATGGTCAACGACCACGCGCCCGTCTGCTTTTGCCGCGCGGGGCGCTGATGCGCCGCGCCCTGGTCCTGCTCGACACGGATTTTGACGCTGCCCGCCTGCGCGCCGCCTGCGCCGCGCATGGCGGTCGCCGCCTGCATTACATCGCGCTGGCGCCGCGTCCTGTCGATGCGCATCACTTGCCCGACGATTGGCGCGCACAGTGGCCGCCCTGCGTGCCGGGTCTGCACCGCATGGTGTCGCACGATGGCCTCGTCATACTCGATGTGCTGATCGGCGAGCCCGATGCCTGTCTGGCGCAATTGTCGGCGCGTGTCGATGAAGTGCATCTGGCCTGGGTGCCGGCGGCCACGCCGGTGCTGGCGCGCCTGATGGCCGATGGCGCGCACCTGCAAGCCGTGCACCTGGACGAGGCGCAGCGCACGGCGCTGCAAAAGCATGGCTTTGTTTTTGACGAGAGCCGTTTGCGCGCCGTGTTTTATGCGCGGCGCGACGAGTACGCGGCCGTTGCCGCGCCCGAGCGGTGCGCCGTCGTCATCGGTGCGGGCGTGGCCGGCGCGGCCGCCTGCGAACGGCTGGCCGCGCGCGGCTGGAAGGTGACCTTGATCGAACGCCACGCGCAGCCTGCGAGCGAAGCGTCGGGCAACCTGGCCGGCATCTTCATGCCGCTGATGTCGAAGGACGACAATATCGCCACGCGCCTGGTGCGCGCCGCCTTTCTGTACTCGCTGAAGCGCTGGAAAGACCTGGGCGGTATCGGCGCCGCCATCGAGGGTGCGCAAAGCGGCGTGCTGCACCTGGCGCGCGACGGGGCGCATGCGCAGGTGCAGCGGCAGATCGCCGCCAGCGGCCTGTATCCGCGTGAATTCGCCCGCTGGCTGGAAGCGCCTGAGGCAACCGCCATGCTGGGCGCGCCGGCGCCCGATGGCGCCTGGTGGTTCGAGCAGGGCGGCTGGGCGCGCCCGTCTTCCGTCTGCGCGGCCATGCTGGACGCCTGCGGCGCTTTGCTCACGCGGCGCTTTTCCAGCAGCGCCCTGCGCCTGGAACGTGGCGACGGCGAATGGCTGGTGCGCGATGCGGACGGTGCCCTGATCGCGGCGGCACCCACCGTCATCCTGGCGGCGGGCACGGGCGCCGTGGATTTCGAACAGGCGGCCGGCTTGCCGCTGGACGCCGTGCGCGGCCAGGTCACGCACCTGGCCGAAGGCAGCTTGCCGTCGCTGCCGTTCGTCGTCTGCCGCGAAGCCTACGTGACGCCGGCGTACCAGGGCGTCGTGTGCGTGGGCGCCAGCTACGATGCGGACGCGGACCCCGGCTTGCGCCCATCGAACCAGGAAGACAATATCGCGAAGATCGCCGACATCCTGGACGTGGCCCCGTTCGAGGCGCCGCTGGCCGGGCGCACGGGCTTTCGCTGCATGGCAGCGGACCGCCTGCCGCTGGCGGGCGCCTTGCCCGACCCCGGCATACCGGGCCGCTGCGAGCGCCTGCGCGACGTGCCGCGCTGGCCCGGCCTGTTCGGCTTGCTCGGTTATGCCTCGCGCGGCCTGATCTGGGCACCGCTGGCGGCCGAGCTGCTGGCTTGCCAGCTGGAGGGGGAGCCGTTGCCGCTGGAGAGTCAATTGGCCGCCGCCCTGGATCCTGCGCGGTTCTTGCTGCGCGAGCGCCGCCGCGCTGGTTGAGCGTTGGCGCAGGGCAGGCGAGGGCTGGGGTCAGACCCCCAACACAGCTGACGCAAAGCCTGGCGCCAACGCGCGTGAGGGTCTGACCCCATACGCGGACGCTCCGCGCGTAGTCCCCATATCTGTTTTTCAGCTTTCCAAACTCTTTTTAATTTGTTTTCCGAACAACATAAGTTCGCTACAGTGGACTCGTGCTGGTTTTTGACGACGGAATAAAGAGGTGGACAGATGGCTGCTGCAGAACTGATTTTCGATCCCCGCGCCGCGCACGGCGAGGCGGCGTTTGATGAAGTACTCCATCTCGCGCGCAGCCAGGCGCAGGCCCAGGGTTTGCCGTATGCGGGCATCGTCAGCGCGCAGGATGCGTGGCAACTGGTGCAGGCCGGCAAAGCCGTGCTGGTCGACGTGCGCACCAACGAAGAACGCACTTTTGTCGGCTACGTGCCCGCCTCGCTGCACGTGGCGTGGGCCACCGGCACGGCCATGAACCGCAATCCCCGTTTTACCCGCGAGCTCGAAGCGAAGGTGGGCGGCAAGGATGCCGTCGTAGTGCTGCTGTGCCGCAGCGGCAAGCGCTCAGCCGCGGCGGCCGAAGCGGCCGCCAAGGCGGGTTTTACGCACGTCTTCAATATCGCGCAAGGCTTCGAGGGCGACCTCGACGCACAGCAGCAGCGTGGCCACAGCGGCGGCTGGCGCTGGCATGCGCTGCCCTGGCTGCAAGATTAACCCGCTTCCCGGGACCACCATGAACCAGCGAGCCCTTCCCCCCGTCTCCCTTGCCGCGCAGCCGCAATGGGAGCTGCACCAGATCGTCGACGAGTTGCGCGCCGTGCGCGCGCAGTGGCGCGAAGGATTGGCCGGCAGCCAGGAATGCGGCGCGCGCGAATTCCCGTCGCGCCAGCATCTGCACGACATCATCAAAGCCCTGTGCGCGGCCCTGTTCCCCATGCGTCTGGGGCCCCTCGACCTGCAGCAGGAGAGCGAGGATTTCTTTGTCGGCCACACGCTCGACACGACGCTCACGGGCTTGCACGAACAGGTGCGGCGCGAACTCAGTTACCACGCGCGCCAGCACGGCTTGCAGCAGACGGTGTCCATCGAACAGCAGGCGCTGGCCATCGTGCAGCGCTTCGCCCGCGCGCTGCCGCGCATCCGCGCCCGGCTCGACACGGACGTGGCGGCCGCCTTCCATGGCGACCCGGCCGCGCACAGCGTCGACGAAGTGCTGCTGTGCTATCCGGGCATCCTGGCCATCATCCATTACCGCCTGGCGCATACCTTGTACGCGCTCGGTGCGCCGCTGGTGGCGCGCATCATCGCCGAAGTGGCCCATTCGCAGACGGGCATCGACATCCACCCGGGCGCCATCATCGGCAGCAGCTTTTTCATCGACCATGGCACGGGCGTGGTGATCGGCGAGACGGCCATCATCGGCGAACGGGTACGCATTTATCAAGCCGTCACCCTGGGCGCCAAGCGCTTTCCAGCCGGCTTTGATGGCGTGCTGAAAAAGGGGCTGGCGCGCCATCCCATCGTGCAGGACGACGTGGTCATTTATGCGGGCGCGACTATCCTGGGACGGGTGACCATCGGCCAGGGCTCCGTCATCGGCGGCAATGTCTGGCTGACCCGCAGCGTGGCGCCCGGCAGCCATGTCACGCAAGCGCACAACCAGCAGGAGGCACCGGAGTCGCCGGCGCCATCCCACCCCGCCTTTGCCCACCACCCATGAGGACAGCATGTTGATCAAACAGTTTGGACTGGCCGTGCGCCAGTTGCGCGAAGGGCGTGGCTGGTCGCAGGAGCGCCTGGCCGAAGCGGCCGACTTGAACCGCTCGTTCATCGGCGAAATCGAACGGGGCGCCGCCACGCCATCGCTGCTGACGGTGGAAAAACTGGCCATTGCGCTGGGCATCGGCCTGGCGGGATTGATGGCGCGCTGCGAACCGGAACTGGTGGATTGAATCGGGTGGATCAAGCGTCACGATGATGGCGATAGCATGTTGAGAGAAGAGGGGAGACGTCCGATACTTTATTTGTTTTTCAGATAAGCATATTCACTTTTCTCATCAGGAGTAGTCATGACAGTAGCAACAGAGAGCCAGTTTGCGCTGGGCGACAACGCCGCGCGCCAGCTGGCCAATGCAAGCAAGAGCGTCCCCCAGTTATCCACGATCACGCCGCGCTGGCTCGTGCACCTGCTGCAATGGCTGCCCGTGGAAGCGGGTATCTACCGCCTCAACCGCGTGAAAAATCCGAAGGACGTGCGCGTGGCCTGCTCGCAGCGCGACGAATCGGAACTGCCGCAAACCTTCGTCGACTACGACGACCAGCCGCGCGAGTATTTTCTCAATGCCGTCAGCACGGTGCTCGACGTGCACACGCGCGTGTCGGACCTGTACAGCAGCCCGCACGACCAGATCAAGGAGCAGCTGCGCCTGACCATCGAGACGATCAAGGAGCGCCAGGAAAGCGAATTGATCAACAATCCCGACTACGGCCTGCTGGCCAGCGTGCATGACGACCAGCGCATCTTTACGCTGACGGGCGCGCCCACGCCGGACGACCTCGACGAACTGCTGACGAAAGTGTGGAAGGAGCCGGGCTTTTTCCTGGCGCACCCGCTGGCCATTGCCGCCTTTGGCCGCGAATGCACGCGCCGTGGCGTGCCGCCGCCCACCGTCAGCCTGTTCGGCTCCCAGTTTTTGACGTGGCGCGGCGTGCCGCTGGTGCCGTCCGATAAGCTGCCCATCGAAGACGGCAAGACGAAGATCATTTTGCTGCGCGCGGGCGAGCAGCGGCAAGGCGTGATCGGCCTGTTCCAGCCTGGCCTGGCGGGCGAGCAGAGCCCGGGCCTGTCAGTGCGTTTCATGGGCATCAACCGCCACGCGATTTCGTCCTACCTGATTTCGCTGTATTGCTCGCTGGCCGTGCTGACCGACGATGCGCTGGCCGTACTGGAAGACGTGGAGATCGGTAAATACCATGACTACCCAGACACCTACAAGTGATGGTGCGGCGGGCTTGCCTGCCGTCCCATTTTTACCCGACGAAGCGACCCTGAACCGTTTGGCCGGCGAATTCTTTGCCCGTTTGCCGGGCTTGGACAAGTCGCCCAGCCTTGGCGGTTCCGGCAGCGTGCTCGATGCGGCACCCCGTTATGCGAACCGTCCGCCGCCCCAGCCCGGCCCTTCGTTCGCCGCCATCGCGCCCGGCGTGGCGACGGCGCAGGTGCCGCCCGTGACGGCGCCGCTGGAGTCCCCCATTGCGCCGGCGCCGATATCGGTGCCCACGCCGCGGTTGTCCGCCATCGGTGCACCGTCGCCCTACTATTTTGTCGGCGGCGCACATGGCTATCCCGTGTCGAACCATAATCTCGACGGCCTGGCGGGCCAGGGACTGGGACAGGCCGCGCCCGACGCGTTTGCCACGCCGCAGCGGACGCCCGCGCGCCAGCTGCCCGTATCGCCATCTGACAGCCCGCCCGCGTTCTATTTCCAGACCGAGCTGCCTGCGCGGCCGCAAGGGCATGGCCAAACCCCCGCGCCATTCGACGTGCACGCCGTGCGGCGCGATTTTCCCGTGCTGGCCGAACGGGTCAACGGCAAGCCGCTGGCCTGGTTCGACAATGCGGCCACCACGCACAAGCCGCAGTCGGTGATCGACCGGGTGTCGTACTTCTATGCGCACGAGAATTCGAACATCCACCGCGCCGCCCACGCGCTGGCGGCGCGCGCCAGCGATGCGTACGAGGCCGCGCGCGCCAAGGTGGCGAATTTTCTGGGCGCCGCCTCGGCCAATGAAATCATTTTCGTGCGCGGCGCCACGGAAGGCATCAATCTGATTGCCAACACCTTCGGGCGCAAGTACATCGGCAGCGGCGACGAGATCATCGTCTCGCAGCTCGAGCACCACGCCAACATCGTGCCGTGGCAGCAGCTGGCGGCGGAAAAGGGCGCGACCCTGCGCGTGATTCCCGTCGACGACAGCGGCCAGATCCTCCTCGATGAATTCCGCAAGCTGCTCAACGGGCGCACCAAGCTGGTATCGGTGACGCAGGTGTCGAATGCGCTGGGCACCGTCACGCCCGTGGCGCAGATCATCGCGCTCGCGCATGCGGCCGGCGTGCGCGTGCTGGTCGACGGGGCGCAAGCCGTATCGCATTTGCGCGTGGACGTGCAGGCGCTGGGCGCCGATTTCTATGTGTTTTCGGGGCATAAAGTGTTCGGCCCGACGGGCATCGGCGCCGTGTATGGCAAGGCGGACTTGCTCGAGCAACTGCCGCCATGGCAGGGCGGCGGCAACATGATCGCCGACGTCACGTTCGAGCGCACCGTCTACCAGGGCGTGCCGAACCGTTTCGAGGCGGGCACGGGCAATATCGCCGATGCCGTCGGTCTGGGCGCGGCCATCGATTACGTGCAGCGCATCGGCCTGGAAAACATCGCCGCCTACGAGCACGCGCTGCTGGAATACGCGACGCACCAGCTGCAAGCGATTCCCGGCGTGCGCCTGATCGGCACGGCGTTGGACAAGGCGAGCGTGGCCTCGTTCGTGCTGGCTGGCTACGAGCCGGCGGAAGTGGGGCGCGCCCTGAACGACGAGGGTATCGCCGTGCGTTCGGGTCACCACTGCGCCCAGCCGATTTTGCGCCGCTTCGGCGTGGAAGCGACCGTGCGGCCCTCGTTCGCCTTCTACAACACGTATGAGGAAATCGACCGCATGATCGTCGTGGTCAAACGCCTGGCGGGCGCGCGCCGCTGATCTTGCCCGCTTGTCAAGCTGATGCCGCCCCTGCGCCAGCGGGGCGGCATTGTTGCGTCAAATCACGGACTTTGCGCGCGGCTGGCTGGCGCCCGCAGGCTGGCGGTATAATTTATCCTTGGCAATATTCAAGCTGCGGCCCAAGGAGATATCCGGTGGAAGATCAACACAGCTCGCCCGAGCTATTCCTGTTCCTGGCGTCGACCGTGCACGACATGAAAAATTCGATCAGCGTCGTCAGCGGCACTTTGGAGTCGCTGCTGGCGGCCGAGCAGGCCAAGCCGGTGCCCCAGGCCGACCCGGCCTATCTGCAGATGGCGCAGATGCTGTACCAGACCAAGCGCCTCAACGATAACCTGATCCAGCTGCTGGCCCTGTACAAAGAAGTGGGCAAGCCCGGCTACCCCTTCGACGTGCAGCCGCAACTGGTGAGCCAGGTCATCGACCAGGTGGTGGACCAGGAAAAGATCCTGCTGGCCTCGAAAGGCATCCATCTGCAGACGGCCTGCCCGCCGGAGCTGATCTGGACCCTCGACGAAGACCTGGTCATCGGCGTGCTCGCGCATGCCATCAACAACGCCATCCGCTACACGAAGGATACGATACGCCTGTCGGTGCGGGAGCACGACGATATGCTCGAGCTGCGCGTGGAAGACAATGGCGACGGCTATACCCAGGCGCTGCTCGACGCGGGCAGCGCGGCCATGGATGGCATGACCGCCGGCGTGAATTTTTCCACCAACAGCACGGGCCTGGGCCTGTATTTTTCCAGCGAAGTGGCAAAGATGCACAAGCACCGGGGCAGCAGCGGCAGCATCGCCCTGGAAAATGGCGGCGCCCTGGGCGGCGGCTGTTTCATCCTGCGCCTGCCCTGAACGAGGATGCCATGACGACAGACAGCCACGCCACCGCCGCCGAAGCGGGCAGCACCGACTGGGCCGACAAACATTATCTGCTGGTCGACGACTTCATCGGCATCCGCATCCTGCTGCGCGAATCGCTGCGCAACCTGGGCGCGCGCCATATCGACCAGGCGGCCAGCGGTGGCGAAGCCATGAAGCTGCTGGCCAAGACGCGCTACGACGTGGTGCTGTGCGATTACAACCTGGGCGAAGGCAAGAATGGCCAGCAAGTGCTGGAAGAGACGCGCGTGCGCAACCTGACGGCGCCGTCGAGCGTCTGGCTGATGGTGTCGGCCGAGAAAAGCGTGGAATCCGTGATGGGCGCGGCCGAGCACCAGCCCGACGCCTACCTGATCAAACCGATCACGGAAGGCGTGCTGCTGACGCGCTTGAACCGCGTGTGGCACAAGAAGCAGGTGTTCCGTGAAATCGACCAGGCCTGCATGGAAAAGGATTATCTGCGCGCGGCCAAGTTGTGCGATGCGCAGATCGAAGTCAACAAGCTGCACGAGCTGGAATTGCTGCGCATGAAGGCGTCGTTGCTGCTGAAAAGCGGCGAGCCGGAAAAGGCCCGCGCCGTGTACGAAAAAGTGCTGGCCGAGCGCGATTACAGCTGGGCCAAGGCAGGCCTGGGCAAGATCCGCATGAATAACGGCGAGCACGAGGCGGCGCGGCAGATCTTCCAGGGCGTGATCGTCGAGAACAAGTACTACATCGACGCCTACGACCAGATGGCCGTCGCCTACCAGCTGATGGGCCAGCACGAGGAAGCGTGCGGCGTGCTGGAAAAGGCGGCGCGCCTGTCGCCCAATTCCGTGCCGCGCCAGCGCAACCTGGGGCTGGCGGCGCTAAAGATCGGCAATGTCAGCATGGCGGAAAAGGCCTTTCGCAAGTGTATTTCCATCGGCGAGTTTTCCGTCATGAAGACGCCGGACGCCTATCTGGGCCTGGCGCGCGTGTGCGGCCTGAAGAAAGATGCCAAGGAGGCGCTGCAATGGCTGCTGCTGGCGCAGCGCGAATTCTCGCCTGAGCAGATCGGCTTGCGCGCGAAGATCACGGAAGGCATGGTGCACCACGAAACGGGCGATTACCGGCGCGCGCGCAAGTGCGGCGACGAGCTCGAGGCCATGCTGCTGGAAGACCCGGCGCGGCCCGAAAAAAGCATCTGCATGGAGCTGGCGACCTTGCTGTTCGCCGTCGGCGTCAAGGATGCGCCGGCCGGCCTGCTGTGCTACGTGGTGAAGAACAACCACGACAACCAGGTGGTGCAGGACGAGGTGCAAAAGATCTTCGACAAGGCGAAGATGGGCGACGAAGGCACGAGCCTGATCATCGCCTCGCGCAAGGAAGCGTCGGACTTGATGAACAAGGGCGTGCTGCTGTGGAAGACGGACAAGCTCAACGAAGCGGTGGCCTGGATGCGCGCGGCGCGCGAAAAACTGCCGAACAACCTGCGCATCCTGTTCAATTCCGCGCAAATCATCGTATCGTTCCTGGAGCAGCGCGGCTACCAGGCGGACTTGGCGGCCGAGGCGATGGAAGTGTTGTTGTATGTAGACAAAATTGCACCAGGCCAGCAGCGCTTTGCGCAATTGATGGAGCAACTGGTGCAGCTGACGCCCCCGCCCGGGCCGGAAGAGGCTGTCGAGGTGGCGGAAAAAGCGCCGCCGGCGCCGGAAAAAGGGGGAAAAGCCGTGCGGGAGCGTGCCGGATGATAAACTAGGGGCCAGCGTGGGTTCGCCTGCGCTTGAGTTGCTCTACAACAATAAGGAAGAAACTATGCGTGATGTGGTCAATGAAGTATACAAAAAAATGAAAGTCGGCGCCGTTGCCTGGGTACGCCCGGTGGCCGCCAAGGGAGACACGCTGGAAACATTCCAGTCTTCGTACGAGCACGCCAAGGCGCTGGCCGACGAAGGCCTGATCACGATCGGTGACGTAAAACGCCAGGCCGACAATCAGATCGAGGCGATCCGCATTCATCGTATCGCCTGATCATATCGCCTCTCCGCGACGTCAGGATTTGCCTGGCGCCTTGGACTTGGGTGCCGCGCGCTTTGCCGGCGCCTTGCGCAGCGGGGCTTTGGCCTTGGCTGCCATGCCTGCTTCTGCCGGCTTGGCGGACTTGCCGGCCGTGGCTCCACCGCCAAAACTGGCCGCTGCCGCGCTGGCTGCATCGGGCGACATCGCTGTCGACACGGCCTGCTTGAACTGATCTTGTAACAAATTCCACCAGGCACTTGGATTGGCCAGCTGGGCTGCCGCCTGGCTGCCGGCATCGTTGGGCGCCGCCGCAGCCGGTTCGGGCGCGGGTGCAGGCGCCGGTTTCGGTTCAGGCGCTGGCGCTGCGGGTGCCGCTTGCTGGAAAAACGCGGAAGCGTAGGGCACCGATTCAAACACGGTTTTCTCGCTGGCACCGGGCTGGGTGATGGCCGCGGCCAGGGACGCGCCCATCGATTTCAGGGTGGCGATGGTGCCGCGCTGTACTTCCAATGCCTGGATACTGCCGCGCAGCATGCTGGTATTGAGGTTCAGCCAGGCTTCGACGGCTTTCAAGTCATTGATTTTCTTGTCCAGCTCTTCCACCGACATGGTGGGCGCAGTGATGCCGGGCACGCCCATGCCGGGCACGCTCATGCTGCCCCACAGGTTTTTGACGAAGTCGAGGGTGTCGGTCACAACTGCTGCGCCCGGCATTTGGGGCATTTGCGGGTTTGCCATGCGAAATCTCCTGGTAGGTGGATGTGCCTAGCGTAGCAGATATCAGCTTGCAACTGACGCAAAGCCGCCAACATTTTCTTACATAAAACAGCAGGAGTTGAGCACAGGCAAGAAGCAGGAAGTGGGGGGAAGGCGTTACACTACGGCCTATGATGCCTGACTCCTTCTTTTCGCCACCGCGCCGCCGCACCGTCATGTTTGTCGCGGTCATCGGCGCACTGCATTACGTGGCGCTGGAATGGCTCACCTCGCATGCCAGCATGGTGCCGCTGGGGCAGGATCATGCGCAGGTGGTGAGCATGGCATTGATCGCCGAGCCACCCAAACCCGTGCCGGTGGCGCCGCCGCCGCCGAAGCTGCGGCCCTTGCCCGAGCCCCGCTTGCCGCCGCCACCGCCGCCGACGGAGTTGCCGTCGAGCGAGTCGGCCCAGTTGACGGCGCCTGCCAGCGACGCGCCGGAAGGGCCGGTGACGCCCGCGGCACCGGCGGCCAGCGCGCCAGCCATCACGGCGCCCGCGCCCGCCGTGGCGGAAGCTGCCGCGCCGGCTCCCGCGCCGCCGCCACCGCCCGTCGAGCAGGCGCGGCGCTACAAGACGAATGCACCCGCTTCGGCCCAGTTCGACCTGCACGTGGACCGGCGCGATGCGGACGGCACCAAGTGGCAAGGCGTGGCCGGCATGGCGTGGGAAAACCGGGGCGACACGTACCAGCTGAAACTGGAAGTGGGCCTGAGCATGCTGATTACGCGCATCAACCTGCTGGTGCTGACCAGCGAGGGCCTGATCGACGGCAGCGGCATCGTGCCCGTCACGGCCACGGAAAAACGCAAGGGCCGCGCGCAAACGGCCACGCATTTCAACCGCGACGCCAAGACCATTACGTTTTCAGCCACGACGGCGACGGTGCCATGGCAGGAGGGGGCGCAGGACAAGGCGACCGTGCCGTTCCAGCTGGCCGCCATCGGCCGTGCCGACGTCAACCAGCTGGCGGGCAATATCGACATCCTCGTCGGCGAGGAAAAGGAAGCGACCGTGTTCCGCTTCCAGCTGGTGGGCGAGGAAGAGCTGGACACCAAGATGGGCCGCCTGGTGACCTGGCATTTGCGCCGGCCGCCGAAGCCGGGCACATATTCGTCGCAGCTTGATATCTGGCTGGCGCCGTCCATGCAATGGTATCCGGTACAAATACGCAATACCGAAGCGAACGGGGCGCTCACCACGCAAACCGTGACCCAAATTCGCGTCAATGACGCTACAGGAAAATAAATGACTACTTTGAAACGCATTTTGCTCGCCAGCCTGCTGGCCGCCACCCTCACGCCTGCCATGGCCGACGCCCCCCTGGAGCATCCCGCCATCAAGCGCCCGTACAAGCTGGTGCCGTCGGCTGACCTCGTCTATTCGATCAAGGCCAAACAGCGCGGCATCGGGCTGTCCGGCGAATCGGTCAGCAACTGGCGCGTGGGCGATGGCAAGTACTCGCTGCTGGCCGAAACCAAGGCGGCCCTGTTCGGCAAGATCCTCGAACAGCGCAGCGAAGGCGCGGTCGACGATTACGGCCTGGCGCCCGTTCAATTCGTGGAAAAGCGCTTCCGCAAGGATGCCGTCACGACCACCTTCAAGCGCGACAGCAAGACCATCGTCTTTGGCGAAGGCGATGAAACCTATCCGCTGAAAGGCGGCGAACAGGACCGCAATAGCGCCGTCTGGCAACTGGCCAGCGTGGCGCGCGCCGCGCCCGAGAAATTCGTCCCCGGCTCGGAATGGGCCTTCTTCGTCGCCGGCGCGCACGATGCCGAGCCGTGGACCTTCAAGGTGGTCAAGGAAGAGACGGTCGCCACGGGCATGGGGGAGGTCGCCGCCATCCACCTGGTCAAGGCGCCGCCGCCGGACAAGAAGGGCCAGCAAGTGGACCTGTGGCTGGCGCCGTCGCTGGAATGGTATCCCGTGAAGGTGACATTCGCCGACGCGGACGGCGGCGATTACGTCGAGCAAACCTTGCAGAAGATCGTCAAGAAGTAAGTGCTTGCTATCATAGCAAATATTGATTTTCTCTATTTTTCACCCCTAACGGCAAATGCTGGGGTCAGACCCGCCGGGTCTGACCCCGGATTTTCGCTGTTGGTTTTTTTGCTGATGCAACACTCGGCTTGTCGACAGCGCCATCGCCCCTCTTCCACAAGTCGAATTGCATGTCAGAACTGATATACTGACGCCCCCGCCCCGCAGCGCTGCGTTAGCCCGCCGCGCCGCCCGCTGAACACTCATCCGGAAAAGAATGATTGATATAATGGCAAGTGCAGCCGTGGCTACGGATGCAAATCAGACAGAGCAAGAGCATCATGATTCCTTGCAGGCGCATTTCCAGCCCAATATTTCGGCCGATGAAATCGAGCAGGTATTTCACTTGAAGCGGGCGCAGCCCTTGCTGCAAGTGTTTACGGCCCTGTTTCACGGCGGTTTCGATGGCGTGCTGGTGCGTCTGCTGGTGTTGCGCGAGCTGGCGTCCGATGCCGCCACGTCCGCCTACACGCGCGCCGATATCAACACCAAGCTCGCGTATCTGTTGCCGGAAAGCCTGGAAACGGTCTTGCTGCGCCTGCGTTCGAACCAGCTGCTGGCCTGGGATGCGCAGCAGGGCGTGTACCGCGTCACGCCGATGGCGCGCAATGTGCTGTCGGCCATCGACAGCTTGCTGGGCCTGGGCCAGACGGAAGACGAAGCGGAAATGGGCTTCCTGCTGTCGCAGGTGGCGGGCGCGCAAGCCGTGGGCGGCGTATCGGTCGAACAACTCCAGCATTTGCTGGGCCGCCTGGTGGACTTGACGGAAGAGTTTTCCGACGCCATCGCTTCCGGCTCCGAATTCCGGCTGCGCACGGCGCAGGCGAAGTGGAACATGGCTTGCGACTGGGTGGAAAAGGGTTCCGAGATTCTCGTGGCCATCACCTCCGATGAAAACGCGGACAGCGCCACGCACAAGGCGGCGCAGGCGATCGGCCGGGCGCAAAGTAAATTGCTCAACATGCAAGGCATGTTTTCGCGCGCCCTGAACCAGATCGAGCGCCAGCGCGTGCACCTGGGCCAGTCCGGCCTGTCGACCACCGACATCAAGCGCTGGCTCTTGCTGCACGACGACCTGGCCAGCCTGGCCGAAGGCGCCATCGACCAGCCCGTCGTCCCCCTGTTCTCCACGCCGGCCGAAATGATCGACGTGGCCGAAACGGAACTGCTGTCCGAACGGGCGGCAGGCGTCATCAACACGGGCCTGCCCAGCGGAGAGGACGCGCCCACCACCATCAGCGACGGTCCCGCCATGCAGCTTGAACTCGATGATTTGCTCGAACGCCTGTCGAACTTTGCCAGCCTGGGCAATTTCCCCAGTATCGGCGAAGAAGGACCGAAATCGGTTCCCGTGCAGGATTCGCTGCTGCCGGCCAGCTTTGCCGTGGCGTCCTACCGCGCCTCGATGCTGCCGCTGCTCGGCGACGTGTCCGAAGCGAGCTTGCAAGGCTCGACGGCCGAACTGGCCCGTTTGCCGATCACCTTTACACCGACCGACGAGATGGTCCAACTGACCGACCCCCATGTGGCGGCCATGTCGATCGCCTCGCTTTCACTGAATGTTTCACTTGATTTAGATAGCGGCACCGCCGATGAATGACGATTCCCAAATCCTGATTGCGCGCCTGCTCACGCATCAAACCCTGCGCCGCGACGACAAGCTCGTCAAGCGCGTGCTGTCCGACGAGCTGTTCCGCGCCGAGATCGATGCGCGCCTGCTGGCCTGCGGCTTGAAGCTGCTCGACAACGTGTATGCCGACCATGTGACGCTGGCCCTGACGCGCACCATCGAGCCGAAGATCTTCGGCGCGCGCGACGTGTGGCAAAACAATAATTTCGGTCTGGCGCGCGATGGCGTGGCCTTGCTGGTGGTGCTGTGGGCGCAGATCATCCTGCCCAAGCGCGAACGCCAGGAAACGCACCAGCACGCGGACGACGACCAAAATGACATGTTCGGCACGGAAAAACCGCTGCCGCGCGCGGAAGACGCGTCGATCGGTATTTCCTACAAGGCGCTGCTGTCCGACTTCGGCGACAAGCTGGGCAAGAAGACGCGCATGGACATGAATCTGGGCACCCTGGCCAAGCTGGGCTTCATCGAGCGGCGCGGCGATGTCATCCTGGAAGGCCCGCTGCTGGACCTGATGATGGATACGGACGTCTTGAAAGAACGCATCATCAACGGCGCCCTGGCCGACGTGTTCAAGCGGGCGCCCGCGCGCCTGGTGGCCGTCAGCGGCGATTCACTGCTTGACGCCGACCTGACAGACGACCTGTCCGCCGACATCGGCGACCTGCCTGACGCGGGCGACGAGCCCGTGTCCGATCTCCCTCACTGAAAGCGCCCATGTTTCATATCAAATCACTTGAACTGGTGCACTGGGATTACTGGCAGCGCATCAAGAATATTCCGCTCGACGCAAAGATCATCACCATCGCGGGGCAGAACGGCTCGGGCAAGACCACCTTGCTCGATGCCTTGCGCACCCTGTTCGGCCTCGACTGCTCGATGGGGCGCACGTATAAACACTATGCGCGCCATTCGGGCCAGCAGACGGCCTGGCTGCGCGCCGTGGTCGACAACAAGAACGTGGGCAAGCAGCTGTCGAACCGCCCGTTCCGCAGTTCCGGCTTCTTCAGCGACGATGAAGTAACGCTGTTTTGCCAGATCCAGAAGAATGGCGGCGACTGGAAGCGCCAGTATCTGATGCGTCCGGGCAATGTGCAGATCGAGGACATCACGGACGCCAACGACTGGCTCGGCGTGGAAAACTACCGCAAGCGCCTGGCCAATGCGGGCCTGTCGCCGGCCATGTCGAAAGTGCTGGCGCTGGAGCAGGGCGAGACGGATAAACTGTGCGAATACGCGCCGCGCCAGCTGCTCGACCTGGTGTTCCAGGTCTTCGGCGACAAGGAAGTGCTCGATGCCTACGACGAAGCCAAGCGCCACCAGCGCGACACGGAAGTGGAGCTGAAACGTTTCGAGACGGAACTCGAGGCGTCGAAGACCAACCTGGAAGGCTTGCGCCTGCGCGTGGCCAATTACCACCAGTGGGAAGGTTTACATAAGGAACGCCGCAACCTGCTGGAAGAAGTGCTGCCCAGCCTGCAATACCACGAGGCGCGCGAAAAGGCGGCCATCGCCAGCCGGCAATTGCGCGATGCGCGCAAACCGATGGCGCAGGCGGACCAGCAACTGACGGATAAACGCAATGCGCTGGCGGCGCAGGCGAAGGCTCTGTCCGACGCGCAGATGAACGAAACCCTGCTGGAGCAGGAATCGATCGGCTTGCAGAGCCGTTTGTCCTTGATCAATGCCAAGCTGAAACCGCTGGACAGCCTGCTGGAACAGAAGGACCGCCTGCACAAGCTGGCGGCCGACTTGGGCAGCGACATCGCCGAAGTGGCGGCCCAGCTGGAACAGAAGGAAGCGCAATTGCTGCAGCAGCGCCAGCAGCGCGACGCCTTGTCGGCCCGCATCGCGGGCGAGCAGGCAACGATTGCCGCGCTGCAAGGCAAGACGGCCATGCCGGAGCCGGACAATGTGCGCGGCATGCGCCGCGCGCTGCGCGACGCGGGGATATCGCACGCGATGCTGTCGGACATCGTCGAAGTGACGGACAGCCGCTGGCAGGGCGCCGTCGAAGGCGTACTGGGCGGTTACGCCTCGGTGGTGCTGCTCGACAAGGCCAAGGATGCGGCCGCCGCCTACCGCCTGGCCGAGAAGGAGCGCTACCGCCACTTCATCGTGCCGGACCTGGTCACGGCGCCTGTCGCCAAAGACGAGAGCTTGCTGGCGGTGGTGAAATTTTCCGCGCCCGTGCCCAGCTGGCTGATCGAGCAGCTGTCGCGCATTGCACGCGTGGACTCCGTCGAAGCCGGCTTCAAGCTGGGCAACCACGAAGAGTGGATCACACCCGAGGCGTATCACCGCGAACGCCGCGGCGGACGCTCGCTGTTCGTGGAAGCGTCGCGCTACCGCTTCGGCCAGGCTGGCCGCAGCGGCCGCCTGGAAGCGCTGCTGCGCTCCTTGCCGGGCCTGGAAGGGCAGGAAGACACGCTCACCCTGGCGATCTCGAAGCTGGCGGCGGAAGTGGGCGCCTTGAAAGCGCGCATCGCCGGCGTCGACGCGGCCAAGGAACTCAGTGCGCGCCAGGAAGAATTCGCCGAAGCGCTGCGCAATTCGAAGCCGCTGAAGGAAGAGCGCCTGGAAGTGGGCGGCCGCCTGGGCGAGTTGCAAAATCTCACCAAGAACGCCACCGTGGCGCGCACGCGTGCCGATACAGTGTGGCAAAACGCGCGCCTGGCCCTGTCCGAAGCGGAAGCGGGTTCGCGCCTTGGCTACAAGAAACAAATTGAACAGCGCGCCGAGCATGCGCGCGCCTTGCTGGCGCTGCGCCATGCGTGGCGCCATTTGCCGAAAAGCTGGCGCCGTCCCGCGCGCCGCGCGGCCCTTGTGGCCGAGCACCAGAATGCGCACCAGGTCGACTTGCGCGTGGCCAGCCTGCAAAACAGCCTCGCGCGCGACGACTGGGAACTGGACGCCACCGTCATCGACCAGCACCACCGCCTGTCGGAGCAGCTGCATGGCCGCCAGTCGGAAACGGACGAGCGCCGCTACCAGAACAACCGCGCCATCGAAGCGACGGGCAATGCCCGCGGCGCCTACATGGAGCGCTTGCGCTACACTATCAAGACTTACAGCAAGAACATCAAGGAGCTGGGCGAACTGGCCGGCATCGAAGTGCATGCCGACCCCGTGCGCCTGGAAAACGACGATGTGCAGCTGTCGCAGGCGGGCTTGCACGTGCGCTTCAAATTCGACGGCAAGGGCGTCATCGGCATGAACGATGGCGAGGCGTCGGGCGGCCAGCAGGTCATGAAGTCGCTGGTGCTCCTGATCGGCTTGCTGAAATCGGAAGACGGTTCCGGCGGCTTCGTCTTCATCGACGAACCGTTTGCCCACCTCGATATCCGCAATATTCAATTGGTCGGCGAATTCCTGAAAAATACGGAAGCGCAATACCTGATGACGACGCCGTTGACGCACAACACGGATGTCTATGATCCCTCGGAGCTGACCTTGATCACCAGTAAGAAAAAGAAGGATACCCAATGGGCACAACCGATTTTCGTGCTGCAGCGCCGGATCGAACCCGCACCGGGCAAGGCCGCATGATGGCCGTGCGCAAGCTTGTTCTGGCCGCGGCCCTGGCGCTGGCGTGTTCGGCGCCAGCCGTGGCCAACGACGGCATCGGCTCCGTCAGCGCGGGCGGCATCCTGTTCGGCAAGACGGATGCCGTGGCCATGAAAAAGGAAGTGCTCAGCGTGAGCACGGACTTGATCAAGGTCGAGTATGAATTCCTCAATGAATCGGCCAAGGATGTGGAGGAAACGATCTTCTTCCCCTTGCCCGAATACTCTTCCGTCTACCATGGCTCGCCCACGTATTACGGTCAGCCGCAGCAGTTTACCGTCGACGTGGACGGCAAGCGCAAGGAGTATAAAACCACGTTTGTCGCCAAGCTCGGCAGCGCCGACGTGACGGCCCGCCTGCGCCAGCTGGGCTTGTCCGACGCGCAGATCGCGTATTTCCCTTCGCACACGCCATTCGACAAGAAAGTGGTGCCGCTGACGGCCGCGCAAAGCAAGATCATGATCAAGGAGGGTCTGCTGGCCCAGCTGTACGACGAGGAGTGGGTACCGGCCTGGACCGTGAAAGTCATCTACTTGTGGCAGCAGAAATTCCCTGCCGGTAAAGTCGTGCGCGTGCGTCATCAATATGCGCCGTTCGTCGCAGCCGGCCCCGGCGCCTCCTACCTGGGCGATGGCAATATCTTTGAAAAGAAATACTGCGGCGACAAGGCCTTCTACAAGACGTGGAACCGGCTGGCGGCCCAGCAGGGCGAAAGCGGCTTCGTCAATGCCGTCTGGGTGTCGTACATTTTGACGACGGGTAACACCTGGAAGAATGGCATCGAAGACTTCACCATGAATTTGATCAAGGGCAAGCCGGACGAGCTGGTCAGCCTGTGCTTCCCCGGCACATTCACCAAGATCAATCCCACCACTTTGCAAGTCAAGTTGCGCAACTTCCGTCCGAAGCAGGATCTGGACGTGTACTTCGGCAATGTCGAAGGCACGGTGAGCAACGACGGCGTGGCGCCGCAGATCCGGCCATAGGAATGAGCACGCAGGAAGCGCTGGCCGCGCGCCTGCGCGCCATCGTCCGTGCCACGCCATGGTGCATGCAGATGCTGCAGGCCGTGGCGCAGCTGGGCTTGCCCCACTGCTGCATCGGCGCCGGCGCCGTGCGCAAGCTCGTGTGGGACGCCTTGCACGGTTTCACCCAACCGTCGGCATTGAACGACGTCGACGTGGCGTATTTCGACGCGCACGATGTGCTTGCGGAAAGCGAGGTGCGGCTGCGCCAGCGCCTGGAAACTGTACTGCCTGGCGTGCCATGGGAAGTGTGCAACCAGGCCCGGGTGCACCTGTGGTTTGAAGACGAGTTTGGCTACGCCGTGCCGCCCTTGCTGTCGCTCGACGACGCCATCGCTTCCTGGCCCGAGTTCGCCACGGCTGTCGGCATCTATCTGCAGCCTGACGGCGAGATCGGCATCGTCGCGCCGCATGGCCTCGATGACTTGTTCAATATGGTGATCCGGCGCAACCCGGCGCGCATCAGCGAAGACGGCTATGCGCAGCGCCTGGCCAGCAAGGACTACGCGGCGCGCTGGCCGCGCGTCACCATCATCGCCTGGAAAAATGTGGTGTAAAAAGCAATTAAATGCACTGTGGATACAAATTGCCTATAATTGCCAATTTTCCAATAGTGCTTTCCTGATCCCATGTCCTTCTTGATTTCCATGCCGCTGCGCCGCCTCGGCCGCTTGTTCTGCCTTTCCTCCGCCCTCGTGGTGCCCGCCGCTTGGGCCGACAGCTACACCGATTTCCAGCAAGCCAGCGGCCAGCTGGAAGCGCTGATGGCCAAGGCGACGCCGCACAGCGGCTTGCCGCGCCTGGGCGACCCTGGCGTGGCGCAGCTGTTTGCGCAGATCGCCGACGGTCCGCGCCTGTTCCAGGCGCCCGTCGCGGCGCTGCAGGACGTGAACGAAAGCGTGGCCGTGTGCGAAAAGGCCATGCGGCTGGGCAAAACATACTATGCGTTTGGCCTGGAACGGCCGTTGTCGCTGTCAGGCGCCGAATTGCAGCAGGCGCGCAAGGAACAAGTGACGCGGAACCTGGCCAATTATGGCGATGAAATGAGCACCTTGTTTGCTTTCAGCATGCATTGCCATGGCCATTTGATCGGGCTGATGGAGCAGGAATTCAGCGCCCAGCCGGCCGATGCGGTGAGCGGGCCCGAGCGTCTGCGCGCGCGGGCGTTCAGCAAGAACACGGCCATTGTTTTCACGAGCGTGGTGCAGTTCGTGCAAGTGCCGTTCTGGAACGTGGCGCAAAAGAAGCGGATGCTGGAAGCGGCGGCCCAGCACGCCACGGCGAATGCCAATCTGATGGCGCCGCCCTTGCGCGAGCGTTTGCTGGCCAGCCTGGCCGATGCGGACAAGGATATCGATCCGGTCCTGGCGCCGGTGCTGGCGACGATACGCCAGGCGCTGTCGGTGACGACGTGTACTGGCCTGTGCCAGTACTACTGAGTTATTCGGCGGCTTGCAGCGGCTTGTTGCGCTGGCGCCAGCGCACGAGGCCCCACGCATACACGGCGTAGTAGCCGATGACGAGGCCGTAGGCGGCCATGGTCAGCGGGCTCTGTCCGAACGGCGGCGGCGGCACGGGCACGTCCAGGCGCGTGTTCAGGTAGATTTCCATGCCGCGGTACAGCAAGCGGGCGATGAACAGCATCGTGATGGCCAGGCCCAGATAGCGGTGCTGGGTAAAAAAGAAATCCTTGCCGACTTGCTCGAAACGCGTCAGCTTCAGGCCCAGCACACCGAGCCAGCCGCCGGCCAGCGCGCCCGCGCCCAGGCTCGACAGGGGCAGCAGCTCGAATTTCGTCGTCGTCGCCAGGAACAGCAGCAGCGCGGGAAAGACGATCGCCACGCTCCAGTGGCGCCACAGCTGCGACTTCTGGCGCGCCACCAGTTTCTTCAGGCGCGAATAAATGCGCCAGACCAGCAGCGGGACCAGGAACAGCAGGGCGAGGGTAGTGGTTTCCATGTAGGCAATCGGGTGCGGGTAAAACAGCGATTGTAAGCCAGATGGCGATGGGCGGCGATGCTTGTCAAACGGTAAAAGTTGCTGGTTGACATTTACTTGGCCTGAACGCACTATGCCCTGTCACAAAGCGCCGCCATGAGCGGCGCGGTGCGCTCGCTTGTTGTCACCACCTTCATACACTGGAGTTCCATGTCTACACGTTTGCCTTTGCTGCCCATCACTGTCGGCTTGATGGCCTCGTCTTCCCTGGCCATGGCGCAAGATGGCGCTTATCAAGCCCCGCCCGCGCCCCTGCAAGCCATCGTCGATGCGCCGCGCGCGCCGACCCTGAGCCTGAGCCCGAAACGCAACCTGGCCGCCGTGCTGCCCACGCCATCGTTGCCCGGCATTAGCGAAGTGGCGCAGCCGGAACTGAAGCTGGCCGGTTTGCGCATCAATCCGCGCACCTATTCGGCCAGCCGCTTCAGCTTCCACACGGGGCTGGGCTTGCTCGACATCGATACGCAGAAGGAAATCAAGGTCAGCGGCCTGCCGGCGGCACCCCGCATCGCCGATCTGGCCTGGTCGCCCGACCAGCGCTACCTGGCCTTTACGCACATCGCCTTTGCCGATCCCGCCAGGGGCGTGAAGGAGTCGGGCGTGGAACTGTGGCTGCTCGACGTGCAGACGAAGGCGGCGCGCAAGCTGTCCAGCACCCCCCTGTCGGCCGTGTATGGCCGCGGCTTTTCCTGGATGCCAGACAGCAAGACCTTGCTGGTGCAGCTGAAACCGGCCAAGCTCGGCGCGGCGCCCGTGGCCAGCGGCATCCCGACGGGCCCGTCCATCCAGGACAGCGTGCCGGGCGGCGGCGTCAAGCAATTGCGCACCTATCCCGACTTGCTGAAAAACGAACAGGATGCGCAGCTGTTCGAACACTACATCACGGTGCAGCTGGCCTTGCTGGACGTGGCGGGCAAGCAGCGCCTGGTCGGCCAGCCGGGCCAGTTCTCGCGCGTGTCGGCCTCGCCCGATGGCAAGCACCTGCTGACGACCAGCATCGTGCGTCCGTATTCCTACATCGTGCCGGCGCATGATTTCGGCCACAAGATCGACGTGCGCGACCTCAATGGCAAGGTGGAGCACGCGGTGGCGGCCCTGCCGCTGGAGGAAGGGCTGCCGCCAGGCAATGATGCCGTGTCCGCCGGCGTGCGTTCCGTCAGCTGGAGGGTCGATGCGCCCGCCACCCTGGTATGGGCCGAAGCGCAGGACGGCGGCGACCCGGCCAGGGCGGCCGAAATCCGCGACATCGTCTACACGCAGGCGGCGCCGTTCACCGCCAAGCCGGCCGTGCTGGCCAGGCTCGGTTCGCGCTACGCGGGCGTGGCCTGGGGCCGCGGCGATCTGGCCCTGCTCGGCGAAGCGTGGTACAAGACGCGCGCCGTCAAGCAGTGGTGCATTGCGCCAGATCAACCGTCCACGCCGGCCGACCTCGTGTACGCGGGATCGTTCGAAGACCGCTACAACGATCCGGGCCAGCCCGTCATGCGCACGGACGCGGCCGGCTTGCCGCGTTTGCTCATCGCCGCTGACGGTTCCATCCTGCTCGACGGCCAGGGCGCATCGAAGGAGGGCGACCGGCCGTTCATCGACCGCCTGAACCTGGCGACGAAGCAGAAGGAGCGCCTGTTCCAGAGCGCCGCCCCCTACTATGAAAACGTGGTGGCCGTGCTGGACGAGGATGGCAGCCGTCTGCTGTCCACGCGCGAATCGCCGACCGAGCAGCCGAATTACTATGTGCGCAACCTGAAGCAGCAGGGCGTGGCGCAGCTGACGGCCCTCACGCATTTTCCCCATCCGCTGCCGCAGCTGAAGGACGTGCAGAAAGAGCTGATCCGCTACAAGCGCGCCGACGGCGTGGACTTGACGGCGACATTGATGTTGCCGCCGAACTACGACGTCAAGCGCGACGGCCCGCTGCCGACCCTGATGTGGGCGTATCCGCAGGAATTCAAGACGGCCAGCGCCGCCAGCCAGACCAAGGGCTCGCCCTACAAATTCAATGCCGTCAGCTACTGGGGCCCGGCCGCCTTCCTGTCCATGGGCTACGCCGTGCTCGACAATCCATCGTTCCCCATCGTCGGCAACGGCGAGCAGGAGCCGAATGACACGTATCTGCCGCAGCTGGTGGCCGATGCCGAGGCGGCCGTCGAGGAAGTAGTCAAGCGGGGCGTGTCGGACCGAAACCGCATCGCCATCGGCGGCCACTCGTATGGCGCCTTTATGACGGGCAACCTGCTGGCGCACACGCGGCTGTTCCGCGCCGGCATCGCCCGCAGCGGCGCCTACAACCGGACCTTGACGCCATTCGGCTTCCAGGCCGAAGAGCGCCCGTTCTGGCAGGCGCCGGCCGTCTACCAGGCCATGTCGCCGTTTAATTATGCGGACAAGATCAAGGATGCGCTGTTGATGATCCATGGCGAGCAGGACAACAACTCGGGCACCTTCCCCATCCAGAGCGAGCGCATGTTCCAGGCCGTCAAGGGACTGGGCGGCACGGCGCGCCTGGTGATGCTGCCGAACGAGAGCCACGGCTACCGCGCGCGCGAATCGATCATGCAGATGCTGTATGAAAGCAACAACTGGCTGGAGAAATATGTGAAGAACGCGGCGCCGCCGGCCGCCGACGTCAAGCCGGCCGGCAAATAAGGGCGGCGGCGCGCAACTCGTGGTATGGTCTTCCTTTGTCTGCAGGGAGGCCAGCCATGACCGTCATCCATGCCCACCGCGCGCCCGACCCGGCGCCCGTCGATGAACCCATGCCGGCGCCGGAGCCGCAAGAAGCGCCCGGGCGCCACCCGGGGCCCGTGCACCCGGTGCCGCAGGACGATCCCGTGCCGCACCCGCATCCCAGTTAATCTCGTCAAGAAAGGCTGTTTTAGATGGCAATTGTCAAGGAAGTCTACACACGCAAAGTCAGCGGAGAATCGTTCGACTATGAACTCGATTACACCCAGGGCGCGGACGTGGCCTGGATTGCGCGCGTGTACCACGACGGCGTGCTGAAAGGCTCGCCGCACGGCGCGCTGACGGCCAACGTGCTGTCCGGCCCCGCGCTGGAGCAATATCTGCGCGCGTATGTCGAAGGCATGATCGAGCGGGGACTCGACGTGGCCGAGTAAGATCGCCTTTGCGGCAGATCAAGACAAAGGGCGCCGAGGCGCCCTTTGTTGTTTCGGTGGTGTCGGATTACGCGGCTGCGCCGCGAATCCGACCTACGTGGATGCACATGGGCCGTAGGTCGGATTAGCGGGGCCACGCCCCGCGTAATCCGACAACATTGTTGGCCGCCAATCTAATCAAACGCCCACGTATACAACACGTCCAGCGCATTGTTCGTGCCCGTCTGGAACTGCAAAGTGATGCGGCGGTTCAGTTTGTAGCGCAGCTTGACCAGGCTCGTCGCCGTGCTCGTGCCTTGCTCGAACGTCAGGTAGGCGCGCGACGACAGCCGCTTGCCGACGGTGACGACCGTGCTTTCCAGCCCTTGCGCCTGCGACAGGCCCACTTCATCGAGGCCCAGCGAATTGGCCAGCTTGCCCTGCAAGCCGCCGCCGGAGCCGCCGAAGAGGGCGCCTGCGGCCGTCGTCAAGAGCGCCATTTCATCGCCGGCCGCCGTTTCCGCGCCGTGGCCGAGGATCAGCCATGCCAGCTTGTCGCTGTCCGACACGCTCGGCGTGGACACCAGCTTGGCCGTCGGCGCCTGCGCAGTGCCGCGCACTTCCACGCCCGCTTCCACGTTCGTTTCCGACAGCGCTTCGCCTTCGGGACGCTTGCGCACGGCCAGGATATTCAGCGACGGGTTGTCGTAGGCGCCCGTGAAGGCGATCAGGCCCCGCTCGATCGACAGCTTCTGTCCATACGCGGCGTACTGGCCGTTCGTGACCTTGATGCTGCCCGTCACGCGCGGCGCGGCGCGGTTGATGACTCTGGCGCGCACATTGCCCGCCAGGTCTGCATCGAGCCCCATGCCGCGCAGGTGGAAAGCGTTGCCCAGGTCAAACTCGAGGTCGATATTCAGCGGCAGCGAAGGCGCTTCCTTGCCGCCCTTGACTTCCTTGCCCAGCACCACGACGTCGCTGCTTTGCGTGGGGGTATCCTGCGGCGCCAGTTCGATCAGCGCGCGGTTGGCCTTGAACTTGCCCTCGAAGCTGAAGCGCTTGTCGTTGCGCACCAGGGTGCTGTTGCCCGACAGGACCAAAGTGCGGTCCGGACGCGACAGCGCCTGCAGGCGGTCGGCCATCAGCTTCAGTTCCAGGCTCGCTTCGCCATTCGCAAAGCGCACCCAGCCATCGGCCTGCACCTTGCCGTCGCCGCCGTCAAAGCTCAAACGCTGCAATTGCAATTGATCGCCGGCCAGCTTGGCTTGCAGCACGCCATTGCGCAATTTCAAGCCCTGGTCGGCCCAGTTCACCAGCAGCTTGCTGCCGTTGATGTCGCCATTCAATTGCGGCGCGCCGATGGTGCCGCTGCCGGACAGGGCCACCTTCAAGGCGCCGCCCAGTTCCAGGCCCGGCTGGCCCGTCAGCGGCGCCAGCCACGCCAGCGAATCGATGCTGGTGGTGCCCGTCAGGGACAGGGCGCTGTCGTTGCTGATGCGTCCGTTCAGCATTTGCACGGTGGCATTGATATCGCTCTGGCCCGCGCGTGCGCCATCGAGTTTCACGGCCAGGCGCAGCTGCTGGTTGGCGACATCCACGCGCGCATCGAAGGTGCGCAAGCCCAGCGCCAGCGGCTGTTCCACGCCCACCGTCACGTCGCCTTTTTCGCGGTAGATGTGCAGCATGCCCGCCAGCGAGGGATCTTTCTGTTTCGCCGTCGGCACCTGCATGTCGAGCGACCATTGCGCGCCCAGGGTCAGGTCGCTGCGCGCATTGGCTTGCAGCGAGGGAATGACCTGCGCCAGATAGGTCAGGGCCACGCCGGCAGCCTGGCCGGAACTGGTCCAGCGGGGGCCGTTCTTGACGAGGTTTTGCATGGTGATGCTGCCTGCCGGCAATTTGATGACGGTGTTGCCCACGCTGATCTGCTCCGGCTGGCCCAGGCCCGCCACGCCGCTGCCGGCCGGTCCCGCCACTTTCACGGGCACGGGCGCTTGCAGCACGAGCGCATAGCGGCCCTTGTTTTGCAGGCTGTCGATCGTGCCCGTCCAGGCGGCGCCGCTCTGGCTGCCGCGGATTTGCACGGTGGCATCGAAATCGTCATTGCGCGCCGTCAAACTGACCGTATGGCTGCCGCGCGTGCCCGTCGTGCCCAGGCGGGCGCTGGCCAGCTTGAAGGTGGGCGTGCTGTAGCCCGTGATCTCCAGGCTGCTGACCATGGGGTCGAGCGCGCCCTGGCCGGCGCCCACGCTGGCGCTGCCTTTCACGGCTTTCAATTGCTGGTCGCCAAAGAAGGTCAGATCCTTGCCATCGAGCGTCAGCTGCGCGGCGGGCGCGTCCATCTTGCCCGAGACGGAACCGGCCGCATGCAGCACGCCGGCAAACTTGGGGCCCAGGGTCGACAGTTGCGGCGCATCGAGCTTCCACCTCAGCTGGTCTGTGGCGCCGCCCAGCGCGCCCTTGGCCAGCAGGCTGTTCGGCCCCAGGCGCAATTCCGTATCCACGCTGTCGATGCGTTTCGCATTGGCCGACAGCTTGGCGTAGCCGGCCAGCGGGGCATTTTGCAGGGTCGATTCGCGCAGGGCCAGGTTGAGGGCCACTTGCCAGTCGCTGGTGAGGCGGCCGCTGCCGTTGAAATCCGCATTGACGTTGCCGTTGGGCATGGATGCGCCAAACGCGGCCGGGTTGATCTTTTGCAAGGAACCCGTCATTTTCAATTCCGCCTGCTGCTTCGGACCCGTCAAGCCCACGTCGCCGCTGGCGTGGATGGCGCTGTCGGGCGCGGGGCGCTTGCCGCTGGCGAGGCCCAGTCCTTTCGCGTCGGCAACAAACGTCGTGCGCGGCTGCTGCAGCGTGCCCTGCACCACGCCGCTGGCCAGCACCGTACCCAGCAAGTCGCCCTGCAGGGCAGAAAGTTGCCGTGCATCGACGTTCCAGTTGAGCTTTTCGCCGGCGCCGCCAAAGTTGCCCTTGGCAGTCACTTTGTTTTTGCCCAGTGCCAACTGCACGTCGATGCCGCTGAAGTGGGCCGCATCGGCCGTCAGCTTGCCCTTGCCGGACAGGGGCTGGTCGAGCAGCTTGCTGGGGCGCACGGTGAAGTCCGCGTTCGCCAGCCACTTGGGGGCCACGTGGCCATGGGCGCGCACGTCGAGGTTCAGGTCGGCCACGGGGAAGGCGCCGAAGTCGGCGGGATTGAGGCGGCTGGTGCTGGCCACGGCCTTGAACGGTTGCTCATCCTTCAGGCTGATCTGGCCCGTCGCGTTGACGCTGCTTTTGCCTGCCTGCAAGGTGGCCTTGCGCAGTTGCACGAGCGAATCGGCCAGGGTGGCTTCCATGTCCAGGCGCAGCTTGGCTTCGCCGAGTTTGGCGCGCAGGGTTTGCGTCTTGCCGTCGCTGTCGAGCACGATGTCGCCGACGATCTTCGTGCTGTTGATGCTGCTGTAAATGTGCTGCAAGTCGATCTTGTCCGTGTGCAAGGTCAGTTGCGCATTGCCGATGGGGCCATCGACGGCATCGCGGTTGAGTTTGCCGCCGCCCGTGAACTTGCCCGCGTTGCCGAAATCGATGATGGCCGACTCCAAGGTCGTGGCCGTCAGGGTGCCGCCCAGGCGCGCCTCGAACTGGCGCAGCGGCAGCTTTTGCTGGTCGATGGGGCCCGGCGTGGCGTGGTTGAGGATGGCCAGCTTGCCCGACACGGTTTGCTTCGTCGGCCGGGTGTCGATGGCGGCATCGAGTTCCAGGCTCAGGTCCGCCTGCGGCAAGGTGGCGTCGAACTTGCCCGGATTGATGTTGCGGCCTTTGATGCTGGCCGAGCGCAGGATGATGACGGGGTCGAACGGCGCCAGCGCCAGCTGGGCGTCGGCCGTGGCCGCGCCCGCATTGCCCTTGGCCGTGACGTTCAGCACGTTCAGGTCGCCGCCCAGCTGCAGCGCCAGGGCGGCCGGTTTTTCGCCGGCGGCAGGGTTGATCTGCGTCAAGCCCGCCTTGCCGCTGAGCTTGAACGGCTGCGTGGCGGCGATCGTCGCGCTGGCCGTGGCCTGGCCGAACGGCGTGACGGCCGATGCATCTTCCAGCTGCCATTGCGACTTGTCGCCCGACAAGGTGAAATGGATTTTTTCAAACACCGTATTGCCGCCCGCGCTGACGAGGGTCACCTTGTCCAGGCGCGCGTCGGCAATGCCGATTTTAAAAGGCGCGGCCAGGCTGGCGGGCATGGTCGACGGTTCCTCGGACGGCGCCGTGCTTTCCACGGACAGGCTGGCCACGTGCAGTTCGCTGATGGCGATGCCTTCCGAGAAGAACTGGAACGGCGACCAGTTGATGTCGATGTTGTCGGCCGTGATGTGCTGCGTCTTGCTGCGGTAGCTGACGTGGCCCAGGTGCATGCGGTTGTACAGCGAGCCGGACACGCCCGACACTGCGATGTCGCCGCCGCTGGCGCTGGCCACTTTTTGCACCAGCATCTGCAAGGTCGATTCGCGGCCCAGGAACCAGAAGCCGGCGCCCAGCAGCACGGCCAGGCTGGCGACGGCGATCAGCACGTAGCGCACCCAGCGGCGCGGTTTTTTCGCCGGCGGTGGCGGCGCGGCATCGTGGGACTCGGTAGAAATATCGGACATCAGAAAGTGAATCCCAGAGAAAAGTGCAAACGGTAGGCGTGGACGGCGTGGCCATACGCCACGTCGACATTGATGGGGCCGACGGGGCTCTTGTAGCGCCCGCCCAGGCCATAGCCCGATTTCGGCGTCATGGCCGCTTTGACCGTGTCGGCCGCGTTGCCGGCGTCATAGAAGGCGGCAACGGCCCATTTCGGCTTGAACCAGTACTGGTATTCGGCGCTGCCGGTGAGCATGTAGCGCCCGCCGATGGTGGCGTCGCCTTCCTTCACGCCCAGTTCCTGGTAGCCATAGCCGCGTACCGACTGGTCGCCGCCCGCGCGGAACAGGTAGACGGCCGGCACGCCGCGTTTTTCCTTCGAGCCCAGCGCGCCCATTTCGCCGCGCACGATCAGCTCGCCCTTTTCGCCGAGCGGACGGTAATACACGGCCTTGCCGGCCACGCGCACGAAGCGCTCGTCCGTCAGCAGGGGCAGCAGGGCGCCGCCCACCTGGGCGTTGATGACGTAGCCCTTGGTGGGGAACAGCAGGCTGTCGAGGCTGCGCTTGGTGATGGCATAAGTCAGCGGCAAGCTCTTGCTGCGCGTCTGTTCCAGGCCCACCACCGTCTTGTCTTCGCTGAGGAACTCGAACGTCAGGCTGCGCTCGAGGTTGGTGCCGCCCCAGTTGCGCTTGGCCGAGATGGTGGTGACGGCCGTGATTTCATTGGAAATATCGCTGCGCTCGAACGAGGCGCCCGCGCTGTCGTTGTAGCCGCGCTCGGTGGTCGGAAAGTAAAAATTGGCGTGCGCCGCCTGTTTCTTCGTTTCCATGGTGATCGCGCTCTTGAAGCGCGTGCCCCACACGTTCAGGTTGTCATAGTTGAGCTGGGCACGATTCCCCGTATTCGTACTGAAACCGAGACCGGCGCTGACGTTCTGCTGCTTGTTTTCCGTCACGCGCACGACCAGCGGCAGCTGCGGCGCGGGGCCGCGGTTGGCGGGCCTGGCTTCTGGCGCGGCGCCGGCGGCCTCGGCCTGCTGGCTTTCCTGGCCCGCCTCGATCTGCTCGCCCAGGATGCTGCTCATGTCGGCACTGACTTCCACGCTGGCAAAGTAGCCCGTGTCCTGCAGGCGCGCCTGGAACGATTGCAGCGCCGATTCGCTGTAATAGTCGCCCGGGCGTATCTTGTCGAGGTTGCGGATGATGCTGGCATCGTAGCGTTTCAAGCCTTCGATGCGCAGCTCGCCGAAGCGCAGCTCGGGGCCGCTGTCGAGCACCACCAGCAAGGAGACCTTGTGCGTTTCCGGGTCGACCACGGCTTGCGTATCGACCAGCTGGGCGCGCGGGTAGCGCGTCTGCACCACTTCGCGCAGCAGCGCGCGCTTGGCCGCTTCCCATTCCGCCTGGCGGAACACGCTGCCCGTCTTCAGGGCCCAGCTGCGTTTCAGGGCTTCCGTATCGTAGGGTTCGGAAGCGGCCAGCGGCGGCGTGGGATCGAAGCCGCGCAATTCCAGCTCGACCTTGTCGATGGTCACCGGCTGGCCCGGATCGACGTCAACGATGACGACGGGTTTGGCGCCCGTCGTATCGACGCGCACCGTGACGACGGGCGTGTAGTAGCCGGCCGTGGCGATGAGGTTTTTGGCTTGCTCGGGCGTATCGCGCACGAGGCGCTGCAATTGCTCGCGATCCATGCGCGGGTTGCCGCGGAAGCGTTCCAGGTCCAGGTTTTTTTCCAGCAGCTCATCGAGGTCGCCGGGCGCGTTGACCTTGACCTCATACTGCAGCGGGGCGGGCGCCGTGTCCGTGGCGGGGCTGTCCGCAACGGCATCTTGCGTGCGTTCCTGCGTACCCTCCTGCGCGCCGGCATGGGCGATGGGAAACAGCGAGATGACACTGCCGGCGGCCGCCAGTGTCAGTTGACCCATTGCTTTTGTCACTACTTGTGCCAAAATTCGTGGTCGTATCGCCTTGCCGGCAGCCGTATGCCGTATGGGTCGTGCAGAAAACATGGTGCTCCAGATGAGTAAATGCTGACTGCATGTTACCGGAATAGGTAAACTGATGGCGGACGAATAAGTATTTTTTGCACTGGGAATCTTGTTTCCCCGCGCACAATTGGAACAGAATCAAACTGAAAAGAAAGAAATTATGCTAGCAACGGACTCCGCACTGGTGCTCTTTAGCGGTGGACAAGATTCCACCACCTGCCTGGCCTGGGCTCTCAAGCACTATAGCCGCGTGGAAACCATCGGCTTTGACTATGGACAGCGCCATGCGATCGAGCTGACCGTGCGTCCTGGCGTGCTGGAACAGATGCGCCGGCAGTCGCCCGAGTGGGACAGCCGCCTGGGCCAGGACCACATGATCGACCTGTCGTTGATTTCCGCCATTTCCGATACGGCCATGACGCAGAACGTCGAGATCGTCATGCAGGAAAACGGCTTGCCGAATACCTTCGTGCCCGGCCGTAACTTGCTGTTCATGACGGTGGCCGCCACCGTGGCCTACCGCCGCGGCTTGACGGTGCTGGTGGGCGGCATGTGCGAGACGGATTTTTCCGGCTACCCGGATTGCCGCGACGACACGATGAAAGCGCTGCAAGTGGCCCTGAACCTGGGCATGAATACGCGCCTGAAGCTGGAAACGCCGCTGATGTGGCTGGACAAGGCGCAAAGCTGGGACCTGGCGGAAGACCTGGGCGGCCAGCCGCTGGTCGACCTGATCCGCAGCGGCACGCACACCTGCTACCTGGGCGAACGGGGGCAATTGCACGACTGGGGCTATGGCTGCGGCACTTGCCCCGCCTGCGCCCTGCGCGCGAACGGCTACCAGCAATACGCGGCGAGGAAGGCTGCCAAGTAAGTAATTTTGCGCCGTTTATTCAAGCGGCGCGGCAGGGGGGATGGCCATGCTGTGGTTTTTGCCACAGGAGAACCTTGCCATGACATCCCTCTTTGCCGCGCTGTACGGCCCCGTCTTCTGGGCCGGCTTCATCGGCGCCGCCAGTTACCTGATTGCGGTGTGCCGCTATTCTTTCTGGGTCTTGCCGCCCTTGCTGTTGCTGGCGCTGCTCACGTCCCTTCTTGCCGAACGCTATCTGCCGTATGACGGCGCGTGGAACCACGCGCACGGCGACGGCTGGCGCGACGTGCTGCACGCGCTCGTCAATGAAGCGCTATATCTGCTGGGCCTGGCTGCCTTTCCCCTGCTGGCAGGGCACCTGGCGCTGGGCGCATTCTGGCCGGGCCAGCTGCCGTTCTGGGCGCAGCTGCTGCTGGCCATCCTCATCGCCGACTGCGGCATCACGCTCGTGCATTACCTGAGCCACCGTTCTTATTTTCTGTGGAAACTGCATGCCGTGCACCACAGCGTGCGGCGCCTGTACGGTTTCAATGGCTGGATGAAACACCCTTTGCACCTGCTGCTGGAAGCGGCGGGCGGCATGCTGCCCTTATTGCTGCTGGGCATACCGGAGCCTGTCATGGCCGTGCTGGCGTTTGCCGTGGCGATCCAGCTGTTGCTGCAGCACGCGAACGTCGACATGCGCATGGGGCCGCTGCGCCACGTGTTTACCTGGGCGCCGCTGCACCGTTTTCACCACATGAAGTACGGCACGGCCGGCGACGTGAATTTCGGCCTGTTCTTTACGTGCTGGGACCGCCTGCTGGGCACGGCCTTCGACGCACCGGATTACCGCATGCGGGGCGAGGACCTGGGCATCGGCAGCCGTCCCGATTACCCGCTCGCGTATGGAGCGCAATTGATCGAACCGTTCCGCGCGGAAGAGGGCGTGCGCGCGCCCGAGCTGCCGGCCGGCTTGCGCAACGGGTCGTAGCCGGCAGGTCAATCGAGCAGCTTGACGTCGAGCTGGCGCAAGCTGCGGTCGGCGCGCACGCCGAACAGGCTGCGCATGGTGCGCGAAAAATGCGCGGCATCGGCAAAGCCGGCGCCGTGGGCCGCGTCCGTCAGAGTGCTGCCGAGCAAGATAAAACGGATGGCCAGGCGCAAGCGGCGCCACAGCACCAGCCGCCGCACGGGCAAGCCCAGCTGGGCGCTGAACAGGCGTTCCAGCTGGCTCAGCGACAAATGCGCGGCCCCGGCCACGGCGGCCGCGCTGACCTTGCCCGACAACAATATGTCGACCTGCTCCAGCGCGCGCCGCACGCGGGCGTCGGACAGGATTTCCCGGGGCTGGGCCTGCAGGGCGGCGGCGACATGCTCCAGCGTGGGCGCGCCAGCATGGGCGGCGGCCGCCAGCAAGGCTGCACCGCCCAGGCGCTGCGGTTCCGCATAGATGGTCAGCATGGGCGCCGGTGCGGCGACGATGGCGTGCGGGCGCAGGCTTTCGACCAGCAAGTGCCGCGCCGTGTGGACGATGCCGTCGAGCTCGGCCGTGAAGGGCGCGCCCGTGCTCAGCATCAGCTGGTGCGCATAATGGGCGTGACTGTCCGTGGCGCCCGCTGCGCCATGCAAGATGGCAAAATCCGGCGCCAGCCACAGTGTTCCCTGCCAGCTATCGTGCTGCAAACGCGGCTCCCTGATGATGGATGACGGGGCGATCATAGCAGCCGGCGGGAATGGTTTTCATGGCATTGAATTTTCCTGGAGTACACATCATTGCATCGATGAAATATGTGGTCTTTTTAATACAATATTCGGCATTGCAAGGGCGCCCGCTGTAACGTACTATCATTCTCATCGACTACCGATGGTAATCGTGCAGCCCGCTGCCAGCCATGTTGCCGGCAGTGTCGCGGTTTGATGTCGTCCTGCCTGTCAGCCTGCCATGTCTACACGCGCGTCTTCGTCGTGGTTTGCCCGGCCAGTGTCGTACTGGGTGGGGCCGCGCGCCTTGGCCACGCTGGTGCTGGCGCTGTGCCTGGGATTGACGTATGGCGCCTGGCGCAATGCCCACGACGCCAGCGAACAGCAGGTGCAGGCCGATTTCGATTTCCGCGTGCGCGAACTGGTGGGCAACATCGCCGGCCGCATGCAGACCTATATCCAGGTGCTGCACGGGGTGCAGGGACTGTATGCCAGTTCGCAGGAAGTCACGCGCCGCGAATTCCATGCCTATCTGGCGGTACAACAGGTCGACCGAAACTTTCCCGGCATTCACGGCATCGGCTACCTGCCGCTGGTGCCCGGCGCCGCCCTGGCGCGGCACGAGGCCAGCGTACGCGCGGAAGGCTATCCCGGCTATGCCGTGCGTCCGTACGGCCAGCGTGTCTGGCATGCGCCCATCACGTATCTGGAACCTTTAAGCGACAGCAACCTGCTGGCATTCGGCTATGACATCTGGTCCGAATCCGTGCGCCGCACCGCGCTCGAGCAGGCGCGCGACACGGGCCAGGCCGCCATGACGGGCAAGATCCACCTGGTGCAAGATGGCGGCAGCGACCAGGCGCATGGTTTCCTGGTCGTACTGCCCGTGTATGACAACGGCTTGCCGCATGCCAGCGTGGAGCAGCGGCGCGCCGCCTTGCGCGCCTGGGTGTTTGCGCCGTTCCGCATGGGCGACCTGATGGCGGGCGTGGGCGGCGAGGCGGCGCGCCAGCTGGACCTGGAAATCTATGACGGCGCGCAGCTGGCCGAGGCGGCCCTGATGTACGACAGCCTGCCGGGCGGCCTGTCCTCTGCCGCCTCGGACAGCCTGTTATCGCGGCAAGTCATCACCATCGCCGGCCGGCCGTGGACCTTGCGCGTGCGCGCCATGCCGGGCTTCGATGGCGAGCTGCTGGCGCGGCCCCGCCTGGTGGCCTGGACCGGTTTGCTGGCCAGCATCGTGCTGGCGCTGGCGGCCTGGCTGCTGGCGGCGGGCCGCGCCCGCGCCCAGGTGGCGCTGGCGCGCTCGAGCGAGCTGACCGGCCAGCTGGAGCAGGGGCAGGCGAGCGTGCTGGCGATGGCCGAGGCGGCGCAACGGAGCCAGGCCATGCTGCGCAGCATCCTCGATTCGACCATCGACGGCATTCTGGTCGACAACATCAATGGCCGCATCTTTACCTCGAACCGGCGTTTCCGCGACCTGTGGCAAGTGCCCGACGCGCTCGACTGGCAAGCCGATGGCGCGGCGCTGGTGCGCCATGTGGAAAGCCAGCTGGAGCAGGCGGCGC
Organism: Janthinobacterium sp. FW305-128; assembly: GCF_020858135.1. Taxonomy (NCBI): domain Bacteria; kingdom Pseudomonadati; phylum Pseudomonadota; class Betaproteobacteria; order Burkholderiales; family Oxalobacteraceae; genus Janthinobacterium; species Janthinobacterium sp. FW305-128. Next base: position 54,242 of record NZ_JACYMK010000014.1, on the reverse strand, counting down.
CTTTCCTTGGAGCACGCGCCCATGCGCCGCACGGCCACCGCGAGCGGCGCGACGTGCTGCACCTGCGCGATGGGCGGGTGGTCGAACAATATGTGCGCAGCATGCAGTTAGGCAATGAGCAGGCGCGCCTGTGGACCTTCCGCGATATCAGCGAGCGCAGCCAGATGGAGCGGCGCGAGCATACGCGGCGGCAAGTGCTGGAAATGCTGGCCACGGGCGCGCCGCTGGAACGGGTGCTGGAAAGCGTGGTGCTCAGCGTGCAAGCCGACCATCCCGCCATGCTGTGCAGCATCTTGCTGCTCGATGAAAGCCGCCACCGCCTGGTGCTGGGCGCGGCGCCGAGCTTGCCCGCGTTTTTCAACCTGTCCAGCCATGGACACGACCTCGACACCCTGCAGGGCGTGCATGGCATCGCCGCGCAAGCCGTGCGCGACGGCCAGCGCGTGATCGTGGGCGACCTGCATGCCAATGTGCAGGAAACGATGGAACTGGCGTACCGGGCCCAGCTGCAATCATGCTGGGCCGAGCCCGTGCGTGGCGGCTCGGGCAAGCTGCTGGGCGTGCTGATGGCGTATCACCGCCAGCCGACCTTGCCGGGCGCGGCGCATCTGGCGCGGCTCAGCGAGGCGGCGCACCTGGCCGGCATGGCCATTGAGCAGGCGCAGGTGGCGCTGGCCCTGCGCGCCGGCGAAGCGCGTTTCCGCAGCCTGTACGACCACGCGCCCGTGGCCCTGTGGGAGCAGGACTGGTCGGCCGTGCGCGCCGCGCTCGACGCGCTCGAGCAGGCGGGCGTGCGCGACCTGGGCGCCCACTTCCAGGCCAATCCGGACGCGCTGCGGAAGCTGGCGGGCCTGGTGCGCATCATCGATGCGAACGGTGCCGCGCTGGCGCAGGTGCGCGCCAACGAGGACGACCAGCGCCGCGGCGCGCTGAGCCTGGCACAGAATTTCGATGACAGCGCCTTGCCCCGTTTCGGCGATGCGTTGCTGGCGCTGGCTGGCGGCGCCCACCTGTACGAGTGCGAAAGCAGCTTCGTGCGTCTCGACGGCGCGGCGCGGCAAAATGAATTGAGCCTGCTGGTGATGCCCGGGCATGCGGACAGCCTCGATTTCGTCATGGTGTCTTCGCTCGACATCACCGAGCGCAAGCGCATGAACGCGGAACTGCTGCAGCTGGCCACCACGGATTTCCTGACCGGCTTGCCGAACCGCCGTCACTTCATGGCATCGCTGGAAAACGAGCATGCCCGCTTGCAGCGCGAGCTGGCCAGCTGCGCCAGCGTGCTGATGCTCGACATCGATCACTTCAAGCGCGTCAACGACGAGCATGGCCACGCCGTGGGCGATGCCGTGCTGTGCCACCTGGGCGCGCTGATGTGCCAGGCGCTGCGCAAGGTCGACGTGCCGGGCCGCGTGGGCGGCGAGGAATTCGCCATCTTGCTGCCGGGCACGGATCTGAGCGCCGCCGCCGTGTTTGCCGAACGGCTGCGCCGGCGCGTGGCGGAAAGTTCGCTGACCATCGATGGCGGCATTGTGCTCACCATCACGGTGAGCATCGGCATGGCCGCCATGGTCGGTACCGATGCCGATTGCGACGCCGTGCTGGCGCGCGCCGACGAGGCGCTGTACCGGGCCAAGCGGGGCGGGCGCAACCGCATCGAACAGAATGACGGCGGCGGCGACGGCGTGCTCAGCAAGTTCATGGCGCAGTGATTACAGGCTGTGCTGACGCGTCTGTGCCTGCTTGCGGTTGCGGCTGACGATCAGCCAGACGATGGCGACGGGAATCAAGAGCGGCAGCAGCACGGGCGTGCTCAAGGCCAGCGCCAGCGCCACGCACAGGGCCACGACGGCGATCAGCACCACGCCCACGCCGGCCAGTACCACGCCCGTGACGACGGCGCCGCATACCAGCGCAATGGCGGCGATCAGCAGGCCGCCGCCGGCAAACACCAGGCCGAACAGCCACTCCAGCGGTCCGTCGATCTCGTCGCCGTTGAGCTGCATGTGCATGTCCGTGGCGCCGATTTTGTCGAGGAACAGGCAGGCGAGCATGACGATGAGGACGAAGGTGAGCAATTTTTTCATGGTAAGCCTCGGTGTGTGGGTGATCGGGTATTGCATGGTCACACTGTAGGCGCGCGCCCCGCTTGCCGCCAGCGGCGTGCGACAGGCCGTCATTTTCACGGTATGGAAGGCGCTGGCGCCCAGAAAACACTGATCTGGAACAAGATTTCTTTTCTTGTAATGTGCGCAAGCCGTCCTATACTGAACACCTCAGTCTCGCAAGGAGGGCAACATGCTTTTGTTTGCAGATACCGGGGATCAATCGCTATCCCTTTTTCACCATCGAACCACGCGCCAGCGTAGCGCCACGCAGTCCTGCGCCGAGCCCGTCGGCGCGCCATCGGCGATCCCGCCGATCATCATCAATCCTTTTAATTATCATGCGCCGCTGCCGGCCATCGACCCGCGCTGGATACCGCCCGGCCCGCCGCTGACCTGGCCCAACCGGCCTGCCATGTCCATGTGCTGACAGTTGCCTGGGAAGATGCCGGACGGAAGCATTGAACGTTCACCCATGCCGCCGTGAAGGCGGCACGGGCGGGCGTTTTCGACTATCATGCTAGCCCCGACCTTCCATCACGAGCACCGCCATGAGTACCGATTTCCCCGACTTTTCCGACGAAGCCGCCGAGCACGACAATGACGCCCCGATCCAGGAGCCGCGCCTGTGGGTAGGCAATGGCTGGACGGCGCGCGTGATCAAGAACGAGGAAGATGAAGGCTGGGCCGTGGCCATGATCAAGGATGGCGAACCGGAGCCGGCCCTCGTGGGCCCGTGGACCATGGGCCGCGACAAGAAAAACCCGAAGCCGCTCGACGTCAACGCCTTCAACACCCTGGTCAAGACGGCGTCCGAGGTGCTGCGCCGCCACGAGCAGCAGCTGCATGCGCAACTGCACAAGAACCTGTTCGTCGCCACCGACGAGGGGCAGATCAAGGTGATGTTCGACATCGTGCCCGACGAAGACCACCCGTACGCGGAACTGAGCGCCTACGACGCCGACGGCGAACAGATCGCCAAGGTGCGCACCTCGGCCGCGTTCAAGTTCAACGCCACGTCCGCCGCGAACTGGATCGAAGGCGGCTACCGCCGGCCCTAAGCTGCATATTGTTGGCGCTGGTGCTGGTGTCGGATGACGCTCCTTCGGAGCTAATCTGACCTACGTCCGCGGTATCGACGCATGGACAGGTAGGTCGGATCAGGCCTGCAAGGCCGTCATCCGACGTTACCGCCAGCGTCAACAATGTGTCGGATGACGCGCTTGCGACCTCGGCGGCCCCCGCTAATCCGACCTGCCTCTTACGGCATACGCCAGCCGGTACAACAGCGGCAGCACCAGCAGCGTCAATGCCGTCGACGATAAAATGCCGCCGATCACCACGGTGGCCAGCGGACGCTGCACTTCGGCGCCCGTGCCCGTGGCAATGGCCATCGGCACGAAACCGAGCGACGCCACCAGCGCCGTCATCAAGACGGGCCGCAAACGCGTGATGGCCCCCTCGCGTATCGCATCCTGCAAGGGCATGCCCTGTTCGCGCAGCTGGCGGATGTAGGCAATCATCACCAGGCCGTTCAGCACGGCCACGCCGGACAGGGCGATGAAACCGACCGCCGCCGAAATCGACATGGGAATGTCGCGCAGCCACAGGGCGACGATGCCGCCCGTCAAGGCGAACGGGATGCCGCTGAAGACCAATAGTCCATCCTTCACGTTGCCGAACATGGCGAACAGCAACACAAACACGAGGGCCAAGGCCACGGGCACCACCAGTTCCAGGCGTTTCGTGGCCGACTGCAATTGCTCGAACTGGCCGCCCCAGCTGGTCCAGTAGCCAGCCGGAATGGCCACCTGCGATTGCAACTGCTGCGTGGCATCGGCCACGAAGGAGCCGATATCGCGCCCGCGCACGTTGGCGCTGATGACGATGCGGCGCTTGCCGTCTTCGCGGCTGATCTGGTTCGGTCCCGGCGCCACTTGCAGGCTGGCCACTTCGCCGAGCGGGATGAAGCGCGCGCGGCCTTCCGCCGCCGCGCCCAGGGGCAGGGCGATGGGCAGGCGTTTCAACTGCTCCAGGTCGCTGCGCAGGCTGTCGGGCAGGCGCACGACGATGTCGAAGCGGCGGTCGCCCTGGAACAGGGTACCCGCCTCTTGCCCGCCGATGGCCGTGGCGATCGCCGCTTGCACGTCGGCAATATTGAGACCGTAGCGCGCCGTCTGCTCGCGGTCGATCTGCACCGTCAGCATGGGCAGGCCCGTCGTCTGCTCGACTTTTACCTCTGTTGCGCCCGGAATCTTGCCCAACACGACCGCAATCTTCGCCGCCGTGCTGTCGAGCACGCTCATATCGTCGCCGAACAGTTTCACGGCCACGTCGCTGCGCACGCCGGAAATCAGTTCATTGAAGCGCAGCTGGATCGGCTGCGAAAACTCATAGTTATTGCCCGGCAAGCTCGTGGCCGTCGCTTCGATTTCCGCCAGCAATTGCTCGCGCGACTTCTTCGGTTCCGGCCATGCGTCGCGGGGTTTCAGCATGATGTAACCGTCGGAGATATTCGGCGGCATGGGATCAGAGGCGATCTCGGCCGTTCCAGTGCGGGCGAACACGCGCGCGATTTCCTTGTGGTTTGCCATCAGCTTGCTTTCCAGCTGCTGCTGCATGGCCAGCGATTGCGTCAAGCTGGTGCCGGGGATGCGCAGGGCCTGGATGGCGATGTCGCCCTCGTTCAGGCTGGGCACGAATTCGCTGCCCATGCGCGTGGCCAGCAAGCCGGACAGCACGACGGCTACCGCCGCGCCCGTCAACACGACGGGCGTGTTGCGCATCACCTGGTCCAGCAGCGGCGCATACCAGCGCTTGGCGGCGCGCATGATGGCGTTTTCCTTCTCCGCCACCTTGTCGCCGATAAACAGCGCGACGGCGGCGGGAATGAAGGTGATCGACAGCAGCATGGCGCCGAGCAGGGCGATGACCACCGTCAGGGCCATCGGCGTAAACATGCGGCCCTCCACGCCCGTCAGCGCGAAGATGGGCAGGTACACGACCATGATGATCAGCTGCCCGTACAGCAAGGGGCGGCGCGCTTCTTGCGATGCCGCAAACACTTCCTGAAAACGCTCCTGCAAGGTCAGCGGCCGTCCCAGCTTCTGCTGCGCATGGGCCAGGCGGCGCACGCAGTTTTCCACGATGACCACGGCGCCATCGATGATGATGCCGAAATCGAGCGCCCCCAGGCTCATCAGGTTGGCGCTCACATGGTATTGCACCATGCCCGTAAACGTGAACAGCATGGCCAGCGGAATCACCATGGCCGTGATGACGGCCGCGCGGATATTGCCGAGGAACAAAAACAAAATGGCGATCACCAATACCGCCCCTTCCAGCAGGTTTTTCTTCACCGTATTGATGGCCTTGTCGACGAGCACCGTGCGGTCATACACGGTGACGGCGTGCACGCCTTTCGGCAGGCTGCGGTTGATCTCGATCATCTTCTTGTCGACGGCTTGCGACACGGCGCGGCTGTTTTGCCCGATCAGCATGAAGACGGTGCCGAGCACCACTTCGCGGCCGTTTTCCGTGGCCGCGCCCGTGCGCAGCTCGCGCCCCAGCACCACGTCGGCCACGTCGCGGATGCGGATGGCCACGCCTTGCACATTGGCGACGACGATGTTGCCGATGTCGTCCTTGGACGCCACCTGGCCCGGGGCGCGTATCAGCAGCTGCTCGCCCTGCTTTTCGATGTAGCCGGCGCCCACGTTGCTGTTGTTGCGCTCGAGCGCCGTCACCACGTCTTGCAGGCTGATGCCGTAGGCGGCCAGTTTTTCCGGGTAGGGCGCCACCTGGTATTGCTTGGCGTAACCGCCGATGGCATTGATTTCCGTGACGCCCGTGACATTGCGCAACTGCGGCTTGATGATCCAGTCCTGGATTTCGCGCAAGTCCGTCGGCGTGTAGGGCGTGCCGTCCGGCTTTTTCGCGCCCTCCTGCGTTTCCACCGTCCACAGATAGATTTCACCGAGACCCGTGGAAACGGGCCCCATCTTCGGCGTGATGCCGGCCGGCAAGCTTTCCTTCGCTTCCTGCAGGCGCTCGTTGATCATCTGGCGGGCAAAATAAATGTCCGTACCATCCTTGAAGATCACGGTCACTTGCGACAAACCATAGCGCGACAGCGAACGCGTCTGCTCCAGGTTGGGCAAGCCGGCCATGGCCGTCTCGATGGGGAAGGTGACTCGCTGCTCGGTTTCCAGCGGCGAATAGCCGGCGGACTGGGTATTGATTTGCACCTGCACGTTGGTGATGTCGGGCACGGCGTCGATGGGCAGCTTTTGATAGCTGTAGATGCCCAGGCCGGCCATGGCGGCCACGGCCAGCATCACCAGCCAGCGCTGGTCGATGGCAAAGCGGATCAAGCGTTCAAACATGATGGTTTCCTTAGCTTTGACGTGATCAATGTTCGTGGCCGGCAGAATCTTTGCCCAGCTCGGACTTCAGGACAAAACTGCCTTGCGCCGCGTACGGCGTGCCGGCGACCAGGCCCTGTTTGATGTGCGTCAGATTGCCATCGCTGCGGCCCAGCACCACGGGCGTGGCCTGGTAGCCATCCTTGACCTGCACGAAGACGACGGGCTTGTCTTCCACCGTCTGGATGGCCGTGCTCTGCACTGTGACGGGCGCGTCCGCTTCACCGGACACGACTTCCACGCTGACGAACAGGCCCGGGCGCCAGGCCATGTCCGGGTTCTGCAAGCTGATGCGTGCCTTGGCCGTGCGCGTCTGCTCGCCCAGCAGTGCGCCCACGTAGGTGATCGTGCCTTGCGCGCTGGCATCGAAAGCGCTGGCTTTCACCTCCGCCTTGCCTCCCATGCGCACGGTGGCCAGGTCTTTCGCCGGTACGGCGATTTCCGCCCACACGGTCGACAGGTCGGAAATGACGAAGATGTTCGCGTCTTCCTTGACGGCTTCGCCCAGGGTGATGTGTTTTTCCAGCACCATGCCGTCGAACGGCGCGCGGATCTCGTAGCGGTTCAGCGGCCCTTTGCTGGCCCCGGTCCCGGCGCCGCTGGCGCCCAGCGCGCTGAGTTTTTGCTGCGCGTTCTGCACGGCGATTTCCGCCTCGCGCCACGCCTGCTGCGCCTGCAGGTAATCCTGTTCGGCCGAAATCTTTTCGCGCCACAGTTTTTCTTCGCGCTCGTATGTAGAGCGGGCCAGGGAGAGCCGCCGCTGCGCCGACAGCAGCGCGCTGCGCTGTTCCGACAGTTCCGTGCTGGCGATGACGGCCAGTACCTGCCCCTTTTTCACCAGCTGGCCCAGGTCCGCCTGCACGGCTTCCACCACGCCGGCCAGACGGGGCACGACGTGGGCCGTGCGGTCTTCATTGAAACGGATTTCGCCGGGCAGGGCGACCGTCGTCTTGATGCGGCCGGGCGCGGCCGTGGCGATGACGACGCCGGCCGCGCGGCTTTGCGCCGCCGTCAATTCCAGCCTGCCTTCCACTTCCTCGTGGCCGTGTTCGTCTTTCTTTTCAGCATGGGCTTCCACCTTGGCGGCGGCGGGCGGCGTGGTCTTGGAATTGCCCGTGCCGAGGATGAGGATGGCCAGCACGATGCCGGCGGCCGCGATGGAGGCGATGGCGATCGCCTGTTTTTTGTTCAGTGTGATGTTCATGGAGGGTATTCCTTACAGGGGAGCTGGTGTGCCCAGCAGGCGCTCGATCTCGGCGGCGGCGTGCTGCGCTTCCGTCAGCGCGCGCAGGTATTGGTTTTTGGCTTGCAGCAAGGTGCGCTGGGCATCGAGCACGTCGAGGAAGGCGAACTTGCCGAACTCAAAGCCCTTGCTGGCCGCGTCGTAGGCGCTTTGCGCGCCGGGCAAGATGTCCAGGCGCAAGCTTTCCACGTCGAGCCGGGCCGTGGCCAGGCGTTCGCTGGCGGCGGCCACGTCCGTCTGCACGGCGATGCGGGCGGCGGCCAGCTCGTCGCTGGCCTTGTCGCTGCGGCGCAGGGCGTCGAGCTTGTTGCCCGCATTGCGGTCGAACAACGGCAGCGGCAGGGCCAGACCGATGATGGCCTGGTTGCGGCCCAGTTCTTCCGAGCGCTTCATGCCGATGCTGAGCGTGACGTCGGGCGTGGCGCGCCGCTGTTCCATGTCCAGCATGGCTTGCCGTTGCGCCAGCGCGCTGCGCGCCTGGCGCACGGCCGGCGCTTGCTCCAGCCGTGCCGCCAGTTCGCTGCGTGGCGGCAGCTCGGGCAAGGTTTCCAGGCGGCCCTCGGCTACGCTAAAGCGGGGCGCGGCATTGCCCCATAGGGCGGCCAGGCGCTTGCGGGCGCTGGCCAGGGTGCTGCGGGCCAGGTTCAGTTCCAGCCGCACGCTCGCTTCGGCAACCCTGGCGCGGGTTTCCTCGACAGGCGAGGCCTTGCCGGCCGTCACCCGGCGCGCCGTGATGTCGCTGGCGCGCGCGGCCAAGGCTTGCGCGCTGTCGGCCAGGCGCAAGCCTTCCTGCGCCGCCAGCACGTCGACAAAGGCGGACGTGACGGCGGCGCGCGTGTCGGCTTGCTGCAGTGACAGGCCGGCCTGCGCCAGTTCCTGGCCCTGCTGCGCGACGGCGGCGCGCGCACCCCGTTTGCCGCCCAGTTCTATGAGCTGGTTGAGTTGCACGGTGGTGCTGCGCGTGGCGCGCCGCGTGTCTTCCAGCACGGTTTGCAGTTCCGGGTTGGGCAGGGCGCGCGCCTGTTGCAGGGCGCCGCCCTGCGCCGCCAGTTCATGGCGGGCGGCCGACAGGGTGGCGTTGCCGCCTTCGGCCAGCAGCAGCGCGGCGGGCAGGGTCAGGGGACCGGCGGGTTCCGTAGGTGCTTGCGCATGGGCAAAGTTGCCGGCCAGCAGGCCAGCGGAAAGTAACAAGATGATTTGGTACATCGAATTCTCCAGGGAATGGAAAAAGAATTCGACGGGACGCGCAGGCTGGCGCCTGCTTTAGTCAGGCCCGCATATTGCGATCAGTGAAAGAAACGTCCCGTCGGCCTAGATGGCCGACGACCAGTCAGGGCGCTTGGGAGCGTCCGGGATGTGGGAAGCGTAAAAGAAAGGGGACGTGTCCGCGTTGACGGACGCCATGTCGCCGACGGGCAGGCTGGAGCCGGCCGGCAGCCATGCGTGGCCGATGCCATGGCAGACATTGCAATCGCTGTGCGGCTGGCCTTTTTTCTGCTGCTCAGCTTTATGGCCGGCGGTTTTTTTGTCCGCATCGGCCTTGTGCTGGTGGCTGTGGTGGCCCAGGTGTTGCGCCGCCTTGCCCTCCTCGTGCAGGCAATACGCGCTCGCCGCGGCCCAGGACATCTGGAGCGGAAGCACGAACAGCAGCAAAATGAGGAAGAATTGTCGCATGGTGACGGCTATTGTACAGAAAGGCGGGCGGCCGTGCCGTGCTTAGCGTGGCTGGGCGCGCCACGCCTTCAGCTGCGCGGCAATCGCCTTACCCTGGAATAGCTGCGGCTCGGAATGCTCTTCCGCCTCCATGCCGCCTTCGAGGAAATCGGCCGCCTCGCGCGCCTGCACCAGCACCTTGGCCTTGTCGAACGCCTCGGCAAAGCCGGCGCTCTTGGGCAAGGCTTCCTTGAAATACGCTTCGCTGAAGTAAGTAAAATCGTTCTGGTCGTCGCAGCCGAACGAGGTGCGGTCGCTGCGCGCGGCCGCGATGATGAGGGTATTGTCATCTTTCAATGGCGCAATAAAGCCGCCCGCATAGCAGGCCGAGATCACGATGACTTTCCAGCGGATGCCGCTGTGCTTGAGCATGCCCGCCAGCTCTTGCGCGGGCAAGCTGTGCAAATCCATGCCGTTTTGCGCCAGCGCCAGTTCGTGCTCGGGCGAGCCGTGGCTGGTGAGGAATAAAAACAGGATGTCGTTGGCCTTGTCCATCTTCGCGCCCAGGGCGTCGAGGCTGGCGGCGATGCTGGTGCGCGTGGCCATCGGCTGCTGCGCCACCGTGTTGCGGCTGTTGACCAGCATCAGGGAGCGGCCCACGGTGCCGTAATCGCGGTCGAACTGGCGCTGCACGAAGGCCGTTTCGCGGTGAAACACTTCCTGCGCGCCATCGCCGGCCACGCCCAGCAGGTACAGGTTGATCTTTTTCGCCGCATCGCGCGGCGCGATCCGGGCCAGGGCGCCGTCGAGCAGGCTGCGCTGGTTGTACAGGGCCAGCTCGATATTGTCGCGCGTGAGCTTGTCTGCGGCCGGGTCGTCCAGCTGGCCTTCCGTCCAGTTGCCGCTGTCTTCGCGCCGGCCGTCCGCCTGCGCCACGGCATAGCGCAGCACGCCCTTGCCGTCGAACTGGCCATTCTTGAAGCCGCCCCGGTATTCGTCGCCGTCGGCCGTGCGCAGCACGCCTGTACCCTCGAATTTCCAGTCTTTCAGCTCGCCTTCATAGTGGATGCCGTCGCTGGTGGTGACCTTCGCCTTGCCCTGCACCTGTCCCTGGACGAATTCGCCTTCGAAGACAGTGCCGTCCGTGTCGGTCAGCTTGCCGGCGCCGTGCGGGCGCCAGTGCTTGAAATGGCCCTCGAAGGTGGCGCCGTCGGCGCCCTGGAAGCGGCCTTGTCCCTCGAAGCTGCCGTTGACGAAGCTGCCCGCATAGATTTCACCCTTGGGCGAGGTGTAGCGGCCGATGCCGTCGAAGGCGCCCTGGCGGAAGGCGCCCGTGTATTCGACGCCGGACGCCTGGCGCAGCTTGCCCTGGCCGGAAAACACGCCGCGCGCGAAGCCCCCTTCGTAAAACGCGCCGCTCGCGTATTCGAGCCGGCCCTGGCCGTGCATCTTGCCCGCGACGAGGGGACCGAAATAGCGTCCGCCATCGGCCGTTTCCGCCGCCGGCGCCTTGGCTGGCGCGGCGCACAATGGCGGCATGCCCAGCGCGGCAAAGGCCAGCAGGCCGGCGAGGGTGTAGGGGCGAAGCGAGGCGCGTAGCGTGGCAGTCATGAGGACGGTCTGGTCTGTAGGAAGGGGCCTAGTCTGCCACTGTATCGGCCAGGTGGCAAATGCGCGCGTGGCGAGTGTTGCTATCGCTCAAGGCAAGATTCTGCGTTTTATGCCGTGCCAAGGCTGGGCTGAACTGATAATATTGATTTTCAGAACATATACTTGCACAAGGTACATAGTCACCCATGGAAAGCCGTCTCAGCCGCCTGGAAGCCGTCCAGACCGTGTTGCTGGAAATCGGGCAGCGCTCGAGCACCTGCAGCGATATCAGCGAATTCCTGCAGGCGGTGCATGCGGCGCTGGGGCGCATCATGTATGCGGCGAACTTTTACGTGGCGCTCAGCGACCGCGACGACGGCCTCGTGCGCTTCCCGTATTTTGTCGACGAATTCGACGCCGCTCCAGACCCGGACGAGGGTGTGCGCCTGGCCAGCGCCGCGCAGTCGCCCACGGCCTGGGTCATCGTCAACCGCAAGCAACTGGTGATGACGGCCGACGACGACGCCATGCGCGCCATCGGCGGCGGCGCCTGGGGCGGCGGCACGGCGGCCGAGCATTGGATAGGCTGTCCGCTGCTGGACCAGCAGCACCAGGTACTCGGTGCCATCGTCATCCAGAGCTACGACGCGCAGCACCGTTTCAGCCTGGAAGACCAGGCCCTGTTCGCGCTGATCGCCACGCACGTGTCGAGCGCCCTGCAAGGCATGCAAAGCATGGACCGGCTGGAAAAGGCGGTGCAGGAGCGCACGGCCCTGCTGGCGCACGAGGTGGCCGAGCGGCGGCGCGCGGAAAACCTGCAGCATGCGCTGTATGAAATCGCCAACCTGTCGGCGCAGGCGGCCGACGCGACGACCCTGTATGCGCGCCTGCACGCCATCATCAGCGAACTGGTGACGGCGAAGAATTTCCTCATCGCCCTGTACCACCCGGACAACAAGGACATCACGATCCCGTATTTCGTCGACGAGAAGGATGCGCAGGCGCCCGTGAAACGTTTTCATTACGGCATCGGCATGAGTTCCTATGTGCTGGCGCGGCGCAAGGCGTGCCTGCTCGATGCCGACAGCTATGCGGCGCTGGTGGCCAGCGGCGAGATGGACGAGCCGCTGGGCAATACCAGCATCGCCAGCTGGATGGGCGCGCCCATGCTGCTGGGCGAGAGAAAGTATGGCGTGATCATCGTGCAAAGCTACGACGAATCCGTCGTGTATGGCCAGGCGGAACTGGACGTGCTGGCCTTCATGGCCAGCCACGTGGCCGTGGCGATGGCCCGCATCCAGGCCGACAGCGCCATGCGCCAGGCCAAGGAAGCGCTGGAAGAGCAGAATGCGGCCCTGAACAGCGCCTTGAACGCCTTGCAGGAAGCGCAGTCGGAACTGGTGCGCCAGGAAAAGCTGGCGTCCCTGGGACGCCTGGTGGCGGGCGTGGCGCATGAAATCAATACGCCGCTGGGCATCTGCGTGACGGCCACCAGCCACCTGGTGCAGGAATTGAAACTGACGCGCGAAGACCTGGACGGCGGCCAGCTCGATGAAGACGGCTTGCGGCAATTTTTCGACATCATCGACCAGACCTTACGCATCATGACGACGAACACGCAGCGCGCCGCGGCGCTGGTGCGCAGCTTCAAGCAGGTGGCCGTGGACCAGTCCTCGGATGAGCTGCGCAGCTTTAACTTGCGCAAATACCTCGATGAAATCCTGCTGTCCTTGCAACCCAAGCTCAAGGGCAAGCCGGTCAAGGTGGAGATCGACTGCGCGCCCGAGGTGCAACTGCGCAGCTATCCGGGCGCCGTCTCGCAGATCGTCACGAACATGGTGGTCAATTCACTGGTGCACGGCTTTGCGGAAGGCGAGCCGGGCAGGATCAAGATCAGTGCCAGGACGGCCGGCGACATGCTGGAACTCGACTACAGCGACGACGGCATGGGCATGGACAGCGCCACCCTGGGCCAGTTGTTCGACCCCTTCTTCACGACCAAGCGGGGCTCGGGCGGCAGCGGCCTCGGTGCGCACATCCTGTACAACCTGGTGACGGGGCCGCTGGGCGGGACGGTGAAGGTGGTCAGTGCGCCGGGGATGGGGTTGCATTACAAGATACGCTTTCCGCTGGAGCCACGTAGGTCGGATTAGCGGCAAGGCCGCGTAATCCGACGCCGGAGGCTAGGCTAAAAACGGCGGGCTGGAGACGCGGGCCCGGAGTACCTGTGTTGGGGGCTTGAGCCGAAGCGTGTTTTGCTGGTGTGCAGATCGCGTAATCCGACAACATCGTTGGCGTGGCTGCCGGTGGTGTCGGATTACGGCCTGCGGCCTAATCCGACCTACGCCAGCTTTTTATCGGGGAAGCGTTAGTTCAAGGCATGCTACGTAGGTCGGATTAGCGGCAAGGCCGCGTAATCCGACACCACCGCCAGCTTTTAATCAGGGAAACGTTGATTCAGCGCCAGGGCCTCGTCCAGGTTCGCAATCAGCAACTCCACATACTGCGGGTCCAAATGGCTGCCGCTCACTTCGCGCAGGTAGCTGACCACGCGCTCGAGGGGCCAGGCATCCTTGTAGCAGCGCTTGTGCATGAGGGCGTCGAAGACGTCGGCGACGGCGGCGATGCGCGCGTATTTGTGGATGTTTTCGCCCACCAGCCCTTGCGGGTAGCCGCTGCCGTCGAATTTTTCATGGTGCTGGTGGGCGATCACGGCGGCCGCCTTCAAGAGCGGGCGCTGCGAACCGTCGAGGATGGACATGCCCACCGTCGGATGCTGCTTCATGATTTCCCACTCTGCCGCGTCGAGCTTGCCGGGTTTCAGCAGCACGGCGTCGGGCGTGGAAATCTTGCCGATGTCGTGCATGGGCGCCGCGTGGCGCAGCACCATGGTTTCCTCTTCCGACATGCCGGACGCCTGCGCCAGCAGCTGGCACACTTCGGCCATGCGGCGCACGTGGTTGCCGCCTTCGTGCGAGCGCGATTCGACCACGTCGCCCAGGCGCAGGATCAGCTCGGCCTGGGTGTCGGTGATTTCCTGCGTCAGCAGGATGTTGTCGAAGGCGATCGCCACGCCGGAACAAAATACTTCCAGCAATTGCGCGTCGAGGTCGGAAATCTCTTCCACGCCCTTGAGCACCAGCAGGGAGGCCTTGCCGCTGCTGTTGGGGAAATAGCCGACATAGGTGTCGCCATGCAGGCGCGAAATTTTATTGCTCTTGGCGTCGTCCAGCTGCGACAGCAGAGACGGGCTGAGGATGCCGCCATCGGCTTCATGGTCGCCGATCTGCGCGAGGATTTCATAGTCCTGCTCGCCCGTGATGGCGCTGGCGCCGCGCAGGCGCAGCAGCATGCTCGTTTCCAGGCGCAGCAGGGCGACGACTTGCTGCAGCAGGCCGCTGGCGAAGTCGCGCAGGTTGCGCTGCTTGAAAATGTGCGCCGAGGCGGCGATGACGCGCTCGAGGCCTTCGCGGTAGTGCAGCTGGGCCTGGCGCGCCTCTTCCACCTTCATGATGTCGCGGTAGGCGCGCAGGGCGGCAAAGGTGGTGGTAAACAGCTTGGTGCGGTCGAGTTCGGTTTTTTCCTTGTAGTCGTTGATGTCGTAGTTGACGATCACCCGTTCTTCCGGCGCCTGTCCCGGCTGCCCCGTGCGCAGCACGATGCGCGTAAACTGGTTGCCCAGGTCTTCGCGCATCCAACGCGCCACCTCCAGGCCGCTGTCTTCGCGTTCCATCACCACGTCGAGGAAGACGAGCGCGATGCCTTCTTCGCGCGCCAGCACCTGCTTGGCCTCGGCGCCGCTGTACGCATGCACAAAGCTCAGGGCGCGGCCCTCGAGACGGAAACGGCTCAGCGTGAGTTCGGTGATGTCGTGGATGTCGGGTTCATCATCGACGAGCAGGACTTTCCAGGGAGGTAACTTGGGCGATGCAGATGACAAAAATGACATAAGGGCGAGTTCCGCTAAAAGGCATAACTGACGCAATGCTGAGACGCCCGCGCCAGGAATTCCTGTGCGCCATGACCGGCGTTGCGCGTTTTTCGGGCGCATTCTGTCGATTGTAGACCGACCGCTAAGTATTAACAATAAGCAAGAACAATTGACTAAAATCATGCAACACACGTGCTAAAAAAGCACTTTAAATCCATGCTGTCTACACTATCTATACTTTATCGCTTAGGCAACTATATTTTCAAGACAATACTTTGTTTTAATTAATATTGCTAATGAATCTGCAAAAAAATACGGCGTCTTTCCTTCTTGGCGAAAAACCGGAAAAGTAACAAGGTATGAATTACGCGCCAGAAGGGACTGGAGCGCGCTATATTGGACAGGCATAAGAAGTGGCTCCATGCCACTCATATTTCCTGAAAGGGTACACCATGCAAAAGCAAACGACACGCGCCCTGATCGCCGGCCTGGCCTTGCTGGCCAGCAGCGCGGCCTGGGCAGGAACTGAAGTGCGGTTCAGCAAACCGGATCAATACACGGACGTTCCGTTCAATCCGCAGGACCGCGACGACGTGCTGAAGGAACTGAGCCGGCATTTCGAGAAACTGGGCGCATTGTTGCCGCCCGGGCAAACCTTGAAAATCGACGTCACGGACGTGGATCTGGCGGGACGTGAAAACCCGTCGCTGCGTGCGGGCCAGGATATCCGCGTCATGAATGGCCGGGTCGACTGGCCGCGCATGCGCCTGCACTATGTGCTGGAACAGGATGGCAAGGTCATCAGCAGCGGCAATGCTGCCCTGTCCGACATGTCGTACCTGACCCGTCTCAATCCTTACTTCAGCAATGAAAAGTTGCGCTATGAAAAGTTGATGATCGATGACTGGTATGCCGATACCTTTGGCATCAAGGTAAAGCGCCACGCGCGCAAGTAAACGGCCCGGTCAGTCGCGTGGCGCCACGCGAAACGTATTGCGCTCCGGAAATGTTCACTTCAGGCTATAGTCAGGCAGGGTAGGCAGAAGCCGGCATGGAGTTGCCGCCGGGCCGTGAACTTTCTGGAGGGAAGGCATATGCGTATTTCCACGATGACGAAAACATGGATAGCCGCCTTGGCGCTGGCTGCGGGCAGCAGTGCCTGGGCGGGCGTCCAGGTGACGTTCGAAAAACCCGACGACTATTCCGACGTGCCGTTCAGCTCGCGCGAACGGGAGCAGGTGCTGGCGGGCCTGGCGGATCACTTCAGCTGGTTAGGCAAGAGCTTGCCCCCCGGTCAGGACCTCAGGATCGAAATCACCGATGTTGACCTGGCGGGACGCGAAGACCCGGCGCGCCGCGGTGCCTTCGATGTGCGCGTGATGACGGGCCGTGCTGACTGGCCCCGTCTGCGCTTGCGCTATACGCTCGAGCAGCATGGCAAAGTCATTGCCAGCGGCAACGCGTATCTGTCGGATATGTCCTATTTGCAACATATCAACCGTTATTCCAGCAACGATGCCTTGCGCTATGAAAAGCGCATGATCGACGAGTGGTTCAAGAATACCTTCGGCGTCAAGCCCCAGGGCCGCAGCAGTCCCGTCCTGACCTTGCAGCCGCGCGACGTTCAGCGCAGGTAATCAACGCAAATAAGCGTCTTCGATGTGCGCCAGCTGGCCGTTCTGCCGCATGGCAAGCAGGGCGGCATTCATTTTCTCGATGAAATCGGTCTTGTAGGAAGGCGTGTTGCGCGCGCTGTAGGCGATGTAGGTGGCTTCGGACGACAGTTCCAGCACTTCGCGCAAGTGAAAACCGTAGCCGGCCAGTTCGCCTTGCAGCCGGCGCGCCGTATGGCGTGCCGCGCCGCGGTCGCTGGCGTAGCAATCGATGCGCCGCAGGGCCAGTTTCTTCAGATTCGCCTCATTGCCCTTGGCCGCATCCAGGCGCAGCAGCCCCTGGCGGGCGGGCGCCATCAACTTTTCCGATAGTAAAAATCCTGTGTTGACGCCGATGGTCAGGCCCGCAAAGTCGGCCGGGAAGTGCGTGCGCGGCGTGCGCATGACGGCGTCATGGCAAAACAGCACCACCGATTCGCGGTGCAGCATGGCCGAGTACGGCTGCACGTATGGCCGTTCCGTCTTGCGTCCGGGCGGGAACAAGCCGAAAACCTTGCCTTTTTCCAGCGCATCGAGCCCCCGTTTCCAGGGGCGCGGCTGCAGTTCCAGCCGGTACCCGGGCATCCGGCTGGCCGCCTGGCGCAGGATATCGATGTACATGCCCTTGAAAGCGCCGTTTTCCACATAGCTGTACGGCGCATAGTCATCGTCGCCGTACAGGATCACGGTTTGCGGCGCGGCCAGGGCGGGCGGCAACATGCCCAGCAGGGCCAGGGTCAGGCACAGTCTTGCCGTGATTGCTGATTGCATGCCGCTCCAGATTTAATGTCTTCCTGATAAGCATACAGCATGGCGGCATGACGGCCCGTTTAATCGATCCTTCAATCGATCCAGTTCACCAGTGGAAACTTGCTTGCGAACTCTTCCGCCATGGGCACGACCTGGCTGCGCTTGTAGTTGAAGAAGACAAAGCCGGACTTGGCCATCGCGATCAGGGTGTTGTCGCGCGGACGCGTGATGCGGAAGGTGATGTCGCCGCCATACTTGTTGAAATCCATGACGCCCACTTCGAACAGCAGCTGGTCGCGCGCATGGGCTTCGGCGCGGTAGGTGGTGGCCAGGTCGGTGACGATGATGCCGGTGCCGTCCGCTTCGATGTCGCGCACGCCATATTCGAACAGGAAGCGGGCGCGCGCCTCGGAAATCATGGAAATCATGGAATCGTTGCCGAGATGGTTGCCGGCGTTGATGTCCGTCGTGCGTACCGTCAGTTGCGAGGAATAGCAGTACTGGTCTTCGGGGAATTCAAGTTTCAAACGGGCCATGGTGTTCTCTTGGGCTGGTGCGCAGGGCGCGGCGAAAAAATCCAATTCTAGCCGGTTCGCCGTGCCCCGTCGAAAAACGCCGCCTCTGGCGTGCGCTGCCATGACTGCTTGCGCACGCTGACTGGCCTATGCTTATTTACGGACAATCCGGTACACCTTGCCCGTGCCGCTCAGCATGTACAGCTCGTTTTGCGCATCCTGGCCAAAGGACAGGATGTTGCCCACGTTCGTGATGCCCCAGTCTGTCACAGCGGAGGCGGCGCCATTGCTGTAGCTGAAACTTTTCAGCCAGCCGCCGCAGTAGTCGGAATACAGGTATTGTCCCGCCAGTTCCGGCAAGGCCGTGCCCCGGTACACATAGCCGCCCGTGATGGAGCAGTTGCCCGCACTGCCGGTGTCGTATTCGATAACGGGCAATACCAGACCCGCCTGATTGCAACTGGCGCTGTTGTAACAGTGCGCGCCTTCCATGATGTTCCAGCCATAGTTGTTGCCCGCCTGGCCCACGGGACGCACGTCGACTTCCTCCCAGTTGGCCTGGCCCACGTCGGCGATGTACAGCAGCTGGGCCGGCACGTCGAAGGCGTAGCGCCACGGATTGCGCAAGCCGTAGGCCCAGATTTCTCCGCGCCCGCCCGCCGTGCCGGCAAATGGGTTGCCGGGCGGAATGGCGTAAGGCTGGGCTACCGTGCTGGCGTTGACATCCAGGCGCAGCAGCTTGCCCAGCAGCACATTCGTGTTTTGCGCATTGCGGGGCGGGTCGCCGCCACCGCCGCCGTCGCCCGTGCCCGCATACAGATAGCCGTCCGGCCCAAAACTGAGCAAGCCGCCATAGTGGTTGCTGAACGTGGGGTGGGCAATCGTGAGGATGGTCAGCGCGGACAGGGGATCGGCCACGTTGGCGTTGCCGGCCGACACTTGTCTGCGCTCGATGACGATATCGCCGGCCAGGTTGGTGTAGTAGATGAAAAAATAGCCATTGCTGGCGTACTGTGGATGGAAGGCCATCGACAGCAAGCCCCGTTCGCCGCTGGTGGTGGTGAGCGTGCTGATGTCGAGGAAGGGCGTGGCCAGCAGGTTGCCGTTCTGCACCACGCGGATGCGGCCGGGACGCTCCACAATGAAAAGGCGGCTGTCGCCGGGCGGCGCCGTGAGGAAGAGGGGGGAGCTCAAGCCGTTGGCCACTTCCTGCAGGCGCAGGGCCAGCGGCGCGGTCGCCGCATACTGGATGCTGGCGCTGGCCGTCGCCCCCGCATTGACTTGTACCTGCTGCGTGACGGGCGTGGGCGCCAAGGTCCCCGTGCCTTGCGCCACGCTGGCGGCATTGATGGCGTAGGCGCCGGGCGCCAGGCCGGTGAGCGTGGTGCTTGCCGTCAATGTCTTGCTGTACGACGCAGGCCCCGTGACCGTGACTGCGCCCGCCACGCCGGCCGGCAAGCCGCCGATGCTGACCGCCAGGCTGCCTGTGGTGGAGCCGGGCGCGGGGTCGTCGTCGCCACCGCCGCCACAGGCGGCCAGCAGGGCCAGGCAGCATGCCAGCAGCAGGGCCAGCCAGGGGCGGGCAGAGCGGTGAAGGAAAGGGCGCATGTCAGTCTCCTGCGGGAACGCGGCAATGGCTGCTCGATC
This sequence comes from Janthinobacterium sp. FW305-128, assembly GCF_020858135.1. Classification (NCBI taxonomy): domain Bacteria; kingdom Pseudomonadati; phylum Pseudomonadota; class Betaproteobacteria; order Burkholderiales; family Oxalobacteraceae; genus Janthinobacterium; species Janthinobacterium sp. FW305-128. Next base: position 34,732 of record NZ_JACYMK010000014.1, on the reverse strand, counting down.
GGTGCTGGGCTTGTGCCAAGAATGCGCGTCTGTAGGGCGGGAAGATTGAGCTGGCACAAACGTGCGGCGCCATCGGACAAATGCGCCGCGTTTTCAGACAAGCGCGGGGTCCCTTGCGCCGCCCCGCTCACCGGCGTCCGATAATGGCGCATCTGAAACCGAGCAGGAAGACACCCCATGAAAACCAAAGCCGCGATTGCCTGGAAGGCGGGCGCCCCGCTGACCATCGAAGAAGTCGACCTGGCCGGCCCGCGCGCCGGCGAAGTACTGGTCGAGCTGAAAGCCACGGGTATTTGCCATACCGATTACTACACCTTGTCCGGCGCCGATCCGGAAGGTATTTTTCCTGCCATCCTCGGCCATGAGGGCGCCGGCGTCGTCGTCGATGTGGGCCCGGGCGTGACGACCCTGAAAAAGGACGACCACGTCATTCCCCTGTACACGCCGGAATGCCGCCAGTGCAAATTCTGCCTGTCGCAAAAGACGAATCTGTGCCAGGCCATCCGTTCGACCCAGGGCCGCGGCCTGATGCCGGACGCCACCAGCCGCTTTTCGCTGAATGGCCAGCCGCTGTTCCATTACATGGGCACGTCCACCTTTTCCAATTACATCGTCGTGCCGGAAATCGCCCTGGCCAAGATCCGCGAAGACGCGCCGTTCGACAAGGTCTGCTACATCGGCTGCGGCGTGACGACGGGCGTGGGCGCCGTGCTGTTCTCGGCCAAGGTCGAGGCGGGTGCCAACGTGGCCGTGTTCGGCCTGGGCGGCATCGGCCTGAACGTGATCCAGGCGGCGAAGATGGTCGGCGCCGACAAGATCATCGGCATCGACATCAACCCGGCGCGCCAGGCCATCGCGCGCAAGTTCGGCATGACGCATTTCATCAACCCGAACGAAGTGGACAACGTGGTCGACGCCATCGTGCAGCTGACGGACGGCGGCGCCGATTATTCGTTCGAATGCGTGGGCAATACGACCCTGATGCGCCAGGCGCTTGAGTGCACGCACAAGGGCTGGGGCAAATCGTTCATCATCGGCGTGGCGGCAGCGGGCCAGGAAATCTCCACGCGTCCGTTCCAGCTGGTGACGGGGCGCGAATGGCGCGGTTCCGCATTCGGCGGCGCACGCGGCCGCACGGACGTGCCGAAGATCGTCGACTGGTATATGGAAGGCAAGCTCAACATTGACGACCTGATCACGCACCGCTTGCCGCTCGAACGCATCAACGAAGGCTTCGACCTGATGAAGAGCGGCGAATCGATCCGTTCCGTCGTGTTGTACTAATCTTATCGGATGTACTCATTGCGCAACACTTGACGGACGGGGCTGGGCGGCAGGCTGTACTTCGCTGCCTGCCCCTGCTAGTGTGAAGACATTATGTCTTGCTTTGGGAGCCGTCCATGTTTGCCACTGCCTATCTCGCGACCTTGCGCCGCATGCTGCCCGTCTTCCTCGGCGCGGCCCTGTCTTCCCTGCTGGCCTTGTGGTGGAGCAATGTCGCCATCCTCGCCACGCCCGCCATCTGGCTGGCGCTGCTGGCCACCTATCTGCTATGCGCGCTGATGTTCACGCCGCTGGCCTGGCACCGCCAGCAGCTGGCCACGCGCCACGTGCGCACCAACAAGTCGCGCTGACCTTCGCTGCGCCTAGCGCGCCGTGCTGGAAAAGCGCTCGCGGTAGTCGCGCGGCGTGATGGCGAGTTTCTTTTGAAACAGGCGGCGTAGCCTGTCCTCGCTATGCAGACCCGCCTGCACGGCCACCTGTTTTAAGGAAGACACATTGTCTTCCAGTAAGCGGCGCGCCACTTCGAAGCGCGCCGTGTCGATGAATTCCGTGGGACTGGTGCCCGTTTCGCGCTGGAAGACGCGCGTAAAATTGCGCTCGCTCATGGCCAGCCTGGCTGCCAGCAGCGGCACCGTGAGCTCGTCGGCCAGGTGCTCCATGATCCAGCCCTGCAATTGCCGGATGGTGGGATGCGTCGTCATCTGGCTCGACAGGTGCACGGAAAACTGCGACTGGCCGCCGGGCCGCTTCAGATACACGACCAGGTCGCGCGCCACTTCGAGCGCGATATCGCGGCTGAAATCGTCTTCCACCAGGGCCAGCGCCAGGTCGATGCCGGCCGTCACGCCGGCCGACGTCCAGAATTTCCCTTCCCGCACGAAAATCGCATCCGCATTGACCTGTATCTGGGGGTAGCGCTGGCGCAGGCTGTCCACGGCGCTCCAGTGCGTGGCGGCGCTCTTGCCGTCGAGTACACCGGCCTCGGCCAGGAAGAAGCAGCCCGTGCACAGCGCCGCCAGCGTATCGATGCGGGGCGCCGCCTCGGCCACCCAGGCGGCGAGAGCGGGAATGTCCTGCAGCACCTGCTCGACGTGGTGGCAGCCGACGATGACGGCCAGGTCGGGCAAGCGGTGCGCATCGAGCGCCTTGCTCGCGTGCAGCGACATCAGGGTGTCCGACTCGACGGGGCCGATGGCCGTCGAGGCGATGCGCACGTCGTAGCCGCCAGGCAGATTACGCAGGCGCAAATGCGTGTTGGCGTAATCAAACACTTTCATGGCGCCGATGGCTTCGAGCGCCTTGAAGCCGGGATAGACGATGATGTCGACGGTGCGCAGGGGGAATTCTTTGGGGCTTTGCTTGATCATGCGATATGCGTGAAGGAGATAAATACTGCCATAATGCAATAACAGCGATGGCGTAGATTAGCATGGAATAATCCGCGCGCCCGCTGGCTCCCCACCCACCGGATTCCTCGATATCGTGCGCTTACTTCACTTTTTTGCCGCCCTGACATTGCTGCTGGGCTCCTCGCTTGCCCACGCGGCCACGCTCAACTTCAATGGCGGCACCGTCAGCGGCTGCAGCCTGAGCACGGACGGCTTGCAATACACGTGCGCCTCGCTGGCGCCGGGCTCCACCGACGTCATCGTCATCGGCAGCGCGTATGGCGTGACGGTCAACAGTTCCCTGGCGATGAGCTACAACCAGGGCTTGACGATGAGCGGCAATGCCGCGCTGACGGTCAAGGGCAATCTCGACATCAAGGACATCAATCCGTCGAACCTGAAAGTGACGGGGGGCAGCTTGAGCGCCGAGGGCGGCACTTTCCTCATGGGCGCGCAGGAACAGACCATTACGGCGAATATTTCCGCCACCACCATCAAGATGGGCTCGAACAACGTCAAGGTGACGGGCAAGATCAGCGCCAAGGGCCCGGTGGAAATCGCTTCGGGTTCCGTCATCAACGGTCCCATCAGCGGCACCGTCGTCAATATCCTGGCCTCCAGTACCCGCATCCAGGGCGATATCACGGCGACCACCTCGCTGACCATCGGTTCCGGCAGCCAGGTGACGGGCAATCTGAAATCGCCGACGATCGACTTGAAGGCATCGGGCCTGCTCGTCACGGGCGACGTGGACGCCAGCAATTCCTTGTCGATCGCTTCCGGCAATGGCATCAAGGGCAATGTGGACGCCGGCGAGGTGACGCTCGACTCGTCCAACGCCTATATCACGGGCAACGCCAAGGTCGACCACATCACCCTGGGCTGGCAGGGCCGCGTGCAGCAGACGATCACCTGCAAGGCGTACACGCCGTCGAACCCGTGCAGTTGCGTGACGAACAACAGCGGCTGGGCTTTCAATGAGCCGATGGGGCCGAAGTGCGGCCCGGGCACCCAGGCCGGGCCGGATCATTTCCAGATCACGCATCCGCCTTCGGCGCTCAGTTGTGCGCCCGCGCCCGTGACCGTGACGGCCTGCGCCGACGCGGCCTGCAGCACCGTCTACACGGGCGCGGCCCAGGTCACGCTGACGCCGGGCGGCGCCGTGGCACAACTCAACGCGACCCTACCGGCGACAGGCACGGCCGCGTCCAGCGTAGCGCAGACCACGCCGGCCAGCAACGTTCCCCTGGGCCTGAGCAGCACGCCGGCGACGACGGGGGCGCTGGTTTGCAAGAGCAGCATCGACGGCAGCGTGACCAATTGTCAGATGGCATTTGTCAGCAGCGCGCTGCAGGTGAGCGGCCTCCCCCGTTATGCCGAGGCCGAGGGGCCCATCGCCATCAGCGCGCTGCAGGCGTCGGCATCGAACCCGCGCGCCTGCGTGCCCCTGTTTTCCAACCAGAACAAGACCTTGCAGCTGCGCTGCAACTACGCCAATCCCGGCACGGGCACCTTGCCCGCGCGCATACAGGACAAGGATGGCACGTATAAACCCCTGGCCGCCAACGCGGGCAGTGCCTGCAGCGCGAACGGTACCGCCGTGCAACTGGCCTTCGATGCCAACGGCCTGGCCACGCCGAACATGCTGTACGCCGATGCGGGTGCGCTGGGCCTGACGGCCACGTATGCCCCGGCCAGCGGCAGCGACAGCGGCCTGACCATGACGGGCAGCGGCACTGTCATCGTGGGGCCCCGGCGTTTCGTGTTCAGCGCCATCGCCACGCCGCAGCGCGCGGGCCTGGCCGCGTTGCCCGTGGAGCCCGCCACCCGCATCAGCGTGTCGGCCGTGAACGTGGCCGACGCCGTGACGGCCAATTTTGGCAGGGAAACGACGGCGCAGACGGTGCTGCTGGGCAGTAGTCTCGTCGCGCCCACCTTTTCCGGCGCCGCCAACCCCGCAGTCGCGGGCAGCCTGACTTTTAACAACGGCATCGGCACCGCCAGCAACCTGAGCTGGGCGGAAGCGGGCACCGTCCAGTTTACGGCGACGATGGCCACCTACCTCGGGGCCCCGCCGCCCGCCGTCAATGGCGTCGTCCCGCCCTTTGCCACGGGCGCCAGCAACAGCGTGCAATTCATCCCGCACCACTTCGTCACGGAGGTGCCTGGCACTGAGCCCATGCCTTGCAAGGCGCCATTGTCCTGCGCGGCGGGCAGTTTCATCTATGCGCAGCAGCCGTTCAAGCTGCGCGTCACGGCGCAGAATGCCACGAACGGGACGACGCTCAACTTCGACGGGCGCGACACGGCCTTGACGACCCAGGTGGCCTTGCGCGCCTACGATGCCGCCACGGGCCTGACGGCCTTTCCGCCGGCGGCGCCGTCGGGCAGCCGGCTGAGTGACGGGACTGCCGCGCAAACCAGCGTGACGGGCATCGCGCCGGCCAGCTTCACGGCGGGCGTGGCCAGCAGCCAGATCGCCTACCGCTTTCCCGGCGCATTTGCGGTACCGGCCGGTACGGTCGCGCTGGCGCCGCCGACCGACGTGCTGTTCCGTGCCACCACTACCTATGCCGGCGGCACCGCCGTGACGTCGGCGCCGTCCGATGCCGGCACGGAAGCGAAGCTGACCGTGCTTACGGGCCGCATCATGGTGCCCCATAGCTACGGTTCCGAGCGCCTGCCGATACGCCTGCCCGTACAGGTGCAATACTGGAATAGCGGCTGGCTGGGCAATGTGTCCGATAGCGTCACGCAGTTCGGGAGTGCCGGGGTCACGCTAGCCAACTGCGGCAAGGGATTTACCTCGGGCACTGGCGCGTGCAATGGCGTTCTGAAAGTGCAGGGCGGCACCTATGCATTCAAGCAAGGCGCCTTGCCTCCACCCAATGGGCAACTGGTCTTGCTGGCACCCGGCGTGGCGGGTAGCGTCGACGTGTCTGTCAGCGGCTTGCATTACCTGCCCAGCACCCTGGGGCACGTCGTCTTTGGCATCCTCAGATCGGGTCCCGTGATTTACCTGCGCGAGATGTATTAGCCTGGACCAAGGGCGGGGGCAGAAAAGGGGAAAAACCAGTAACATGCCTGCTTGTGACATCCTCCCCAACCTCAGACTGGAGTTTCTATGAGCACAACTTCGCAGTGGATCGATATCGCCGGCCCGGACGGCAGCTTCCAGGCTTACCTGGCCGTGCCGCACGTGGGCAAGGGCCCCGCCATCATCCTGTTGCAGGAAATTTTCGGCGTCAACGAGCACATCCGTGCCGTGGCCGACCAGTACGCGGCCGATGGCTATGTGGTGCTGGTGCCGGACCTGTTCTGGCGCGCCGGCGCGCACATTGAACTCGGCTATGACGCGGACGGCTGGAAGCGCGCCGTCGAACTGATGCAGGCCACCGACAATCCGCACGCCGACGCCGATATCGCCGCCACCGTCGCCGTCCTGCGCGCGCGTCCGGAAGCGACGGGCAAGCTCGCTTCGGTCGGCTACTGCTTCGGCGGCCGCCTGTCGTATCAGGCCGCCGCGGCCGGTCTGGTCGACGCCGCCATCGCCTATTACGGCGGCGGCATCCAGAACAAGCTGGACCTGGCCGACAAGATCCAGGTGCCGCTGCTCATGCATTTCGGCGGTCAGGACAGCCATATTCCGCCGGAAGCCGTGCAAAAGATCGCCGAGCGCTTCGAAGACCGGCAAGACGTGGAAATCCATATCTACCCGGGCGCCGAGCACGGTTTCAACTGCACCCACCGCGACAGCTACCAGCAGCGCGCCGCGGCCCACGCGCATGGCAATTCGCTGATTTTCTTGGCGGAAAATCTGTAAGGCAGCCATCTCAGCCTGGCCAGTGGCCATGGTTTGCTCAGCAGCAAAGCCGCTTGGGCGCTAAAATAGCGGCTGTGCCGGGCAACTCCGGCCGGCCGGGCGCGGCGCCCGGCAAACCTGGATGAGGAACCGAATTAAAGATGGCCCAAGTAATTGTTTCTGTAACATTGGCGGCAAGCGCCGAAAGAGTGTGGGATTTTATCGGCGGCTTCCAGTCGCTGGCTGAATGGTCGAGCTCCATCAAGACCAGTTTGTCCGAGCATGGCGGCCGCGTGCGCCGCCTGAAAACCACGGACGGCGCCATCATCGCCGAACGCCTGCAAAGCTACAGCGAAGCGGACAAGAGCTACAGCTACACCATCGTCTCGGGCCCGATCCCCGTCAAGAACTACCGTTCCACCTTGCGCGTCACGGGCGAACCGGGCGCCGCTTCCTGTGTGGCCGAATGGTCGAGCGAGTTCGATGCGGCCGAAGGCGTGGAAGAGGTCATGGTGGGCGCGTTCCAGCATTTGTACGAGACGGCATTCGTCGACCTGAAACGCATCATGGCGATTTGAATCAACGAGGTAGGTCGGATTAGCGGCTACGCCGCGTAATCCGACACCACCGCCGGCGCTAACAATGTTGTCGGATTACGCGGGGCGATGCCCCGCTAATCCGACCTACGCTTGACGTCAGCGCTTCACTTTTCCAAACGCCTCGCCCTTGTTCCACACCGGCAAATTCTTGTCGTTCGCCACTTCGTAGCCCAGATTCAGGGTGAACTGCGCCTGCTGCACCATGCCGGACAAGTCCCACGACGGGTGATACTCATCGGTGACCTGGTGGTAATCCTTTTTAAACGCGACCAGACGTTCGCTGGACGCCTTCGGCTCCTTGACGAAGTCGAACGAGCCGTCGCCGGAAAACACGGCCGAGCCCACGTTGAAGGCGGGCACGCCGGCCTTGGCGAAGGCAAAATGGTCGGCCCGGTAAAAGGCGCCGGACAGGTCGGGGATGGTCGGCGCCAGGCGCAAGCCCATGCGCTTGGCGACCTTGGCGGCGCTCGCATACAGGCTGCTGCGCTCGGCGCCGGCCACGCCGATGTCGTGCGTCTTGCCGATGAAATTCATGCTGTCGAGGTTCAGGTCGGCTGCCGTCTTGGCCAGCGGCCACAGGGGCGCGCGCGTGTAAGCCGTGCTGCCCAGCATGCCCGTTTCCTCGCCGGCCGGCCACAGGAAGATCTGCGTGCGCCGCGCCGGCTGTTTCACGGCCACTTGCGCCATGGCCAGCAGGGCCGCCGCGCCCGAGGCATTGTCGATGGCGCCGTTGTAGATATGGTCGCTCTGTCCTGCGCGGGCGCTGCCTTCGTCATCCTTGCCCAGATGGTCCCAGTGGGCCGAGTAAATGACGGCTTCGTCCTTGAGCTTCGGGTCCGTGCCCGGCACGATGCCGGCCACGTTGAATTGCTCGATGCTGCGCACCTGGCTATTCAGTGCCACCCTGACCGTCGCGTTCAGGGCCACGGGCCGGAATTCGCGCGTTTCCGCCTGGGCGCGCAGGGTGTCCAGGTCCTGTCCGCCCGCCTGGAACAGGGCGCGCGCCATGTCTTCCTGCAGCCAGCCTTCCATCGCATTGCCCGCGCCGGCCAGGTTGAAGCGTTCATGGCCGAAACCGTTGGCGGGCACGGACCACGGGTAGGAAGCGGACTCGGTCGTGTGGATCAGCAAGACGCCTGCGGCGCCCTGGCGCAGCGCTTCCTCGTACTTGTAGACCCAGCGGCCGTAATACGTGAGGGACTTGCCGGCAAAACGGTTTGGCTCGGCGGCGGTCGGCTGCGGGTCGTTGACCATCATGATGACGAGCTTGCCCTTCAAGTCGATGCCCTTGAAATCGTCCCAGCGTTCCTCGGGCGCGCGGATGCCGTAGCCGGCAAACACCACGGGCGCGTCGAACGCCACTGTCTGCTGGCCATTCGCCGCGCCAAAGACGATGTCCTTGCCGAAGGCGGGAGACAAGGTCTTGCCGCCCGCGCTGAACGTCACCTTACTCGATGGCAAGGCCTTGCTGCCGACGATGGTCAGCGCCTGGCGGTAGCTGCCATCTTTCAATGGCTGCAAGCCGGCCACGGCCGCCTGCGTTTCCAGGTAGCGCACGGCCAGGTCGCCGCCGCGCTGGCCCGTGCCGCGTCCTTCGAGCAAATCGTCGGCCAGGAAGGACAGATGGGCGCGCAAGGGCGCTTCGGCAACGAGCGGTTGGGCGAGGGCAGCCGTGCTGAACAGGCTGGCGGCGAGGACGACGGGAAAGCGCATGACAACTCCAAAAGTGAATACGGGAAAGCAAAGCAGCGGCAATCTTACTCTACCGCAATGCTCTGACGTAGCGCGCGGCGTGCGCAAGCCGATTGCGGCCACAATGGCCGCTGGCCCACCGACAAGGAGCGTTCCATGACTACCCCTGACTTGCATTCAACCAATACCCTGCGTACCGCCGACGGCACTTTGATTTATTACAAGGACTGGGGCAGCGGTCCGCCCGTCGTCTTCAGCCACGGCTGGCCATTGTCGTCCGACGCCTGGGAAGACCAGATGTTTTATCTGGCCGCGCGCGGCTACCGCGTCATCGCGCACGACCGGCGCGGCCATGGCCGCTCCAGCCAGCCCTTCGATGGCAACGACATGGATACCTATGCCGACGACCTGGCCGTGCTGATAGCCGCGCTCGACCTGACGGGCGCCACCCTCGTCGGTCACTCGACGGGCGGCGGCGAAGTGGCGCGCTACATCGGCCGCCATGGCACCGAGCGCCTGGCGGGCGCCGTGCTGGTGGGCGCCGTGCCGCCGCTGATGCTGCAAACCACGGAAAACCCGCTGGGCTTGCCGCTGTCCGCGTTTGACGCCATCCGCGCGGGCGTGCAGGCCGACCGCAGCCAATTCTTCCGCGACTTGAGCGAGGCCTTTTATGGCTATAACCGGCCCGGCGCCACGCCGTCGCAGGGCGTGCGCGACAGCTTCTGGCGGCAAGGCATGCAGGCGGGCATGCCGGCGTCCTACCTGTGCATCAAGCAATTTTCCGAGACGGATTTCACGGACGACCTGGCCAAATTCGACGTGCCGACCCTGGTGATCCATGGCGACGACGACCAGATCGTGCCGATCGCCGCCTCGGCGCGGCGCACGGCTGAGCTCATCATCGGCAGCAAATTGCTCGTGTATGCGGGCGCGCCGCACGGCCTGGCGACGACGCACAAGGACCGCCTGAACGAGGACTTGCTGGAGTTCTTGCGCCACTCGGTCGATGCGGCAAGCAATATCGAGGCGCATCTGTAAAATAGCCGAATCTATTGCAAAACACATAATATTGCTTGGTTTTTGCACCAATTGCGTGCGGATCGCCGATTTTTCTGCGTTTTAGAATGCAAAAAATGGCGTTCTGCCGCCTCGTTCCACCCGGTAAGGTCCAGTAAAGAGTAAACTAGCAGATACACTCTTTCGCATTGGGCGATTCGAGCGAACTTGTGAGTGATTTCATGTCTGATACACCAATTTCCTTATTTTCCGACCTTAACCTGAGCGAGCCGTTGATTCGCGCGCTCAAGGATGTCGGTTACGAAACACCGTCGCCTATCCAGGCGGCCACGATTCCATTATTGCTCGCCAACCGCGACGTGCTGGGCCAGGCGCAAACGGGCACGGGTAAAACCGCCGCCTTCGCCTTGCCTATCCTGTCGCGCATCGATCTGAAACAAAGCTCACCCCAAGCCCTGGTCCTGGCACCGACGCGCGAACTGGCCATCCAGGTCGCCGAAGCGTTCCAGGTGTACGCCACCCACATTCCCGGCTTCCACGTGCTGCCGATCTACGGCGGCCAAAGCTACGGCCCGCAGCTGTCGGCCCTGCGCCGCGGCGTGCACGTCATCGTCGGCACGCCTGGCCGCGTCATCGATCACCTGGACAAGGGTTCGCTCGACCTGTCCAAGCTGAAAACCCTGGTGCTGGATGAAGCCGATGAAATGCTGCGCATGGGCTTTATCGACGACGTCGAACGTATCTTGAAAGAAACGCCAGACGGCCATCAAACGGCCCTGTTCTCGGCCACCATGCCTTCCGTCATCAAGCGCATCGCCACCACCTACCTGGTGAACCCGGCCGAAGTGACGGTCGCCGCCAAGACGGGCACGGCCGACAACATCCGCCAGCGCTACTGGCTCGTGTCGGGCATGCACAAGCTCGACGCGCTGACGCGCATCCTGGAAGCGGAAGCGTTTGACGGCATGATCATCTTCGCCCGCACCAAGCTGGGCACGGAAGAGCTGGCCAGCAAGCTGCAAGCGCGTGGCTTCTCGGCCGCCGCCATCAATGGCGACATCCAGCAAGCCCAGCGCGAGCGCACGATCCAGCAGTTGAAAGACGGCAAGATCGACATCCTCGTGGCAACCGACGTGGCCGCCCGCGGCCTGGACGTCGAGCGCATCAGCCACGTCGTCAACTACGACGTGCCGCACGATCCGGAAAGCTATACCCACCGCATCGGCCGCACGGGCCGCGCCGGCCGCAGCGGCGAAGCGATCCTGTTCATCACCCCGCGTGAAAAGAACTTGTTGAAAGCCATCGAACGCTCGACCCGCCAGCCGATCGGCATGCTGGAATTGCCGACGATCCAGGCCGTCAACGACGTGCGCATCGCCAAGTTCAAGGAACAGATCAGTGAAACCCTGGCCTTGGGCGAACTGGAGCAGTTCCAGTCGCTGATCGAGGACTTCGAGCGCGAACAGAACATTCCCGCCATTGAAATCGCCGCCGCCCTGGCGAAGATGGCGCGTGGAAATACGCCGCTGCTGCTGGACAAGAACAAGGCGCGCGAGCAAGCCACGTGGCAAGACGACCGTCCTGTGCGCCAGGACCGTTTTGAGCGCAACGACCGTCCGGAACGCGGTGACCGTTTCGACCGTAACGAGCGCAGCGAACGCCCGGCCTTCCCGAAAAAGGAACGCATCCAGCGCCCAGCCGACGCCGGCATGCAGACCTTCCGTATTGAAGTCGGTCATCAGCATGGCGTGAAACCGGGCAATATCGTGGGCGCCATCGCCAACGAAGCGGGCATCGATTCGAAAAACATCGGCCGCATCGAAATCTATGACGACTACAGCGTCCTGGACTTGCCAGACAGCATGCCGAAAGAATTGCTGGATCAGCTGAAGACCGTGTGGGTCGCGGGCCAGCAGCTGCGCATCAGCCGCGATGGCGACGCGCCGGACCTGGCGCCGCCAGCCGCGCCGCGCAAGCCGTTCGCCGCCAAGTCCGCGCCAGCGTTCAAGGATGCGCCAGCGGACGCGGGCGACGCAGCACCTGCACCGCGCGCGCCGAAGAAGGAACGTCCACGTCCAGGCGTGACGGCTTACCGCATCGAAGTGGGCCGCGAGCACGCCGTGACGCCAAGCAACATCGTGGGTGCCATCGCCAACGAAGCGAACCTGGAAGCCAAGCATATCGGCCGCATCGATATCTTTGACAACTACAGCGTGCTGGACCTGCCGGAAGGCATGCCGCCGGAAATCCTCGACCACCTGAAATCGGTCGTCGTGTCGGGCCAGAAACTGCGCATCAGCCTCGATGACGGCACGACGGAGCGCAAGCCTGCGCCGCCGCGTCCGAAATCGCCACCGCGTAAATCATTCAAGTAAGCTGTCCCTGCACAGGCGCCTCCCCGGCGCCTGTGTAGCGGATTGGAGACAGTTCCCCCACTGGCGCGTTCGCGCCAGTTTTTATTTTCCCTCAAGAAATGTTCGTGGTTGCGGCGTTATGGTTGGCGGCAGGCCCCGTCATGGGCCGGCGCATATTGCCGCGCTTGCGCGTCTTTTTATCGGCGCAAACACCATATTTATTGACTGCCGCATCGATACATAATTTTTTATTAATTATTGTGTCTGCGTTCAATTTGAATTTTACATTCAATAAAATCAATCTAGTTGAATCAAAGTAAATTCTAAAACATAAATGAATTGGTTTTTATTAAATTTTTTGACCAGTGTCACTGCCGCCGGGGCGATATATCATGGGTGCTTGATGTGGTATATTGTTTTTATGATTTTGTTATGCTAGTTGATAAAAATAGAGGAGCGACGATGCGGGTCAATACGCCTATCACGCAAAATGAATACGTATTAAATGAAGGCATGACGATTGTTTCCACCACGGATTTACAGGGAAACATCAATTACGCCAATCAGTATTTCATTGAGGTCAGCGGTTTTTCAGAAATGGAACTGCTGGGTGCGCCACAGAATATCCTGCGTCATCCCGATATGCCGGCTGAAGCGTTTGCCGACCTGTGGGACACCATCAAGACGGGCATGCCGTGGACCGGCATGGTCAAGAACCGCTGCAAGAATGGTGACTTTTACTGGGTCTTCGCCAATATCACACCCGTCATCGAAAACGGCCGCCCGATCGGCTATATGTCCGTGCGCACCAAGCCCACGCGCGAGCAGATCAACGAAGCGGCAGCTCTGTATAAAAGTTTTAAAGACGGCAATAGCGCGAACCTGGCGATCCGCAATGGCCGCGTCGTGCGCCAGGGCTGGGCCGCCAAGCTGGCCGAGTGGCGCAAGCTGAGCCTGTCGCAGGACATCGCCCTGCATTGCATCATCTTGGGCGTGGTGCTGGCCATCCTTGGCTGCGCCGTGTGGAATATCGACGGCGATACGAGCACGGCCACGCGCAGCTGGCTCAGCGGCGCGGCTGCCGCCGCCGTGGCGCTGATGCTGTATTTCTGGGCCCATCTGCACAACTCCATCGTCGCGCCGCTGGGCGACGCCATCACGGTGGCGCGCAAGATGGCCGGGGGCGACTTGACGGGCGTGATCGACAAGGTGCGCGACGACGATATGGGTCAATTGATGGCGGCCTTGCGCCAGACCAATATCAACTTGCACAGCATCATCGGCGACGTGCGCGCCAACTTCGAGGATATCCGCATCACCACGGCGGAAATCGCCACGGGCAATATGGACTTGTCGAGCCGCACGGAATCGCAGGCGTCCAGCCTGGAGCAGACGGCGGCCAGCATGGAAGAGCTGACATCGACCGTGCAAAACAGCGCCGACCACGTGGCCACGGCCAACGACCTGGCGGTGCAGGCGTCGACCGTCGCGGCCAGGGGCGGCACCATCGTCAGCGAAGTGGTCACCACGATGGACGAGATCAGCACGTCGTCGCGCAAGATTCTCGACATCATCGGCTTGATCGACGGCATCGCTTTCCAGACGAACATCCTCGCCTTGAACGCGGCCGTGGAAGCGGCGCGCGCAGGCGAGCACGGTCGCGGCTTCGCCGTCGTGGCGGGCGAAGTACGCAGCCTGGCGCAGCGTTCTGCCACGGCGGCGAAAGAGGTCAAGAATCTGATCGACCATTCGATCGCCACCGTGAATGCGGGCAGCGTGCTGACCAGCAATGCGGGCGCCACCATGACGGAAGTGATCGCCTCGGTGGCCCGCGTGACGGAAGTGATGGACGAGATTTCCTCGACCACGCGCGAGCAGAACCAGGGTATCGGCCAAGTCAACCAGGCCGTCATCCACATGGATGGCATCACGCAGCAGAATGCGGCCCTGGTCGAGCAGGCGGCCGCGGCCGCCACCAGCCTGGCGCAGCGCACCGAGAGCGTGGCCCAGTCGATCGGCATCTTCAAATTGAAGGCCTCGCCCAAGCGCAAGGCTGCCGGCGTGGGGCGCAGCGCGGGCGCGGGCGTGGCGGCACGGGCCTTGCTGAAGGCAAGATAATTACCCCAACGGCGAAAGGCTGGGGTCAGTCACTGCGTGACCGGAATGCTTCCCATTGGGAGCATTCCCCCCGGGTTTTGTCTGTGGGGTTACTCTTACTTCTTCACCCGGTACACGTCCCCGCTGCGCACCTTCTTCACCACCCCATCCCCGCCAAACAAAATGACATATTCTCCCTGCGCGCCAGAGGCGGCCGGGTAGGTGTACATCCACACTTCATTGCCGCTGTCGAAACGGATGGCCGTGCTCTCGCCCAGCGCGGCGCGCACCTGTTCGCGCGTGCTGCTGCCAAGGTGTACCGTCTGTTCCAGCGTAGCGTAAGGTACGTTCTTGCTTGCCTGCAAGGCGCGCGTGCCGGAACAGGCGGCCAGCAATGCCAGCACGGGAAATACCAGCCACTTCATGGCGCCACCTCGTCCATATAGTCAAATTCCAGCAGGGTATCGTCGGGCCAGCTGGCATCCCACAGGGGCGCGTAATACGTGCGGTCAAGCAAGACCTGGCAATCGCAATAGGGCAGCGAGGCGGGCGTTTGCTCGCCGCCCGCATACAGCATTTTGAACGGCAGGGCCAGGCGCCGCTCCCCATGCACGAGGGTCACGCCGAACAGGGGCCGGTCCGTGAAGAACAGATAATTGCCGTCCGGCTGCGAGCAGACCTTGTCGGTGCTGTAGAGCATGCTGGACAGCCAGGCGATGATTTGCGGGTCGTTCGAGATCAGGCCCGAATCCATGCCGGCGCGGCATTCCAGGCGCAGGTCGCCCAGGCGCCGCGTGCCGGGCGGCAAGCCGGGCGTGATCACCTGCGCGCGCCAGCTCATGGTGGTCGCCTTGCGGTTGGCGATCAGCACGGCATCCTCGCGCGCGGCCTGTGCATTGCGCACGGGGGCAAAGCTGTTGTCCTCGGCCAGCGGCAAGGGGATGCTGATGGTGTCGCCGGCGATGCGCAGCTGCACGCCCGTCATGTCCACGCCGGGCTGGCGCGGCAGTAGACGAAAGCGCAGCACGGCCTGCGGCGCCAGCGCATGGTCGCGCTCGAAGCGGTCCACGCCCTGCAGCATCTTGCGATACGATTTATCGACGGGGTCGCGCGTGGCGTCCACCTTGACTTGCGGCACGGGCGCGGTTTGCGCCAGCACAACAGTGCCATGGAACAGCATTGCCAGCAGGGGCAGCAGAAGAGGGCGGTAAGTAGGCATGGCTTGATGCTACGCCTTTTTGCGCGGCAGCCACGCACGGGTGGGCCTATCAATATTCGCTATATTTGCGCGCGTCGCCACGCACCTGCTGCGCCGGGTATTTCTGCGCGTTCAGTTCCATTTTTTCCAGTACGGCCGCGTGCAGGTCGACGCCGCTCTTGTCGGCCAGGCGCACCAGATACATCAGTACGTCGGCCAGCTCGTGGCGGATGCCCGTGCGTTTGGCCTCGTCCAGCTCGGCATCCGCGCCCGTGGGCAGCCACTGGTAGTGCTCGGCCAGTTCCGCCACTTCCACGGACAGGGCCATGGCGAGGTTTTTCGGCGTGTGGAACTGGTCCCAGTCGCGCTCGTCGGCAAAGGTGCGCAGGCGCGCGCGGATGTCGAGCAGGCTGTCGGATGGGGCGCTCATGGCGCCGCCTGCAGCGGTTTTTCCATGAACACGCTGAACGGATCGTCGCGATAGTCGCCGTACGGTCCGCGCCGCTGGTAGCCGTGGCGCGCGTACAGGGCGATGGCCTCGGGCTGGTGGATGCCCGTCTCCAAGGTCAGCAAGCGGCAGCCGCGCGCCAGCGCCTGCTCTTCCAGCAGGGCCAGCAGGCGCTTGGCCAGGCCTAGGCCGCGGCTGTCCGGGTGCACATACATGCGCTTGACCTCGCCGAAATCGGGCGTGACGACGATGGCGCCGCAGGCGCGCGCCGCACCTGCCGCATCGCGGGCGACGGCAAACAGCAGGGTTTCCGGCGGCAGGGACGCCAGGTCCAGCGAGTAGACGCATTCGGCCGGATACAGCGTTTGTTGATAGGCATCCAGCTCGGCGATCAGGGTTTGCACGTCCGCTTGCTGCGGCGATTCCAGGTGAATTTGCATGGGGAAAGCACGTTGACTGACATTCCCCCATGGTATCACTGCGGCCGCGCCAGGCGCATCGTCAGGCCGATGGGCGACATCACAAACCCCATCAGTTCCTGCGCCTCGCCGCCATCGGGCGTGTCGACGCCGGCGATGTCGAAGCTGCCCAGCAGCATGGCCATGGCAATCTTGATTTCCAGCAAGGCCAGATAGCGGCCCGGGCACGTGCGCAAGCCGGCGCCGAAGGGCATCGAAGCGCGCTTGTTGTTGGCCTCGCCGCTGTCCGCCAGCCAGCGTTCGGGCTGGAAGGCCTGCGGGTCGGGAAAGTGCGCATCCGATACGGTGTCGTTGCGCATCACGCACCAGACGAGGGTGCCGGCCGGCACGGCGATGTCGCCGATAACCGTGTCGCGCAGCGCTTCGACGGGCAGGAAGGGCGCCACGGGCTTCAAGCGCATGGCTTCGCTGGCGCAGGCGCCCAGGTAATCGAGGCTATCCATCTGCTCGATCGTGAATTGGGCCGCGTCGGGCGCCAGGCGCCGCACTTCCTCGCGCGCCTTCGCCAGAGTCTGCGGATTGCATTGCAGCAAATAAATCATCCAGGACACCGTGTTGGCCGTTGTATCCTCGCCCGCCAGCAGCATGGTCAGCACATTGCCGGCCACGTTGCGGTCCGTCACGCCGCTGCCTTCCAGGTCGGCGGCGGCGATCATGGCTTCGAGCAGGTTGGGCGGATGCGCGCGGCGCGCCGGGTCGTGCGCCATGCGCGCGCGCGCCTGCTGCACCAGGTCTGCCACGGCGGCGGACAGGGCCGCCACGTCGCGGTCCAGCCGGCGGTCGATGGGCAGCTTGACATAGCGCCAGTACGGGAACATGGACAGGCTGCGCCGCGCCACGGCGGGCAGGATGTCGTCCATGTGGCGCTGGATCACGTCTTCGCCCGATTCGAGCGTATTGACTTCCGTGCCGAAGGCCAGGCCGGCGATGATGTCGACCGTGTAGCGTTTCAGGTCGCCATCGAGGTCGATCGCCTGGCCTTGCGTGGCGGCCAGATGCCAGCGCCGCTGCAGGCGCTGCGCCACCGTCACCAGCGCGGGGAAGTAGGCTTTGATGGCGCCCGGCGCCATGCCGGCCATGACCATGCGGCGCTGGTTGCGCCACTCCGTGCCCTCGGCCAGGAACAGGCCGGGCACGCCGCCCATTTCGTCGGAGACGACGGAACTGCTCAGGGGGCGGCGAAACCCGTCGGGCCGGTCGCGCAGCACGGCGCCGACGGCCTCGCTGTCGGCCACCACCAGTACCAGGGTGCGGCCGAACCAGGCGCGCATGAAGGGGCCGTAGCGCTGTACCCATCGTTCCACGTCGCGGTGGATGCGCGTGAGCTTGAGCTGCAGGCTGTTGCCGACGATGGGCAAGGCGAAGGGCCCCGGCAGGCGGCGGATCTGGCGCAGGGGCGTGGCGACGGCGGGGGCGGTGTGGTCGAGTGGCGGCATGAACATCTCCTGTCGATACGGTAAAAGTACGAGGATTGCTTGCAATAATGGCCACACTCTACGCGATTGCGGCCCGTTTGTATTGAACGAATACGACATCGTGCGCGGCCAGAAATTGCCGGTACAATCGTCGCCATGCCAGCCGCCCCTACGCCCCTGACCCGTTTGATCGCCCCGCGCGCCGCGCTCGCTTCCTGCGTGCGCGCCATCCTCGTGCGCGACACCACGGGCTGCGCGCCCTTGCCGCCGGCGCAACGCCTGAACCGCTTTCCCGCCGCGCCCATGTGCAGCATCGTCTGGACCGTCGCCGGCCACGTGGAAGCGGCCGCGCCGGGCCTGTCTCTGGCGGACGTGCGCATGCCGCCCGCGCTGTTCGGCGGCCCCCGTTCGTATCCGCTGGTCAGCTACAACCCCGGTCCCGTGCACTCGTTTGTCGTGATGTTTTATCCGGCCGCCCTGCATGCGTTGACGGGCATATCGATGGATGCCTTGCTGGACCAGTTCCGCCCCCTCGGCGCGCTGTTCGATGCCGACTGGCTGTCCCTGTCCGACGCCGTGCTGGCCGCGCCGGACGATGCCGCCCGCGTCAGGCTGGTGGAGGATTTTCTGGCGCCGCGCTGGCTGCTGGCCCGCAAGAATGGCGACCATCCGGCCGGCGCCGTGCAAGACTGGGTGCGCCGGCTGGGCGTGCAGGCCGCATCGACGGGCCTGGCCAGCAGCGCGCGCAACATCGAGCGCCGCATCAAGGCCTGGGCCGGCCAGCCCATGCGCACCTTGCGCCGCATGCGCCGCGCGGAACAGCTGTTCCTCGACGAGCGCGGCGCCATCCTGCAGGGCACGGCGTCATGGTCCGACGTCGCCGCCAGCGGCGGCTACGCCGACCAGGCGCATTTCTGCCGCGAGACGCGCGAAATCACGGGCTTGAGTCCCACGGAACTGGCGCGCGCCATGAAAGAAGATGAAAGCTACTGGATCTACCGCATATGGGCGTAGGTCGGATTAGCTCGTAGAGCGTAATCCGACAACATTGTTGGCGCGGCCGGTGGTGGTGTCGGATTACGCGA
>NZ_JACYMK010000014.1:0-15776 GCF_020858135.1 Janthinobacterium sp. FW305-128 | reverse complement strand
GCCTCGTGCCGGGCGTCATCATGGGAAAGCTGGCGTAGGTCGGATTAGCTCGTAGAGCGTAATCCGACAACATTGTTGGCGCGGCCGGTGGTGGTGTCGGATTACGCGAGGCGTTGCCCCGCTAATCCGACCTACCGTCCGCTGTACATTTTGCCCTTGATCAGGCAGCTTCATGGCACCTCGTGCCGGGCGTCATCATGGGAAAGCTGGCGTAGGTCGGATTAGCTCGTAGAGCGTAATCCGACAACATTGTTGCAAGACGCTGGTGTCGGATTACGCGGCGTCCCGCCGCTCATCCCACCTACCGTTCCTTGTACACCTTGCCCTTGGATAAGGTCACTTCATGGTGCCCCGCGCCGGGGGCCATCATGGGGAAGCAGTTTTCCGCGCCGTGCACGCGCACGTCGAGGAAGTACGGGCCTTCGGACGCCAGGCAGGCCGCCAGTGCCCCGTCGAGGTCTTCGCGCCGGCTCACCGTGTGCGCCTGCCAGCCGAATGCGCGCGCCAGGGCGACGAAGTCGGGCAGCGCTTCGGTGTAGCTGTGGCTGTAGCGCCCGCCGTGTATCAGTTCCTGCCACTGGCGCACCATGCCCATGTAGCCATTGTTCGACAGCACCACTTTCACGGGCAGGCGGTGCTGCACGGCCGTGGCCAGTTCCTGGATATTCATCAGAATCGAGGCGTCGCCGCTGACGCACACGACGCACTTGTCCGGGTGGGCGATCTGCGCGCCGATGGCGGCCGGCAAGCCATAGCCCATGGTGCCGGCGCCGCCCGAGGTGAGCCAGCGGCGCGGCTGCTCGAAGCGCAAATGCTGCGCCGCCCACATCTGGTGCTGGCCCACGTCGGTGGACACGAGGGCGTCGCCGCTGTCCATGCTGTCGAGCGCCGCCTGCAGCCGCCGCATCAGCGCCTGCGGCGCGATGACGTCGGGCGTGTCGTCGAACGCCAGCGAGTCCTGCGCGCGCCAGCCGTCGATGCGCTGCCACCACGGCTGGCGGTCCGCCAGCAATCGCCCGCGCAGCTGCGTCAGCAGAGCCGCCAGCACGGGCGCGCAGTCGCCGCGCAGGGCCACGTCGGCGCGCACCACCTTGCCGATCGAGGCCGGATCGACGTCGACGTGGATGACCTTTGCGCCGGGACAAAAGGCATCGAGACGTCCCGTCACCCGGTCGTCGAAGCGGGCGCCCACGCAAATGATCAGGTCCGCATGGTGCATCGCCAGGTTCGCTTCCAGGGTGCCGTGCATCCCCAGCATGCCCAGGAAGGCCGGATGCGAGGCGGGAAAGGCGCCCAGGCCCAATAAGGTCAGGGTGCACGGCGCGGCCGCCAGTTTCACCAGTTGTTGAAACGCGGCGCAGGCCTCCGGGCCGGAATTGACGAGGCCTCCGCCGCCATAGAACACGGGCTGGCGCGCGGCGGCGATCAGGCTGGCGGCCCGTTCGAGATCGGAGGCTGCCGGCGGCGGCACCGGGGCCGGCGTGGCAGGGGCCAGCACCGTCGCTTCCTGCACCGGTGCCAGTTGCAGATCCTTGGGAAAGTCGACCAGCACGGGGCCGGGCCGGCCCTGCGTGGCCTGCGCGTACGCCTCGCGCACGACGGCCGCCGTTTCCTCTGCCGCGCGGATTTGCCGGTTCCATTTGGTGATGGGGCGCGAAATGCCCAGCGCGTCGCATTCCTGGAAGGCGGCCGTGCCGATGCTGGTGGTAGCCACCTGGCCGCTGATGCAAATGACGGGGATCGAATCGCACAGGGCGTCGAGCAAGCCCGTGGTGGTATTGCTCATGCCGGGGCCGGACGTGACGAAGACGACGCCGGGCCGGCCCGTGCTGCGCGCATAGCCCTCGGCCGCGTGCACGGCCGCCTGTTCGTGGCGCACCAGCACGTGGCGCAATCGGGGCTGCGCGTGCAGCGCGTCGTACAGGGGCAGCACGGCGCCGCCCGGATAGCCGAAGACGGTATCGACGCCCAGGGACAGCAGGGTGTCGATCAGGGTGCTGGCGCCGTTATGGGAGGCGCGCGCGAGGAGGGGAGCTGGATCGGGTTTCATGGCCTTATTTTCTGCCTGATGCGGCAGAAAAGGCTGCTGGTTTTCTCGTATAGAATGCAGTATTCAGCAAAATTTGCTGTGAAATAAGGAATTGACGGAATGAAGCTCGATAAATTCGACCTCGCCATCCTGACGGCCCTGCAGCAGGATGCCCGCATCAGCCTGCACGACCTGAGCGCCAAGGTGGGCCTGACCTCGTCGCCATGCTGGGCGCGCATCAAGCGCATGGAAGACGATGGCGTCATCGAGGGTTATACGGTGAACGTCAACGCGGCCAAGGTGGGATTGGCCGATACCGTCATCGTGCAAGTCACCCTGGACGACCATTCCGACCAGGCCCTGTTTGAATTCGGCCACGCGCTGGCCATGATCCCGGAGGTGCTCGAAGCGTTCCTCGTCTCCGGCGACTACGACTACTACCTGCGCATCGCCGTGAGCGACACGCGCGACTATGAACGGCTGCTGCGCGAGCGCCTGTATAAAATCCCCGGCATCCGCCACAGCAAATCGAGTTTCGTGTTGCGCCAGCTCAAGCAAAGCTATCTTCCCTTGCAGCGCTGACTTTTGTTATCCCTTCCCAGCACGGCGGGAGTTTTTCCCTAGGCCATCCCCCGGTGGCTGTCCGATACTGGGCAGTAATAAAAAACACGATAAATCGGGGATATGCATGAGACTGACCTTATTCGCGGCGGCCGCCATGGCGCTGTGCCAAGCGCAAGCCGCCGAGCTTGCCCATCCTGCCAACCTGGACCCGGCGTACGATTTGCCCACCGTCATTATCACGGGCAGCATGCCGCTGCCCACCGTGGAGCAGCCGCGCGATGCCTTCGCCGCGCCCGTGCAGACGGCCGGCGCGCAGCAGATCGCCGGCAGCGGCGCGCTCGATATCTCCGCCTTCCTGCGCCGCAACCTGGGCAGCGTCTATGTGAACGAGGTGCAGAACAACCCCTTCCAGCCCGACGTCAGCTACCGCGGCTACACGGCCTCGCCCCTGCTGGGCACGCCGCAAGGACTTTCCGTGTACCTCGACGGCATGCGGCTGAACCAGCCGTTTGGCGATGTCGTCAGCTGGGATTTGATCCCGCGCATGGCCATCGCCTCGCTGACCCTGATGCCGGGCTCGAACCCCCTGTTTGGCCTCAACACCCTGGGCGGCGCGCTGGCCCTGCAGACCAAGGATGGCAAGAGCAATCCCGGCACGGCCGTCGAGGTGCGCCTGGGTTCGCACCAGCGGCGCGCCGTCGAGGTCGAACATGGCGGCAGCCATGCCAGCGGCTGGCACTGGTATGTGACGGGCAACCGCTTCAAGGAAGACGGCTGGCGCGACGATTCGCCATCGGACGTGCGCCAGTTGTTTGGCAAGCTGGGCTGGAGCGATGCGCGCACGGACATCGCCGTCACCGTGGCCCACGCGGACAATGCGCTGACGGGCAACGGCTTGCAGGAGCAGCGACTGCTGGCGCGCGATTACCGCAGCGTCTACACCAAGCCCGATTTGACGGAAAACAGGTCGACCTTGCTGAATGTGACGGGCAAGCACCAGGCCGGCGCCGGCTTGCTCTTGTCCGGCAATGTGTACTACCGCAAGATCGACACGCACACCTTCAACGGCGACCTGAACGACGAGTCGCTCGACCAGTCCGTCTACCAGCCCGGCGCGGCCGAGCGGGCGGCGCTGGCGGCGGCCGGCTACACGGGCTATCCCGCCAGCGGGGCGAATGCGTCGAATACGCCGTTTCCGAAATGGCGCTGCATCGGCAACGTCTTGCTGAACGATGAGCCGGCCGAAAAATGCAACGGCATGCTCAACCGCAGCCATACGGAGCAGGAAAACTATGGTTTTTCGGGCCAGTTCACGGCGGTGGCCGACCTGGCCGGGCAGCGTCACAGCGTCACGGCCGGCGCCGCCTTCGATGCCAGCCACGCCACGTTTCGCCAGACCAGCCAGTTCGGCTATCTGAACCCGGACCGCAGCATCACGCCCGTCGACTTCTTTGCCGACGGTACGGAAATCGACGACGACGGCACGCCCGTCGACAACCGCGTCGACTTGAGCGGGCGCATGCGCACGTGGAGCGTGTATGCGAGCGACAGCATGGCGCTGAATCAAGCATTGACCTTGACCATCTCCGGCCGCTACAACCGCAGCACCGTGCGCAACCGCGACGCCATCACGCCCGGCGGCGGCAGCGGCTCGCTCGATGGCGACCACCGTTTCAGCCGCTTCAATCCCGCCATCGGTCTGGCCTATGCGCCGGCCGATGGCGTGAGCGCCTATCTCGGCTACAACGAAGGCAGCCGCACGCCGACGGCCATCGAACTCGGCTGCGCCGACCCGGACAATCCCTGCCGCCTGCCCAACGCCATGGCGGGCGACCCACCCTTGAAACAGGTCGTCACCAAGACGTGGGAAGCGGGCCTGCGCGGCAAGCTTGCCGACGTGGCCCGCTGGAGCGCCGGCGTGTTCCGCGCGGAAAACCACGACGATATCCTGTTCGTGGCCGACAACCAGGCCGGTTTCGGCTACTTCAAGAATTTCGGCAAGACGCGCCACCAGGGCGTGGAGCTGGCGGCGGGTGGCAAGGCCGGTGCGCTGGACTTCGGCGTCAACTACACGTGGCTGCAGGCGACGTATCAAAGCCGCGAGCTCGTCAACGGCAGCGCCAACAGCAGCAGCGATGCGCAGGCGCCCGGCCTGGAAGGCAATATCGTCATCACGCCCGGCAACAGGATACCGCTGACACCGAGCCATATCTTCAAGGCGCACGCGGACTATCAGGGCGGACGCGACTGGACGGTGGGCCTGGCCATGACGGCCGTGTCGAGTTCCTATGCGCGCGGCAATGAAAACAACCGGCACCAGGCGGGCGGCCCGGCATACCTGGGTTCCGGCAAGAGCGCCGGCTACGCCGTGGTCGAGCTGAACGGCAAGGTCCAGTTGACGCCACGGCTCAGCGTGTTCGCCCAGGTGAATAACCTGTTCGACCGCCAGTACGCGACGGCGGCGCAATTGGGCGCCACGGCTTTCGATGCCAACGGCAATTTTGCCGCCCGGCCGCTGCCCGCCGTGAACGGCGAGTATCCGATGGTCAACGCGACCTTCTATGCGGCCGGCGCGCCGCGCAGCGTGAATGCGGGTCTGCGCTACGCGTTTTAAGGGAGGATATGCTCGATGACCCCGTTGCGCAGCGCAAGATGGACGAGGGCGGCGGGGCCGGGCACGTCGAGCTTTTCCTTGATGCAGGTCTGGTGGTTGGCCACCGTCTTGCTGCTCAGGTGCAGCAGGCGGGCGCAGTCGGCGGCGCTGCGGCCTTCGGCCAGCAGGCGGAAGATTTCGAATTCGCGCTGGCTCAGGCTGCTCAAGCGCTGCGCTTCCGTGCCTGCCGCGTCGTGCAGCACGGCGGGCGCGCTGTGCGGGTCCAGGTAGCGCCAGCCCGCGTGGGCGGCGCGCACGGCGTCGACCAGGTGTTCCGGGTCGGCCTGCTTGCTGACGAAGCCGCAGGCACCGCCGTCCAATGCGCGCGCGATCAGCTGCGGCGTGTCGTGCATGGTAAACACGAGCACGCGCGCGCCTGCGTCGCGCGCGAGCAGCTTGCGCAGCAATTCCAGGCCGCCGATGCCGGGCATGGACAAATCCGTCACGCAGACGTCGGGCGCGTGCTCCTGGTGCAGGCCATACGCCGTTTCGCCATTGCCGGCCTCGGCCACGACGGCGATGTCGCCGCCCTGTTCCAGCAGCCGCCGGTAGCCCGTGCGCACCACAGGGTGGTCGTCGACCAGCATCACACGGATCGGGGTCATGGCCGCGTTCATGCCGCACCGGCCGCCAGCGGCATCGCCACTTCGATGCGCAAGCCGTTGCCCAGCGCGCTGATCCAGCGGATATGGCCGCGCTGGCCGGCCACGCGCTCGCGCATGCCCAGCATGCCGAAACCGCCTTCTTCCGTTTTGTCCTGGCGCAAACCCTGGCCATTGTCTTCGATGGCCAGGTGCAGCACGCCGTGCGCATCGGCGCGCAATTCCACCGTGGCACGGTCGGCGCCCGCGTGGCGTGCCACGTTCGTCAAGCCTTCCTGCACCAGGCGGTAGACGGTGGTGGCGGTGCAGTCGTCGAGGCTGGCGGGGACGGCGTGCGGCGCGAAATGGCAGGCGATGCCGTGCTGCTGGGCCCAGCTGTCGCACAGCGCCTGCAGGGCCGGCGCCAATCCCAGGCTGTCGAGCACGGGCGGACGCAGCCTGCGCAGCATCGTGCGCACCATCGCATGCAGCGCTTCCGACGAGCGGGCGATGCTGGCCGCGCAGGCCTGCACGTTCGCCTGGTCGCCGTCGCGCGCGCGCAGGATGTAGCTGGCGGCGGCGCGGATGGCCGTGCAATCCTGTCCCACTTCATCGTGCAGCTCGCGCGCCAGCGCGCAGCGCTCTTCTTCCTGCGCGCGCAGCAGGCGCTGTGTGAGGGCGCGGTTTTGCGCCAGCAGCAGCGCCACCTGGCGTCCGCGCCGCACGGCGAAGCCGGCCAGCGCCAGCGCCAGCAGCAACAGGCTCAGGGCCAGTTCATCGAGTTGCCAGTGTTCCTGGCGCCAGAGCGCGTGCGTCAGCCGTTCGGCCAGGTCCAGCCTGGCGGCCAGCAGGAAAAAAGCCAGTGCCAGCGCGCAGCACACGAGGATGCGCCGGGCCGGCCGCGTGCCTGCGCGGCCGCTGCCGGCCAGTTGGTAGTGTTCCATGATGCTGCTCCCTGAGCACGGTCGATCTCTTTGTTGTGCAAGCTTCATGCCATCGGCCCAGGGGCCTCTGGGGGCGCGTCATGCGGGGCAGGGGAGGGGATGACTGTTCCAGGATGGAACAGGTGTGCCGCGATGTGACGGTGGGCGCTTGCGCTGGCCGCAGGCACGGTTTTCGAGCTTATCTGAAGTCGCGCCGGCACGCTGGCGCGCACGCCTGCAGTGCGATGCATTGTTGTTCCAATGTAACGTTGAGCTTACTCAAACTTTCATAGATAAAACAAAACAAAGTTTCGCAGGCTTAGATAAAAAATAAATAAATTATATTAAAAATATGATATTTGTTTTATGCGATTTGCTATATTTGTTGACACTTTTGTGAAAAAGCTGAAAGCGGGCACCAGACCTGCCGACCTATCTATCCACAACAAACAAGGGAATAGAATGAATCGTCCATCACATGCGCGGGTATCACCCGCCACTGCCAATCGGTCCGCTACCCGCGGCCGCTCAACCGTCCTGGCCGCACTGGCCGCCGTGTCCGTGCTCGCTTCGGCGCCGGCCATGGCCGATGTCCTGACCTTCGATAATTTGCGTCCCGACGTGTATGAAAGCGGCCAGACGCTCAATACGTCGAGCTACAACCTGCGGTTCCTGGCCGACCCGACCACGGCGGCCGGCGGCGGCGTCAGCGGCGTGGGCGCCATCCTCGATGGCCGCGTGGGTTCGTCGTGCGATATCGCCGCCTGCCCGCAGGGCGCCACCGGCAACTACCTGGCCATCCTCAACGATGGCGGCGTGAATTTCGCGCGTGCCGACCGCCAGGCGTTCAGCCTGGCCGGATTCGACTATTCCTTCATCGCCCCCGTCTCCGGCTTGCCCAACATGCAGTGGGGCGAACTGCAGCTGAGCGGTACACTCAGCAACGGCCAGGTGGTCAGCACCTCGCTGGCGTTTCCCGGCCAGGGCAGCGATGGCAATTACCATTTCCAGGGCGCTTCCCTGCTGGGCGGTTTCAGCAACTATGCGTTTACGGGCCTGACCTTCAACGCCTGCATTTTCAATGACACCGGCGTGTGCAGCAATTCCATCGATTTCCCGGCCTTTAACCAGGGCCAGTTTGCGCTCGACAATATCAACGTCAGCGCCGTGCCGGAACCGTCGACCTACCTGCTGCTGCTGGCCGGCCTGGGCGCCATCGGCATGCTGTCGCGCCGCCGCAGCGGCAAGGTCGCCGCGTTCACCGTGCAAGGAGCGTGAGATGAAATTACGTCCCGTTTCACTCGCCATCCTCCTGCTGGCCGCCAGCCTGGCGCAAACGGCGCAGGCGCAGGAACGCCGTTCCTACATCGTGCAGCTGGTCGACAAGCCGGCCGCCACCTATACGGGCCAGGTCGACGGCCTGGCCGCCACCAAGCCGGCCCCGGGCGCGCGCATCAATGTGGGCGCCGCCGACGTGCAGGCCTATTTGAGCTACCTCGACAGCAAGCAGGCCGCCGTGGCCGGCACCGTCAGCGCGGCTGAAATCACGCACCAGTACAGCGTCGTCTTCAACGGCTTTTCCGCCTTGCTGACAGACGATGAAGTGCGGGCCCTGAAGAAAAACAGCGGCGTGGCCAGCATCAGCGCCGACTCCATCCTGCAGCTCGACACCACCTACACGCCCAGCTTCCTGGGCCTGGACAAGCCGGGCGGCCTCTGGGAGCAGCTGGGCGGCAAGGCGCACGCGGGCGAAGACATCGTCATCGGCATCGTCGACAGCGGCATCTGGCCCGAGAACACGGCCTTTGCCGACCGCATTGACGAAAACGGCGTGCCCAGCCACAGCGGCAGCAATGTCGTGTACGGCGCGCCGCCGGCCAGCTGGCAAGGCACGTGCCAGACGGGCGAGGGATTCTCCGCCGAGAATTGCAACAACAAGTTGATCGGCGCGCGCTACTACCGCGCTTCCACGGCGGCGCTGCACTGGACGGAATTCCTGTCGCCGCGCGATTCCGTCGCCGGCCTGACGGGCCACGGCGGCCATGGCACGCACACGGCCTCCACGGCCGGCGGCAACAATGGCGCCATCGCCACCTCGAACGGTGTGTCGCTGGGCAAGGCCTCGGGCATGGCGCCGCGCGCCCGTATCGCCGCCTATAAAGTCTGCTGGACGGCCGCGTCGACGGGCCGCAACGGCTGCGCCACGGCCGACAGCGTGGCCGCCATCGACCAGGCGGTCAAGGATGGCGTCAACGTCATTAACTTCTCCATCGGCCCGAACGCGGGCGGCGGCGCCTTCGACGAACCGACGGAAGTCGCCTTCCTCGGCGCGGCGGCGGCCGGCGTGTTTGTCGCCACCTCAGGCGGCAATTCCGGCCCGGCCACGCCCGCGCCCGACGTGCCGGCGCCCGTCTCGCACATCAGCCCTTGGCTGGCAACGGTGGCCAATTCCACCCACAACCGCCTGTACGCGGGCAACGTCATCCTCAGCAACGGCAGCAAGCTGGAAGGCGCGTCGAGCAACGCGAAGACGCCGGCGCTGCCGCTGATCCGCTCGCGCGACGCGGGCCTGGCCGGCGTGTCGCCGACGGACGTCAATCTGCTGCGCTGCTTCGGCGCGGCCGATGCCGCCCCGGCTTATCTGGACCCGGCGAAAGTGGCGGGCAAGATACTCGTGTGCGACCGCGGCGGCAATGTGCTGGTCAACAAGAGCGCGAATGCCAAGACGGCGGGCGCGGCGGGCGTGGTCATCGCCAACGTGGTCGGCGGCGCCAATACCATCATCAATCAGGCGCACGTGCTGTCGACGGTACACCTGGCGCAGGTGCAGGGCGACGCGCTGAAGGCTTTCATGGCGGCCAATCCGGACGGCACGGCGGCATTGGGCGAAATCCACACCATCGCCGACACCACGGTGCAGGCGCCGATCGTCAGCGACCGCTCCTCGCGCGGGCCGAACGTGGCCAACGCGAACATCCTGAAACCCGACCTGTCGGCGCCCGGTACCAACATCCTGGCCGGCGTGACGGCCGACCTGACGCCGGCGCAGCGCGATGCCGTGGCCGCCGGTGGTGTGGCGCCAGCAGCGGAGTGGGATTTCTATTCCGGCACCTCGATGGCCAGTCCGCACGTGGCCGGCGTGGCGGCGCTGCTCAAGCAGCAGCATCCGAGCTGGTCGCCCGCGGCCATCAAGTCGGCGCTGATGACGACGGCGTTCAGCACGTATCCCGATGGCTTGAACGGTTCCGTGTCGTGGGATGCCACGGCGAAGAACTCGGGCCAGTTGCCGTGGGGCCAGGGTGCCGGCCACATCGCGCCGAACGGCGCCGCCGATCCCGGGCTCGTGTACGACGTGTCGGAAATCGACTATGCGCGTTTCCTGTGCGGCCTGAACCTGAAGGTCTACAGTCCCGCCACCTGCCAGGCCGTCGGCACCATTCCCGCCTACAACCTGAATCTGGCGTCGCTGACGGCGGCCAACGTCCTGGGCACGCAAGTGCTGACGCGCACGGTGACCAACGTGGGTGCCAGCAGCGCCGTCTACAACGTCTCGGCCAGCCTGCCCGGCTACACGGTGGCGGTGACGCCAACGAGCCTGAGCCTGGCGCCGGGCGCCAAGGCGCAGTACCAGGTCAAGCTGACGCGCACCACGGCGCCGGCCAATACCTGGACCTACGGCGCCCTGAGCTGGACGGATGGCACGCACACGGTGCGCAGCCCGCTGACGGCGCGCGGCACCTCGCTGGCCGCCATTCCGCTGGTCAGCAGCGAAGCGGCCACGGGCAGCAAAGTGCTGACCCTGGGCACGGGCTTCTCGGGGGCGCTGGTCGGTGTCAAGTCGGGTCTCGTCGAAGCTGTGCGCCAGACGCGCACGATCGGCCAGGCGACGACGGGCGCTGCCGCATCGGCTGCCTGCAAGGCGGGCGGCGCCACGGGTGTGAACGTGCACAACGTGGTGATCCCGGCCGGCACCCTGGCGGCGCGCTTTGCCACCTACGACGCGGAAACGACGGGCGGCGCGAATACCGACATGGACATGGAGGTCTACAACGCCGCCAATGTACTGGTCGGCAGCAGCGGCAATGAAAGTTCCAATGAGCAGGTGGAACTGCGCCTGCCGGCCGCCGGCACGTACAAGGTGTGCGTGATCGGCTTTGCGCCGCAAAACGGCCAGGCCGACTACACCCTGTCGTCGTGGGTGCTGGCGCCGGGCTTGAACAACGGCAACTTCAAGGCGCTGATGCCGGGCACGGCCTACACGGGCGGCACGGCGACGGTCTCCCTGAGCTGGTCCAACCTGGCCGAAGGCAAGCGTCACCTGGGCGCCGTCGGCTACCAGGTCGCTGGCGTGGTGCAGGGCGTCACGGTGGTCGAGGTCAATACCAACGATCCCGTGCCGCTGTTCCAGAACGCGCGCGCCGCCAGGCCGGTGCTGGCTGAATAAACCGTTCTTTGCGTGAACGCAAGGCGTGCCTCCGGGCACGCCTTTTTTTTATGCACCCCCCCGTTCGGGAGGAATAGCACTTGCATGGTGGTAACGCCCCCGGTATCTTGTCGGATAGCCATGGCTTTGTGCCCTGGCATTCTTGGGGAGTCGCGCGTGACCAGTTTCCGCACCAATACCGACCGCCTGCTGGAAGTGCGCCTGCAGGATGAAAAAGTGCTGGCGATTGCCGGCGCGATGGTCGCCTATACGGGCAGCATCAAATTTGAAAAATCCCTGCTGGGCGGCGAGGGCCTCTTCGGCGCGCTCAAGCGCAAGGTGACGAACGAAGGCATGCAGGTGATGCAGGCCGCCGGCACGGGTACCGTGTTTTTCGCGCAGAATGCGGCCGAAATCACCGTCATGGCGCTGGCCGGCGAAAAGCTGACTATCGAAAGCAGCAGCCTGCTGGCCTACGACACGAGCCTGAAGACGGGTACCAGCTTTGCGGGCCTGCGCGGCGCCAGTTCCGGCCAGGGCCTGTTTTCCACCACCGTCGAAGGCCACGGCAACCTGGCCGTCATTTCGCGCGGCAACCTGATCATGCTGGAAGTGACGCCGGCGCACCCGCTGCGCGTGGACCCGGACGCCTTCGTCGGCTTCAAGGGCGATATCCGCCAGGAATTCGTTTTTGATGTCAACTGGCGCACGATGATCGGCCAGAGCTCGGGCGAATCGTACCAGCACAAATTCACAGGCCAGGGCGTGGTGTTCATCCAGCCCGCCGAACGTTAAGTCAGCGAGGACCCGCGATGCCTGTCTATCAGCAAATCAATGAAAAGATGCTCGAGGTTAAACTCGGCAATGAAGAAGTGTTTGCCCGCAAGGGCGCCATGGTGTCGTACCAGGGCGACGTGGCGTTCAGCCGCTCCTTCCTGGCCGGCCAGGGCGTGCAAAGCCTGGCCATGCGCGCCGTCACGAATGAAGGCTATGCCCTGATGTCGGCGCGTGGCACGGGCAGCGTGTTTTATGCGCAGGGCGGCCTGTTTGTCAGCATCGTGCCCGTACGGGGCGAAACGTTCTATGTGGAAAGCGACTCCCTGCTGGCCTTCGATGCGCGCCTGACGGCCGGCACCATGTTCCTCGGCAACCAGGGCGGCGTGCAGGGCGTGGTGCGGGGCATGGCCTCGGGCCAGGGCTTGTTTACCACCACCTTGCAAGGCACGGGCGAAGTGGCGATTTTGTCCGACGGCAATGCCATCGGCTTGCCCGTCACGCCGGACGTCCCCGTCTTCGTCGACCCGCAAGCGTATATCGGCCACACGGGCCAGCTGAGCTCGACCATCGTCACGGACCTGAACTGGAAAACCTTCGTCGGCCAGGCGTCCGGCGAATCGTACCAGGTGAAGTTTACGGGCCAGGGCACGGTCTACATCCAAGCGAGCGAAAGGTAAGCCATGACGATTTACAATCCCGATACCTTGCCGAAGAACGATAACCTGAACCGTTTTTCGTATGTCATCGACGTCAAGGAACAGATCTTCATTCGCAAGGGCAAGATGATCGCCTTCTATGGCGAGCTGCGCTTCGAAGCCATGGGCAGCAGCGTGCTCGACTTGATCGTGCGCAACGCCTTCAATGCACCGAAATACGTACACCACTTTGTCGTGGCGCAAGGGCAGGGTCAATTGATTTTGGGCGACAACGGCAACGACCTGGCGTGCTACGACCTGGACAACGCCAACATGACCATCCGCGCGAAAAACCTGCTGGGTTTTACCAAGGACGTGATTTGCCAGGAATCGACCTTGCCCGGCTATCTGACCATGATAGGCACCGGTAAAGTGATCGCCTCGTCGAACGGCCCCGTGCACTTCCTGGAATTGCCGTGCCGCGTGGACGAGCAGGCCGTGCTGGGCTGGGCCGATTGCCCCAGCCCTTCCTACCACTACGACTACGCCCACGTGCAGGGCTGGGCCTCGGCCGCCGGCGCGCTCACGGGTTTTACCCTGTCGGGCGAGGAAAAGCAGATTGACTTCACGGGTGCCGGCACGGTGCTGGTGCAGTCGTCCGAGCTGGACGTGACGGGCAGCTCGGCCCTGATGCAGCTGCTGGCGCAATTGCCGCTGCTGGGCAAGGAAGACCTCGGCACCTTGAGTCTTTCCGTGCAGCAGCAGATGAAGGACAGTCGTTAAGACCAGGAAGTCCAAGAGTACCTGACAGAACCGTAGCGAGCGGAAGGGAGAGGTAGCCGAGAAGCGCAACCGTACTGAAGTACGGTGAGCATCGCAGGCTGCCTATACCGACGCGCAGTAGGTTCGGTCAGGTACTCAAGGCCGCGCCCAGCCGGGCGGCCGCTTCTCTAAAAAGGCGCTCACGCCTTCCTCCGCATCCTCTTCCATCATATTGCGCGCCATCACGTCGCCCGCGTACGCATACGCCTCGTCCAGCGGCAGCTGGCGCTGCCGGTAGAACATGGCCTTGCCGTAGCGGATGGCCGTCGGGCTTTTCGCCATGATCTGCTGCGCCAGGCGCGCCACGGCCTCGTCGAGCGCCGCGTCGGCTACCGTTTCATTGATCAGGCCCCAGTCGGCGGCCGTGTCGGCGTCGATGAAGCGGCCCGTCACCAGCATGTCGAAGGCCCGCTTGGGCGACACATTGCGCGACAGGGCGACGGACGGCGTGGCGCAAAACAGGCCCACGTTGATGCCGGACACGGCAAAGCGGGCGGACGCGCCCGCCACGGCCAGGTCGCAGCTGGCGACCAGTTGGCAGCCGGCCGCCGTGGCGATGCCATGCACGCGGGCGATCACGGGCACGGGCAAGGTTTGAATGGCTTGCATCACGCGCGAGCATTGCGCGAACAGGGTTTGATAGTAATCAAGCTGGCGCGTGGCCTGCATCTGGCGCAAATCGTGGCCCGCGCAAAACGCCTTGCCTTCGGCGGCCAGCACCACGCAGCGTACGTGCGGCTGCTGCGCGATGGCATCAAACGCTTCCTGCAGCGCGGCCAGCATGGCTTCCGACAAGGCATTGAATTGCAGGGGACGGTTCAGGCGCAGGGTGACGAGCCCACCCTCGTCCTCGCGCAGCACCAGCGGCGCATCGTTATCTTGTAAAGCGGTCATGCGGTCTCCAGTGGCCTGATGGCCTTGTTTTTATGGAAAAGCTTACTTGGCGGCATTCACGCTGCCGATGCCGGCGATCGACTTGTGCACGATCTTCGGCTTGCCGTAATACGTCAGTTCGCCCATGCCGCGCACCACGGCGTTCAGCTCGCCCGAGGAATACACTTTGACGGAGCCGATGCCCTCGAAATTGACGTCGACGTTTTTCGCCAGCAAGGCTTTCGTATCGACTTCGCCCACGCCCTGCGCCTTCAGGCGCAGCCAGTCGACCTGGCCATCGGCGGCCAGGCGGCCCGCGCCCTTGTAGCTGATGTCGACTCTTGGACCATTGAGCTTGGTCAAGATCTTCTCGCCCGCGCCTTCCGCGATCAGCTTGCGCAAGGTAGGCATGGTGATGATGATGCGCGGGTCGCCCTCGGTCTTCTTGATATCTTTATCCTTCATGGAAATTTTCAGTTCGCCGTCGACCACTTCCGTGATGACGCCGATGAGGAATTTCTGGTCGCCGCGCAGCAGCAGGCTTTGCTCCTTGCCCGATTCCACTTCCATGCTGATGGGGCCGCGAATATCGATGGCGTTGAAGGCGGCGACCGTGCGGGTTTGCTCGTCGGCATGCGCGACGGTAGCGAGGCAAGCGAGGGACAGGACTGGCAACAGGAACAGAGGACGCATGGCGGTTTCCTTGAGTAGTTGATCAGTGTATTCTATGTTGCAACATCTCCAACGGGGAGAAATTTGCGATGAACGGCGCAAATCGCGGCGCGGATGACACGCCGCCATCGCCCAGCCGCGCGCCCGCGAAGGCGCCGTTGGTCTATGCTATGGCGTACCGCGTCCTGGAGAGCAGATGAAAAATTATCACAAAGAAGATTATCCCGTCGCCGATATCCGCCGCTTCCTCGAGCCGGGCCCGGTGGTGCTCGTCAGTTCAACGTGGCAGGGCGAAAGCGACGTCATGACCATGGCCTGGCATATGCTGATGGAATTTACGCCATCGTTGCTGGGCTGCTTTATTTCCGACGCGAACCACAGCTATGAAATGATCAAGCGCAGCATGGAGTGCGTGATCAACTTGCCCACGGCCGACATGGTCGATCAGGTGGTCGCCATCGGCAATTGCAGCGGCGAAGACACGGACAAGTTCACGGCCTTCGGCCTGACGCCGCAGCCGGCCGAGCTGGTGGGCGCGCCGCTGATCGCCGAGTGCTACGCCAACTTCGAATGCAAGCTGGCCCAGGTGGCGGGCAACCCGAAGGGCGGCTTCTTCATCTTCGAGTGCGTGAAAGCCCACGTGGCCACCTCGCCCAAGCTGCCCGAAACCCTGCACTACCGGGGCAATGGCGAGTTCATGGTGTCGGGCAGGACCATCAGCCGCAAGAGCCTGATGAAGCCCGAGATGTTGTAGATACTGTTATCCCCGTCAAGCGGCGTGCAAGGCCGGATCAAATATTTTTCCCGACCTGAGCACGCCGAAT
>NZ_JACYMK010000013.1:0-242494 GCF_020858135.1 Janthinobacterium sp. FW305-128 | reverse complement strand
CAGGACCGTGAAACAACTTTGCGCCGATGATAGTGCTGCAACCAGTGTGAAAGTAGGTTATCGTCAGGCTTGTTATACGCAGTAAGAGAAAAACCCGTCAAGCAATTGGCGGGTTTTTTTTCGTCTGTGCTTTTGTGCCGGTGGCTGTCGGCTTACGCTGCGCTAAGCCGACCTACGCCGGCCTGCGCCGATCCGCCGATCTACGGTCAGTGTGAGGGGAGGGGGCTGACCCCTGCTGTTCAGCAGGCGAAAAAAAAAAGCAGCGCTGCGCGCTGCCTTTCTGTCTTTGTGTCCCTTTTATTGGCCGGCAACCACCGGCACCGCTCCGCTCCTGGCCACCCACTCGATCAGCGCATCGACGGCGGCGCGGCCATTGCCATTGCCCACCAAGTCGCTATTGATCATGGCGACCACCACGCACTGTTGATTATTCGCATCGGGCACGTAACCGGCGATGGCCACCACATTCTTTAATGTCCCCGTCTTGATGCGGGCCCGCGCGGCGGCCGGGCTGTTCAGCAGGCGCTTGCGCATGGTGCCGTCCAGCGCCACGATGGGCAGGCTGGATTGGAACTCGGGCGCCCACGGGCTTTGCTGCATCGCCTGCAGCACGCCGGCCATTTGCGCTGGCGCAATGCGTCCCGTGCGCGACAAGCCGGAACCGTTGTCGACCAGCATGCCCTGGGTATCGATATGGTGCCGCTGAAACCATTCCTGGATCACTTGCCGTGCCCGGCTGGCCGTGTCTTCCGGCGCAGCCATGGCGACGGGGCGGCTGCCCAGCCAGCCATCGCTTTGCAAGCTGCCCAAGCTGAGGAACAGGGTGCGGGCCAGGGTGTTGTCGGAGGTCTTGTTGATATCGCGCAAAACTTCCGGCAGGGCGCGCGCCACGTGGTCGGCCAGCATGCGCGTGCCGACCGGTTCGGCCGTCGGCGGCAAGCCCGTCAACGGCGCTTCGCGCACGGTGCCCGTGATCGTGCCGCCCAGGCGTTTCCAGGTGGCACGGAACAAGCGGTCCGCATAATCGTTGCGATCAAGCACATTGATGCTGGTGGCCTTGCTGCAATTTTGCGGGAAAGTACCGTGCAGTATCACTTGCAGTTTGCCGTTGGCATCGCGCCGGTATTCTGGCGGACGCCAGCCGTCTTCCCATCGCGCGCAACTGCCCTTGACCAGTTTCATGTCGCTCGTGATGCTGACGTTCTCGAGCGCCGGCTGCATCAAGATGCTCAATTGCCGGTCCGTCGAGTTCATATTGATATCGAGCAAATTGGTGTTCAATAACAAGGCATCGGGGATGACGTTGTAGCGGAACTCGGCCGACTCGTCGAACGGCGGCGCGCCGATGTCGGGCCGGGCCGGCTGGAACAGCTGGCGGTCCAGGATCAGGTCGCCCTTGATTTTCACGATGCCCTGGTTGCGCAGGGTTTGCAGCATGTGCGCCAGCACGTCCGCGTTGAAATCCGTGTCGGCGCCGCCGCGCAGGATCAGGTCGCCCTTCAGCACGCCATTGATGACGTCGGCGCTGGTGCGCAGCTCCGTGCGGCCGCGGAAGATGGGGCCCAGCTGTTCCAGGCCCACGGCCGTCGTCACCAGCTTCATGGTGGATGCGGGCTGCATGCTGCGCTCGGCCCCATGCGACAGCACGGTGGTGTTGCCGCGCAAGACGATGGCGCCCATGGCGTCTTCGGGGATATTCGCGCTGCGCAATAGCAGGCTGACGGATTCGGGCAATTGCGCCTGGGCATTCGACAAGCCGATGCCAGCCAGCAAGGCGGCGATGAGGATGGGACGAAACATGGCGCTCCTTAATGGAAAAAGACGTAGGCGACGAAGACAGCCGTGACCACGCCAGCCAGATCGGCGATCAGGCCGGCCGTAATGGCATAGCGCGTCTTGCGGATGCCCACCGAGCCGAAGTACAGGGCCACGATATAGAAGGTGGTGTCGGCCGAGCCCTGGAAGACGCAGGCCAGGCGGCCGACGAAGGAGTCGACGCCGTAGGTATTCATGGCGTCGATCATCATGGCTTTCGAGCCGGAACCGCTGAGCGGCTTCATCATGGCCGTCGGCAGGGCGGGCACGAAGTCCGTATTGATGCCCAGGTTGGCGAAGAACCAGTTCATGCCGCTCATCAGGAAATTGAACACGCCCGCGTTGCGGATGACGCTGATGGCCACCAGCATGCCGACCAGATAGGGAATCACGGTGATCGAGGTCTGGATGCCGCCTTTCGCCCCTTCGATGAAGGCGTCATACACGTTCACCTTCTTGCGCAGGGCGCCGATGATGAAGATGGCAATGACGCTGATCAACACCAGGTTGCTGACCACTTTCGAGACCAGCTCGATTTCCTGCTTCGTCAGGTACTGCGTGAAATACCAGATCATGGCGACGATGGCGCTCGTCATGCCGCCCATCCAGCCCAGCACAACCCTGTTGAGCAAGTTGATGCGCTGCTTGATGGATACCGTGATGATGCCGACCATGGTGGCGACATAGGTGGCGATCATGCACGGGATAAAGATGTCGGACGGATCGGCCGCGCCGAGGATGGAGCGCTGCGCCATGATGGCCAGCGGAATCAGGGTCAGGCCCGAGGTGTGCAGCACCAAAAACATGATTTGCGCATTCGTCGCCTCTTCCTTGTTCGGGTTCAAGGTTTGCAGGCTTTCCATGGCCTTTAAACCGAACGGCGTGGCCGCATTGTCCAGGCCCAGCAGGTTGGCCGAGAAATTCATCACCATGTGGCCCGTCGCCGGATGGTCTTTCGGAATTTCCGGGAAGATGCGCGAAAAGAACGGCGCGATGACTTTTGCCAGCCAGCCGACGATGCCCGCCTTTTCACCGATGTTCATGATGCCGAGCCACAAGGTCATCACGCCCGCCAGCGGCAGGGCGATGTCCATCACGCCCATGCGCGCCGTTTCGAACGTGCCGTCGATGATGCGCTTGAAGATATCGGTATCGCCGAGAAACAGCCACTGCAGCACTGCGGCCAGGAAGCCAACGAGGAAAAAGCCGGACCAGATGTAATTAAGTGCCATATGCGATCAGTTCTGTATTTCGGAGAGGTGAAAAGGTGCTGCAAGCAAAGTATAGAGGCAGCCCGATACGAGTTGATGAAAGAATGCAGCAATCGCATGCCAAAAAGTTATAAGCTGGCAGCCTGTTTTCATTGGCGCCCCGTAGCTTGCCCGCGTAGTGTGGGGGATGCCTGTCGCTTACCGCTGTTCCTTACCCTTGTCTGCACTGGATCACTGATGATGTTTTTACGCAAAACCGCCTGCGCCGCCGGCCTGGCCCTGTTGACGCTGTTTACCGCGCCCGCCGAGGCCGCCACCGATGCCCGCGCGAACAAGACCCTGCACTTGTTTTTGAGCACCAGCGAGACGGGCCTGGACCCGGCCGTGGCATCCGACCTGGCCAGCCTGAATTTGATGGAAAACATTTTTGACCCCTTGCTGCGCTACGACTACCTGGCGCGCCCGGTACAGCTGCAGGGCAATACGGCGCGCGGCTTGCCGACCGTGGAAGACGGCGGCCGCATGTATACCTTTCACTTGCAGCCGGGTATTTTCTTCACCCCCGATCCCGCTTTCAAGGGCCAGCCGCGCGAAGTGACGGCGCAGGATTATGTGTACAGCCTGACGCGGCTGTATGACCCCAGCCTGAAGTCGCCGTGGCTGTTCTTGCTGGAAGACAAGCTAGTCGGCGACGCGGCCCTGAAAGCCAAATTCAGCTACGACACGCCGATCGCCGGCTTGCAGGCGCTGGACAAATACACCTTGCGCATCCGCCTGAACGCCATCGACCCGAACTTCCTGTTTTACCTGGCCATGCCGGCGACCGCCGTGGTGGCGCGCGAAGTGGCTGAAGCGTACCCGGCGGCAGGGCAGATCGGCAACCATCCCGTGGGCACGGGACCGTTCCTGGTGAAGGAATGGAAGCGCAGCGACAAGATCGTGCTGCAAGCCAATCCGACTTTCCGTCCTGCCGTGTTCCATACGGAAACCAAGGTGCTGGCCGCCTTGCCGGCCGACGCGCGCGCCATCGCCACGGCGCTGGAAGGCAGGCAATTACCGCTGGTCGAACGCATCGAGGTGCGCATCGTCGAGGAATATCAATCGCGCATGCTGGGATTCCTGAAAGGCGAATTCGATTACCTGGAGCAAGTGCCGGAATCGATGACGGACATGGTGCTGGAAAACGGCGCCTTGAAACCGGCATTGGCTGCCAAGGGTTTGCAGCTGACGCGCTTTCCCGTGCTGCAGACGTATTACATGTGGATGAATATGGACGATCCCGTGCTGGGCGGCATGAGCAAGGACAAGCTGGCCCTGCGGCGCGCCATCGCCCTCAGCTACAACAGCCGCGAAGACATCGCGTTATTAAAGAAAGGCCTGGCCTTGCCGGCGCAGTCGCCGCTGCCGCCCAACGTGCTCGGTTACGACAAGCATTACCGCAGCCCCGTCGGCTACGATCCGGCGCTGGCGCGCGCCCTGCTGGAGCGCTTCGGCTACAAGGCGGGGCCCGACGGTTTCCGCACGCAGCCCGACGGCACGCCCTTGATCCTCACCATGCACACGGAGCCGAGCACGGTGGGCCGGCTGCGCGATGAATTGTGGCGGCGCAACCTGAACGCCATCGGCCTGCGCGTGGAGTTTAAAAGCGACAAGAAGACGGAAATCATCAAGGCGTCGCGCCTGGGCAAGGTGCAGATGTTCGAGACCAATTGGATCGCCGACTTCCCCGATGGTGATAACTTTATGCAATTGTTGTATGGCGGCAACGTCGGCCGCGCCAACTATGCCCGCTTCAATCTGCCCGATTACAATAAACGCTATGAGGAGGCGCGCCTGCTATCCGATACGCCGCGCCGACGCAGTCTGTACTTCGACCTGTTTCAGCTGATCCACGCTTACACGCCGTGGGTGCTGCTGACGCATCCCATCTCTGCCGACCTGCAGCAACCGTGGCTAAAAAACTACAGGCGTCACCCCGTGGAATTCACGTCCTGGCGCTATCTGGACGTGGATAAAACCAAGGGCCGCCCCGCAGGCAAGTGACCACGTCGCTGAAAAGGGCATTCATTCCAAAAAGTTATGGTTAGGAAAGCATTTTTCATTGGCTGGGCCCGGACGCATCGCGCTACTCTGAAAATGAAAACAAATAAAGTAAAGCGCTGGCGTCATAAAAAAATGTACCGCGAGACAGACGCCGCGACCTTACAAAACAGCCTGGACTTGAGAACTCAAGTTTCGATTGCCCAACAAGGAGAGACCAGTGAAATTGAAGAAACTAGCGCAGTTGGTGGCATTGATGGGGGTGGTGGGGCCGGTGATGGCACAGGAAGCGGCGGAGCCAGCAATGCAACGGGTCGAAGTGACGGGCAGCAGCATCAAGCGCGTGGCCAAGGAAGGCGCGCTGCCGGTGCAAGTCATCACCTTTGACCAGATGGAAAAGCAGGGCATCACGACGGCCGAGCAACTGGTGCGCACCCTGTCGGCGAATGGCACAGGTGCCGAAAACATGACTTCGGGCAATAACGTGTTTGGCGCCGACGCCGACCGTCTTGCCGGTGGCGCCTCGTTCGCCTCGCTGCGCGGGCTGGGACCGGGCGCGACTTTGGTACTGCTGAATGGCCGCCGCGTGGCCACGCACGGTGCCAGTGGCCGTGCCGTCGACTTGAATTCCATTCCGCTGGGCGCAATTTCTCGTGTGGAAATCCTCAAGGATGGCGCCTCGGCCATCTACGGCACGGACGCCATCGGCGGCGTGATCAATTTCATTCTGAAAACCAATTACAGCGGCGTGGAAGCGTCCGTTTCCACCAACGATACGCAGGCAGGCGGCGGCGCCACGCGCCGCGCCTCGCTCCTGGCCGGCACGGGTTCGCTGGAAGAAGACCGCTACAACATCATGGCCAGCCTGACCGTCGATAAAGCGCAACAGCTCAATGGCCGTGACCGCTCCTTCGTCAACGGCTACCAGCCGGGCCGTGGC
Organism: Janthinobacterium sp. FW305-128; assembly: GCF_020858135.1. Classification (NCBI taxonomy): domain Bacteria; kingdom Pseudomonadati; phylum Pseudomonadota; class Betaproteobacteria; order Burkholderiales; family Oxalobacteraceae; genus Janthinobacterium; species Janthinobacterium sp. FW305-128. Next base: position 236,488 of record NZ_JACYMK010000013.1, on the reverse strand, counting down.
CTGTCGCCCGACACCACGGGCACGCCATTCGCCAACCAGATGTCGGGGCCGGGCACGGCACTGCAAATCCCCAATCCTGATCCGACAAAACCAGGGACGTTTATTGGCGGTTACACCTTGCCTGGCGACCCGACGGTGTATCTGCAAGCCAATCCCCTGAGCTTCCAGGGCAAGTGCGACAGCATCGCCGGCATGTCGCAGTATCAGACGGCACTGTGGAAAGACGTGACCTCACCGCGCAGCACCACGCATTCGTGTGCGTATGATTACGGCGCCGACTATGTGCTGCAATTTCCCGTCGAGCGGGCTAATTTCCTGTCGCGTGGAACTGTCCAACTGGCGCCCGACCACCGCATGTTTGTAGAAGTGCTCGGTTCGCGCACCAAGGCCACGGCGATCCTGACGCCGATGCAGGTGCAGACGAGCATCGCCAACAAGGCCGTGTATCCGGTGGGCGGCGCGTATTACCAGGATTTATCGGCCTATATTCCCACGTTCGACAATACCAAGCCGATTGCCTACAAATGGCGCGCCAATGAGATCGGTAACCGCACGCAGGAAAACACCACCGACAATGCGCGCGTGCTGCTGGGTTTTGAAGGCAACTTCGGCAAGTGGGATTACAAGACCGGCGTTTCCTACGCACAGAGTACCACCAAGACCAAGCTGACAGATGGCTATTCCTACATGGACAAGTTATATGCGGCCTTGGGGACAGGGATCATCAATCCATGGGTGGGCGCCGGCCAGAGCCAGACGGAAGCGGCCAGGCAATTGATCGAATCGACCAAGTTCCGTGGCGACTTCCAGCATGGCAAGACGACCCTGACGCAGATCGACGGTTCCGTATCCGGCGAGCTGTTCCAACTGCCGGCTGGCGCCGTGGCGATGGCCGCCGGCTTTGATTTACGCCGCGAGGGCTACAGTTTTGGACAGGATGTCGATGCCAACCTGATTCTATTGGCGCCAGGAAATGCCGCCTTGAAGGATGTCAGTCGCAACGTCAAGGCCGTGTATGCCGAGTTGCTGGTACCCATCATGAAAGACCTGGAAATGCAGCTGGCCGTGCGTCGTGACGATTACAGCCAAGTGGGCGCCACCACGAATCCCAAGGTTGCCTTGCGTTACCAACCGGCCGAGTTCGTCCTGTTCCGCGCCTCGGCCAGCAAGGGATTCCTGGCGCCGAGTTTCGACCAGCTCTATTCAGGTGTATTGACGCAGGAATTGCCGAATGGTGTGAAAGATCCGGAAGGCTGTATCAAGCATCCCGGCGTGACCGAATACTGTTCCATTCCCCGCCTCATTTACACGACGGGCGGCAACCTGAACCTGAAGCCGGAGACGTCGAAGCAGGGCAGCGTCGGTATCGTCATCGAACCGGTGAAGGGTTACTCCGCCTCGTTCGATTACTGGGCCATCAATACCCAGGACCAGCTCCTGAAACGCACGCCGCAAGTCGTGCTGGCCAATTACCAGGCGCTGAACCAGTACATCTTCCGCAAACCCGATGGCACCATCGATTACGTGCAGGCGGGCTGGTTCAATGCGGGTGGCAGCCGCGTGCGCGGCCTGGACGTGAGCTTGCGCGGCGAAGGCAAGGTCCAGGACGCGAAATGGACTGCAACCCTGGACGGCACGTATATGGACAGCTTCAAGTTTGCCGAATACAAGGGGCAAGAATACAAGGAGCTGGTTGGCAACTTCTACACGCGTGATTTGTACTTGCGCTGGAAACACAATGCCAGCTTCAGCGTATCGCGCGGCGACTGGAGCGGTTTGCTCGTGCAGAGTTTTGCTTCCGGCTACAAGGACCAGGTACCGAATGATGGCAAGGGGACGCCGCCACCAGGTTTCAAATCCGATGTGTCCAGTTACACCACGTACAGCTTGTCGGGCACGTACACGGGCTTCAAAAATACCACCATCACAGTGGGTATCCAGAACTTGTTCGACCGCGACCCGCCATTCACTGCGCACAACGTGGATGACGTGGTGGGCGCCGGCTGGGACCCGCGCGTGGCCGACCCGCGCGGCCGCTCGCTGTCGTTCCAGCTGAAGTACAAGTTCATGTAAGGCGGTCATGCCGGCGGCGATCCCGTCGGCATGCTAACCTCGTGCGGCGGCGCCTGGCGTCGCCGTTTTTATTCCAGGAAAGGGCCGCATGTCCAGTCAGACCAATCTCAGCCGGCGCCGCTTCGGCGGCTTGCTGGCCGCCACTCTCGGGGCGGCAGGTACACCGGCATGGGCGGCGGCCGCGCAAGGGAAGGGCAAACGCATGCAACAGCCACACGCATTGATCAAACCGGCGCGCTTGCGCGACGGCGACCTGGTGGCCATCATCGCGCCGGGTGGTTTTACGGATGAGGAATCCATCGCCAAGGCCCAGCGCAATATCGAATCGCTGGGACTGCGCGCCAGTCTGGGCGCTAACATCCGCGCCGTGCACGGCAACTATGCGGGCACGGTGCTGCAGCGCCTCGACGATCTGCACGCGGCGTTCGCCGATCCCGAGGTCAAGGCGATCTGGGCCATCCGTGGCGGCTCCGGCTGCATTTCGCTGCTGGCGCTGCTCGATTACGCCTTGATCCAGCGCAATCCGAAAGTGCTGATCGGCTATTCCGACATCACGGCCCTGCATCTGGCCATCGCCAGCCAGACGGGCCTGGTGACTTTCCACGGGCCCGTGGCTTCGTCCACGTTTTCCGACTACACGGTGACGCAGCTGCGCAATGTGCTGATGACGCCGCAAGACAGCTATACGATCCCGATGGCGCTGGACAACCACCGCCGCGCGCAGACGCAGCCGAACTTCGCCATCCGCACCGTGCACGGCGGTCAAGCGACAGGACGCTTGACGGGCGGCAACCTGTGCATGGTCAGCGCGCTGGCCGGCACGCCGTATGCGGCCGATTTCCGCGAGCATATCTTGTTCCTCGAAGAAATCAATGAAGTGCCGTACCGCATCGACCGCATGCTGTGCCAGCTCGACCTGTCCATCGGTTTCAAGCACGCGGCGGCCTTGATGCTGGGCATCTTCGAGCATTGCGAGGCGGCCGAGGGCGATACGGCGCTGACCCTCGATGCCACCCTGGACCAGCATTTGCAGCCTTTGCGCGTGCCGGCCGTCAGCGGCTACTCGTTTGGCCACATCCGCCACCAGTTCACGCTACCGATGGGCATATTGGCCACCCTGGATGCGGACCGGCAAACCTTGACCTTGCTGGAGCCGGCCGTCTGCTAGCGTACGGTGCAGCGGGGCGATTGTCAGTATGCTAGTGTGATCAGGCGTGGCACGAGGCCGCGCCGCCTTCTACACCGTTTCCGCCATGATCAACCGCCACGCCAGTACCTACATCCTCAGCCACCCGCTGGCCTTCGCGCTGCAGGTGCTCAAGGGTTTCCGCGCCAACCAGGGCTTGCTGCTGGCGGGCGCCGTCGCGTATTACTCGCTGCTGTCCATCGTGCCCCTGCTGATGCTGGTGGTGGTGGCCCTGTCGCACGTGATCGCGCAGGATGAATTGCTGCAGACAATCGGCCACTACCTGGAATGGCTGGTGCCGGGGCAATCGAAGGCCATCGTGGGCGAGATCGCGCATTTTCTCGACAACCGGGGCGTGATCGGCTGGCTGTTGCTGCTGACCATGCTCTTTTTCAGCTCGCTGGCGTTTACCGTGCTGGAAAACGCCATGAGCGTGATCTTTGTCCACCGCGTCGCCATCCGCCGCCGCCATTTCCTCATTTCCGCCGTGCTGCCGTACTGCTACATCCTGTGCCTGGGCGTGGGTATCTTGCTCATCACGTTGGTGGCGGGCGGCTTGCAGGTGATGGGCGAGGAAAGCGTGCGCTTTTTGCGTCATGACTGGGGCCTGGAAGGCGTGTCCGGCGTGCTGCTGTATCTGCTGGGGCTGGGTGGCGAAATCCTCGTGCTAAGCTCGATTTACCTGGTCATGCCGGTGGGAAGATTGTCGATCACACATGCGCTGATCGGCGGCGTGACGGCGGCCCTGCTGTGGGAAATCGCCCGCCATGTGCTGGTCTGGTATTTTTCCACCTTGTCGCAGGTCAATGTCGTGTACGGCTCGATGACGACGGCCATCGTCGTCATGTTCAGCCTGGAAATCGGCGCCACCCTGCTGCTGCTGGGCGCGCAAGTGATTTCCGAGTACGAAAGAGTGGCCCGTGGCGGCGAAGAAGACAAGCCGCTGGCGCTAAGGACTTGAATTAACGTATGGCTTCAATTCATTGTTGCATTGCACAAAAAGCTGTGCTATACTCCGTTCAGTGATTGAGATTTGGCAACAAATTATCTCACCATCCAGTTTCAGCGCGGCGACCGACAGGTGTAATGTCGATGGCGTGACAGTGCGAAGAAATGGATTTTGTAATTCCGGATACGATGGTCGATTTTACACTTGGAGTCACCATGCAGATAGCATGGGAGTCCGAAAATCAGGAGGCACTTTGCAGATAGCACTGGCGTCCATGACACGATTAAAGCATTGGTAATACATTGGAACAAGCCCGCGTTTTAGCGGGCTTTTTTTCGTCCATCGTTGGCGTATGGGGTCAGACCCACAACAACGCTAACGCAAAGCTCCGCGCCAACGCATATGGGGGGTCTGACCCCAGCTTTTGCCTGGGGTTTACAGCGCCCGCGCAATCAAAATCTTCTGGATATCGCTGGTGCCCTCGTAAATCTGGCATACGCGTACGTCGCGGTAGATGCGCTCGACGGGGAAATCGGACACATAACCGTAGCCGCCGTGCACCTGGATGGCGTCCGAGCACACTTTTTCCGCCATTTCCGACGCAAACAGCTTGGCCATGGCCGCTTCCTTCAGGCAGGGCAAGCCCGCATCCTTCATCGCTGCCGCGTGGCGGATCAGCTGGCGCGCCGCTTCGATCTGCGTGGCCATGTCGGCCAGGCGGAATTGCACGGCCTGGTGTTCATAGATGGGTTTGCCGAAGCTTTCGCGCTCGCGTGCGTACTGCAAGGCTGCTTCATACGCGGCGCGCGCCATGCCCACGGCTTGCGAAGCGATGCCGATGCGTCCCCCTTCCAGGCCGGACAGGGCGATCTTGTAGCCTTGTCCCTCTTCGCCGATCAGGTTTTCCGCCGGGATGCGGCAGTTCTCGAACAGGATTTGCGCCGTGTCCGACGAATGCTGGCCCATCTTCTGTTCCAGTCCCGCCACGATGTAGCCGGGCGTGTTCGTCGGCACCCAGAAGGCGCTAATGCCGCGCTTGCCGGCCGCCTTGTCGGTGACGGCCATGACGATGGCCACGTCCGCATACTTGCCGCTGGTAATGAACTGCTTCGTGCCGTTGATGACGTAGTCATTGCCGTCGAGGGTGGCCGTCGTGCGCAGGGCGGAGGCGTCGCTGCCCGTGTGCGGTTCCGTCAGGCAAAACGCCCCCAGCATCGTGCCTTGCGCCAGCGGACGCAGCCACTGTTCCTTTTGCGCATCATTGGCATACATCATGGCGATGCTGCACACGGGGCAATTGTTGACGGAAATGATGGTCGACGTGCCGCCATCGCCGGCGGCGATTTCTTCCAGCACCAGGGCCAAGGACACGTAGTCAAGGCCGGCGCCACCGAGCGCTTCCGGCACGGCCACGCCAAAGGCGCCCAGCGCGGCCAGTTCCTGCAATTCTTCTTTCGGGAAATGATGTTCCTTGTCCCAGCGGGCCGCGTTGGGTGCCAGGCGCTCGCGCGAAAAGCTGCGCAGCGCTTCCTGGATCATCGATTGTTCTTCATTGAGTATCATGGGACGTCGTCTCGTTTGTTTTTATGGTGTGTGGGGGAACTACCAGGCGATGGGCTTGCCGTCGTAGTTGCGGAACACGGCCTTGTCCGTGGCCGGCAGGCTGGCCAGGGTGGCGCGCATGCCGGCGGCGCTTTCTTCCGGTGAAATATCCGCGCCGGCACCGCCCATGTCCGTGCGCACCCAGCCCGGGTGGAAAGCGACGCAGCTGACGCCTTGCGGGCCATGCACGAGGGACGTGTCGATCAGCACGGAATTCAAGGCGGCCTTGCTGGCGCGGTACAGCGAACCGCTGGGGTTGCCCCGCTCGCTCAGGGAGCCCATGTGAGAGGACAGCACGGCCAGCTTGCCCTTGGCGTTAGCCACCAGCGGCGCCAATATCGGCAGCAGCCGCATGGCCGCCAGCACGTTGGTGTGCATGACGAGGTCAAAATCGGCTTGCGCAGGAAACCCGTCGTGGCGGGGGCCATACACGCCCGCGTTGAGGATGGCCACGTCGAGTTTTTCATCGTCGAGCTTCCAGCCCAGGCCGGCACAGCCTTCCACATCCGTCACGTCGAGCTGGTGCGCTTCCGCACCCAGTTGCTTGAGGGCCTCGCAAGCGTCCGGCGTGCGCGCCGTGGCGATCACACGCCAGCCATCGTGGCGGTATTGACGGACGATTTCGTGGCCGATGCCGCGCGAGGCGCCGATGATCAATGCGGTTGGCATATGTTTTCTCCCTGAAAATAAAATGAAAGGCGCGCACCGTGAACCGCGGTGCGCGCCCGTGCTCAGGAACAGCTTATACCAGTTCGATCGCCATTGCCGTCGCTTCGCCGCCGCCGATGCACAGGGCTGCCACGCCGCGCTTGCCGCCGGTTTTTTTCAGGGCGCCCAGCAGGGTGACGATGATGCGCGCGCCCGAGGCACCGATCGGGTGGCCCAGCGCGCAGGCGCCGCCGTGGATGTTGATTTTGCTGTGCGGAATGTCGAGGTCGTGCATGGCGGCCATCGGCACGGCGGCGAACGCTTCATTGATCTCGAACAAGTCGACATTGCTGCTGCTCCAGCCCGTTTTGGCGTAGAGTTTTTTCACCGCGCCGATGGGGGCCGTGGTGAACTCGTTCGGCGCCTGCGCATGCGTGGCGTGGCCGTGGATTTTCGCGAGGATGGTGCAGCCCAGTTTTTTCGCCGTCGATTCGCGCATCAGCACGAGGGCTGCCGCGCCATCGTTGATCGACGACGACGAGGCGGCCGTGATGGTGCCATCCTTCTTGAAGGCCGCCTTCAGGGTCGGGATTTTTTCCAGGCGGGCTTTTTGCGGGCCTTCATCGATGCTGACGACGGTGTCGCCGCCGCGGCCGGAAACGGTCACGGGCACGATTTCCCACTCGAAACTGCCATCCTTGGTAGCGGCCTGCGCGCGTTTCACGGATTCGATGGCAAACGCATCCTGCGCTTCGCGCGTGAACTGGTACTGGCTCGCGCACTCTTCGGCAAACGTGCCCATCGAGCGGGCATTGCCCTTTTCATCGCGGCTGTAGGCGTCTTCCAGGCCATCCATCATCATGTGGTCATAGATCATGCCGTGGCCGATGCGGTAGCCGCCGCGCGCTTTCGGCACGAGATAGGGGGCGTTGGTCATCGATTCCATGCCGCCCGCCACCACCACGTCGGCGCTGCCGGCGAGCAAGGTGTCGTGCGCGAACATGGTCGTCTGCATGGCCGAGCCGCACATTTTCGACAGGGTCACGGCGCCCGTGGAATCGGGCAAGCCCGCCTTGCGCAAGGCCTGGCGCGCGGGCGCCTGGCCCTGGCCAGCCATCAGGCAATTGCCGAAAAACACGTGTTCAACGGCATCCGGCGCCACGCCAGCCCGCTCGACGGCGGCGCGGATGGCCACGGCGCCCAGGTCGCTGGCGGTGACGTTGGCAAAGTCGCCCTGGAAGGCGCCCATGGGGGTGCGCGCGGCACCGACGATTACGACTGGATCATTCATGTTGGATCTCCGGTTGAGGGGTGGGAAGGTGACTGCATACAAAAACGCAGGTGCTGCGGATACGGGAAGACGTCCTCGATATGGCCGTCTTCGATGCGCTGCTTGCGCGCCTGCCAGTAGGCGGCCGTCAGCAGGTCGGCATGGTGCTGTATGAAATATTTACGGATACGGGGATTGCCCAGCAGGAAGGTGCCGAATTGTTCGGGAAACACATCGTGCTTGCCGATGGGATACCACGGTTCGGCCGACATTTCTTCCTCCTCCGTGCGGGCTTGCGGGATGACGCGGAACTGGCAATCGGTGATGTACTCGATTTCATCGTAATCGTAAAAAACGACACGCTGATGACGGGTCACGCCAAAATTTTTATACAGCATGTCGCCAGGAAAAATATTCGCCGCCACCAGTTCCTTGATGGCGTTGCCATACTCGACGATGGCGTGTTCGACCAGGTCATCGCGGCCTTCCTTCTCGGCATTGCTCAGCCACATGTTCAGCGGCACCATGCGCCGCTCGATGTACAGGTGGCGGATGATGATCTGCTCGTGGTCTTCCTCGATCAGCGAGGGGGCGAACTGTTTCAGTTCGGCCAGCAGTTCCGCGGCAAAGCGGGCGCGGGGAAAGGCCACATTGGAATACTCGAGCGTGTCGGCCATGCGGCCCACGCGGTCGTGGTGTTTCACCAGTAAATACTTTTGCTGGACTTGCGCGCGCGTGGTTTCCTTGGGAGGAGGAAAGAAATCCTTGATCACCTTGAAGACATACGGAAACGAAGGCAGGGCAAACACCAGCATCACCAGGCCGCGAATGCCGGGCGCGCTTTCGAAGTGGTCCGACGAGTGTTTTAAATGCTGCAGGTAGTCGCGGTAAAACAAGGTCTTGCCCTGCTTTTGCAAGCCCAGTATCGTATAAATCTCACTGCGAGGCTTGCGCGGGAGCAAACTTCGGAGAAATTGTACGTAGGCGGACGGTACTTCCATATCCACCAGGAAGTAGGCGCGCGTAAACGAAAACAGCACGGCGATCTGCTGCTGCTCGAACAGCACCGTGTCGAGCACCAGCTTGCCGTGGCGGTTGTGCAGGATGGGCACGACGAACGGGTATTCGCGGTTGCCGTTGATGGCCTTGCCGACCAGGTAGGCGCCCTTGTTGCGGTAGAACAAACTGGTCAGGACCTGGAGCTGGTGGTTCGGCTCCAGCCGGTCGCTGCCGAACAGCTGCTGCAGGCGCGCTTCCACCTGGGCTACATCGCGCTCCAGGTTGGCAAATGCGCAGTCCAGCTGGAAGTTGTTCACCATGCGCTGCAAGGTGTGGCGCAAGCCGTCCTGGCCCGGGTAATACACGCGGTAGGTGGGTGCGGGGTCTTGCGTTTCGATGTATTCCGTGGAAACGACGGGGCGCACGAAAATATAGTCGTTATTGAAATACGTGCGGTGCAGGATGTTGCAGCAGACGGAATTGAAGAAGGTTTCCGCCAGTTCCGGCTGCTTGTGTTCCGTCAGCATGCCGATGTAGTGCAGCTTGAGTTCTCGCCACACTTCGTCGCTCAACTCCGACTCTTCGTATTCATCTTCAAGCATCTGCACGCATTCCTGCACGCGCTTGTCATAGAAGTCGATGCGTTCGCGGGCCGCCGTCTGCGCCGCGCTCCAGGCACCTTGCTCGAAATACCGCTTGGCTTGCTGGCTCGTTGCGCGGAACAGGCGGTAATGCTTGTCGAAGCCGTCGCGGATGGTGCGCGCGATATCGAATGCAATCTGGGAAGAGAGCAATTTGGGGAAGGCAATGTGCGTCATAGCTGTGCTCGCATGAATGGCTCCTCACCCAGTCGATCGCCGCGCGCCCGTGCTTACTTGGTTTCCGCAAACAGTTCGCGGCCTATCAGCATGCGGCGGATTTCGCTGGTCCCGGCGCCGATTTCGTACAGCTTGGCATCGCGCCACAGGCGGCCGGCCGGATACTCGTTGATGTAGCCGTTGCCGCCCAGTGCCTGGATCGCTTCGCCCGCCATCCAGGTCGCCTTTTCCGCACTATACAGAATGGCGCCGGCCGCATCCTTGCGCAACTGGCGCACGGCTTCCGGCGTGGTGGCGCGGTCGCAAGCCTGGCCCACGGCGTAGACATAGGCCTTGCACGCCATCATGGTCGAATACATATCGGCCAGCTTACCTTGCATCAACTGGAATTCGCCGATGGGCTGGCCGAATTGCTTGCGGTCATGCACGTAGGGCACGACCAGGTCCATGCAGGCCTGCATGATGCCCAGCGGGCCGCCGGACAGCACGGTGCGCTCGAAATCGAGGCCCGACATCAGCACGTTGACGCCCTTGCCCAAGCCGCCGAGCACGTTTTCGGCCGGTACTTCGCAATCCTGGAATACCAGTTCGCCCGTGTGCGAGCCGCGCATGCCCAGCTTGTCGAGCTTTTGCGCGATGGAAAAGCCCTTGAAATTCTTTTCGATCAGGAAAGCCGTCATGCCGCGCGGACCCGCTTCCAGGTCGTTCTTCGCGTACACCACCAGCACGTCCGCGTCGGGACCGTTGGTGATCCACATCTTGGTGCCGTTCAAGACCCAGCGGTCGCCCTTGAAGTCGGCGCGCAGCTTCATGCTGACGACGTCCGAACCCGCGTTCGGTTCCGACATGGCCAGCGCGCCGATGTGTTCGCCCGTGATCAGTTTCGGCAGGTACTTCGCCTTTTGCTCGGCCGTGCCGTTGCGCTTGATCTGGTTCACGCACAGGTTCGAGTGGGCGCCGTAGGACAGGCCGACGGAGGCCGAGGCGCGCGAGATCTCTTCCATGGCGATGATGTGCGCCAGGTAACCCATGCCGGCGCCGCCGTATTCTTCGCTGACGGTTATGCCGAGCAAGCCCATGTCGCCCATCTTGCGCCACAGGTCCATGGGGAACTGGTCGGTGCGGTCGATCTCGGCCGCGCGCGGCGCGATTTCGGCGGCGGCAAATTGTTGGATCGCTTCGCGCAGGGAGGCGATGTCGTCGCCGTGGTCAAAGGTCAAGCCTGGGAGATGGAGCATGTCGTCCTCGTCGTCGTTATAAGTGTGGCGGTCATGGGTGCCGGGTCAGTGAAGCTATGATACTCAGTTGTGACGTTTACGTAAACGTAAAGTGGCGCACGCGGCAGGTGTGCGCCGCTTGCCTTGCTAGCTTGTTTGCGCCTTATCAAGGTTCAAGTCCGCCAGCATGCGCGCGCACGCGTCTTCATGCGCGCTGATTTCCGCCAGCGCCATTTCGATATCGATGCGTTGCTGCTCCAGGGTCTGCCGGTGCTGCGCCAGCACGCCCAGGAAGCGGTCCATCTGCGCGCGCGTGTCCTTCGGCGACTCGTACATGTCGACCAGGCTCTTGATCTCCGACAAGGCCAGGCCCAGGCGCTTGCCGCGCAGGGTCAGTTTCAGGCGGGTGCGGTCGCGCGGCGTGTAGACGCGGCTACGGCCGCCTGCGCCTTCGCGTTTCGGGCTGAGCAAGCCCTGGTCTTCATAGAAACGGATGGCGCGCGCCGTGATGTCGAATTCCCGCGCCAGTTCGGTAATGGTATAGGTCGTCATGGGTGCGGGCGGTGTCGGTTGCATGGGTGGTCGGTCGTCAGATGGGATGCGGCGAGACAGGTGGTGGCAAAGTGCCGTTTACGTCAACGTCAATACTATTGTAGCGTGCCCTGCCCGTGCTGCAACAAAGAAAAAAGAAGGCGTAAAGGGAGAATTTGGCGAATCAGACAACAATTACTGAAAATAAATTGATTCTTCTTGCAAAAACGCGCTTAAGATCGAGAGTTGGTGGCCAAGATGACACCAAAAAGAGCTTTCCTGGCATAACGGCGACATTCTTTTCGCTGCGATGGCAGTAAAATTTTTTAGGTGCAGATTCTTTCCAGTAGGCACGATCAAAAAACAACGTTTCACTATGAACACGTTGTTCATGTCGTTTCCATATTGGAAACAAAATGGCCCTTCTGAAAACTTTGTCTACAAGAAATTGTATGACATGGGCATTGCATGTATCGGTAGAGGAGGGCATTATCCGATACCGTACGTTGTAATGCCAAACCGAGGCTTTGAATCGTGCTGCAGTGCGAAAATCAAGGCTAGCCGCGAATTTGACCCGAAGCCACGCAGAATCGCAAGAGAAAATTCGGCCCACTTTTTGACCTGAAAAGCCCGGCCGGAGTGTTAATTGTTAATTGATACTCTTTTCAAATGTAACAATCTGTATGGTCATTCAAGAAACTGACTTTCATGTTACAACATGAAATAGTACACCTATGAATTCTTCTAACGAACGCGAAAGCTTCAGCCAGCGACTTCAGTTGGCTCTCAAAAACGCCCATTACTCTCCAGACAGCCCGACCAGACTGGCCCGGGAGTTCAACATCCGTTTCGATGGACGCCCGATTACTGTGCATGCAGCTAGGAAATGGTTAGTAGGTGAAGCAATTCCCACGCAAGAAAAATTGCGCATGATTGCCCAATGGTTGGGCGTTCCCGCGGAATGGTTGCGTTTTGGCGGTCCGGAAAGCGCCACGCCGAATGGCGAAGCGGGCAGCGCTTTATCGCGCTTTGAGTCCGCTGATGTGAAATTAATTGCCGATTTGCAAAGATTAGATGAACATCATCGTCAAATCGCGCGAGAATTTATTCGCATGCTGGTGAGAGTCAACTACCAAAAGTAAGCATTCAGGCCCTCCCCGGCCGGCGCCGTCCACCTTACGCTGACGGCGCTCCCCCTGTCCTTTTATTTGCGCAAGGTCATACTGGAGACATGATTTTGCCGCACAATAAGACCTCGCATGTTGCGCTGCAGCGGAATTATTTGACAATAATCCCGTACGCAGCGGCGCAGCGGCCAATACCAGCGCATAATCACATCAGAAGCAGCCAGTTCATCCACTACGGAGCCGAGCATTTGAGCCGTCTTATGAAAAGTAACTACAGCAATACCGCGCAGCTGAAGGACTTGATGACCGTGCCCCCCATGACTGCCGCGCAACATGCGGAAGTGATGCGCAAACGGATCGCCCACCGCAGGATGGTTGAAGAAGCCAGGGATTTGAAGCAGGCCAGTGCTCATCAGTTCGACAAGCGCTGAGTGGTGGATGCCTGACCAAAGCTACTGCGCGTCGGCATAGGTAGTCTGCGATGCTCACCGTGCTTCAGCACGGTTGCGCTTCTCGACCACCTCTTCCTTCCGCTCGCTACGCTTTTGTCAGGCATCGTGATGCCAGTTAATTCGTGACGCCAACTAGAGGATAGGGGTGTCGCCAGCGGACTTCAAACCATTCCACCGCGGTGCCAGGGCGTGCTCGATGCCGAGCAGGTCGATGACCCTCGCGACCGTATGGTCGACCATCTCCGCAATGCTGTGCGGGTGGTGATAAAAGCTCGGTAAGGGCGGGAAGATGATGCCGCCCATTTCGGTCACGGCCGTCATATTGCGCAGGTGCGCCAGGTTGAACGGCGTTTCGCGCACCATCAGGATCAGGCGCCGGCGCTCCTTGAGCACCACATCGGCGGCCCGCGTGATCAGATTATCCGACAAGCCGTGCGCGACGGCCGCCAGGGTCTTCATCGAGCACGGCGCGACGACCATGCCATCCGATTGAAACGAGCCGCTGGCGATCGACGCGCCGATGTCGCGCAGCTTGTGCACGACGTGCGCCTGCGCTTCGACGTCCTTGCGTCCCACGCCCGTTTCCTGGTGCAGGGTCAAAACAGCGGCATCGGACAGGACCAGATGCGTCTCGACGCCGGGGATGGCGCCGAGCAATTGCAGCAGCCGCAAGCCATACACGGCACCCGTGGCGCCCGTGATGGCCACGACGACACGGCGCGGCCGCTGCGTTTGGCTATCAGGCATCCAGCAGGGACTTCAGTTCGCCCGATTCAAACATTTCATTCATGATATCGGAACCACCGATGAACTCGCCTTTGACATACAGCTGCGGAATGGTCGGCCAGTTCGAGTAATCCTTGATGCCCTGGCGAACTTCCGGGTCATCCAGCACGTTGACGGTAGCGATGTTTTCCACGCCGCACGCTTTCAGGATCTGGATGGCGCGGCCGGAAAAGCCGCACTGCGGGAACTGGGCCGTGCCCTTCATGAACAGCACGACTGGCGTGTTCGTCACGGTTTCTTTGATCCAGGTTTGTACGTCGCTCATAGCTGCCTCTGATGGGTAAATAAATAGATGCCGTCATTTTATAAGAAAACGACGGCACGGGTATGCGCTCAAGTCATAAATCGGGCAAGTCAGCCACGTTGACACTTATAAGGTCTTGCCCAGGCAGGTCGATTGTGCCGCGCCCACGTATTTGCCCCAGGCAAGGACCGGCGCATAGCCGTGCCTGGCATAAAACGCCACCGCGCGGGCATTCGCCACGCGGGTGGACAGGTGCAGGGCCTGGTAGCCATGTGCACGCGCCTGCGCCTCCACATGGGCCAGCAGGGCCGCGCCCACGCCCAGGCCACCTTGGCCGGGGCGCGCATACATGCGCTTGAGTTCGCCTATGGCGCTGTCCGCTTTGCCCAGCGGGCGCAGGGCGGCGCAGCCCAGCAGTCCTCCAGCCGCATCGCGGGCCAGGTAAAAGCCGCCGCGCAAGGTTGCCGCTTCGACATCGAAGGAAGAGCGGCCGCTGTCGCCGTTGATGCGCAGCAGCGCGTCCGACAATGCGTCGAGCAGCAGCTGGGCATCCGGGCTGGCGGCGTCCACCGCCAGGATGACGAGGTCATGCCCGGCGGCCATGGACTTAACCGCGCAGCTTGGCGAAGGCGGCGGCCATGCTGCCGGCCGGCTCGGGCGCGTTGCGCGACTGCGACTGGTGCTGCGCCATGCTGCGGCGGTCGTTGCGGTCGCCACGCTGCTCGGGCTTGCTGCCCGCTTGCGGCGCACTGTCCGTCAGGCGCATGGTCAGCGCGATGCGCTTGCGTTTCTCGTCGACTTCCAGCACTTTCACGCGCACCACTTGCCCGGCTTTCACCACCGTGTGCGGGTCTTTCACAAACGTGTTCGACAGGGCCGAGATGTGCACGAGGCCGTCCTGGTGCACGCCGATATCGACAAAGGCGCCAAAGGCGGCCACGTTGGTGACCACGCCTTCGAGAATCATGTCCGGGCGCAAGTCGCGGATTTCTTCCACGCCTTCCTTGAAGGTGGCGGTGGTAAATTCCGGACGCGGGTCGCGGCCCGGCTTTTCCAGTTCCTTCAGAATGTCGGAAATGGTCGGCACGCCGAAGGTTTCATCCGCGTATTTTGCGGGGCTGAGGGTTTTCAACAAGGCGGTCTCACCGATGACGGCCTTGATATCCTTCTTGATGTCCGCCAGAATCTTTTCCACCAGCGGATACGATTCCGGGTGGACGGCCGAGGCGTCCAGCGGGTTCTCTCCGCCCATCACGCGCAGGAAGCCGGCCGCCTGTTCGTAGGTCTTGTCGCCCAGGCGCGGCACCGCCTTCAAGGCCGCGCGCGAGGTGAACGCGCCCTTCATGTCGCGGTAGGTGACGATGCTTTGCGCCACGCTGGCCGACAGGCCGGATACGCGCGCCAGCAGGGGCGCCGACGCCGTGTTGACGTCCACGCCCACGGCGTTCACGCAATCTTCCACCACGGCATCGAGCGAGCGAGCCAGCTGGCTTTGACTCACGTCATGCTGGTACTGGCCCACGCCGATCGATTTCGGGTCAATCTTGACCAGCTCGGCCAGTGGGTCTTGCAAGCGGCGCGCGATCGAGACGGCGCCGCGCAACGACACATCCATGTCCGGCAATTCCTTCGAGGCGAATTCGGACGCCGAATACACCGACGCGCCCGCTTCCGAGACGACGATCTTCGTCATCTTCGCTTCCGGGTGCTGCTTGATCAAATCCTGCGCCAGTTTATCGGTCTCGCGCGAGGCGGTGCCGTTGCCAATCGAAATCAAGGACACATTGTGCTTGGCAGCAAGACGGCCCAGGGTATGCAGCGAACCGTCCCAGTCGTTCTTCGGCTGGTGTGGATAGATCACGGCCGTGTCGACGACCTTGCCGGTGGCATCGACCACGGCGACCTTGACGCCCGTGCGCAGGCCAGGATCGAGGCCCATGGTGGCGCGCTGGCCGGCCGGCGCGGCCAGCAGCAGCGCTTTCAGATTGGTGGCGAAGACGTTGATCGCGTCGAGTTCCGAGCGTTCGCGCAGCGCGCCCATCAGTTCAGTTTCCAGGTGCATGAAGCTTTTCACGCGCCAGGTCCAGCGCGCCGTGTCTGCCAGCCATTTGTCGGCCGGGCGGCCTTGCTGCTTGATGCCGAAGCGGGCGGCGATGCGGCCTTCGCACGGATTGTGCGGCGCATCCCATTTCGGTTTTTCCGCTTCTGTGTCCAGGCGCAGGGTGACGTCGAGGATGCCTTCGCGGCGGCCGCGCAGCAGCGCCAGCGCGCGGTGCGATGGCACGGTGGAAATGGTTTCCGAGTAATCGAAATAATCGGCGAATTTTTCGCCTTCGTCCTGCTTGCCTTCCACCACTTTCGACTCGACGATGCCGTGTTCCTGCACGTATTCGCGCAAGGTTTGCAGCAGGGTCGCGTCTTCGGCGAAGCGCTCCATCAGAATCTGGCGCGCGCCGTCGAGGGCCGCTTTGGTGTCGGCCACGCCCGGGTTGTTGCCGTCGGCACTAGTAAACGCGTCGCGCAGGAACTTGCCCGCTTCCATTTCCGGCGTCAGTTCCGGGTTTTCCAGCAAGCCGTCGGCCAGCGGCATCAGGCCCGCTTCGATGGCGATCTGCGCCTTCGTGCGGCGCTTCTGCTTGTATGGCAAATACAGGTCTTCCAGGCGTGTCTTGTCTTCCGCGTGCATGACGGCGTCGAGCAGCTCGGGCGTCATCTTGTTCTGTTCCGTGATCGAGGCCACGATGGCGGCGCGCCGCTCTTCCAGCTCGCGCAGGTAGCGCAGGCGCTCTTCGAGCAGGCGCAGCTGGATATCGTCGAGGCCGCCGGTCGCTTCCTTGCGGTAACGGGCGATGAAGGGCACGGTAGCGCCTTCGTCGAGCAGTTCGATGGCGGCGGCAACCTGCACCGGTTTGGCGGCAAGTTCAAGGGCAAGGCGTTGTTCGATAGTGGGCAGCATGGTTGTTTCCAGAGCGATCAAGCCTGGAATGATACGCAATCGGCGCGATTGCGCAATCTTGACAGCGCAAATGGACTGTGCGTTGACAAGCGCTTCAACGGGCCGGCAGCAGCGGGCTGGCGGGCGCGGGAGCCGGCGGCCTCTGCGGCGTGACGGACTTGCCAAAGGCATTGCCCATGCGGTGTTCGAGGGCGGCGCGGTTGTACAGGCCCAGTTGGTTCGACGGACGCTGCATGATCGCTTCGGCGCCGGACAGGGCGGGCGGCGGCCGGTTCATGGTGTTGCTATTCGGCAATAATTTTTCATTCAGGCAAGACATCGATGGCGCGCGCTGGCCGTTCGCTTCCACTTCCACGCAGCCCTTTGGCGGCGCGGCGGCCTTCACGACGACGGTGTGCTCGTCCGCCTGCGCGGGCAGGGCGGCGCAGGCCAACAGCAACAGTGATAACAGGCGTGCCATGGCGGCTCCCGGAGCGGTGAATAAGCGTCCAGCATAGCAAGGTCATGTGTCGCGGCGATGACACAGAGCGGGACGCGGGCTGGCGCCATGTCATGCAGTTGTCATTTTATGAAGCTACCATCCTGCCATTCTGCAGACAACATTGCAGTCAAGACACTTCATGAGCAGGATTTTTCGTTGCGTCCCCTGGAAAATGACACTAAGCCACCGCCGCGCCGCAAGGGGCAATGCCCTGTCCGCCTGCTTGCTGATGACATTGATGACATTGATGACATTCGCGCGGCCCGCTGCCGGTGCGGATGGCGCTGATGCCGGCGCGCACTCTACCCTGCGCTTCGACTTGCCCGCCCAGCCGCTCGACGCGGCCCTGGTGGCGTTTGGCGAAGTGACCGGGTATTCCGTGCTCGTCAGCAGCCAGCTGGCGGCCGGCAGAGTGGCAGCGCCCGTGCGCGGCGACTACACGCCGGCCGAAGCGCTGCAGCGCCTGCTGGCCGGCACGCAACTGGGCGCGCGCTTTAGCGGCAGCAATGCGTTTACCTTGCTGGCGCTGGCCGACGCCCCGGCAGCGCCGGCGCCCTTGCCGGCCCAGGCCGCTCCTGCCGCGCCACCGCTGCAAGGCTATGCGGTCATCCTGCAGCGTTCGCTCACGCGCGCCCTGTGCCGCTTGCATCCGGACGCCTTCGGCCGCTACCGCCTGGCCTTCCAGTTGTGGCTCGACGAGCGGGGCAAGGTGCGCGCCGTGCACGTGCTGGAAGCGAGCGGTGTGGAACAGCGCGACAACGCCGTAGTGCAGCGTCTGCGCAGCCTGCTGATGGACGGCGCGCCACCGGCGGGCTTGCCGCAGCCGCTGACGATTTTACTGACGCCGCGGCCCGACCCAGCTGCCGATTGTGCGCCCTACCTGCCGGCCGGAGCGACTTGAGCATGTCGGACTTGCTGAAAGCCACCTTGCGCAAGCTGTTCCTGGAACGCTATGGACAGTTTCGCCGCCACCTGCAGCGCCGCCTGGGCTCGGAAGACCTGGCCAACGACGCGCTGCATGAAACATATTTAAGAGTGGAAAAGATGACCGCGCCCGAAGCGATCAGCTATCCGTCCGCGTATCTGATGCGCATCGCCATCAACATTGCGGAAGATCAACGCCGTGACAATGCGCGCCTGCTCAGCCTTCCCGATATCGACAACTTGTACGAGATGGCCGACGAGCTGGCCGACCCGGCCCGCACCTTCAGCGCGCGCGCCGAACTGGAAGAACTGGAACGGGCCTTGCAGGAGTTGCCGAAACGCCGGCGCGCCATCGTCATCGCCGCCCGCGTCGATCAGTTGCCGCACCGCGACATCGCCGAGCGCTTCGGCATTTCCGCCCGCACGGTGGAGAAGGAATTGCGCGCCGGCCTCGAACATTGCTGCGAGCGCATGGGACGCGATTTCATCCAGCGCTTCGGTCCCGGCGCGGGAAAAACGTCTAAACATCATGATTGAACAAGCGGAAGACGACATGGGTGTCATCCAGAAGGAAGCGCAGGCATGGGTCGTGCGCCTGGCCTCGGGCCAGGTCAGCGAACGCGATGCGCAAGTGTTTCGCCACTGGTGCGCGCGCAGCCGCAGGCATGCCAACGCGTTTGCCGAGGCGCGCGCCGTGTGGGGCGCCATGGCGCCGGCCGCGCATGCCGTCAAGCGGGCGCAGGCGCCGGTGAATACGGCGCGGCGCGCCTGGCTGGGCGCCGGCGTGGCCGCCTCGCTGGGCTTGCTGGCGCTGCGCCCGCCGACGGACCTGTGGCCGGCCGTGGCGGGCCTGGCCGCCGACTACGCCACGGGCACGGGCGAGCAGCGCGAAGTGGCGCTCGATGGCGGCGTGCTGGTGCAGATGAATACGCAGACGCGCCTCGACGCGGCGCCCGTGCAGGACGGCGCCGCATCGCTGGTGCTGCTGGCGGGCGAGGCGGAATTCCAGGCCGGCCTGCGCGGCGCGGCGCGGGTGCGCGTGCAGGCGGGCGACGGCAGCGTGTCGGCCGGCAGCGCGCGCTTCAATATCCGCCTGTTCGGCCAGGAAGTGTGCGTGACGTGCCTGGCGGGCCGCTTGCGCGTGGCGCAGGCCGGCCACGATGCGGAGCTGGCGGCGGGCCAGCAGCTGCGCTACCGGCCCGAGCATTTCGGTATTGCCCGCGCGGTGGCCAAGAGCGACGTCAGCGCGTGGCGCCACCGGCTGCTGGTTTTTAAACAAAGCACCCTGGCCGAGGTGGTGGACGAGGTGAACCGCTACCGTCCCGGCAAGCTGATCCTCAATGGCGACGCCTTGAAACAGACGCGCGTGCAAGCGAGCTTTTCGCTCGACCGCCTCGACGATGTGATCGCCCTGATCCAGGATGCGTATGGCGCGCGCGTGACGCGGCTGCCGGGCGGCATCGTGCTGTTCGGCTGAACCCCGTCTTGGCGCGCCAAGGCGGGGCGCCAATTATGACATTTTGATGACCTTTTGCAGTCCCGGACCTTGTTCCCTGTCAATGCTGCTGGAAGCCGCGAATCAGTGCCTGCCGCCCGCCCCGTGCGTGGTGCGCGCCGCCTCGCGATATCGGTCAGCAACGGAACATGAAAAGGGAATGTCGCCATGCAGCGAAGCAAGTCGGTCACGAAACACGCATCCTCCTCCGCCATGGCGGGCAACCGGACCGGTCTCCCGGTGCGTCTGAAACCGCTGGCGCTGGCCATCGCCATGCTGCTGCAGGCGGGCGGCGCGCAGGCGCAGCAGCCATTCAGCGGCGCCTGGTTCGCGGGCAAGGGTGCGCAGCAGGGCACGGCCGCCACCACGGGGCGCTTGCCGAATGGCCAGCCGGCTACCTCGCTGAACAATCCCCTGCTGCAGCAGCAAAAGGCCGAAGGCAAGCTGCAGCAATCGCTGAATAACCTGTTGCTGGCCGCGCGCGGCATCGCCGCCGAGCAGGCGGTGCAGGCGGCCGCGCGCCAGGCGGCGCTGGCGGCGGGCGGCGCGCCCGATGGCCTGGTCAAGGGCGGCTTGCAGGTCGACACGAACAGCCTGACGGCCGGCTGGCTCAATGCCCAGGGACCTGTGCAGACCCAGGCCGACGGCAAGACCGTCGTGAAGATCGTGCAGACGGACGACAAGGCGATACTGAACTGGGAAAGTTTTAACGTCGGCAAGAACACCAGCTTGCAATTCGACCAGAAATCGAACTGGTCCGTATTGAACCGGGTCAATGATCCGCTGGCGCGCCCCAGCCAGATCCAGGGCCAGATCAAGGCCGACGGCACGGTGATGATCGTCAACCGCAACGGCATCGTGTTTACGGGCAGCAGCCAGGTCGATACGCGCAACCTGGCGGCGGCCGCCATGGGCATGAGCGACAGCCAGTTCAAGAGCGGCCTGTACGGCAAGGCGCAGGGCACGGGCGCCGTACCGACCTTCGCGAATGACTTGCTGCTGGGCCAGAATACCTCCACGCATGGCAAGGCCGAGGCGGACGTCGTCGTCGCCGCCGGCGCGCGCATCGACACGCGCAAGCCGCAGACGGTGACGGAAGGCGGCGGCTACGTGCTGCTGGCCGGCCGCAGCGTCGACAACGCGGGTGCCATCACCACGCCGAATGGCCAGACCACCCTGGCCGCCGGCGACGCCATCATCGTGCGCCCGGGCCAGGGCACGGACAAGAACCAGTACTCGAGCACGCGCGGCAATGAAGTCGAGATGCTGCGCGTGGCGGACAGCAAGGCGGGCAGCGTCGTCAACAATGGGCTGATCCAGGCGGCCGGCGGCGACATCACGCTGAGCGGCAACACGCTGCGCCAGGATGGCGTGCTGCTGTCGAGCACCAGCGTCAACGGACGCGGCAGCATCCACCTGGCGGCGGCGGGCGAGAATGCCGGCGTCACCCTGGCGCGCGGCAGCGTCAGCGCCATTGTCATCGACGACAACGGCGCCACGGCGCTCGACGTGCAGCGCGATACCTTGCTGAAGGACACGGGCAAGGGCACGGACACGCCGCAGGACCGGCGCGACCAGTCGCTGGTGCGCATCGTCTCCGCTGGCAATGTCGAGTTCGAAGGCGATTCGCTGACCCTGGCCACGGGCGGCCAGGTGCTGGTCGACGCGGCCCGCCGCAGCCACGTGGCGCGCGACGCCGCCATCGACGTCTCGGGCGCCGTCGGCGTGAAGGTCGACATGAGCAGCAACAATGTGCTGATCAACGTGCAAGGCAACGAACAGCGTGACGCACCGGGCAGCCGCGACGCGAAATACCTGAACAACAGCGACGTGTGGGTTGACCGCCGCGACCTGGTGCTGGTGCCGGCCGGCACGAATGGCTACGCCACGGACCGCTGGTACACGGCCGGCGGCTTGCTGGAAGTGAGCGGCTACCTGAACACCAGCGGCCACGGCATCGGCGAATGGGCGGCCCAGGGCGGCACCGTCGGCTTTGGCGGCGGCGAAGTGGTGACGCAGGCCGGTTCGCGCATCAACATCGCCGGCGGTTCGCTGGACGTGCAGACGGGCATGGTCAAGCAGACGTGGCTGAAGGGCGCCGATGGCGCGATGTACAAGCTGAGCACGGCGCCCGGCGACAACCTGTACACGGGCCTGTACCGCGGCTATGAAAGCACGCATGCGCGCTGGGGCGCGAACACGACGGAAACGTACGCGAATGCCCTGATCGGCCCGCGCGAACGCCTGGAAAACGGCTATACGGTGGGCCGCGACGCGGGCCGCCTGATCGTGTCCACGGGCGCCGCCGTGCTCGAAGGCGATATCGACACCTCCGTCTTCCAGGGCGAGCGCCAGCAGCGCAAGCGCGATGACGGCATGGACAGCTACAAGCAGGCGCAGACGGCGGCGGCGCGTGCCGGTCAATTGATCGTCGGCAAAATGACGCCCGTCTTCGATCCGAAGGCGGGCCGGCTGCGCGACAGCCCGCAAGCCGTGCTGGAAAAGGTCGAGATCGGCAAGGTGGCGGGCATCGCCGATGGCCAGCTGCTGAGCGAAGCCTTGCCGGCCGCGCGCAGCAAGACCTTGCAGCTCGATGCGGACTGGCTCAACGGGCTGGAATTGGGTGCCCTGAATATCTACGCCTACGACAAGCTCGACGTCAATGCCGACGTGCGCGTGGCCGATGGCGGTGACATCGCCCTGCACGCCACCGACGTGGCCATCAAGGCGAATGTTAGCGCGCGCGGCGGCAGCATCGCCGCCGGCGACATCGTCTCGCGCTACCTGGCGGGGGCGGGCGACGTATGGGCTGAAGGCAAGCTGGTGCCGGACAACCGTCCCACGGGAACGGCCGGCGTGCGCGTGGCGCCCGGCGTGCGCCTCGATGCGCGCGGCCTGTGGAGCAACCTGGAACTCGATCCGGGCGCGGTCGCCGGCTTGCCGTATGTGAATGGCGGCAAGGTTACCCTGAAGAGCTCCGGCGGCATCGACCTGATGGGCGGCAGCGTCATCGACGTCTCGTCCGGCGCCGCCCTGATGGGCAATGGCAGCCTGCAGGGCGGGCGGGGCGGCGACATCACCCTGGCCGTCGACCTGCCGACGGAGAAAGCGCCGACGGGCGCCATGCTCAAGCTCGACGGCGAATTGCGCGGCCATGGCGTGAAGGGCGGCGGACGCCTGGTGATCGACAGCGGCGCGGCCGTCAGCATCGGCGGCAAGCTGCAGGGCGGCGACGTGCTGGCGGCGGGGACCGGCGCTGCGCCAGGCCTGCGCCTGGCCGATGAATTCCTGATCGCCCAGGGCGAGAAGATCCCCTTCGATCTTGCGCTCAGCACCAGCCTGATCAAGCCGGGCCAGGTTTTGAGCAAACCCGTGACGGCGGACGTGTCGGTGCAGAAACCGCTGGTGCTGGGAGCCGACCTGCTGGTGCCGTCAGGCGCCTATGTCGTCACCGCCGGCGGCACGTCTGTCTACCAGGGTTCCATCGTTCGCGCCGGCAGCGTGCTGACAGCCGTCAACAACCTGCCGGTCGGTTTCGTGGTCTCGGCGGCGGTCTTTCCGAACGGCTTGCCGATCCCGCCGGTGACGACGCAGTATGCGGCCGGCAGCATCGCCACCGACGACCTGCGCGCGCCGCGCGGCATGCTGCTGCCGGCCGGCACGGTGCTGGGGCGCGACGTGACCGTCAAGCCGCTGCTGGCGCTGGACGCCAGCCTGTTCCAGAGCGGCTTTGCCGACTATGCCGTCACGGGCCGCGATGGCGTGGTGGTGGTCAAGGACGCGCACATCGACGTCACCATGCCCGTGCTGCGCTTTAATCCCGCCACCGGCCACACGGTGGCAGGCGGCACCGACCCGGGCGCCGCGCTGGAAGTGTGGACGCCGCCGCTGTACCAGGAGGATGCGCGCAAGGCCCGCTTGACGCAGCGTACCGGCGCCGACCTGTCGCTGACGGCCGGCAGCTCCTACGTGAAGGGCGCCCTGGCGGTGCAGGAAGGCGCCGCCATCAAGGTCGATCCGGGCCGCCAGATCAGCCTGACGGGCAATGACCAGATCACCATTGACGGCCGCCTCGACGCCTGGGGCGGCAAGATCGCCGTCCTGCCGGGCACGTTTGGCATGGGCAATGAGGTGGATGTGCCGAACGGCAAGGGACATGCCACCTCGATCTGGATCGGTGACAAGGCCGTGCTCGACGTGGCCGGCCGCGCCACGGTCGCCACCGACATGCGCGGCGGGCGCTATGGCCGTGCCGACCAGGGCGGCAGCATCGAAATCGGCGCCCGCTACAAGGCCGATGCGGCCAGCGTCGACGTGGCCGATGCCTTTGTCGTCGTGCGTCCGGGCGCGCTGCTCGACGCCAGCGGCGCGCACGCCACGCTGGACTTGCCGCAGCAGGGCACCGTCAACGTGGCCGGCAACGGCGGTTTGATCTCGCTCAGTTCGTATAACGGCATCTTCGCCGACGGCACCCTGCGCGCGGCGGCCGGCGGCGCCGGGGCGGCCGGCGGCACCTTGGCACTGGCGCTGGACACGCCCAATTATGGCAAGGTCAACCGCTACACCTTGCAAGGCGACAACGTGGACAACGCGGTGCGCGTGCCGCGCGAAATGCAGCTGGCGCAGGTGCAGGGCGAGAGCGCCTTGCCCGACGACTTGCGCGCCGGCCAGCAGGATGCGGCGCTGCGCTACGGCAGCGCGCGCCTGGGCGCCGACCGCGTGCAGGCCGGCGGCTTCGACAACCTGGCCCTGCACGTGAACGGCATGCTCAGTTTTGACGGCGACGTCAGCCTGTCGCTGGGCCAGAGCCTGCGCCTGAGCGCCAGTTCGCTGGGGCTGGCGCAGCAGCCTTTGCCCGATGGCGAGGACAAGGCGGCCAGCCTCGCCAGCCAGGTGCGCCTGGCGGCGCCGTATGTGCGCCTGGGGACGGCCGCGCGTGCGCAGAAGGATGACTACATCGTGCCCAATGCCGTGAAAGGCTCGAAGAACCTGGGCAAGGGACGCGGCATGCTGGGCGTGCCGCTGGTGGCCGAGGATTCCTTGCTGCAGATCGATGCGGGCATGCTCGACATCGCGGGCGAGGTCAACATGGGCACGCGCGGCACCATCGCGCAGAGCAGCGGCGCCGACCTGGTGGTCGAACGCGACGCCTTCGAGCAGCTGACCCTGAGCAGCCGCGGTGACATGCGCCTGTCGAACAGCGCCGCCCTGTACCAGCCCGGCAATGCCAGCCTGGTGGCCGCGCAGATCTACCCGGCCACGGGCGACAGCGGCATGGTCACGGTGGGCCAGAAGAGCGGCATCGACGAGTATGGCAATATCCGCGTCTCGCTCGACCCGTTGCGCACGCTCAATATCGGGCGCAGCGGCGACGGCGCCACGCCGAACCAGCCGTTCTCCGTGTTCGGCACCCTGAGCCTGGTTGCGCCCACCATCAACCAGCATGGCGTGCTGCGCGCGCCGCTGGGCCAGATCAACCTGGGCGCCGAAGGCTTTGAAGCCAATACGGGCCGCGTCAATCTGTTGCCTGGCAGCCTGACCTCGGTCAGCGCGAAAGGCTTGACGATGCCCTACGGCGGCACGCTCGATGGCTTGAGCTACCTGTATGACGGCAACGATGTCGTCTTCAAGGGCGTGGGCAACGGCCCGGAGATCGCCTTGACGGGCGCCGCCATCGACGTGCAGCAAGGCGCCGTCCTCGACATGTCGGGCGGCGGCACCTTGACGGGCGCGGCCTTCCTGGCCGGACGCGGCGGCTCCACCGACGCGCGCCTCAATCCGCTGGTGCAGATGAAGCCGAACGGCGGTTTCACCTTGCCCGGCCTGAACACCAACCCCGTGTACGCCATCCTTCCCGGCGTGCAGCCGGACGTGGCGCCTTTGACGGCCGAGCAAGGCGCGGGCAAGCCCGCCGTGGGACGTCAGATCACTATCGGCGCGGGCGTGCCCGGCCTGGCGGCCGGCACCTACACCTTGCTGCCGTCGAATTTCGCCCTGCTGCCTGGTGCGTTCCGCGTGGAACTGAATGGCCTGGCCGGCGCCGTCGAGGCGGGCGGCACGGTGGCCATGCGCAATGGCTCGTATGCGACGGCGGCGCAGACGGGCGTGGCCGGCACGGCGATCCGCGACGTGGTGGCGCGCCAGGCCATCCTCACGCCGGCTGACGTGCTGCGCACCTATTCCCAATACAACGAGACGGGCTATGCCGCCTTCGCCGTGGCGCAGGCCACGCGCGACGGCGTGCCGCGCGCCGCGCTGGAGCGCGATGCCAAGGGCGTGCGCGTGCAGCTGATCGCCCCGTCCGTGCACAGCGTCAAGGACAACCATACGCCGTTGATGATGGATGGCAGCGCCCTGTACGCGCCGGCCGAGGGCGGCTTCGGCGGCTCCCTGCTGCTGGGCACGGGCAACCATGCGTCGACGCGCTACGAGGTGCTGGCCGACGGCACGGCGCCGCTGGCCGATTTCAATGGCGTCTCCGTGCATGCGTCGCAGATCAATGCCTTCGGCGCCCAGCGCGTGGGCATCGGCGGCTTGCCGCGCGTGACCTACAGCGACTTTGGCACGGGCAGCAACCAGCGCGCCAATATCGCCGCCATCAAGGAATCGGCGGGCGGCATCGTGCTGCGCGACGGCGCCGTGCTGAAGGCGGCCGAAGTGTTTCTGGTGACGGCGAGAAAAGACGACGGCATCATTCTGGAACAGGGTTCCGGCATCAATACGCTGGGCCGCGGCAAGGCCGCCTGGGACTCCCGCGACGGCTATGTGTACGAGCCCATGGGCAGCGTGCTGGCCGTCTCGAACGGCTGGCTGGACATGCTGCCGGCCGCGCCGCCGTCGTCCGAATCGTATGGTCCCGGCATCATCGATATCGGCGCCTGCGCGAAAACGGGCGGCGCCTGCGGCGGCAGCACCTCGCTGTATTCCGAGGGCACCATCGCCGCCGTGACGGAGCGCGCGTTTACCCTGCGCGACAACGTGCGCTACGGCACGCGCAACCTGGTGCTGGCGATGGGGTCGATCAATGTCGGCAGCGAGGCGTCGCTGGCCGACGCCAGCGCGCGCGGCGCCCTGCCGGACGGCCTGGCGCTGAACCAGGGCGTGCTCGACCGCCTGCTGCGCGGCGACACCAGCACGGGCGCACCGGCGCTGGAAAACCTGGGTTTGACGGCGCGCAATTCCTTCAATTTCTATGATTCGTCGCAACTGTCGACCATCGATGCGGCCACGGGCAAGTCGTCGCTGTCGCGCCTGGTGCTCAACACGCCTGCCATCTACGGCTATGGCGGCACCGACGCGCTGGCGCGCATCCACACGGACACCCTCGTGTGGCAGGGCGCGACGAATGCGCCCGGCGCCGTCGTCGCCAACGGCCCCGGCACGGGCAGCGGCCGCCTGCAGGTCGACGCCAGGCGCATCGAATTCGGCTTCACGCCGGACAGCCGTCCCGACACCATCCACAAGCTGGACCGTCTGGTGCTGGGCTTTGGCCAGGTGGCGCTCAATGCCAGCGAACAGCTGACGGCCAACAACAAGGGCAGCCTGTCCGTCTACCAGTCGCAAAGCGCGTGGGATACGGCCACCAATGGCTACCGCTACAGCGGCGGCGATTTGCTGATCAACACGCCGCTGTTGACGGGCGCGGCCGGCTCCGTCAACCGCATCACGGCGGGCGGCGCCGTCAAGGTGAGCGCACCGGCCGGTGCCGCCGCCGCCACGCCGACGAATGCGGCGCTGGCCGGTGCCCTGGGCGCCGAAGTGGCCCTCAGCGGTAACAGTGTCAGCGTGGATACGTCGGTGGTCTTGCCGAGCGGAAAATTGACCCTGTCGGCCGAGCGCGATGTATTGCTGGGTGACAAGGCCAAGCTGGACCTGGCGGGCCGCAAGATCGATTTCTACGACACCAGCAAGTACAGCTGGGGCGGCGACGTGATCCTCGACAGCCGCGAGGGCGACGTGCGTCAGGCGGCCGCTTCCGTGATCGACGTGTCGGCCGTGAACAACCGCGCTGGCAAGCTCAGCGTAATCGCCACGGGCGAGGCGGCCGGCACGGCCGACTTGCGCGGCAGCCTGCTGGGCGGCGCCAGCGGCAGCTATGACGCGGGCGGCACTCAGGTAGCCTACGCGGCGGGCGGCCTGGAGCTGCGCGCCCAGCATGTCGGCGATTTCGCCGGCTTGAACCAGCGCCTGAACACGGGCAAGGTATTCGGCAGCCGCGGCTTCCAGCTCAAACAGGGCAATCTGGCCATCGGCGACGAGCTCAAGGCGCGCGAAGTGAGCGTCTCCGTCGATGGCGGCAGCCTGACGGTGAATGGCCGCATCGACGCCAGCGGCGAACAGGTGGGCAGCATCCGCCTGGCCGGCCGCGACGGCGTCACCATCCAATCCGGCGCCGTGCTCGATGCGCACGGCACGGTGCTGCGCACGGACAGCTATGGCCAGGTGATCGAGGCGCCGAACCGCGCCGTGATCGAACTGGCCGCGCCTGGCGGCCGCCTGACCCTGGAAAACGGCGCGCGTTTCGACCTGCGCAGCGGTGACAAGGGCGGCAACTACGGCAGCATCGACCTGAACGCGCGCCGCCTCGGCGGCGCCACGGGCGACGACATCGACATCGACGCGGCTGGCGCGCTGAACATCGCCGGCGCGCGCACGATCAACGTCAATGCCTTCTGGCAATACAAGGATGCGCCAGCGGGCACGGGCAAGGATGCGGACGGCCGCAGCTACCAGAGCATCAACCAGGCTTACCTGAACGAGAAGCACGGGGACAGCCAGGCCTTCATGGCCAATGCGCTGGCGAACGGCAACTTGATGAACAACAAGCTGCGCGGCTTGCGCGGCGACGCCAACGCTTTCCACCTGCGCCCCGGCGTCGAGATCGTCAGCGCCACGCCGGGCGGCGACCTGCATATCGATGGCGACATCGACCTGTCCGGCCACCGCTATGACGGCGTCAATCCGCTGGCGCGCCTGAGCGGCGTGTACGGCTCGGGCGAAGCCGGTGCGCTGGTGCTGCGCGCCGGCGGCAAGCTCAGCGTCTTTGGCAGCATCACCGATGGTTTCGATACCAGCGTCCTGCCCGTCACGATCGATGACAAGGGCTGGCAGCTGGTGAAAGGCCGGTTGCCGTGGGGCGGCGAGGTCGTCGTGCCACAAGCGGGCCTGGTGACCCTGGCCGAAAACACCTATTTCAAATCGGGCACGAGCGTCAATTTCGCCGTGCCGATGAAAGCCATGGAGTTGCGCAGCGGTACCTTGCTGGCGGCGCGCGCCACCTTGACGGCGGAGTTGAACTTGCCTGCAGGCAGCGTGCTGGGCGGCGCCGTGCGCAATGCCGACGGCAGCGTGCTGTACGCGGCCGGCACCGTCTTGCCGAAGGCGCTGACTTTATCGAGCGGGATGCAGCTCGATGCCGGCCTGCGCCTGCCTGGCGCGGCCCAGGTGGCGGCCATGGTGTGGCCGGCGAACGTGGCCCTGCCTTTCCCGGAAGGCCGGCCGTGGGACGTGGCCGATGGCACGAATGCCGTCAATGGCGTGGTGCTGGCCTCGGCGCTGGCGCTGGACAAGGGCAGCGTGCTGCCCGCCGGCACCGTGGTCAGGCTGCCGGGCGACGTCACCATGGTGTCGCTGCGCAGCGCGGATGGCAGCGGAAGCCAGGGCCGCAACCTGGCGCTGGCGCCCATGCTGGCCCAGGGTTCGCAAGCGTGGTCGCTGCGCCTGGTGGGCGGCGCCGATACGGCGGCGGCCGACACGCGCGCGTTGAAACCGCATGCGAAGGACGCCCATCTGATGCTGGCCGATACGCATTACGGCCTGGACGCGGTGACTTCCATCGTGCCGGGCACGGGTTCGCCGGCCAAATATATCTTCAGCGAAGCGGCTCTCCTCGAAGGATATCCCGAAGGCGAGGTTGACATCAGCTGGTTTGGCGACGAGGCAAACATGCTGGAAAACTATGGCTATCTGGTGGTCAAGGTGGCCGACGGCACGCCGCCTGAGAAGGTGACCAGCGTGGAGCCGGCGCGCCAGCCCCTGTTCAGCGTGCTGCGCACGGGCACGGGCGACCTCGATTTGCTCGCCGCGGGCGACTTCGACATGCGTTCGCTGTATGGCGTCTACACGGCGGGCACGCAGTCGGCCTCGCCGCTGGTCGGCGGCAAGGATCTGTTCAACCTGCCGCGCGGCCTGAACGCCAAGGGCCAGCTGCTCGGTGCGCTGGGCACGGACTTTACGCCGTTTGTCGATGGCGGCAGCCAGAGCCTGTACCGCGCCTGGTATCCCGAGCACGGCGGCAATCTGCTGCTGCGCGCCCAGGGCGACGTCAAGGGCGATACGCTGGGCACCTCCACGCAACGCCGCGAGGATGCCATCGGCTGGCTGCGCGCGCAGCAGGACAGCAGCGATATCGGCACCTGGCTGTGGCGCCAGGGCAGCGGCAGCACGGGGGGCGGCGTGCCGACGGCATGGTGGATCAATTTCGGCACCTATGTCGCGCGTCCCGAAGGCGTCGACCTGTTCTCGGGCTTGCCGGGGCTGTCGGGCTTTACGGGCATCGGCACCCTGGGCGGCGGCAATCTGCTGCTGCAGGCGGGCGGCGATGCCGGCATGCTGGCCTCGCGCGCCGATCCGGGCGGCGAGTTCGCGCCGCGCAGCCAGGGCCTGAACGTGGCCGTGGGCAGCACGGGCAGGGTGACGCCGGACGGCAAGCTGCTGCTGACGGGCGGCGGCGACCTCGATATCCGCATCGGCGGCGGGCTGAACCCCGTGGCCGAGGTGCGCAGCTTCGACAGCAATAGCGACCGTCCTAACCCGAATACGCGTTTCGAACGCCAGATCCCTGGCCTGAACAGCACGCTCACCAACCTGCGCGGCGCGCTGCGCCTGGAGGCGGGCGCCGTGGGCGGCATCGAATTGCGCTTCGACCGCGCCGATCCGACGGAATCGCGGCCGTACGAAACCTACACGGCGGGCACGGCGATCGCCAGCGGCGGGCCGATTCTGGTGCCGGGCGACAGCGGCGTGCGCATCGATGCGCGCGGCGACGTGGTGCTGGGCGGCGTGGCCGATGCGGGCCGCGTGAAGCAACTGGGCTATGGTTCGCCGTTCAGCTACCAGGGCGTGGAGCGCACGGGCGAAGGCTGGAGCTGGTTCTCGCTGTGGACGCCGGCCACGGCCATCGACCTGTTCAGCGCGGGCGGCAACCTGACGCCCACCTCGTCCTGGATCAATGCGATGGCCGGCGACAACCACGCGCCGACGGACGGGCGCTTCGTCATGCCGTCCGTGCTGCGCGCCGTGGCCGCCAGCGGCAGCTTGTACTACGGCAA
Source organism: Janthinobacterium sp. FW305-128 (assembly GCF_020858135.1). Classification (NCBI taxonomy): domain Bacteria; kingdom Pseudomonadati; phylum Pseudomonadota; class Betaproteobacteria; order Burkholderiales; family Oxalobacteraceae; genus Janthinobacterium; species Janthinobacterium sp. FW305-128. The sequence goes on along the minus strand of NZ_JACYMK010000013.1, from coordinate 205,400 downwards.
TGCCAGCCTGGGCAGGCTGGGTGATGGCGGCAAGGTGGACATGCCGCAAAACGGCGTGATCCTGGCGCCGTCGCCAGTGGCGCCGCAATTTGTCAGGACGGGCGCGGGCCAGCTGGAAATGCTGGCCGCCGACTCCATCCATGCGGCCGGTTATCCGATCACGCCATCGGGCGCCGACCCGCGCCTGCTGCCGAATCCATTCAACCCGGGCTTCGTCGGCGCACTGGACAAGGTCTGGTTCGGCCTGCTGCCGCTGCATAACGTCAGCGCCGATGCGCTGGCGCCGGGGCCATTGAAATGGTTTGGTACGACGTCGAATGGCGCCAGCGATGCCAATCAGCAAGTGTATCCGCTGTTCAGCATGACGCCGCCGACGGTCTCCGACTATGTGCCGGCAGGCCAGATGCCTGCGCACTTCTATGCCAACAACGGCGACATCGTCGGCCTGCGCACGGGCGGCATCGTGTACCGGGCGAAGCTGAAGGGCGAAACGGGCCCGCTGGGCCTGTGGTACGAGGGCGGCGGCGCCGTGGCCGTGCGTGCCGGACGCGACATCGTCAACTCCGGCACGCCGCTGGGAACGGTCGAGAGCGTGCCGGACGGCGCGGCGGGATGGACCGGCCAGCCCTTTGCCAACAGTCCCGAGCTGCCGGAAAAGCCGGTCGTCTTCGGCAGTTCGTCGGCGCGCGGCAATCTGTTCGTGCACCGCCATGCCGACGACGTTTCCGTCGTCAGCGCCGGGCGCGATATCCGCTACAGCACCTTCTATGTGGCGGGGCCGGGCCAGCTCAATGTGAGCGCCGGGCGCGACCTGTACATGGCCGACAAGGCGGAATTGCGCAGCCTCGGCTCCATCGTCAATGTCGGCCAGGACAAGCGCGGCGATGGCGCCGGCATCAGCGTGGCCGCCGGCGTGGGCCGCAACGGTCCCGACTACGCGGCCTTCGCGGCGCGCTACCTGGACCCGGCCAAGCTGGCCGATCCAAGCAAGCCGCTGGCCGACCAGGCCGGCAGCGCCGTGTATGTCTACGGCGGCAAGCTGACCCTGGCCGACTGGCTGCGCGGCCAGTTTGCCTACAGCGGCGACGAGGCGGGCGCTGCCGCCTTCCTCGGCACGAAGCAGGCCGAGCTGGAGAAAGCCGGCCAGCAGACGGGCGGCGTGCGGCGCGACCTGGCGCGCGAATACGCGCAGGTCAGCCAGCTGCACCTGGTGAACTGGCTGACGACGCGTTTTGGCGGCGACAGCGGCCTGGGCATCCGCTACGACCCGGCCACCGATGCGCGCAGCTTCTTTGCCGCCTTGCCGAAGGAACAGCAGCAGGTGTACCTGAGCAATGTCTACTTTGCCGAGCTGAAGGCGGCCGGACGCGAGTACAACGATGCGGACGGCGCGCGCCGCGGCAGCTATCTGCGCGGCCGCGAAGCCATCGCCACCCTCTTCCCGGCGCAGGACAAGGCGGGCAAGAAGATCGAGTACCAGGGCGATCTGACGATGTTCAGCAGCGCGCTGTACACCGTCAGCGGATATGGCGGCGTGTTCACCAAGCGTCCCGTCGCGGGCGTGCGCTACCTGAGCCCGCAGGAATGGGCCGAGGCGGGCCGTCCCGACTACAACGTGCCTTACGTGACCGTCAACGATGCCGGCATCCACACGGATTTCGGCGGCGACATCGGCATCACGGTGCCGGGCGGCCGCGCGCTGATCGGCGTCGACGGCGGCTATGCGCCGGGCGAAGGCTCGGGCGTGCTGACGCAGGGACAGGGCGACATCCAGATGTATGCGAAAGACAGCATCCTGCTGGGCCAGAGCCGCATCTTTACTACCTTCGGCGGCAACATCCTGGCCTGGTCGGCCACGGGCGACATCAACGCGGGCCGCGGCACGAAGTCCACCGTCGTCTACACGCCGCAGCGCCGCGCGTACGACAGCATCGGCCTCGTCAGCCTGTCGCCGAGCACGCCGACGACGGGCGCCGGCATCGCCACGCTCAATCCGATCCCGGAGGTGCCGCCCGGCGACATCGACCTGATCGCCCCGCTGGGCAGCATCGATGCGGGCGAGGCGGGCATCCGCGTCTCGGGCAACGTCAATCTGGCCGCCCTGCAGGTGGTGAATGCGGAAAACATCCAGGTGCAGGGCAAGTCCACGGGCGTGCCAACCGTCGCCTCGGTGAACGTGGGAGCACTGAGCAATGCCAGCGCGGCCGCGACACAGGCCGTGACGGCGGCGCAGGACGTGCTGCAGCGCGAACGGGCCGCCACGCGCCAGGCGCAGCCATCGTTGTTCACCGTGAAAGTGTTGGGTTTTGGCAACGAGCAGGCGGATGAGGGCGGCACCGGCAAGCAGCAGGGCGGCGAGCCGCACGCGTCCAGCTACCAGCCGGCCGGCGTGGTGCAGGTGCTGGGCGCGGGACCGTTGACGGCGCCGCAGCTGCAGGCGCTCACGCCGAACGAGCGGCGCGGACTGCAACCGTGAGTTTTATGAACATTTGATGACATTCGGCAGTCGTCGCGCGCGGCGGCTGTCTAGGCATCAGTAGATGAACATCAGCAACAAAAAAACGCCGGCCCAGCGCCGCAATACAGGGCAACCGTTTGATTTTAAGGTGAATGGAAGATGCGTGAAATGACAACCAAGGGCAGGGGCGTGCCGCCAGCGGCGCCTGCAACCGCCTTGACGATGCTGTGCCTGGCCATGCTGGCGTTGCCCGGCATGGCGCGCGCGCAGGATGCGGTGCCGGCGGCGGCCCCCGTGGCCGCGCCGGAACGGCAAGTGACGATCGAGGAATACCTGGTGCGCGGCAATACCGTGCTCGACGCCCGCGCCATCGAAGAGGCGGTCACGCCCTTCCTGGGGCCGGGCCGCACTTTGAAGGACGTGGAAGGGGCGCGTGACGCCCTCGTTGCTGCATATCAAGCCCGGGGCTACCAGTCCGTCTACGTGGACTTGCCGGAGCAGCAGGTGGAGCAGGGCGTGGTGGTGCTGCAGGTGAGCGAAACGAAGGTGGGGCGCTTGCGCGTGGTCGGCGCGCAATACAACTCGCCGCTCGACGTGCGCCAGCAAGTGCCGGCCCTGACGGAAGGCACGGTGCCCGACTTTACGCAGGCGCAAGTGGAACTGACGGCCCTGAACCGCGGTCCCAAGCGCCAGGTGATGCCGCTGGTCAAGCAGGGCAGCCTGCCCGGCACCATGGACGTGGACCTGAAAGTGGACGACAGCAGCCCGTGGCGCGCCAGCGTGGGCTTGAACAACGATTACAGCGCCGATACGAAGAAATTGCGTACCAGCATGTCGGTCGGCCACGACAATCTGTGGCAGCTCGGGCATAGCGCCACCATCAGCTTTTTCGGCACGCCGGGCGACCTGAACCAGACCAAGGTGTGGTCCGCCTCGTACGTGGCGCCGATCGGCACGCAGGGCTGGAGCGTGGAAGCGACCGGCTACCAGTCGAACAGCAATGTGGCCAGCACGGGCGGCACCAGCGTGCTGGGCAAGGGCCATGCGCTGGGCATGAAAGTCAACTACACGGTGCCCAACAGCGGCATCTGGTGGCACAGTTTTTCTGCCGGCATCGATTTCAAGGATAACCAGGAAGCGCTCAAGCTCAATGGCACGGGCAGCAATATTCCGCTCAAGTACGTGCCCCTGAGCGTGTCGTATAACGGCTTTGCGCAGACGGAGGCGGCGACGTATGGCCTCGGCCTGTCGCTGGTGGCCGGCACGCGCGCTTCGTTCGGCTACGGCAGCGACAGCGCCGCCTATGACAACAAGCGCTACAAGGCCTCGCCCAGCTTCCTCGTGTTGAAGGGCGACGCCAATGCCACCACTACCCTGGGCAGCGGCGCGCAGCTGTACGGCAAGCTGGCGGGCCAGCTGGCCGATGCGGCGCTCGTGTCGGGCGAGCAGATGGCGGCCGGCGGCGCCAATTCCGTGCGCGGCTATCTGTCGGCCGAAGCGACGGGCGATTACGGCGTGTCCGGCACGGTCGAATGGCGCACGCCCCAGCTGACGTATTTCAGCCGCCTGGAAAATTGGCGCCTGTTCGCTTTTGCCGATGGCGCGCGCCTGCGCCTGCGCGATCCGATGATCGAGCAGAAAGACCTGTTCGGCCTGGCCTCCGTGGGCGTGGGCAGCAGCTTCCAGTTCCTGCGCTACCTGAATGGCCGCATCGACTTTTCGTATCCGCTGCGCGATGGCCCGCGCACGCACAAACACGTGCGCCGCATCAATTTCAACCTGTCGGCCAGCTACTGACGGGCCAGCTCAACAGCACTGCACTTTTTTAGACTTTTCTTCGGAGAATCACTGTCATGCAACGTTTTCTTTTTCTGCTCACGATCCTGGGCACGCTCGTTCCCGGCCTGGCGCATGCCTGGTGGCAGCCCGACTGGGCTTACCGCAAACCCGTCACCGTCGACGCCGGCCCGAAGGCGGGCGCGGTGGGCGGCGATCCCGGCCGCATCCCCGTGCTGCTGCGCTTGCATTCGGGTAACTTCAACTTCGAAGGCGTCAGCGATAACGGCGCCGACCTGCGCTTCGTGGCGGGCGACGATAAAACGGTGCTGAACCACCAGATCGAGCAATTCAATCCGCTCTTGGGCATCGCCCTGATCTGGGTCGACGTGCCGGCCCTGACGGCCGGTACGCCGCAGCAGCTGTGGATGTACTACGGCAATCCGAAGGCGCCCGCCTCCGGCAACGGCCAGCGTACGTTTGACCCCGACTACAGCCTCGTGTATCACTTCAGCGAACCGGGCGTGCCCTCGCGCGACAGCACCGCCTACGGCAACCATGCCCAGACAGCCGTGCCGGCGCTCGACGGTTCCGTCATCGGCGCCGGCGCCCGCCTGGGCACCACGCCATTGATGCTGCCCGCCTCGCCATCGCTGGCGCTGGCCGCCGGCGCGCCGTTCACCTTTTCCGCCTGGGTGCGTCCGGACAGCCTGGGCGCCCAGCAAGTGCTGTATGCGCGCCGCGACGGCGCCAATGAATTGCTGATCGGCGTGGACCAGGGCGTGCCTTTCGTGCAGGTCAATGGCCAGCGCAGCAAGCCGGGCCAGCCTATCCAGGCCGCGCAATGGTCGCACCTGGCCGTCAAGGCCGACAAGAACAATGTGGCCCTGTACGTGGGCGGCCGTCCGGCCGTCTCGCTGGCCACCGCCCTGCCGGCATTCAGCACGGCCGCCTCGGTGGGTACCGACGCGCCGCCGGTCGCCGGTGGCGCCGCACTGGCCAACTTCACGGGCGCCATCGACGAGCTGCGCCTGTCGCGCACGGCCCGTCCCGACGCCCTGCTGCTGGCCGACGCCGTCTCGCAAGGCTCCGAATCGCGCCTGGCCGTGTTTGGCGCCGATGAACAGCAGGCCGGCAAAAGCCATTTCGGCTTCATCATCGCCGCCATGCCGCTCGACGCGTGGATCGTCGTCGGCGTGCTGGGCCTGATGATGGTCTTGTCGTGGATCATCATGATCGGCAAGGGCCGCAGCTATGGCGCCATCTCGCGCGCCAATGCCCAGTTCATGCAGTCGTTCCACGAAGCGGCCGGCGCGCCGCTCGATCACCTGGCGCGCAACGGCAAGCTGAGCGCTTCCGTGAAAACGGATTCCTCGCTGTGGCGTCTGTATGACGTGGCCATCGACGAGATGCGCCGCCGCCACGACCGCGGCTACGACTTGAACGCCGTCTCAAACGCGACGATCGGCGCCATCCGCGCCGCCATGGATGGCGTGATGGTGCGCGAAAGCGAGCGCATGTCCAAGCGCATGATCTGGCTCTCGACCACCATCGAAGGCGCGCCGTACGTCGGCCTGTTCGGCACCGTGATCGGCATCATGCTGGTGTTCGTCGTGGCGGCCATGGCGGGCGCCGTGGACATCAACTCGGTGGCGCCGGGCATGGCGGCAGCGCTGCTGTGTACGGCTGCCGGCCTGGGCGTGGCGATTCCCGCCCTGTTCGGCTACAACTGGCTGTCCTCGCGTTCGGACGCCATCGTTGCCGATATGGCCGTCTTCGTCGATGAATTCGCCACGCGTCTGGCGGAAGAGCAGGGCGACGGACGCCAGATGCGTCCCGCGCTGCATCAGGCGTGAGGGGCGCATAACCATGGCCACCTCCGCCAAGTTTACCCCCCGCAAGCGTAGCGGCGGCATCAACATCACGCCCTTCGTCGACGTGCTGCTGGTGGTGCTGGTGATCTTCATTTTGACCAGCAACGCCAGCATCCCCGGCATCAAGGTCGACCTGCCCAAGGCCAGTTCGGCCATGGCGCTGGAAAAACCGAAGACCAAGGCCATCACCATCGACAACGCGGGCCAGGTCTTCCTCGACGCCTATCCCGTCACCCTGCCCGAGCTGGAAGAGCGGCTGCGCACGGAAAAGGCGCTGACGCCCGACTTCCCCGTGATCGTGCGCGGCGACGCCGCCGTGCAATACGCGAAAGTGGTCGAAGTGCTGGACCTGCTGCGCCGCATCGACCTGAACCAGGTGGGCCTGGTGACCGGCAAGCCGGCATGAGGAGCGCAAGGTGAAGCGTGACGACATGATGAAGACGGCCGGCTCGGAATCGTCGGGCGCGGCGCAGTGGTGGCGCCGCTGGGGCGGCGTGGCCGGCGGTGCGCTGCTGGCCGCTGCGCTGGCCGCGCTGGTCTGGTATTTGCTGTCCGATACGGCGGCCACCAAGCGCGAAGTGGCGGCGCCGCCGATGCTGATGCTGCCACCGCCGCCACCGCCGCCGCCGGAACCGGAAAAACTGCCGGAACCGACACCGGACAAGGTGGTGCCGGAAGTGTCCGAGCCGGAACCGACGCCTGCCGACAAGCCCATGGATGACGCGCCGGAAAGCCCGTCGCCGGACAAGGGCGACCCCGTCACCATCGACGGCGCGGCGCAGGCCGGCAGCGACGCGTTCGGCATCCAGGCCGGGCGCGGCGGCGGCATGAGCGGTAGCGGCGGTGGCGGCGGACTCGGCGCGGGATCGTATGGCCGCTACGTCGCCAACGCGCTGCAGCTGGCGTTCGCCCGCGACCCGCGCACGCGCCAGCTGGCGTTCGCCGACATCCGCGTCGACCTGTGGCTCGATACGGAAGGCAGGGCGACGAAAGTGCAGCTGGTGCAAGGCACGGGCAATGCGCAGACGGATGAGCAGGTGCTGGCCATGGTGCGCGACTTCCGCGCCGATGAGCGGCCGCCGGCATCCCTGCGTTTCCCGGCCCGGGTATCCATTAAAGGCCGCCGGCCATAGCGTCCCCAATTCATATTAATTTTTTTCGAAAGAAACAATGAATTCCATATTTTCTTCCCCACAGCGTGCGCGCCGTCTTCCGCTGGCGCTGGCCGCTTTCGCCCTGAGCGTGGCGGCGGGCGCGGTACAAGCGCAGGCACCGGCCGACAGCACCATGGTCAAGCTGATCCGCGGCCTGATCCAGAGCGGCGCCCTGAACAAGGATGCCGGCGAAGCCTTGCTGGCGCAGGCGCAGAGCGAAGCGCTGGCCGCGGCGCAAGCCCGTCCGGCCGCCGCACCGGCCGCCCTGGCGCAGGTGCAGCCTGGCGACGTGCGCGTGCCGTATATTTCGCAAACCGTGCGCGAGCAGATCCGTGACGAGATCAAGGGCCAGGTCATGGCCGAAGCAAAAGCGGGCGGCTGGGCGGCGCCGAATGAAACGCCGGCCTGGACCAAGCGCATTCGCCTGGAAGGCGACGTGCGCGCGCGCTACGAATCGCGCTACTACGACATGGCCAACAGCAATATCGAGATCGACTGGCGCTCGCTCAACAGCGGCAGCGGCTACGACGTCAATTCGAACACCAACCTGGCCCTGCCGGCGTTGCTCAACACGCGCGAAGACCGCAAGCACTTGCTGCGCGCCCGTGCCCGCCTCGGTATCCTGGCCGACATTTCTGATACCACGCAAGCGGGCATCCGCCTGGCCAGCGGTAATGACGACAGCCCGGTATCGACCACGCAAACTCTCGGTGGCGGCCTGGGCAAGAAAAACATCTGGCTGGACCAGGCCTGGCTGTCCTACCAGCCCGCTTCGTGGCTGAAACTGACGGCGGGCCGCTTCGACAATCCATTCGTGTCCGGCGACGAACTGTTTTCCAGCGAACTCAATTTCGACGGCATCGCCGCCAAGGTGCAGCAGCCGGTCGGCGAGAGCAAGGACGTCACCGTGTTCGGCACCCTGGGCCTGATTCCGCTCGAGTATTCGTCCGACAATGCGCCTAGCCGCAGCCAGGCAAAAATGTCGAGCGAAAACAAATGGCTGCTCGGTGCGCAAGTGGGCGCGTCGTGGAAGATCAATAGCGACCATCAATTGCGCGGTGCGCTGGCCTACTACAACTTCCGCAACATCAGCGGCGAGTATTCGCAGCCGTGCGCCTTGTACGCGGGCGCCGATGGCTGCAGCACCGACTGGTCGCGTCCATCGAGCATGCAAAAGGGCAATAGCTTGATGTTGCTGCGCAATATCGCCCTGAACCCGCTCGATCCGGCCAATACGCCGCAGCCGCAATTCGTGGGCCTGGCGTCGAAATTCCGCCTGGCCAACCTGAATGCGCGCTGGGATAGCAAGGTCGCGGGCGGCACGGACTTGCGCATCGAAGGCGACTATGTGCGCAACATGGCCTACGACAAGAATGAAATGTGGGCGCGCGCCAAGGGCGGCATCATGAATAACTTCGGCGGCACGGGCGGCGTCTCGCAAGCTGATTTCAAGAGCGGCGGCAATGCCTACATGCTGCAGGCGACCCTGGGCAAGGCCAGCCCGGCGGCGCGCGGCGACTGGAACGTGCTGCTCGGTTACAAGCGCATCGAACCGGACGCCTTGCCTGACGCCTACAACGATTCCACCTTCCATCTGGGCGGCACGAATGCGCGCGGCTACTACCTGGGCGGCGCGTATGCGCTCGACAAGAATACCTGGCTGAACGGCCGCTGGACGTCGAGCCGCGAAGTGTTCGGTTCGGCACTGTCGATCGACACCCTGCAAATCGAATTGAACGCGCGTTTTTAAGGAGCCATGATGTTGATATCCAACAAAATGCGCCTGCCTTTATTGCTGTTGAGCTTGCTGGCCGCCGGCACCGCCCAAGCGCAAAAAGGGCAAAGCATGGAAGAGCGTTTGCGTGCCGAGTTGCGCAATGTCACGGCGCAGCTGCAGCAGACGCGCGGCGAACTGGAAGCGCTGAAAGCCAAGGGCGTGCCGGCCGCCAAGGCGGCGCCCGCCGCCGCCGCGGCGCCTGCCAGCGATGGCTTGAAAAAGGAGCTGGCGCGCAGCCAGTCGCAGCTGGCGCAGGAACGCGCGCAGCGGGAGAAACTGGCCGCCGAGCAGCAGCGCAGCGCCGCCGCCGCACAGGAGGCAACCGCGAATTTGGCGCAGTACCGCCAGGCCGGCGAACGGCTGGCCGTCACGGGCAAGCAGATCGAAGCGGAGCGGGCGCGCCTGGACGGCGAAGTGGCGGTGCAGCGCAGTGCCCTGGCGCGCTGCGAAAGCAAGAATGCCCAGCTGTATGCGGCAGGGAAAGAGATCCTGCAAGCGTATGAAAGCCTGGACGTGCTCGACGTCATGAAAGCGCGCCAGCCGTTCGCCGCGCAAAGCCGGGTGAAACTCGAACAAATCGCGCAGCAGTACGGCGACCAGCTGTACCAGGGCCGCTTTGATGCGCGTCAAACCGAAGCGGCAGCAACGCCGGCCGCGCCCGCGCCGGCCCCCCAATAATCTTTTTGAAATGAATGGAATGACGATGGAAAACACGAATAGCTTGCTGACCACCCTGAACGCTGAACAAACGGCCGAGGCCATCAAGGCGGCCGGCTGCGCCGTCACCAGCATCGAACACGACGGCGTCGTGCGCCTGCACAGTGCCAGCCATGGCATCGGCTTTCAGGTGCTGTGGGGTAACGAAGCCGCGCCTGGCCAGTACGCGGACCTGACCCTGAGCTGCCCGCTGCGCGTGCAGGGCGGCGACTTGCCGGCCGGTTTGCTGGCCGAATGGCACCGCAGCAAGCGTTTCGCCCGCGTGGCCCAGCATGGCGATTTCGTCGTGCTGGAGATGGATGTGCTGGTCGCCGGCGGCGTCAGCAAGGAGTACCTGAATATCAATCTGCAACTGTGGACGCAGATGATGGGCCAGTTCTTCTTGTTTTTGCGCAACTTTACGCCGGCCGATACGAGCACGGCACCGGTAGTCGAGGCCGCCAGCGTGGCCGAAGAAGAAACTGTGCCGGCCTGATAATCCCTCCACAGGCGGCGAAAAAAGGCCCATGACGGGCCTTTTTTGCCGTCAGCGGACCCCAAGTGTCGTATTAAATACTTATTTTTTAGGCATCGCGCATTAAAACTGCTCAAAGAGCGTGTGTGAATCAAGCCAGCAACGCCTGTATGGCGGATAATATTGCCTGTTGCCGATTTGGATACGACCTTTACACAAAAATGCGCCCCATGGATTTTACCCGCGACGAAACCAGTGAAACCCCAGTTGCCCCGGCCAGCGCGCCGGGAGCGCCTTTGCCGTATGCCGTCGCCACCTGGCTGCAGCGGGTGGAGGCTGCCGCCCATCCGAAGGCCGTGCTGACGATTGCCGAGCCCGATCCCAAACTCAACCAGCACCGCCTGATCTACGTGCTGGCGCCCACCAGCGGCGGCCGCCACGTGGCCCTGTGCTTGTACAAGGCGCGGCTGCGGCCGAACGGCGACGTGGCGGCGGCGTCCCCCATCAGCGAAATCTTTTCCCTGCTGTCGGCGCCGCCCACGTTCTTGACGCCGGCGGACGAAGACCTCGTGCGCTTCTTCGTGGCCATGCGCAGCGGGCAGAATTCGCAGACGGGCAGCGCCACGGAGCCGAAGGGCAAGGTGGGTGCGGCCCTGCTGAAAATGCTGGCAGAGCAGGATAAATTGTTGTGGGCCAATTCCTGGGCCGACGTCGGCAATGGTCTCGTGTATCCATTGAAGGAAGGTCCCGTGCGTCCCGCCCGCCTGTTCTGGCGCGACGAAGGCAAGACCATGCGCCTTGGCTGGCAAGTGGACCCGCCGGAAGGCGCGAAGCACCATGGCGCCGACCAGATCGACTACATGCTGCCCACCGATCCGCCGTGGTACATCGACAACCTGTCGTGCGGCGTGCTGGAACTGAACCAGGGCGGCTCCGACATTTCCCTCGCCGATCTGCAGGCGCTGGTGGCGCAGGCGCCGCCGTTGAATGCGAACGACAAGGTGCGCGTGTCGCAACTGCTGCTGGCGCAAGGCTTGCAGCATCTGATGCCGCTGCCGCAACCGTTGCCGCAGCGCTTGCGCAAGGACGTGCCGGCGCAACCGGTGTTGCTGCTGGACAGTGCCATGCTGGCCGATGGCAGCCTGCAGCGCTGGAGCGACTTCGCCGTGCTGTCCTACGACTACGATGGCGAAAGAGTCTCGTTCGACCCGTCGCAGCGCGTGGTGCGGCAAGTGGGCGAGGTGACGGAAATTATCCAGAGAAATACGGTCGATGAAGCGCGCGCACTGGCCACCCTGGCCGAGCTGCAATTCAAGAAGCCGGGCTCCGCTCCCTTGAGCGGCTTGAAGGGCGCCTTGCTGCTGCCTTCCCAGGCGGAATGGCTGCGTTTTGCCGAGTCCGGCATCGACGCCTTGCTGGCGCAGGGCTGGATCGTGGAAAAGACGGCCAAGTACCGCTACGACGTGAGCGACGTGGGCGACTGGTACGCGGAAATCGATGACCAGGATCCGGACAGCGGCAACGCCTGGTTCGAGCTGGAACTGGGCATCGTCGTCAACCACGAGCGCGTGCCGCTGCTGCCCGTGCTGGTGCAGCTGATCCGCAACGCGCCCAACGATTTCAATCCGAAAGTCATCGAAGCACATGCGGACGATGACCAGATGCTGGCAACCTTGCCGGACGGCACGCGCGTCGCCCTGCCGTGGGGCCGCGTGCGTCCGATTTTGAACACGCTGGGCGAACTGTATTTCAGCGACAAGATCAAGCGTGCCGTGCGCATGTCGACACTCGATGCGGCGCGCCTGGAAGAGCTGGCGCGGGGCCTGGACATGCAGTGGACGGGCGGCGAACAGCTGCGCGCCATGGGCCGCAAGCTGAGCCAGTTCGGTTCCGTGCAAAAAGTGGCGGCGCCCGCGGGCCTGCAGGCAACCTTGCGCGATTACCAGGCCGACGGCCTGGCGTGGATGCAATTCCTGCGCGACCACGACCTGGCGGGCATCCTGGCCGATGACATGGGCTTAGGTAAAACGGTGCAAACCCTGGCGCATATCCTCGTGGAAAAGGAAGCAGGCCGCCTTACGCATCCGGCCCTCGTCATCGCACCGACGAGCTTGATGGGCAACTGGCAGGACGAGGCGGCCAAGTTCGCACCCAGCCTGAAGGTGTTGCTGCTGCAAGGCAAGGACCGCGCCCAGCAATTCGACCAGATCGACCAGTGCGACCTGGTGCTGACCACGTACGCGCTGTTGCCGCGCGACGAGGAAACCTTGCGCGAGCACGATTTCCACCTGGTTATCCTCGACGAATCGCATTACATCAAGAATACGCGCAGCAAGGCGGCGCAAAGCGCGGGCCTGCTGCGCGCGCGCCACCGCCTGTGCTTGTCCGGCACGCCGCTGGAAAATCATCTGGGCGAACTGTGGTCGCAATTCCACTTCTTGCTGCCGGGCTTGCTGGGCGACGAGAAGACGTTCAACACGCAGTTCCGCCACCCGATCGAGCGCCAGGACGATCCGCTGCGCCGCATGCTGCTGAACCGCCGCATCAAACCGTTCCTGCTGCGCCGCACGAAGGACAATGTGGCCAAGGAGCTGCCGCCGAAAACGGAAATGGTGCGCAAGGTGGAATTGACGGGGCCGCAGCGCGACCTGTATGAAACCGTGCGTCTTGCGATGGATCAAAAGGTCCGTGAAGAAATCGACAAGAAGGGCGTGGCGCGCAGCCAGATCGTCATCCTCGAGGCGCTGCTGAAACTGCGCCAGGTCTGCTGCGACCCGCGTCTGGTGAAATCGCTGCCGGCGAAGAAGCAGTCGGCCGGTTCGGCCAAGCTGCTCGACCTGATGCAGATGGTGGAAGACTTGCTCGATGAAGGACGCAAGATCCTCGTGTTCTCGCAATTTACCAGCATGCTGGAATTGATCGAGGAAGAGCTGGAATCGCGCGACATCCCCTACGCGCTGCTGACGGGCGAGACGAAGGACCGGGGCGCGCAAGTGGCGGCCTTCCAGCAGGGCGCCGTGCCGATCTTCCTGATCAGCCTGAAGGCGGGCGGCGTGGGCCTGAACCTGACGGCCGCCGACACGGTCATCCACTACGATCCGTGGTGGAATCCGGCGGCGGAAAACCAGGCCACGGACCGCGCCTGGCGCATCGGCCAGGATAAGCCTGTGTTCGTCTACAAATTGATTGCGAAGGGCACCCTGGAAGAAAAAATCCAGCTGCTGCAGCAAAAGAAATCGGAGCTGGCGCAATCGATCCTGGCCGAAGGCGAATCGCAGAAGATGGCCCTCACGCAGGAAGACTTGCAGCAGATTTTCGCCCCGCTGGAAGATTAAGGGCAGCGCACGCTTATACTTGGCAATTCTTTCTTGCCAGGTATAACGCATGCTGCCTATTTTCCTCCTGCTGCTTGCCGGCGCCGTCCTCATGGCGCTGCGCTTCGTCCAGTTGCGCCGCGCCCTGCTGCGCGCGCGCGCCGGCGAAGCGACGTTTCGCCTGCTGGCCGAACATGGGCGCGACGCGGCCTTCCTGCTCGACGCCACCACCCTCGAATTACGCTACATCAGCCCCGCGGCGCAACGCCTGACCGGTTACGACCAGGCAGCCTTGCGCGAACACGCGGCACGCCTGGCGGCGGACGTGCCGGCCCGCTTGCAGCGCTGGCGCGATGGCGACACCAGCCGTTTGACCCTGCTGCGGGAAGTGGAATTGCCGCACGCCGACGGCCGCCTGCTGGCGCTGGAAATCAGCTCGACCATCGTGCCCGCGTCGGCGAGGGAACGGGGCATCACCATCGTCGGCACGGTGCGCGACGTCAGCGCCGCCCACGCGCAGGAAGCCGAGCGGGAAAAGGAACAGAAGCGTTTCGCCTCGATGCTGTCGCATGAATTCCGCACGCCGCTGGCCACCATCGACGGCGCCATCCAGCGCCTCGTCTCGACATCCCGAGACGCCGACGAGGCCACCCGCAAGCGCTACGTGAAAATCCAGACGGCCGTCGACCGTTTGTTGGCCATGATCGACGACTATTTGTCGCCCGAACGCATGGCGGCCATCGGCCGCGAACGGGCCGCCGATGGCATCGCGCCGCTGGCCTTGTTGCAGCAGGCGGCCGCCACCGTGCCGGCCAGTCACCGCGTACAGCTGGAACTCGATGAAGACTTGCCGGCCCGGCTGCGCTGCGACGTGCCCGGTATGGCCCTGTGCCTGAAAATCCTGCTCGACAACGCGGTCAAGTTCAGCCCGCCGGGCAGCAGCATCACCGTGTCGGGCAAGCTGGTGCCCGAAGGCGGCGTGGCGCTGTGTGTGCGCGATGCGGGGCCCGGTTTGCGGGAAGAAGAACTGGCGCAGCTGTTCGAAAAAGGTTTCCGTGGAACCGATGCCACGCATGCCGGTGCGGGCCTGGGCCTGTACATGGCGCGCGCCGTGGTGGACGTGCATGGCGGGAGTTTACAGGGGCATAATCTGCCCGAAGGCGGGGCTATTTTCCGCATTTGGCTGCCGCTTCCTGGCTAGACTAGAAAAAAGTTGCTTCCGCTGAAGGCAACCGTGATAATTCCTTGACGTAAACCTATTGTGCCGTCCATCATGGTGCAGAAGTGAATGGCATGGTTTGCCCACGGTAGCTCACTAATGGAAGAATGGCGTTGCAATGACGAAAATACTGATCGTCGAAGACAATCTGGACTACGCCGAAGACATGGCGGAGTTTCTCGTTGAGCTCGAACACGAAGTGCATATCACCAGCTCCGCTGGCGGGATGTGGACGGCGTTGAGCCATGGCAATGTCGGGGTGGTCGTGCTGGACCTGGGCTTGCCCGATGAGGACGGCTTCAACGTCATCCCCCGCATGCGCCAGCTGTATCCGCAGATCGGCGTGCTGGTGCTGACGGGGCGTGTCGCCTTCGACAGCCGCATCCTCGGCTTGCGCCTCGGTGCCGACCACTATCTGACCAAGCCGATCAAATTCCCCGAACTGGCTGCCCACATCGAGGCGCTCGACCGCCGCGTCGGCCCGCAAGATCCCGTTCCCGAGCCGGGCAAGTGGACCTTGAAAGTAAGCGCTCGCCAACTTGAATTGATGGGCGCCGTCATCGCCCTGACGGAAAAGGAATTCAACTTCCTGCACCTGCTGACCATCAATACCCGCCCCGTGCCGCGCGACGTCATCGTGGCCGGCATGGGCGGCGAAGATCCGGATGCGGGCCGCCGCGTCGACATGCTCGTGTACCGCCTGCGCAAGAAAGCCAAGACGGGCCTGGGCCAGGACTTGCCGCTGCGCAGCGCGTATGGCGAGGGCTACAGCCTGTCGGCCAGTTTTAACCTGTCCTGACCGCCAGAGGCGGCCAGTAGCATGAAACGGCGCTTCCTATCTGGCCTGTTGTTGATCGTTGCACTGGCCAGTGCCGCTCTCTGGCTGCGCAAGGAGTGGAAAATTGATAGTTGCCTCGATCATGGTGGTCGTTGGGACTACCAACTTGCCGCCTGCGAAGGTGCATAGTCTCCTGCTGGACAATTCAGGGACAGAGTCAATCGCTTTTTCCAGCATTTCAAATAAAACAGGGTCAGAGTCGCGTCCTGCGCTCGCAAGTGTGTAAAATCAAGGCCTTAGCCTTCACTTTTCGATTTTGCCATGGCCCGTTTGCCCCGCCTCATCATTCCCGCACTGCCCCATTACGTGATCCAGCGCGGCAGCAACCGCCAGAGCGTGTTCCAGGACGCGGCGGACTATGCCCAATTTCTGTCCTGGCTGAAAACGGGCGCGAAAATGTTCAAGGTGGCCATCCATGCCTACGTTTTATTGCCAGATCAGCTACATTTATTGGCGACGCCAGCCGATGCGACGGGGCTGGGACAGCTGATGCAGTGGCTGGGGCGCTATTACGTGCCGTATTTCAACCAGAAATACGGCCGTGAAGGGGCGCTGTGGCAGGGACGCTACAAAACTTCCGTCATCGATCCCGACAATTTCTTCCTTACTTGCTGCCGTTACCTGGAATGCGTGCCCGTGCAGACGGGCCTGGCGGGCCAGGCGCTCGATTACAGCTGGTCCAGCTATGCCCACCACGCTGGTGTGCGGCCCGATCCCGTCATCACCGACCATGCGCTGTACTGGGCGCTGGGCAACACGCCGTTCGACCGCGAGGCGGCGTATCTGCGCCTGTTCGAGCAGGGGCTGGGCAGCAGCCAGGTAAACACCGTGGAACAGGCTGTATTGAAGGGCTGGCCGCTGGGTTCCGATGCTTTCAAGCAGGCGCTGGAGCAGAAAATGCAGCGGCAAGTGCTGCCCGCCAAGCGCGGCCGCCCCCGCAAAACGGTGGCCGAGTCCGCCCCCAATTGATAGGTATTCGCATTTAAAACAAAAAATGGTTTCTTTCTGACGTTTTATTGAAATGGCTTCGACTGTGTCCCTATTAAATTTTTAGAGCGACGGAATCGAATTTAATTCGACTCCGACCCTAATTGTTCTGGTTGAGTTTTTTGTTGCGTTGCACTACTCTAGTTTTTCGATAGTCATATGCAGCGGAGAAGCCCATGAAAGCGCAAGGCCTGTACGACCCAGCCAATGAACACGATGCCTGCGGCGTCGGTTTCGTCGCCCATATCAAGGGCAACAAGACCCATTCGATCGTCGAACAGGGTTTGCTGATTCTGAAAAACCTCGATCACCGGGGCGCCGTGGGCGCCGATGCGCTGATGGGCGATGGCGCCGGCATCCTGATCCAGATTCCCGACCAGTACTACCGCGAAGAAATGGCCAAGCAGGGCGTGGAATTGCCGCCGCCTGGCGAATACGGCGTGGGCATGGTCTTCCTGCCGAAGGAACACGCGTCGCGCATCGCCTGCGAACAGGAAATCGAACGCGCCGTGCGCATCGAGGGCCAGGTCGTGCTGGGCTGGCGCAACGTGCCCATCGATACCGATATGCCGATGTCGCCCACCGTGCGCGCCAAGGAACCGGTCATCCGCCAGATCTTCATCGGCCGCGGCCCGGACATCATGGTCACCGACGCGCTCGAGCGCAAACTGTATGTGATCCGCAAATCGTCGGGCCACGCCATCCAGGCCTTGAAACTGCTGCACGGCAAGGAATTCTTCGTGCCGTCGATGTCGGCCCGTACCATCGTCTACAAAGGCTTGCTGCTGGCCGACCAGGTGGGCGTGTACTACAAGGACTTGCAGGATGCGCGCTGCATCTCGGCCCTGGCCCTGGTGCACCAGCGTTTCTCGACGAATACCTTCCCCGAATGGCCGCTGGCCCACCCGTACCGCCTGATCGCCCATAACGGCGAGATCAACACGGTGAAAGGCAACTTCAACTGGATGCGCGCGCGCGAAGGCGTGATGAAGTCGGCCGTGCTGGGCGACGACCTGCAGAAACTGTTCCCGCTGATCTATGAAGGCCAGTCCGACACGGCCTGCTTCGACAATGCGCTGGAACTGCTGCTGATGGCCGGCTACCCGATCGCCCAGGCGATGATGATGATGATTCCGGAAGCGTGGGAAAACCACACGACGATGGACGACAACCGCCGCGCCTTCTATGAATACCACGCGGCCATGATGGAACCGTGGGACGGCCCCGCCGCCATGGCATTCACGGACGGCCGCCACATCGGCGGCACCCTGGACCGCAACGGCTTGCGTCCGGCGCGCTACATCGTCACGGACGATGACCTGGTGGTGATGGCGTCGGAATCGGGCGTATTGCCGATTCCCGAGTCGAAGATCATCCAGAAATGGCGCTTGCAGCCCGGCAAAATGTTCCTGATCGACCTGGAAGCGGGCCGCATCATCGACGACCAGGAATTGAAAAACACCTACGCGAACGCCAAGCCGTACAAGGCGTGGATCAATTCGGTGCGCATCAAGCTCGACGAGATCAAGCTGGCCGAAGGACAAGCGAAACAGGACCGCGCGCAGGGCGAAAAAGCCCAGCCGTCGCTGCTCGACCGCCAGCAGGCGTTCGGCTACACGCAGGAAGACTTGAAATTCCTCATGGCGCCGATGGCACTGGCCGGCGAAGAGGCGACGGGCTCGATGGGCAATGACTCGCCGCTGGCCGTCATGTCGAACAAGCTGAAACCGCTGTATAACTACTTCAAGCAGCTGTTCGCGCAAGTGACGAATCCGCCGATCGACCCGATCCGCGAAGCGATGGTGATGTCGCTGGTGTCCTTCATCGGCCCGAAACCGAACTTGCTCGATACCAACAACGTCAACCCGCCGATGCGCCTGGAAGTGGCACAGCCCGTGCTGGGCTTTGACGACATGGCGCGTCTGCGCAACATCAGCGCCCACACGGGCGGCAAGTTCAAGTCGTACGAACTGGACATCTGCTACCCGCTGGCCTGGGGTAAGGAAGGCGTGGAAGCGTGCCTGGCCTCGCTGTGCGCGGAAGCCGTCGATGCCGTGAAATCCGGCCACAATATTTTGATCGTTTCGGACCGCGCCATTTGCGCCGACCAAGTGGCGATCCCCGCGCTGCTGGCCACGTCCACCGTGCACCAGCATTTGGTGAGCAAGGGCTTGCGGGCGTCCACCGGTCTCGTCGTGGAAACGGGCTCGGCCCGCGAAACGCACCACTTCGCCTTGCTGGCCGGCTATGGCGCGGAAGCCGTCCACCCGTATCTGGCCATGGAAACCCTGGCCGAGATGGCGCACGGCTTGCCCGGCGACTTGTCGGGCGAGAAAGCCATTTATAACTACACCAAGGCGGTCGGCAAGGGCTTGATGAAGGTCATGTCGAAGATGGGCATTTCGACCTACATGTCGTACTGCGGCGCGCAAATCTTCGAAGCCATCGGCCTGAACAAGTCGCTGGTGGACAAATACTTCAAGGGCACGGCCTCGAACGTGGAAGGCATCGGCGTGTTTGAAGTGGCGGAAGAGGCGCTGCGCCTGCACGCGCTGGCCTTCGGCAACGATCCCGTGCTGGTCGATAAGCTCGACGCGGGCGGCGAGTATGCGTTCCGCGTGCGCGGCGAAGACCACATGTGGACGCCGGACGCGATTGCAAAGCTGCAGCATTCCACGCGCAGCAAC
Organism: Janthinobacterium sp. FW305-128; assembly: GCF_020858135.1. Lineage (NCBI taxonomy): Bacteria > Pseudomonadati > Pseudomonadota > Betaproteobacteria > Burkholderiales > Oxalobacteraceae > Janthinobacterium > Janthinobacterium sp. FW305-128. The sequence goes on along the minus strand of NZ_JACYMK010000013.1, from coordinate 186,145 downwards.
AATTTCTCCAGCTATAAAGAGTACGCGCAAATCATTAACGACCAGAGCCGTCGTCACCTGACCCTGCGCGGCCTGTTCGAATTCAAGCTCGACCCGACCAAGGCGATCCCGCTCGACGAAGTGGAACCGGCCAAGGAAATCGTCAAGCGTTTCGCCACGGGCGCCATGTCGCTCGGCTCCATCAGCACGGAAGCGCACGCAACGCTTGCGGTCGCCATGAACCGCATCGGCGGCAAGTCGAACACGGGCGAGGGCGGCGAAGATCCGAACCGCTACACGCAGGAATTGAAGGGCATCCCGATCCGCCAGGGCGATACGATGGCGTCCGTCGTGGGCGCCGAGCAGATCGTCGTCGATATTCCGCTGCAGGAAGGCGATTCCATGCGCTCGCGCATCAAGCAGGTGGCGTCGGGACGTTTCGGCGTCACGGCCGCCTACCTGAATTCGGCCGACCAGATCCAGATCAAGATGGCGCAGGGCGCCAAGCCGGGCGAAGGCGGTCAGTTGCCGGGCCATAAGGTGTCCGAATACATCGCCAGCCTGCGCTTTTCCGTGCCGGGCGTGGGCCTGATTTCGCCGCCGCCGCACCACGACATCTATTCGATCGAAGATCTGGCGCAGCTGATCCATGACTTGAAGAACGCCAATCCGCGCGCCTCGATTTCCGTGAAGCTGGTGTCGGAAGTAGGCATCGGCACGGTCGCTGCCGGCGTCACCAAGGCCAAGGCCGACCACGTGGTCGTTGCCGGCCACGACGGCGGCACGGGCGCCTCGCCTCTGTCGTCCGTGAAACATGCGGGCACGCCGTGGGAGTTGGGTCTGGCTGAAACGCAACAAACGCTGGTCTTGAACGGTTTGCGCAGCCGCATCCGCGTGCAGGCCGACGGCCAGATGAAGACGGGCCGCGACGTGGTCATCGCCGCCTTGCTGGGCGCCGACGAGATCGGTTTCGCCACGGCGCCGCTGGTGGTCGAAGGCTGCATCATGATGCGCAAATGCCACTTGAACACGTGCCCGGTGGGCGTGGCCACGCAAGATCCCGTGCTGCGCGCCAAGTTCTCGGGCAAACCCGAGTATGTCGTCAATTACTTCTTCTTCGTTGCCGAGGAAGCCCGTCAATTGATGGCGCAGCTGGGCATCCGCACGTATGACGAGCTGATCGGCCGGGTCGACTTGCTCGACAAATCGAAGGCGATTTCGCACTGGAAGGCGCAGGGGCTGGACTTCTCGTCCATCTTCTACAAGCCGGAAACCCCGGATGGCCAGGCTTGCCGCCACGTGGAATTCCAGGACCATGCGCTGGAAAAGGCGCTCGACCACAAGCTGATCGCGCAAGCGCGCGCGGCGCTGGAAAAGGGCGAGCGCGTCTCCTTCATCTCGCCCGTGCGCAACTTGAACCGCACGGTGGGCACCATGCTGTCCGGCGAAGTGGCGAAGAAATACGGCCACGCCGGCTTGCCGGACGACACCATCCACATCCAGTTGCAAGGCACGGCGGGCCAGTCGGCCTGTGCCTTCCTGGCGCACGGCATCACGATCGACCTGGTGGGCGAGGGCAACGATTACGTCGGTAAAGGCTTGTCGGGCGGACGCATCATCGTGCGGCCCAATACCGAGTTCCGCGGCTGGGCCGTGGACAACATCATCATCGGCAACACGGTGCTGTACGGCGCCATCGCCGGCGAAGCCTTCTTCAACGGCGTGGCCGGTGAACGCTTTGCCGTGCGCAACTCGGGCGCCACCACGGTGGTCGAGGGCCTGGGCGACCATGGCTGCGAATACATGACGGGCGGCACGGTGGTGGTCTTGGGCAACACGGGACGCAACTTCGCGGCCGGCATGTCGGGCGGTATCGCCTATGTGTATGACCCGGCGGGCGACTTTGCCAGCAAGTGCAACACGGCCATGGTCAGCCTGGACAAGGTCGTGTCGGCAGCGGAACAGCATGTCGACCGCGACGCCTGGCACACGCAGCACCGCGACGGCGTGCCGGAAGCGGACGAAGTCATCCTCAAGCGCCTGATCGAGCGTCACTTCAAGCACACGGGCAGCACCCGTGCCCGCGTCCTGCTCGACGACTGGGCTGCGGCGCGCGGCAAGTTCGTGAAAGTCTTCCCGAACGAATACAAGCGCGCGCTGATCGAGATGGCAGCGGATGCCGCCATGGAAGTGCAAGCCGTCGCCGCCTGAGCCAGCCAAGCTCATTGCCAAATGAATGACCAGGGAGCGGCCATGCCGCTCCCCGCCAGCCAAATACAAAGGAAACATCGTGGGTAAAATTACCGGCTTCATGGAATTCAAGCGCCAGGACGAACACTATCTGGAGCCTGCCGCGCGTCTGAAGAACTACAAGGAATTCGTCTTGCACCTGTCGGACGCGCAAGCGACCGTGCAGGGTGCGCGCTGCATGGATTGCGGCATTCCCTTCTGCACCACGGGTTGCCCCGTGAATAACATCATTCCCGACTGGAATGACCTGGTATACCGCGGCGCCTACCGCGAAGCGCTCGATATCTTGCATTCGACGAATAACTTCCCGGAATTTACGGGCCGCATCTGCCCGGCGCCGTGCGAATCGGCCTGTACCCTGGGTATCCATGAAGATCCGGTCGGCATCAAGTCGATCGAGCATAAAATCATCGACATGGGCTGGGAGCACGGCTGGGTCACGCCGCAGCCGGCGAGTTTTAGCACCGGCAAGAAAGTAGCCATCGTCGGCTCCGGTCCTGCCGGCCTGGCGGCGGCGCAGCAGCTGGCGCGCGCCGGCCATGCCGTCACCGTGTTTGAAAAGAGCGACCGGGTCGGCGGCTTGCTGCGTTACGGCATCCCCGACTTCAAGATGGAAAAATCGCACATCGATCTGCGCGTGAAACAGATGGAAGCCGAAGGCGTGGTCTTCCGCACCAGCGTGCTGGTCGGCAAGGATTTCCCTGCCAACGTCAACAACTGGGCCAAGGAAACCATTTTCCCGGAAGACCTGGAAAAAGAATTTGACGCCGTCATCATGGCCGGCGGCGCCGAGCAGCCGCGCGACTTGCCCGTGCCGGGCCGCGAATTGAAAGGCGTGCACTTCGCCATGGATTTCCTGCCGCTGCAAAACAAGGTCAACGCGGGCGACAAGCTCAAGGACCAGATCAAGGCGACGGGCAAGCACGTGGTGGTGATCGGCGGCGGCGACACGGGTTCCGACTGTGTCGGCACCTCGAACCGCCACGGCGCCGCCTCGGTGGCCCAGTTCGAACTGATGCCGCAGCCGCCGGAACAGGAAAACAAGCCGCTGGTCTGGCCGTACTGGCCGACCAAGCTGCGCACCTCGTCCTCGCACGAGGAAGGCTGCGAGCGCGACTGGGCCGTGGCCACCAAGCGTTTCGAAGGCAAGGGCGGCAAGGTGGAAAAGCTGATCGCCTGCAGAGTCGAATGGAAAGACGGCAAGATGAGCGAAGTGCCGAACTCGGAATTCGAGATGAAGGCGGATCTGGTCTTCCTGGCCATGGGTTTTGTTTCACCAGTACAACAAGTGTTGCAAGCGTTCGGCGTCGATACGGATGCGCGCGGCAATGTCAAGGCAACAACGGATGGCGCCGGCTGCTACCAGACCTCGGTGGCCAAGGTGTTTGCGGCCGGCGACATGCGCCGTGGCCAGTCGCTGGTGGTGTGGGCCATCCGCGAAGGGCGCCAGTGCGCGCGCGCCGTCGATGAGTTCCTGATGGGGGCATCCGTGCTGCCACGCTAATTAACGAGCAACTGTTCGTTTTTTTGACAGGGCCACGGCGCGGATTGCGGCGTGGCCCTTGTTATTTTAGTTATCAAGTGGACGGCCATGAACGCCGGTGGATGGGGGCGCGATGCGCAGGTCAAATTTCCACTACAATATCTGACTTTCGATTCATTAGTGTTGTATTCTTCCCCTTTACGGGGCTGTCCCAAGGGGTGTCTCAGCAGAGGTTGGCGTTTCTGCACTACAATACGCCATTAAAATAGTGAGCTTCGTCGTGCCAAATCTTGTTGAGATCCGTGATTTACACTTTGCCTATGGAGAACGTTCGATTTTATCGGGCCTTCAAATGGATTTCCCACGTGGAAAAGTTGTGGCCGTCATGGGTGGCTCCGGCAGTGGCAAGACGACCGTACTGCGCCTGATCGGCGGGCAGTTGCGCCCCAGTTCCGGTTCCGTGAATGTGGACGGCCAGATCGTGCATACGCTGGGAACCGACGAGCTGTATCAGCTGCGCCGCAAGATGGGCATGCTGTTCCAGCACGGCGCGCTGTTTACGGACCTGACGGCGTTCGAAAACGTGGCCTTCCCCCTGCGCGAACACACGGACTTGAATGAAGAGCTGATCCGCACCCTGGTGCTGATGAAGCTGCACGCCGTGGGTTTACGCAATGCGGCGCAATTGAAGCCGGCCGAGATTTCTGGCGGCATGGGCCGCCGCGTCGCGCTGGCGCGCGCCATCGCGCTCGACCCTGAACTGATCATGTACGACGAGCCCTTCGCCGGCCTGGACCCGATTTCCATGGGCGTGACGGCCAATTTGATCCGCAATTTGAACGATGCGCTGGGCTCCACGTCTATCCTGGTATCGCACGATGTGAAGGAGTGTTTCGCCATCGCTGATTACGTCTATTTTCTGTCATCGGGCAAGATCGTGGCGCACGGCACGCCGGCCGAGATGGCCGTGTCGACGCATCCGTACGTCAAGCAATTCGTCAATGCCGAGGCCGATGGCCCCGTGCCGTTCCATTACCCGGGCAAGTCGCTGGCCGACGACCTGGGCCTGCATGCGGGAGCGGGCCGATGATCGCGCGTTTCCTCGCGTCGATCGGAGCATGGTTGCGCAATTCGGTACAAGACCTCGGCTTTGCCGTGCGTTCGTTCTTTATCATCATCGCCTCGTCGGGCGGCCTGTGGCGCCGTCCGCGCCTGGTGATCGAGCAACTGTTTTTTATCGGTAACCGCTCGCTGGTGATTACCGCCGTCTCCGGCCTGTTTGTCGGCATGGTGCTGGGTTTGCAAGGCTATTACACCTTGACCACGTATGGCGCCGAGCAGTCGCTGGGCTTGCTGGTGGCGCTGTCGCTGACGCGCGAACTGGGCCCTGTCGTCACGGCGCTGCTGTTCGCCGGCCGCGCCGGCACCTCGCTGACGGCGGAAATCGGCCTGATGAAGGCGGGCGAGCAACTGTCGGCCATGGAAATGATGGCCGTCAACCCGATCCAGCGCGTGCTGGCGCCCCGTTTCTGGGCCGGCGTGATCGCCATGCCGATCCTGGGCGCCATCTTCACGGCCGTCGGCATCATCGGCAGCTACCTGGTCGGCGTGGTGCTGATCGGCGTCGATGAAGGCTCGTTCTGGTCGCAGATGCAAGGCGGCGTGGATGTCTGGAAAGAAGTTGGCAACGGCACCATCAAGAGCCTGGTGTTCGGCATCGCGGTGACCTTCATTGCGCTGTTCCAGGGTTACCAGGCGCAGCCGACGCCGGAAGACGTGTCCGGCGCCACCACGCGCACGGTGGTCATTTCGTCGTTGATGGTGTGGTGGCTCGATTTCATGATGACGGCGTTGATGTTTAGCAAGTAATTGCCGATAGGCGACAAAATTATCGGCCTGGGCAGTGTTCTGCGCAGGTGGCGGCAAGTAAAAATTATTTAGGATTGTTTATGCAACGTAAATCTTTGGATGTCTGGGTCGGCTTGTTCGTCTTGCTGGGTGTGGCGGCATTGATGTTTTTGGCGCTCAAGGCCGGCAATATGAGCTCGCTGTCTTTCAGCAAGACGTATACCATTACGGCCAAGTTCGACAATATTGGCGGCCTCAAGCCGCAGGCGCCCGTCAAGGGCGCTGGCGTGGTGGTGGGGCGCGTGGCGGAGATCCGCTTTGACGACAAGACGTATCAGGCGCTGGTGAAACTCGATATCGAAGATGGCTACAAATTTCCGAAAGACAGCTCGGCCAAGATTTTGACGGCCGGTTTGCTGGGTGAGCAATATATCGGCCTGGAAGCAGGCGGCGATTTGGCGAACCTGGCAGAGGGCGACAAGATCGCCCGTACTCAATCGGCCACAGTGCTGGAAGACCTGATCAATCAGTTCATCTACAGCAAGGCAGCGGAAGGAAAGGACAGCAAATGAGCGAGTCGACCAAGAAACCCCAAGGCAGCCTGGCGCGTATCGGCCTGGCCATGGCCATCGCCGCCAGCGTGAGCGCTTGCGCCACCGGCACCAATCCGCGCGACCCGCTGGAAGGGTATAACCGCGCGATGTTCAAGTTTAACGATACCGTCGACCAGGTGGCGCTGAAACCGGTCGCCACGGCCTACAAGACGGTGACGCCGTCGTTCGTGCAAACGGGCGTGGGCAACTTCTTCGGCAACCTGGCCGATGTGTGGAGTGCCGTGAACAACTTGCTGCAAGGCAAGGGTGAGGCGGGCTTGCAAGACGTCGTGCGCGTCAGCATGAACTCGACCTTCGGCATCCTCGGCCTGATCGACATCGCGTCGCAGGCCGGCATTCCCAAGCATAACGAAGACTTTGGCCAGACCCTGGGCTGGTACGGCGTCCAGTCGGGTCCGTACGTGATGCTGCCGCTGCTGGGCCCATCGACCGTGCGCGACACGGTGGCCTTGCCGCTCGATATCGCGGGCGACCCATGGCGCTACAAGGATCCCGTCAATGTACGCAATATCGGCACGGTGACGCGCGTGGTCGACAAGCGCGCCGCGCTGCTCGACGCGACCAACCTGATGGAAGCGGCCGCGCTGGACCGTTATGAATTCATCCGCGACGGCTTCCTGCAAGCGCGTGAAAGCAAGGTTTTCGACGGCGATACGGACCGCCGCGACCGCAAAGTGCCAAAAAACGACAGCAGCGATTACGAGCCGGAGTACGAGGCAAAACCGCAAGTTGCCAATGACGCGCCTGCGGCCACGGCCGCCGCCGAGGTGGCGCCAGCGGACCTCGTAACATCTGGTAGCAATACCGTTGCTTCCGAGGCCAGGCCCCAGGAGTAAACTCCGGTACAGAAACACCACGGCTGCGATCAACGCCAGCCGGTGCATAGCAACACCATGAAAGGTAGAACCATGAAATTGATGAAACAACTGCTGGCGATGGCGACCATCGCCTTTGCCACCGCCGCCCAGGCCGCTCCTGCTGTCGAAGCGCCGGACGTCTTGGTCAAGCGCATCAGCCAGGATGTGATCGACACGGCCAAGAACGACAAGGCCATCCAGGCTGGCGATATCAAGCGCGTCACCGAGTTGGTGGAAAGCAAAATCCTGCCTTACGTGGATTTCCAGCGTATGACGGCCCTGGCCGCCGGCCGCTTCTGGCGCGACGCCACGCCGGACCAGCAAAAGCAGCTGGCCGCGGAATTCCGCACCCTGCTGATCTATACGTACTCGGGCGCCCTGTCGCAGATCAAGAACGAAACCGTGGAATTCAAGCCGCTGCGCGCCGACCCGGCTGACACGGAAGTGGAAGTGCGTTCGCAGGTCAACGTGGCGCGCGGCGAACCCGTGCCCCTGAACTACCGCGTGGCGAAAACCCCGTCCGGCTGGAAGATCTATGACATCAACGTGCTGGGCGCGTGGCTGGTGGAAACGTACAAAAGCAGCTTCGCCAGCGAGATCAGCAAGGGCGGCATCGATGGCCTGATCAAGACCTTGCAGGCAAAAAACAAGGCCCTGGCCAGCCGTCCCGCTGCCAAAGCCAAATAATCGGCTATCATATAGCTCCAGACCCAGCTCCAGACCAGCGCAGCCCGACGCCATGCCCGACTCTCTCGACACCTTGCAGTCCCTGACTTCCCTGACCGTGCACAATGCCACTTCGGCATTGGAGCAGGGTCTGGACGCCATCCGCTCGGGTCAGACCAAGTTCGACTTGCGCAACGTCAAGGCCGTCGATTCGGCTGCCGTGTCCGTCATGCTGACGTGGCAGCGCGCCGCGCAGGATGCGGGCGCCGTGCTGGAGCTGAAAAACCTGCCGAACAACCTGAAAAACCTCACCAAGCTGTATGGCGTCTGCTCGCTCGTCTCGAGCACGTTGACGGCCGACGACTGCGCCAGCGCCGGCGGCCACGCCGAACGCAGCCCGTCCGACCTGCATCATCATTGATCCTGTCCCACTCCCCGCATCAGCAGTAGCTTTCAAGCCGGCAGGCCAGCAGCGCCGCCGGATTGATCTCCAAGTGTTCCACGAATTTTCCAACTATAATTGACTGTTGCGCCGTCCTCGCCTGAAGGTGGCGCCCTGCACCGGCCTGCCGGCCTGGATGTCTCCGGCAACTGGCGCATCACACCAGACGCATTACACTTGAAACAAGCACATGACCGCAATTCAAATAACGAATGTAGAAAAGAGCTATAAATCGCTCAAGGCGCTGGGCGGCGTGTCGCTGGCCATCGAAGAAGGCGAGTTCTTTGGCCTGCTCGGTCCCAACGGCGCCGGCAAGACCACCCTCATTTCCATCATCGCCGGCCTGATACGCCCCGACGCTGGCACCGTCAAGATCCATGGCCACGATGTGGTCAAGGACTTCCGCAATGCGCGCCGCAACTTGGGCGTGGTGCCGCAGGAACTCGTGTTCGACCCGTTTTTCACCGTGCGCGAAACCCTGCGCCTGCAGTCCGGCTATTTCGGCCTGCCGAACAACGACAAGTGGATTGACGAGGTCATGGAAAACCTCGACCTGACCGGCAAGGCCGACACGAATATGCGCGCGCTGTCCGGCGGCATGAAGCGCCGCGTGCTCGTCGCCCAGGCGCTGGTGCACAAGCCGCCCGTCATCGTGCTCGATGAGCCGACGGCCGGCGTCGACGTGGAACTGCGCCAGACCCTGTGGAAGTTCATCTCGCGCCTGAACCGCGAAGGCGGCCACACGGTCGTGCTGACCACCCACTACCTGGAAGAGGCGCAAGCCATGTGCCAGCGCGTGGCCATGCTGAAGACCGGCAAGGTGGTGGCGCTCGACACCATGTCGGCCCTGATCCGCCGCATCGCCGGCTCGCAGCTGCAGGTGCACCTGAAAAACGGCAGCCTGCCGGCCGACCTGCGGCACCTGGTGCTGCACCCGGAAGAACAGCAGGCGCCGAACAAGTTCAGCCTGCGCGTCAACGAATACAGCGAAGTCGAGAAAATCCTCGCCCGCCTGCGCGAAGCGGGCGTCGAGATCGATGAAATGCAATTGCAACAAGCCGACCTGGAAGATATCTTCTTGCAGATCATGGATAAAGGTACCGTATGATTTCGACAGGATTTCGCACCCTCGTCTACAAAGAGACGCTGCGCTTCTGGAAAGTGGCGACGCAAACCGTGGCCGCACCTGTGCTCACGTCGATGCTGTACCTGCTGGTGTTCGGCCATGTGCTCGACGGCCGCGTCGAGCCGAGCCCCGGCGTCAGCTACACGGCCTTCCTGATTCCCGGCCTGGTGATGATGAGCGTGCTGCAAAACGCGTTTGCCAATTCCTCGTCCTCGCTGATCCAGTCGAAGATCACAGGCAACCTGGTGTTCGTGCTGCTCACGCCCCTGTCGCACTGGGAAATCTTCTCGGCGTATGTACTCGCTTCCGTCGCGCGCGGCCTGGCCGTGGGCTTTGGCGTGTTTGCCATCACTTGCTGGTTCGCCGACCTGTCGTTTGTCGCGCCGCTGTGGATCGTCATCTTCGCGTTTCTCGGCGCCGCCATGCTGGGCACCATGGGCCTGATCGCCGGCATCTGGGCCGAGAAATTCGACCAGCTGGCCGCCTTCCAGAACTTTTTGATCATGCCGGCCACCTTTTTGTCGGGCGTGTTCTACTCGATCCACTCGCTGCCGCCATTCTGGCAGACGGTATCGCACCTGAACCCCTTCTTCTACATGATCGACGGCTTCCGCTACGGCTTCTTCGGCGTGTCCGACGTCAGCCCCTGGATCAGTCTTTCCATCGTCGCCGGCTTCCTCGTGATCCTGGCGCTGGCGTCGATCCGCCTGCTGAAAAGCGGCTATCGTTTGCGCCATTGATTACGGCACATCACATCACTACATTATTCAATATCAAGGACTTATCGTGACCACCACTCCAGAACTGATCCACGGCTACCTGTCAGCCGGCCTCGAATGCACGCACCTCGAAGTGGAGGGCGACGGCCAGCACTTCCAGGCCGTGATCGTCTCGCCCGCATTCGCCGGCAAGCGCCTGATCCAGCGCCACCAGATCGTCTACGCGGCGCTGGGCGACCGCATGCGCGAAGAAATCCACGCGCTGTCGATGAAAACCCTGACACCTGAAGAATTCCAAGGATAAGCACATGGACAAGCTCCTCATCAACGGCGGCAACCGCCTGAACGGCGACATCGCCATCTCCGGCGCGAAAAACGCCGCCCTGCCCATCCTGTGCGCGGGCCTGCTGACCGCGGGCGACCTGGACCTGACGAACGTGCCGCATTTGCACGACGTGGCCACCATGCTCAAATTGCTGGGTCAGACGGGCCTGAAAGTGCAGCAGGACGGCGACCGCGTCGTTCTCAACGGCAGCGCCATCGACACCCTGGAAGCGCCGTATGAACTGGTGAAAACCATGCGCGCCTCGATCCTCGTGCTGGGCCCCATGCTGGCGCGCTTCGGCGAAGCCAAGGTCTCGCTGCCAGGCGGCTGCGCCATCGGTTCGCGCCCCGTCGACCAGCACATCAAGGGCCTGGAAGCGCTGGGCGCCGAGATCCGCATCGAGGCCGGTTACATCTACGCCAAGTGCGCCAAGCTCAAGGGCGCGCGCATCGTCACCGACATGATCACCGTCACCGGCACCGAGAACCTGCTGATGGCCGCGACCCTGGCCGAAGGCGAGACCATCCTGGAAAACGCCGCCTGCGAACCGGAAGTGACCGACCTGGCGCACCTGCTGGTGGCCATGGGCGCGAAGATCGACGGCATCGGCACCAGCCGCCTGGTGATCCAGGGCGTCGACGCGCTGCACGGCGCCTCGCACGCGGTGATCGCCGACCGTATCGAAACGGGTACCTTCCTGTGCGCCGTGGCGGCCACCGGCGGCGACATCACCCTGCGCAACGTGCGCACCGACATTCTCGACGCGGCGCTCGACAAGCTGCGCGCCATGGGCCTGACGATGACCTTCGGCGCCGACTGGATCCGCGCCGAGATGTCGGCCCGTCCGAACCCCGTCAGCTTCCGCACGACGGAATACCCGGGCTTCCCGACCGACATGCAGGCGCAGTTCATGGCCGTCAACACCATCGCCAACGGCGCCAGCCGCGTCACCGAGACGATTTTCGAGAACCGCTACATGCACGTGCAGGAAATGAACCGCCTGGGCGCCGACATCACCATCGAGGGCAACACGGCCATCATCGCCGGCGTCAAGCAGCTGCGCGGCGCGCCCGTGATGGCGACCGACCTGCGCGCTTCGGCCTCGCTGGTGATCGCGGCCCTGGCCGCCGACGGCGAAACGCTGATCGACCGCATCTATCACCTCGACCGCGGCTACGACCGCATGGAAGTCAAATTGTCGGCCGTCGGCGCGAACATCGTACGTATTAAATAACAAGGAACGAGCATGAACGGATCGAACAACGGCGACAGCTCCCAGCTGATCCTGGCGCTCTCGAAGGGCCGCATTTTTGAAGACACCATGCCGCTGCTGGAAGCGGCCGGCATCAAGGTGCTGGAAAACCCGGAGACCTCGCGCAAGCTGATTTTGGCCACCAACGATCCGAACGTGCGCGTCATCATCGTGCGCGCCAGCGACGTACCGACCTACGTGCAGTACGGCGCGGCCGATTTCGGCGTGGCGGGCAAGGACGTGCTGCTGGAACACGGCGGCGAAGGCCTGTACCAGCCGATCGACCTGAATATCGCTTCTTGCCGCATGTCGGTGGCGGTGCAGGCCGGTTTCGACTATGAAAAGGCCGTGCACCAGGGCGCGCGCTTGCGCGTGGCCACCAAATTCGTGCACACGGCGCGCGAGCATTTCGCCGCCAAGGGCGTGCACGTCGACCTGATCAAGCTGTATGGCTCGATGGAGCTGGCGCCGTTGGTCGGCTTGTCCGACGCCATCGTCGACCTGGTCAGCACGGGCAGCACTTTGCGCGCAAACAACCTCGTCGAGGTCGAGCACATCATGGAAATTTCGTCGCGCCTGGTGGTTAACCAGGCGGCATTAAAGCTCAAGCGCGAGCGCTTGCAGCCGATTATCGAGGCGTTTGAACGCGCCTCGCAAGCCTAGACACATTCAGTAGCAGAAAGCCGATTATGCCGATACAGATACGCAAGCTCGATTCAAGCCAGGAAGGTTTCCAACAATCGCTCGACACCTTGCTGGCGTTCGAGGCGGGCACCGATGCAGCGATTGAAACGTCGGTCGCAAAAATCCTGGCCGACGTGAAAACGCGCGGCGACGCCGCCGTCCTGGAATACACCAACCGTTTCGACCGCATCCCGCATGGCGGCGCGGCGGAAATGGCGGCCTTCGATATTTCGCAAGCCGAACTGCAGGCGGCCCTGAACGGCCTGCCGTCGGCCCAGCGCGAGGCGCTGCAGATCGCCGCCCAGCGCATCCGCGCCTTCCACGAACGCCAGCGCGAGGAATTGCGCGGTTTTACTTACACCGAGCCCGATGGCACGGTGCTGGGGCAAAAAATCACGCCGCTGGACCGGGTCGGCATCTACGTCCCGGGCGGCAAGGCAGCGTATCCGTCGTCCGTGCTGATGAACGCCATTCCCGCGCACGTGGCGGGCGTGGGCGAGATCATCATGGTGGTGCCGACGCCCGATGGGGTGAAAAACCAGATGGTGCTGGCCGCCGCCGCGATTGCCGGCGTGACGCGCGTGATCACCATCGGCGGCGCGCAAGCCGTCGGCGCGCTGGCCTACGGCACGCAGACGATCGCCGCTGTCGACAAGATCGTCGGCCCCGGCAACGCCTATGTGGCGGCCGCCAAGCGCCGCGTGTTCGGCATCGTCGGCATCGACATGATCGCGGGGCCTTCCGAAATCCTCGTGCTGTGCGACGGCACGACGGACCCGGACTGGGTCGCGATGGACCTGTTTTCGCAGGCCGAGCACGACGAACTGGCGCAGGCGATCCTGCTGTGCCCCGACGCGGCCTACATCGCGAAAGTGGAAGAGAGCATCGCCAGGCTGCTGCCGACGATGCCGCGCCAGGCCACCATCAGCACTTCGCTGGCCGACCGCGGCGCGCTGATCAAGGTGCGCAGCATGCAAGAGGCGTGCGAGATCGCCAATGCCATCGCGGCCGAGCACCTGGAAATCTCGGCGGACAACCCGCAGCAGTGGGCCGAGCAGATCCGTCACGCGGGCGCCATGTTCCTGGGCCGCTTTTCGTCCGAATCGCTGGGCGACTATTGCTGCGGTCCCAATCACGTGCTGCCGACCTCGCGCACGGCGCGCTTCTCGTCGCCGCTGGGTGTGTACGACTTCCAGAAGCGTTCGTCCATCATTCACGTAAGCGAGGCGGGCGCGCAAACCCTGGGCCGTGTCGCCGCCACGCTGGCGTATGGCGAAGGCTTGCAGGCGCACGCGCGCAGCGCCGAACTGCGTCTGAAGCCGCAGCCATGACGAATATGGCGGAGCGGCCGGACTGGGTCAACCGGGTCTATTGCGAAGATGCGCTGGCGGGGCTGGCGCGCATTCCCGATGGCTCGGTGGACCTGATCCTGACGGATCCGCCGTACAACCTGGGCAAGGATTACGGCAATGCCTCGGACCAGCAGTCGGTGGCCGACTACCTGCGCTGGACGGAACAGTGGATCGATTCGGCGCTGCCCAAGCTCAAAGCCAACGGCAGCCTGTATATCTTCCTCACCTGGCGCTATTCGCCGGAGATCTTCGTCATGCTGAAACAGCGCATGGCGATGATGAATGAAATCATCTGGGATCGCCGCGTGCCGTCCATGGGCGGCAGCGTGCGCAGCTTTTCATCGGTGCACGACACCATCGGCTTCTTCGTCAAGCGCAAGGATTACTACTTCGACCTTGACGCGGTGCGCATCGCCTACGACGCGGCCACCAAGAAAGCCCGTTCGCGCTCGATCTTCATCGGCGCCAAATGGCTGGAAGTGGGCTACAACCCGAAAGACTTGTGGAGCGTGTCGCGCCTGCACAAGGAGCACCCGGAACGGGCCGACCACCCGACCCAAAAGCCGCTGGAAATCATCGAGCGCATGGTCAAGGCGTCGTGCCCGCCCGGCGGCGTGGTGCTCGACCTGTTCATGGGCAGCGGCACCACGGCCCTGGCGGCCAAGCGCTGCGGGCGCGATTTCGTCGGTTTTGAACTCAATCCCGACTACTGCGCCATCATCGAACAGCGATTGGCGGCCCTCGCGCAGGAGCTGGCCGAACCGGCCACATCGCCCGCGGCCAAGCCCGCCAAGGCGGCGAAAAAGCCGGCGGCGGTCAAGAAGCCTGCGGCGGCGAAAAAGCCGCCCGCCGTGAAAAAAGCGCCGGCCCGCAAGGCGCGCAGCGCCAGCGTGCCGGAAGACGTCGTCATTTAGTCTCCATCTCATTTCATCAGGAGTGTTTGCAGCATGTCTTTCCTCGATCAGTTAATCAGCAACACCGTGCGCGCCGATGTGCGGGCCGTCAAGAGCTACCAGGTAGCCGATGCCAGCGGTTACATCAAGCTCGATGCGATGGAAAACCCGTATCCGCTGCCGCAGCATCTGCGCGAGGAACTGGGCGCGCGCCTGGCCGGCGTGGCGCTGAACCGCTATCCGCCGTCGTACGCCAGCCTGCAGGCGGCCATCTGCGCCAAACTGGGCGTGCCCGCCGGTTACGACGTCATGCTGGGCAACGGCTCCGATGAACTGATTTCCATCCTGGCCATGGCCTGCGCCCGCCAGGCGCCGGGCCAGCGCGCCGTGCTGCTGGCGCCCGTGCCGGCCTTCGTCATGTATGCGCGCTCGGCGCAGTTTGCCGGCATGGATTTCGTCGGCGTGCCGTTGAACCCGGACTTCAGCCTGGACATGCCGGCCATGCTGGCGGCCATCGAAGCGCACCGCCCGGCGCTGGTTTTCCTCGCCTATCCGAACAACCCGACGGGCAACCTGTTTGCCACTGCCGATATCGAAGGCCTCCTCGCCGCCCTGGGCGACACGGGCATCGCCGTCGTCGACGAAGCCTACGAGCCGTTCGCGCAGCGCAGCTTCATGGGCCGCCTGCCCGAATATGAAAACCTGGTGGTGATGCGCACCGTGTCGAAACTGGGCCTGGCCGGCATCCGCCTCGGCTACATGTCGGCCGCGCCGGCCTTGCTGGCGCAGTTCGAGAAAGTGCGTCCGCCGTACAATGTCAATGTGCTGACGCAGGCGGCGGCCGAATTCGCGCTTGAGCACCTCGACGTGCTCAATGCGCAGGCGGATCTGCTCAATAGCGCGCGTGACGCGCTGGCGCTGCGCCTGGCGGAACTGCCGGGCGTGACGGTATTTCCCTCGAAGGCAAATTTTCTTCTGATTCGTGTGGCGGATTCCGACGATGTTTGCGCAAAACTGCTTGCCCGCAGGGTTTTAATTAAAAATATGAGTAAAATGCATGCTGCGCTGGCCAATTGCCTGCGCATCAGCGTCAGCACCCCGGAAGAAAATTCCCTTTTTTACGATGCCTTCAAGGCATCCCTCGTTTAGCCTACCGCCAGAGCCTCCCATGAACCGCACCGCAGAAATCACGCGCAACACCAATGAGACGCAAGTTCGCGTCGCCCTCAACCTGGACGGCACGGGCCAGCAAAAGCTCAATACCGGCGTGCCCTTCCTCGACCACATGCTGGACCAGATCGCCCGCCATGGCTTGATCGACCTCGATATCGAAGCGACGGGCGACGTGCATATCGACAACCACCATACGGTGGAAGACGTGGGTATTACGCTGGGCATGGCCGTGGCCAAGGCCATCGGCGACAAGAAGGGCATCCGCCGCTATGGCCACGCCTACGTGCCGCTGGACGAGGCGCTGTCGCGCGTGGTGCTCGATTTCTCGGGCCGCCCTGGCATCGAATACCACATCCCGTTTACGCGCGCCATGATCGCCGGCTTCGACGTCGACCTGACGCTGGAATTTTTCCGCGGCTTCGTCAACCACGCGGGCGTGACCTTGCATATCGATAACCTGCGTGGCACGAATGCCCACCATCAGTGCGAAACCGTGTTCAAGGCCTTTGGCCGCGCGCTGCGCATGGCTGCCGAGCTCGACGAGCGCGCGGCCGGCATCATTCCATCGACCAAGGGCAGCCTGTAAGCGCCGCTCTCGCTATATTGTAGATTCCGGGATCAAACATGAATAAAATTGTGGTGGTGGATTACGGCATGGGCAATTTGCGCTCGGTAGCGCAGGCGTTGCGTGCCGTGGCGCCGGACGCCGATGTGCGCATTTCCGGTGTCGCTGCCGACATCGACAGCGCCGACCGCATCGTCCTGCCGGGCCAGGGCGCCATGCCTGACTGCATGCGCAGTCTGCGCGAATCGGGCGTATTGGAGGCGCTGCTGCGCGCCGCCGACAGCAAGCCCGTGCTGGGCGTGTGCATCGGCGAGCAAATGCTGTTCGACGGCAGCGAAGAGGGCGACGCGGCCGGTTTGGGCTTGCTGCCAGGCAAAGTCGTGCGTTTCCAGCTCGACGGCCAGGTGCAGGAAGACGGCTCGCGCTTCAAGGTGCCGCAAATGGGCTGGAACCAAGTGCGGCAAACGGCGTCCCATGTCATGTGGGATGGCATCGCCGACAACGCGTATTTTTACTTTGTGCACAGCTATTTTGCTCAACCTCAAGAGGCAGCGCACACGGTGGGCGAGACTGTCTATGGCGCGCCGTTCGCCTGCGCCGTCGCCCGTGATAATATTTTCGCGACACAGTTCCACCCTGAAAAAAGTGCTGCCGCTGGCTTGCAGCTGTACAAGAACTTCGTTCACTGGCAACCTTAACGTTGGCTCTCCGGCTTTTTTTCCGCCTCTCACTCACTTTTAAATCACACTGACCATGCTGCTTATTCCCGCCATCGACCTGAAAGACGGTCACTGCGTACGCCTGAAACAAGGCGATATGGAACTTGCCACCGTATTTTCCGAAGACCCGGCCGAGATGGCCCGCCATTGGCTGATGCAGGGCGCGCGCCGGCTGCACCTGGTCGACCTGAACGGCGCCTTTGCCGGCAAGCCGAAGAACGAAGGCGCCGTGAAAGCCATCCTGAAGGCCGTGCAAGATTTCGCCGTGGAAAACGACATCGAGGAAATCCCCGTGCAGCTGGGCGGCGGCATCCGCGACCTCGACACCATCGAGCGCTACCTCGACGCCGGCATCACCTACATCATCATCGGCACGGCGGCCGTGAAAAGCCCCGGCTTCCTGCACGACGCCTGCGGCGCCTTCCCGGGCCACATCATCGTCGGCCTCGATGCCAAGGATGGCAAAGTGGCAACCGATGGCTGGAGCAAGATGTCGGGCCACGAAGTGATCGACCTGGCGAAAAAATTCGAAGCCTACGGCGTCGAGTCGATCATCTACACGGACATCGGCCGCGACGGCATGATGGGCGGCATCAATATCGAAGCCACCGTCAAGCTGGCGCAAGCCGTCAAGATCCCCGTCATCGCCTCGGGCGGCCTGCACAACATCGGCGACGTGGAAGCGCTGTGCGCGGTTCAGGCCGAAGGCATCGAAGGCGTGATCTGCGGCCGTTCCATCTATGAAGGCACGATCGACCTGGCGCAAGCGCAGGAACGCGCCGACGAACTGACCGACGCCGCCGTTTAAGCCTGCCCGGCCGGGACGCGCCTGCGCGCGTTCTGACCTGGCGACAATCTGGAACCCATCATGCTTGCAAAACGTATCATCCCCTGCCTCGACGTGACCAATGGCCGCGTCGTCAAAGGCGTCAATTTCACGGAATTGCGCGACGCGGGCGATCCCGTGGAAATCGCCCGCCGCTATGACGAGCAGGGCGCCGACGAAATCACTTTCCTCGACATTACCGCTTCGAGCGACAACCGCGGCCTGATCTTCGACATCATCGAAGCGGTGGCGTCGCAAGTGTTCATTCCGCTGACCGTGGGCGGCGGCGTGCGCGTGGTGGAAGACGTGCGCCGGCTGCTCAATGCGGGCGCCGACAAGGTCAGCATCAACACCTCGGCCGTGACGAACCCCCAGCTGGTGTTTGAGGCATCGCAAAAGCACGGTTCGCAATGCATCGTCGTCGCCATCGACGCCAAGCAGGTGTCGCCCGGCAAGTGGGAAGTGTTTACCCATGGCGGACGCACGGCCACGGGCCTGGACGCGTTCGAATGGGCGCGTAAAATGGAAAGCCTGGGCGCCGGTGAAATCTTGCTCACCAGCATGGACCGCGACGGCACCAAGGTGGGCTTCGACCTGGGCCTGACGCGCGGCGTGTCCGATGCCGTCAGCATTCCCGTGATCGCCTCGGGCGGCGTGGGCGGCTTGCAAGACCTGGTCGACGGCATCAAGGTGGGCCGGGCGGACGCCGTGCTGGCCGCCAGCATCTTCCACTATGGCCAGCACACGGTGCAGGAAGCCAAGCGCTTCATGGCGCAGCAGGGCATCCCCATGCGCCTGGCGTAAAGACAAGCAAGTCAATATCAGCGGGATAGAAGAACATGCAGAACGGAACCATCGTAGCAAGCAATGCCAAGTGGCTGAAAAAGGTCAAATGGGACGAGCACGGCCTGGTGCCCGTGATCGCGCAGGAAGCGGGCAGCAATGACGTGCTGATGTTCGCCTGGATGAACCGCGACGCGCTTGCGCGCACGGTGGAGCTGGGCGAAGCCGTATACTGGAGCCGTTCGCGCAAGAAACTGTGGCACAAGGGCGAAGAATCGGGTCACACGCAAAAGGTGCTGGAAATCCGCCTCGATTGCGACGAAGACGTGGTCTTGCTGAAAATCGAGCAAGCGGGCGGCATCGCCTGCCATACGGGTCGCCATTCTTGCTTCTTCCAGAAGTTCGAAGGCGACGAGAAAACGGGCGAATGGCAGATCACCGACCCCGTCCTGAAAGACCCTGAGACGATTTATGCGGAAAGCAAGAGCAAATGAGTGAAACGTTAAAACGCCTGGCCGCCGTGATCGAATCGCGCAAGCTGGCCAATGGCGGCGACCCCGCCACCTCGTATGTCGCGCGCCTGTTTGCCAAGGGCGATGATGCCATTTTGAAAAAAATCGGCGAGGAAGCGACGGAAACGGTGATGGCCGCCAAGGATGCGCGCCGCGACAACGACCCGTCCAAGGTCTTGTACGAATGCGCCGACCTGTGGTTTCACTCGCTGGTGATGCTGGCGCAGTTCGACCTGACGCCGCAGCAGGTGCTCGACGAGCTGGCGCGCCGCGAAGGCCTGTCCGGCCTCGAGGAAAAGGCGGCGCGCAAGGACGAGCTGCGCGACGCCGGCGAAACAGACAAACACTGACCTACTGGAGCGTGCGTGGATAACTGTATTTTCTGCAAGATTGCTGCAAAACAAATTCCCTCGACCATCGTGTATGAGGATGACGACTTGCTGGCCTTCAAGGACATCAACCCGGCCGCCCCCGTGCATCTGCTGTTGATCCCGAAGCGCCACGTGGCCAGCCTGTCCGATTGCGACGACAGCCATACGGAAATACTGGGCAAGCTGCTGCGCCTGGCGCCGAAACTCGCCGCCGAATTTGGTTGCGCCGTCAGCTATGACGCCGATGGCACGCCTGCCGGCGGCTTCAAGACCATGATCAACAGCGGCCCGAACGGTGGGCAAGAGGTGTATCACCTGCACATGCATGTGTACGGCGGTCCCCGTCCCTGGCGCGGCCAGCACTGATTTCGCCGTGCGCCGGGTTCGCGTGTATACTACCGGCATTGGTTGACGCTATTCGGGCACCGTCCCGCAAGGAGAATGTGATGGGTTCATTGAGTATTTGGCACTGGGTGATCGTTCTGGTTATCGTGATGCTGGTCTTCGGCACCAAGAAACTGGGCAATATCGGCGGTGATATCGGCAAGGCCGTCAAAGGCTTCAAGGATGGCGTCAAGGGCGACGATGACGCGCCGGCAGCCAATACCCCTCCTGCTGCGCCATCGCAAGTGGCCGACAAAAGCACCATCGACGTCGAAACGAAAGAGAAAAGCAAGTCCTGATAGCGTGGCGGGGCGCTTGCCTCGTCCGGTAACAGCCTTGTCCGCTTATGATCGATCTCGGTCTCTCTAAAATCGCCATCATCGGCGTGGTTGCGTTGATAGTCATCGGCCCTGAAAAGTTGCCGAGAGTGGCGCGCATGGCCGGCACCCTGTATGGCCGCGCGCAACGCTACCTGAACCAGGTGAAATCCGAAGTCACGCGCGAAATCGAGCTGGAAGAGCTGAAAAACCTGCAGAAGGAAGTGCAGGAGGCGGCCCATTCCGTCCAGCAAAGCGTGGAGAAATCCATGCATGGCGTGGAAAACTCGATCTCCGGCAACCTGGCCGAGGTGGAAAACGCGTGGCGCGGCGATTCCAGTGCGTATGAGGGGCATCACGACGCCCATGAAGCCATGCTGCGCGCCACCAACGATGACCTGGCCCGCAAGGCGCGCGAATTTCGCCGCAAGAAGCTGGTGCGCAATTCCGCCGTTCCCGGCTGGTACAAGCAGCGCCATGGCGGCAAGCAGCACGTGCAGTCGGCGGCCGCCCGCGTGGCGCGTTTCCGTCCGCGTGCCAGTTCCTCCTCCTTTTACTCATGAGTAGCAAATTCCCTGTGGAAGAAACCTTTATCTCGCATCTGGTCGAGCTGCGCAACCGCCTGGTCAAGGCCTCGATCGGCATTGCCGTGGTGTGCGCGTTGCTGTTCTGGTGGCCTGGCCCGGATAAAGTCTACGACATCATCGCCCAGCCGATGCTCAGTTCGCTGACCGGCAAAGATTCCAAAATGATTGCCACCGGCGTCATTTCGCCGTTCCTGATACCGATGAAGGTGACCCTGCTGGTGGCCTTTGTCATCTCCTTGCCCTGGGTGCTGTACCAGCTGTGGGCATTTATCGCACCAGGCCTGTACGCGCATGAAAAACGCCTGATCGCGCCACTGGTGATTTCCTCATCATTATTGTTCATGAGTGGAGTTGCCTTCTGTTATTTCTTTGTCTTTGGCAGGGTATTTCACTTCATCAACCAGTTCTCGCCCGACAGCATCACCCTCATGCCCGATATCGAAAATTATCTCGAATTCGTCATGTCGATGTGCCTGGCCTTTGGCGCCACCTTCGAAGTGCCGGTGGTGGTGGTGATCCTCGTGCGCATGGGCCTCGTTTCCATCGCGAAACTCAAGGAAATACGTCCTTACATGATCGTTGGTGCCTTCGTCATCGCCGCCATCGTCACGCCACCCGACATCGTCAGCCAGTTTGCCCTGGCCATCCCGATGTGCCTGCTGTTCGAACTGGGCTTGTTATTGGCGCCGATATTTGTCCGCGCCACCCAGGCGCCGGAAGAAGCGTCCTAGACGGCAGCCACAGGCGCAGACAAAAGCCGCTGACCTCCCCCGGGAGCAGCGGCTTTTTTGTTGTCAGGAAAGTTGGTGTGCGCTTACTGCAGCATCAGTTTGCTGAGGATGCCCAGGTTGAGCAGGATCAAGGTGCTCATCATCCAGTAGACGTGTTTCATGTCCGCGCCATGGCGCAAGTCCAGGCGTTCCAGGCGGGCGTCGAATTTTTGCTCCAGGGCGTCAATTTTGGTGTCGAGCCTGAGCTCCAGCGCATCGATCTTCACCTCCAGGGCGCCTACCTTGGTATCGACGTTCTGCGAAACCAGCTTGATTTCCCCCAGCAGATTGCGCTCCAGCGCCGCCAGTTCGCCATGCACGACGACGGCCGAACCCTGTACCTCGCCCAAGGCCGTGGCATGGGCTTCCGCCTGCTGTGTGGGCACGCCCGCCGAGGCGAGGCGTTTGGCGTAATCGAGGGTGTCGAACTGGATGGGCATATGCATGGACGCTCCCGACTCTCACCCTAGCAGAAAAATCGGCAATTGCCAGTGAGGAGTGCGGTGGCGCCTGCCTTCCCGTCAGCTTGATGGACAGGGTAGCCGGTGGTTTGCGGCGGCGCAAACGCATGCAAAAAGGGCGCCGCGGCGCCCTTTGCAAGCTGACGGCGAGCGCGGCTTAATTCATCAATTCCTTGATGACTTTCACGGGGGCGCTGCCATAGCTGAGGAATTGCTCGTGGAAATCCTTCAGCACGAACTTGTTGCCCAGCGCCTGCTTGCGCTGTTCGCGCAAGTCCATGATTTCGCTGTAGCCGCTGAAATAGCTGGTCAGTTGCACCGAGCTCAACTGCACGCGGCGCCATTTTTCCGTGGCTTCACGCTTGGTCTGGAAAGCCTGGCGCGTCAGCAGGTCGAGCGCTTGCGCTTCCGTCATGCCCAGCACGTGCACGCTGTAGTCGAGGATGGTGTTGGTGACGCTGCGCAAGTTCCACTTCGAATACATCAGCCACATTTCCGGCGCGTTGTTGCCATAGCCCGATTCGAGCATCATGCGCTCGCCATACACGGCCCAGCCTTCGATCATGGCGCCATTGCCGAAGATCGATTTGACCAGCGACGGCGACTTGTTCGCGTACACGAGCTGCGTGTAGTGGCCGGGGATGGCTTCGTGGATGTTCAGGATCTGCAAGATCCAGTGGTTGTACTCGCGCAAGCTGCTTTCCGCCTGTTCCGGCGTTTCGCCGTCGAGCGGCGTCACGTTGTAATAGGTGCGGTCCTGCGGACGGTAGGGGCCGGGCGCCTCGATGCTGGCGCCGGCCACGCCGCGCTGGTAGGCGGGTGTTTCACGCACGACCAGAGGCTTTTTCGGGTCCATCGTCAGCAGGTTGTGGCTGGTCACCCATTCCTGCAATTCCGGGATCTGGCGGCGGATTTCCGGCACGAAATCGGCGGGGGCCACGTGCTTGCTGGACAGCTTGTCGATCACCATGCCGATCTTCGCCGTGCGGTCCGCCGGCTTGGCCGTGCTGCCCATGGTTTTCACCCACAGCTCGTCGGACAGGCTATCCATGTGCTCGAGCAGCTTTTCGCGCGCGGCCAGGGCTTTCTGGTACATCTGCTCGGCGCTCACGCTGGCCTGGATATCGTAGGCGAATTTCTGTTCATATAAATCTTTGCCGATGCGGAAGGAGCGCGCATTGCCGTTCTGCGCTAGCGCGGCATCCTGTTCCGTCAGCCAGGCCGCATAGCCTTGCACGGCCGTGCGGGCCGCGGCGATGCGCGCGTTGTACAGCTGCTTTTCCGCCGGCGTCAGGATGGAACCCTGTGCCGTCTTGTTCAGGTCGTCAAGCACGCTGAGCACGCCGGCGCTCTGGGCGATGGCCAGCTGCGTGTGCTCGCGCGTGGGGTTGACGATGCTGGCGCGGGCGGCCGCATAGTATTGCGGCACGCTGGCGATACGCTTGAGCAAGGTGCGCAGGCGCTGCGGCTGGGCCGCGTATTCCGTGTTCAGGATGAAATCGATGGAGCCGGCCACGTTGTACTGGGCGGGATTCCATTCGAATTCGCGGAAGGTGGTCAGATACCAGCGGTCCGACTGCAATTTATTCGTCAGCAAGGCCAGGTCGGTGCGTTGCTTGTCCGACATCTTGCCGGCATTCAGCTTGCCGAACTTGCCCAGCCATTCTTCGATGAAGGCCAGCTGCTTCTGGCGGCTGGCCGCGTCGGGAATGCTCAGGTTGGCGGCGCCATCGTACTTGCCGACCGAAATCGCGCTTTCCGGGTCCAGGCGCCACAGGGCCGTGAGGAACTGGCCGCTGAGGTTATTCATGGAGCGGTCGCTGCTGTTCTCGCTGGCGACGGCGGCGACCGTTGCTGCCGTGGCCGCCGTGACGACGGCCGCTTTCTTGCCGACGGTTTTCTTCTTGCTGCTGCTGGTGCCGGCCTTGCCTTGCTTCTGCGGTTTCTTGGCGGCGCTGGCTGGTGTCAGGGTAAAAGCCATCATCAATGCGGCGAGCGCAACTTTATTTTTGATCAGCATAGTTTATCTCTTGAATATTTTGCTGTCTGTCAGTATCAGAAAATAATAAACTGATAATATAAGTAACAAACAACTATTGAAAGGTTGGCCTTGCTTGCCTGGGCGGCCCAAAGATTAGCATTAATTGCCGCCGCTGCGCAGTTTTTTGCGCCGGGAGCGCGCGGCGCTAGACGACGATGGCGCTGCCGCGCAGCATGTCCTGGTGGCGCGCATTGATGGCCGCCACGGCATCCTTGCCGCGCGCCATGCCGGTGGCGTGGATTTCCGTTTCCTGCGTGTAGCGCTGGCGGACTCTTACCGTATAGGACTGGAACAGCCAGCTCCAGAAGTTGGTTTCATAGACGGCTTCATCCATGTCGCGCCACTTGACGCCCGTCAGTTTCTTTTTCCACGGCAAGATGCCGGACGCCAGCCACACGCCCGCCTCGTCGTAGTACAGCTGATAGCTGCGGATCGTCAGCAGGCGGTAGCCGACGATCAGCGCCGAGCCGATCAGCACGACGAAGGCGGCGCGCGCGTTGTACTTGAAGGCCAGCGGCAGGGCGGCAAAGAACAGCAGCACGGCGATGATGAAGGTGCTGACATAGGCTGTCCAGGATTTGCCGCACAAAAAGGTGGCGCGCTGGCCGGCGCTGGTGGCGATATAGTCGGTCATGGCGTGGCATCAAAACAGGGAAAAACGATCATCGCATGGAACGCGGCTTCCCCGTGCGTTTTTTCAAACTCATCGCTTCAACCCCTCCTGCAGCATGCCCAGCATGTCACTGGCCGACATGCGCGCGGCCGCATCGCTGCCTTCCAGCAGACTGTCGGCCAGATCGCGCTTGTGCTGGTGCAATTCGACGATGCCTTCCTCGATCGTGTGTTTCGCCACCAGGCGGTAGATGGTGACGGGGCGCAATTGCCCCATGCGGTGGGCGCGGTCCGAGGCCTGGTCTTCCACGGCCGGGTTCCACCACGGGTCCATGTGGATCACGTAATCGGCCGCCGTCAGGTTGATGCCCATGCCGCCCGCCTTCAGGCTGATCAGGAAGACGTCGCCTTCGCCCGCCTGGAAGGCGTCGACCCGGCGCTTGCGCTCCTGCATGGGCGTGCTGCCGTCGAGATACTGATAGCTGACGCCATGCTGCTCCAGGTGCTTGCGGATGAGTGTCAAATGGTCGACGAACTGGCTGAAGACGAGCACCTTGTGGCGGTTTTCCAGCAAGCCCGACAGCAGTTCGGCGAAGGCGGCCAGCTTGCTGCTGGCCAGGCCCAGCTCGGGCGCCACCAGCTGCGGATTGCAGCAGGCGCGGCGCAGCTTCATGATTTCCGCCAGGATCTGGATGGCCTTTTTCGAGGCCGGTCCTTCCACCATGGCCAGCTTTTCCAGCGCTTCGCGGCGCAAGGATTCGTACAGCGCCGTTTCCTGCGGCGACAATTCCACTTCCAGCACGATTTCCGTGCGTGACGGCAATTCCGACAGCACTTGCGTTTTTGTCCGGCGCAGGATGAACGGCGCGATCAGGCGGCGCAGCCGCAGGCGCGCGCCGGCCGCCGCCCGCTTGTCCTGATCCTTTTCGATCGGTCCCGCAAAACGCAAATTGAACTGGTCCAGGGTGCCCAGCAAGCCCGGGTTAATAAAACGGAACAGATTCCACAGTTCGCCCAGGTGGTTTTCCAGCGGCGTGCCGCTGGCCACCATGCGGAAATCGCCTTGCAAGGCCATCACGGCTTGCGAACGCTTGGTGGCGCCATTCTTGATCGCCTGCGCTTCGTCGAGCACGATCGTATGCCAGCGCACGCCGGCAAACATGGCGGCTTCCTGCTGCAGCAAGCCATAGCTGGCCACCACCAGGTCGAACGGCTGCAAGGTGTTGAGCATGTCGGCCCGGTCGCCGCTGCCGAACAGTTTGACGTTCAAGGTGGGCGCGAAGCGCTGCGCTTCGCTGATCCAGTTCATGCACACGGACGTGGGGGCGACGACGAGGGTGGGGCCGTTCGGCGCGCGCGCGAGGATCAGCGCCAGCGCCTGCAAAGTCTTGCCGAGTCCCATGTCGTCGGCCAGGCAGGCGCCCACGCCCCAGTGCGCCAGGCGCGCCAGCCATTCGTAGCCGGCCAGCTGGTAGTCGCGCAAGTCGGCCTGCAGGGTGCTGGGCAGCTGCGGTTGGTAATCGTCGAGCGCGCGCAGGCGCAGCAGGTGTTCGCGCCACAGTTTGTCGGCCTTCACGCCGCCCGCATCGTTGGCCAGCTCTTCCAGCGCAAACGCGGCCAGCGGGTGGATGTGCACGCCATCGGGATGCGCTTCGCCATACGCAGCCAGTTCCGACAGGCGCCGGTGCAGCTCGTCGCTGAGCGCGAGGAACTGGTTGTCGCCCAGGGCCACGAAGCGGCTTTTATTGTTCTGCATCAAATCGAGCAGGGCGCGCAAATCCATCACCTTGTCTTCATCGATCTGCACTTCGCCGCTGGCGGCAAACCAGTCTTTTTCGCTCTTGATATTCAGGCGCATCTGGCCGCTGTCGATGCGCTTCGACACGCGCATGGTTTCGCCTTCGGGCCACGCCAAGACCATGCCGGCGGGGTCGAGCGCTTGCAGCTCCACCAGCAATTGCAGGCCCAGCGCTGGCTGGCCCAGCAGCCATTCGCCATGCTCTTCTTCCGCCTCTTCCAGCACCAGACATTTTCCGATCAGCTGGCGCTGCGCTTCGCGTTCCGCATTCAGGTCACGCCGCGCTTGCACGGCCCGGCCCGCCACATCGGCAAACACGCTTTCGGCGCCGCTGCCCGGTGCGTAATAGGCGCCGTTGTCGAGCAGCGGGCGCACGAGAATTTGCATCTTCAACCCCTGCTGGTAGGGCAGCAAATGCACGTGCAGGCGGTGGTCGGCCGTGATGACTTCCGCGTCGCCCGCGCCGCCGCCGATATCGGACTGCACGGTGACCATGGACGAGATGGCACCGATGGCCTGCATCACCTGTTTTTCCGCATGCAGGGGCACGGACAAGCCCAGGCCCACGATGGCGCCGATGCGCCGGTGTTCGTCGAGGATGTGCACCACGCGCAGGCGCGTCGGCGTTTCCTTCTGCACCACGACGTTGCCGCCGTTGTCGGGCAGCGGCGGCTGCATGCCCAGCCACAGTTGCCCCTCGTGCGACTTGATCAGGAGCTCCGGTGCGCCGGCGATCAGTTCCACGCGCGTGTCGGGGTGATCGAGCCAGAAGACGAGCGGGTGGCCCACCAGCAGGATGGCGGCCTTGTCCAGCTCGATTTCATAGCGCGGTGCCGACGAATAATATTGTTTGAACGGCGCGATGCTGCCGACCGCGCGGGCGTCCTGCGGCGTGAGGAAATCGATGTCGCCCGCCTCTTCGGCCAGGCGTTTGAGGCCCATGGCGCGGCCCTTGCTCCAGCCGCCCCGCGCGTCGCGTTTCTGCTCGCGCACTTCCACGGCCGTCAAGCCGAAGCGCGGGTCGAACGCCACCAGCCACACGAGGCGCGAGACGCCGCCCAGCGCTTCGGCGGGCGCGTTCTGCTGCAGGTTGATCAGGGCGCTCAGCTGGCGCTGCCACGCTTCCTGGCGCTCGAACCACGGCGCCATGTCCGTCAGACCGTGTTGCGCGCGCTTGGCCGTGGCGTAGCGCTCCTGCTGCGGCTCGCCCAGCAAGCCCAGCAAGCCGGCCGCCTGCGCGGCAATCAGGTCGTAGCCGGCCGCGTCCGCTTGCTGCACCAACAGGCGCAGTTGATCCTTGCGCTCGCTCAATTGCGGCAGGGCCAGCCAGTAGTACAGCAAGGCCTGGAACAGCTGCGCCTGCAGTCCCGTTTCCCAGCTGCGCGTGGGGATCGCATCGGCTTGCAGCACGCCGGCGCGCACCAGGCGCAAGGTATTGAGTTGCTGGTAGACGATGCTGTCGTGGTTCGGTTGCGCATGCAGCGCGATATCGAGGTAGGTCTCCGCGCTTTTCAGCAGCTTGGCGTCGTTGCCGCGCAGCAAGGCCAGCACGTACAGGTGGCCGCCGATGCCCGTAAAGCACAGCTTGCGCTTGCCTGTTTCCTTGCGTAACCCTTTCAGGGCCGTTTCAAAGCCCGCCACGGCGTGCGCATGTTCGCCGCGCAACAGGGCGATGCTGCTGTCGACAAACAGCGCCTGCGGCCCCTGCTGGCCCGCCAGGTAGCGCGCGGCCGCGTCGAGTTCGCCGCACAGCAGGGCGTCCTCGGCCAAGGCCAGCGGCAGGGCGGCGCCGATGTGGTCGCCGGCGGCCGCCTGGCGCGCGTGGTGCGCGCGCGCGTAGGTACGGATGGCGTGCGCCGTGGCCGGTTCGCGCGGGGCGTTGCCCAACAGCACGGCGAGGATGTCGTCCTGCAGTTGCGGCATGACGAAAGACAACATTTCCGGCTCGAACGGCCGGCCGAAGATCTCGATCAGCGGATGCAGCTGCTGCGCTTCATAGCACGCCATGCAGGCGGCCAGGATGGCGGCCACGTGGCGCACCTCGTCATTGCGCAAGAGGGCGATGCGCAGGCGCGCCACGCCTTGCCGGTAGCTGCGCAATTCCACATAGCCATCCCAGTTGCGGCGCACGGGGTTGATCAGCTCGATGGCCTGGCACAGGTCGCGGAACACCAGGTGCTCGATGGCGGCGCGCATGGCGGGCCAGCGCAGCTTCGCTTCGCAGGCATAGCCCCGTCCCACCACTTCGGACGCCAGCGCGTGCCGCGTCAAATGCTGCAGCATGCCCGTGACGGTGAGCAGGGCAAACGGCGTGCCGTCCGGCTCGACGACATTGGCGCGCTGCAAGTGTTCATACACGGCATGCTTGCCCACGGGTTCGCCCGCGATGGCCAGCAAGGCCAGGATCATCTGTTCATGCTGCTCCAGGGCGGCGAATTCATCCAGCAAGCGCTGGTCTGCATGCGGGTCGGTCATGCGGACAAGTTGGCGATGTGCACGGGCGGCTCGCCGGCCGCCACGGGCAGGCCGAACACGCGCTGGTAGAAATACAGTTCCGCTTCCAGCGTGCGCACGATGTTTTCCGCCTTGCGGAAGCCGTGGCCCTCGCCTTCGAGCGGCACATACGCGACGGGCACGCCGCGCGCCTGCAGGGCGTCGACCATCAGCTGCGACTGCTGCGGCGGCACTACCTTGTCATCGAGGCCCTGGAAGAAGATCATCGGGCGCGACAGTTTGTCCGTGTGGTGGATGGGCGAGCGCTCGCGGTACAGGGCCTCGGCTTGCGGCTGCGAAGCGATCAGGTAGTCGGTGTAGCGCGATTCGAACTTGTGCGAATCGTCGTCCAGACCCTTCAGGTCGGATACGCCATAGTAGCTGGCGCCCGCCTTGAAGACGTCGTGGAAGGTCAGGGCGCACAGGGTCGTCAGGCCGCCCGCGCTGCCGCCGCGGATGATCAGGCGTTCCGGGTCGGCCAGGCCGTTGGCGGCCAGGTAGCGCGCGCCGGCGATGCAGTCTTCCACGTCGACGATGCCCCACTGTCCGCGCAGCGCGTCGCGGTATTCGCGGCCGAAACCGCTGCTGCCGCCGTAGTTGACGTCGAGCACGCCGATGCCGCGGCTGGTCCAGTACTGCGTCGCCAGCTTCAAGGTATTGCTGGCCATGCTGGTGGGGCCGCCATGACTGATGACGATGACGGGCGGCAAGGTGCCTGCCGGCGCCTGCACGTCGCCATTGGTGGGCGCATAAAAGAAGGCATACGCCGTGCGGCCATTGCTGCTAGGGAAACTCAAGCTGCGCGGCACGGACAAATACTCGAGCGCGGGCAATTGTGCGATCGACTGGGCCAGTACTTCCAGCTCATGGTTGGACAAATCGATGCGCGCCAGTTCCAGCGCGATGGTGGGGCTGCCGCCCAAGAGCGCGACGAAGCCGGGTCCCACGCGCAGTTCGCGGATTTCCTGGTACGGATGCGGTATCGGCTCGAGCTTGGCCGCCGCCACGTTCAATTGCGCCAGATAATTGACGCCGGCCTGGATATACGTGCAGACGATCTCGTCGTCGGAAAGAAAACCGTACATGCTGCCGCCGAAGGTCCAGTGCGGCGTGGCAAATTCCGCTTCCATCGGGCACAGCGCCTCGATGTCGGCGCCATGCAGGCGATACAGATTCCACCAGCCGCTGCTGTCGGAAACGAAGTGCAGCAAGCCGTTCGGCGACCATTCCGGCTGGCAAATCGACTCGCGCGCGCCGCCGGCGATCAGGCGGGGCGAACCGAGGCTGCCGTCCGCCTGCACGTCGGCCAGCCACAGTTCCGTGCCTTGCCACGGCAGGCGCGGGTGGTCCCAGCTGATCCAGGCGAGCTGGCTGCCGTCCGGCGACAAACGCGGCGCCGCATAAAAATCGTGGCCACGCGCCAGCACCGTTTCGTGCCCGTCGAAGCCGACGGCCGCCAGGCAGTTTTCCGGCTGCGCATGGCCCTCTGCCGGATGCTGTTCGCGCACGGCGATCAGGCGGGCACGGGCCGCATCGACGACGAAGTCCGCATGGCGCGTATTGCCGCCCGTGGTGAACGCTTCGGGCGCGGCGTCGCCGGCCACGCGGTACAGGCAATTGTCGGCGAAATGCGAGAAATACACGGTATCGCCGGCCACCGCATACGCGCCGCCGCCGTATTCATGCACGCGGGTGCGCACATTGAAGGGCGCTGGCGTGAGTTCATCGACACGCGCGCCGCGCTGGCGCAGCAGGGTGTTGCGACCCGCCTCGCTGGCGCGCCCGGCCAGCCAGAACACGTCGGCGCCATCCGCTCCCCCGAGGGCCAGCTGCGTCAGCGGCGAGGCGCCGGCGGCGACGATGGCCGCGCTGATCGGCGATGGCCAAATGCCATAAGGGGTGCTGGATGCGGTCGAGGTCATGCGGGCTCCGTGTCGTGGTGGGTAGAGGGGCCTCCAGGCGGCGTCAGGCAGCGCGGCGGCGTTCATCATCATAATGGAAGGGCAGGCACAACGAAAGTCATCGCTGTGCGTGGCAAATGCTGCAAAGCGGCACCGGAATCAATGAAATGGCGGCGATTGGATGCGATAATACCGCTTCTCCAAGCTCGATTGCCTGCCATGCCACAATTTGCTCCGCTCCAGAATGACACTTTCCTGCGCGCCCTGCTGCGCCAGCCGACCGAGCACACTCCTGTCTGGCTGATGCGCCAGGCAGGCCGCTACCTGCCCGAATACCGCGCCACGCGCGAGCGGGCCGGCTCCTTCCTGGGCCTGGCGAAGAATCCCGATTACGCAACGGAAGTGACCTTGCAGCCCCTGGAGCGTTTCCCGCTCGACGCGGCGATTTTGTTTTCGGACATTCTGACGGTGCCGGACGCCATGGGCCTGGGCCTGTATTTCGCCGATGGCGAAGGCCCGAAGTTCGAGCGCCCGCTGCGCACGGAGCAGGACGTGAAGGCCTTGCAAGTGCCGGACCTGGCATCGCTCGACTATGTCTTCAAGGCCGTCACGCAAATCCGCACGGAACTCAATGGCCGTGTGCCGCTGATCGGTTTTTCCGGCAGCCCGTGGACCCTGGCGTGCTACATGGTGGAAGGCGGCGGCTCGAAAGAGTTCCATACCATCAAGAAGATGCTGTACAACCGCCCTGACCTGATGCACCACATCCTGGCGATCAACGCCACGTCCGTGGCGCAGTACCTGAATGCGCAGATCGACGCCGGCGCGCAAGCCGTGATGATCTTCGATTCCTGGGGCGGTGCGCTGGCTGACGGCGCCTACCAGGAATTCTCGCTGGCCTACATGCAGCAAGTGGTGGCGCAGCTGAAACGCGACAAGGATGGCGTCAAGATTCCCGCCATCGTGTTTACCAAGGGCGGCGGCCAGTGGATCGAGCAGATCGCCGACATCGGCGCCGATGCCGTGGGCCTGGACTGGACCGTCAACCTGACGCGCGCGCGCCAGCTGGTGGGCCATAAAGTGGGCTTGCAGGGCAACCTCGACCCTGCCATCCTGTTCGCCAGCCCCGAGCAGATCCGCGCCGAAGTGGCGAAAGTGCTCAACGCCTTCGGCGCGCCATCGGCTGGTACGGGCCACGTGTTCAACCTGGGTCATGGCATTTCCCAGTTCACGCCGCCGGAATCCGTGGCAGCGATGGTGGAAGCCGTGCACAGCATGAGCCGCGCCATGCGCAGCGGCCAGTAAGTCGTCGTTTTCCCCGCAGGGGCAGAAAAGGCAGGCTTTCCAACGGAAGCCTGCCTTTTTCTTTGCTGCGCCTTAGCAAGACATACCGACTTATGCACAATTTTTTTTGCTGCGGAAATAAGAGGCAGTGTCAAAGCCATGCCCGGGGGCGATTTTCAAGTGATTGATTATTAAGGAATAAAAAATTCATTGACTAGCGGACTTTGTTGCTATTGATAAGGTTATTCTTTCGTCCGCTTGCATTATTCCTTCATTGTCCACAAAGTTATCAACAGATTCTGTGGATAAAATTGAAAAGTATTTTGTTAACCGATACTTAGCGCCGATGTTCAGGTTTCACCTGAAGTGAATGTTGCAGCGCATGATAATTGAACAATGTTTCGCCGTCCGTCAGGTAAAAACGAACGCTTGCCCGGCAATTGTCAATTTTGCTGCATGCCGTCCGCGTTTTTGCCGATCGGACGCCTCAAAATGGTGCTGATTTCTGTATAAATACATTACAAATGGCTCAGTTATGCACAGCGGCGGAAATGCCCTGTGGATTTGTGGCCGCCCGGGCATCAATTTTTAAGCCATTGATTTTAAATGATTAATTTTTCTTGCGTGCCGCTCTTGACGGCAGTCGAAATTTTATGTCCACATTTTTCTGAAAGTTAATTTTGCTTTGTCCACAAAGTTATCCACAGAATTTTCTTCAGGCACGAGAGCACGCCGTCCCGTCCGTCGTTAGGCGTTTGACG
This sequence comes from Janthinobacterium sp. FW305-128, assembly GCF_020858135.1. Taxonomy (NCBI): domain Bacteria; kingdom Pseudomonadati; phylum Pseudomonadota; class Betaproteobacteria; order Burkholderiales; family Oxalobacteraceae; genus Janthinobacterium; species Janthinobacterium sp. FW305-128. The sequence goes on along the minus strand of NZ_JACYMK010000013.1, from coordinate 153,297 downwards.
GATGAAACAAGTATCATGGCCCGCTGGCTTGATGCCGGACATCCCGCCGCGCCATCGCCCCTGCGGCGCGCTTTTTTATTGAGATAGGCCCTACCCCCATGTCGCAGTGCATTTTGACGTCGTGCATCCTGAAAATCGCGCTCGACACGCCCTTGAACGCCTTGTTCGACTACCGCTGGACAGCGGCGGCGGATACGGGCGCTGCCGTGCCGCTGCCGCAAGTGGGGCAGCTGGCGCTGGTGCCATTCGGCCGGCGCGAAGTGATGGGGCTGATCGTCGGCGTGTCCGACAGCACCGATGTGCCCGCCGCGAAATTGAAGGACGTGCTGGCCGTGCGCAGCCAGCTGGCGCCCCTGTCTGAACAGTGGCTGGCGCTGGCCGCCTTCGCCGCCGATTACTACCAGCGCCCGCTCGGTGAAGTGGCCTTGCCGGGCTTGCCGAAGAATTTGCGCGTGCTCACCACCGTGGCGCTCGACCGCGCCATCAAGAAGCTGGGCAAGCTGGCCGACGCGCATGACGGCACGCCGCTGAACATGCCTGCGCTCAATGCTGCCCAGCAAGAGGCGGCGGACGCCATCGGCGGCGCGCAGGGTTTCAAGCCGACCCTGCTGTACGGCGTGACGGGCAGCGGCAAGACGGAAGTGTATCTGCAGGCGTGCGCCCAGGTGCTGGCGCGCGAGGACGATGCACAAATCCTGATTTTAGTGCCGGAAATCAACCTGACGCCCCAGCTGGAAGGCAATATCCGCGCGCGCTTTCCCGGCGTCATGCTGGCCACTTTGCACAGCAGCCTGTCCGAAGGCGAGCGCATGCTGCACTGGCTGGCCGCGCACCAGGGCCAGGCGCGCATCGTGCTCGGCACGCGCTTGGCCATCCTGGCGTCCTTGCCGAAACTCAAACTGATCGTCATCGACGAAGAGCACGACCCGTCCTACAAGCAGCAGGAAGGCTTGCGCTATTCCGCGCGCGACCTGGCCGTGTGGCGCGCCTGGCAATTGCAGATTCCCATCGTGCTCGGTTCGGCCACGCCGTCGCTGGAAAGCTGGCACCACGCGCAGACGGGGCGCTACCGCAAGCTGGAATTGCGCGAGCGGGCCGTCAAAAATGCGGTCCTGCCGCGCGTCAAGATCCTCGACATGGAGCGCGACAAGCCGAAAGACGGCCTGACCTCGCATCTGGTCGCCGCATTAAAACTGCGCATGGAGCGCGGGGAGCAGTCGCTGCTGTTCCTGAACCGGCGCGGCTATTCGCCCGTGATCTGCTGCGAATCGTGCGGCTGGATCAGCAATTGCACGCGCTGCACCTCGTTCATGGTGCTGCACAAGCCCGAACACCGCTTGCGCTGCCACCATTGCAGCCTGGAATTGCGCATTCCCCGCCATTGCCCCACCTGCGGCAACGTCGACCTGCAGCCGCTGGGACGCGGCACGCAACGCGTGGAAGAGGGCTTGCAGCAATTGTTTCCCGAGGCGCGCATTTTGCGCATCGACGCCGATTCCACGCGCAAGAAGGGCAGCGCGCAGGAAGCGTTCGACACCGTGCACCGGGGCGAAGTCGATATCCTGATCGGCACGCAGATGGTGGCCAAGGGCCACGATTTCAAAAAGCTGACCCTGGTCGGCATCCTGAACCCGGACACGGCCCTGTTTTCCCAGGATTACCGGGCCAGCGAACGCCTGTTCGCCCAGCTGATGCAGGTGGCGGGCCGGGCCGGACGGGCTGCGCAGACGGAAGGGGGCAGCGTCAGTGAAGTGCTGATCCAGACGCGCTATGCGCGTCATCCGCTGTACGACGCCGTCGTCAACCACGATTACGATCACTTCGCCACGACCTTGCTGGAAGAGCGGGCCCAGGCGGCGCTGCCGCCGTATCTGTTCCAGGCCCTGCTGCGCGCCGAGGCGCCCGAGCTGGCCACGGCCATCGAATTCCTGCAGGCGGCGAAAGAGTGCATGGAACACCCGCAGGTGACCATCAACGACCCGATTCCCATGAGCATGACGCGCGTCTACAACGTGGACCGCGCCCAGCTGCTGCTCGAATCGCCTTCGCGGCCGGCCTTGCAGGCGTTTTTGAAGGAATGGTTAGCGGAGCTGCGCGCCATGAAGACGCGCGTGAAATGGTCGCTGGAAGTGGACCCGCTCGATATTTAAATTACTGCAGGTAATCGCGCGCCGATTTGACGATCTGTTCCGACAACAGCTTGGTAAACGGCGTGTCCAGCGTCCACGCGTGCCAGCTCAGCGGCACGTCCAGGGTGCTGCCGGGCATCAGGTCGACGAGCCGGTCCGTCGCCAGCGCCTGCGCGGCCAGGCGCTGCGGCATCAGGCCGTAGGCCAAGCCGTCCTGGACGCAGGCGCGGCGCGCCGCTTCGACCGGCAAGGTATGGTGCGGAAACGGTTCACGCATGCTCAATTGTTCAGCGAGGAAACGCGCCAGCAAGCCGTGCTGGCCCACGACGGCCGGCGCCAGTTGCACGGCCTCGGCAATAAAACCATCGCCGAACCAGTGACCCGCAAACACGGGCGTGGCCACGCAGACATAGCGCAAGGTGCCCAGCGGCGTGACGCTGGTGGCCGCCGCCGCGTCGAGCGCCGTGCCGGACTCGGCCGCCACGCAGCCAAACACGGAGCCGTCGCGCACCATCTGCAGGGCGCTGTCGCTGTCGGCCAGGCGCACGTCGAGTTGGCAGCGCGGTGGCGCCAGCAGGGCGGACAAGGTGTCGGGGAACCACGTGGCCAGGCTGTCGGCATCGATGGCGATGGCGATTTCCGGCATGCTGACGCTGTTGCCCAGGTCGATGTCGAGCGATGCTTCCATCAGCTTGACGTTGCGGTGATGCACGATCAATCGCTGGCCCAGGCCCGTCGGCACGGCTGGCTGGCCACGGATGATCAGCAAGCGCCCGCTGGCGTCTTCCAGCGCCTTGATGCGCTGCGAGACGGCCGACTGGGTGATGCCCAGCGCCAGGGCGGCCTTGTCGAAACTGCCATGGCTGGCCACGGCGTCCAGCACGGCCAGCGCGCGATAATCGAGTGATCCCATTAGCTCAGCTTATAAATTTTAGAATTGATTAGTTATACTAATACACATATTGCAGCAAAGTAAAACCTTATTTTCGGCAAACGGGTAGTATCGAACGCTGTGAGCAATCTGACGCGGAGATAAGTAGCACGATGAAAACGATACAAGTGGATGTAGCCGTGATCGGCAGCGGCACGGCCGGCATGACGGCGCACAAGGCCGCGCGCATGCAGGGCAAGCGCGTGCTGATGATCGAAAGCGGGCCGTACGGCACGACGTGTGCGCGCGTGGGCTGCATGCCCAGCAAGCTCCTGATCGCGGCGGCCGAGGCGGCCCATGCCGTGGCCGCCGCGCCCGCTTTTGGCGTGCATCCGGGCCCCGTGCGCATCGACGGCCGGCAAGTGATGGCCAGGGTGCGCAGCGAGCGCGACCGTTTTGTCGGCTTCGTGCTCGACGGCGTCAACGCCATCCCCGAGGAAGAAAAACTGCGCGGCCACGCCCGCTTCATTGCGCCGGGCAAGCTGCAGGTCGACGAACATACGCTTGTCGAAGCGGCCAGCGTGGTGATCGCCACCGGTTCCACGCCCATCGTGCCGCCCGAGTGGCAGGCGGCGGGCGAGCGCGTCATCACGAGCGACGCCGTGTTCGAATGGACGGACTTGCCAAAGTCAGTCGCCGTGGTCGGCAGCGGCGTCATCGGTCTGGAACTGGGCCAGGCGCTGGCGCGGCTGGGCGTGCGCGTGACCTTGTTTGCGCGCGGTAATAAAGTCGCGCAGCTGACGGACCCGCTGGTGCTGCGGGAGGCCGATGCCGTGCTGGCGCGCGAACTCGATATCCGTTTCATGACCCAGGTCGCGCACATGGCAACAACGCCGGACGGCGGCGGCATCGCGCTGACCAGCCGCGATGATGCGGGTCAGGAAAAAACCGAGCAGTTCGAGTACGTGCTGGCCGCCATCGGCCGCCGTCCGAACGTGGACAAGATCGGTCTGGACACGGCGCAAATCGAGCTCGACCGCCACGGCATCCCCCTGCATGACCCGCACACCATGCAGTGCGGCACCAGCGCCATCTTCATCGCGGGCGATGCCGACAACGCCTTGCCGCTGCTGCCCGAAGCGGCCGACGAGGGCCGCATAGCGGGTGACAACGCGGCGCGCTTTCCCGACGTCAAACCTGGCTTGCGCCGCACGCCGCTGGCGATCGCTTTCACGGAGCCGCAGATCGCCACTGTGGGCGCCACCTACCAGCAATTGTGCGTCAGTCACGCGGGCCGCTTTGCCGTCGGTGCCGTGTCGTTCGGCAACCAGGGCCGCAGCCGCGTCATGCTGCAAAACCAAGGCATGTTGCGCGTGTATGCGGAATTCGGCAGCAAGCGCTTTCTCGGCGCCGAGCTGATCGGCCCACGGGCGGAACACCTGGGCCACTTGCTGGCCTGGGCCTGCCAGGCGCAGCTGACGGTGCCCGCCATGCTCGACATGCCGTTCTACCACCCCGTCATCGAGGAAGGCGTGCGCACGGCCTTGCGCGAGCTGGCGCTGCACCTGGAAAAAGACCCGGAACACGCACCGGACTGCGCCGACTGCTCGCCTGGCGTCTGATGCAATTTTGATATTTATACAATTTTGTAGACAAGCGCACATGATTGCGCGATCATCGCTGCCACATTGAAATATTGATTAAAAGCAAAAAACATTTCAATTGGCACATGCCGCTGATGCCAGGATGGTAAAAACAAGCGGGTGCAGGCGATGATGGAGACGATGTGAAAATTCGGCGCATTTACGCGGGAGAACTCGCCCTGGGCGTGGCCCTGCCCTGGGACGTGCATGGCGAAACGGGCGGCTTGCTGGCCAGGCTGGGCCATGTCATCAGCAGCGAAAACCAGATCGCATTGCTGCTGGCGCGCGGCGTCATCGCCGATACCAGCGCCGACGTGCCGCGCACGGCCACGGAAGCGCCATCGGCCCTGCGCATGCTGAACCTCGTCACGGCAGGGCTGGCCCTCGTCTTGCCGGTCATCGCCGCCGGGCAGGCGGGCAGCCACCTATCCCTGGCGCCGCTGGCGCAACTGGTGGAAGAGGCCGTTGTTCTGGATGCCGACGTGGCGCTGGCCTGCATCCTGCACAACCAGAGCGCGGGCGACTTTGCCGTGCGCCACAGCGTCGACACGGCCGTCATCACGGCCCTGCTGGCGCGCGCGCTGAAACTCGACGACGCCGTCGTGCGCAGCGTGCTGCTGGCCGCGCTGAGCATGAATGTGGGCATGCTGGAACGCCATGCGGATTTCCAGCACAAGGCGGGCCCGCTGGACGCGCAGGAACGCGCCTATTTGCGCGCCCATCCGCAAGCCGGTGTCGACTTGCTGCGCGCGGCCGGCGTCACGGATGCCGTCTGGCTGCAGGCCGTGCTGCAGCACCATGAAAATATCGATGGCAGCGGCTATCCGCTGGGCACGCAAGGCGAGGCGATCGGCATCGGCGCCCGGCTGATCATGCTGGCCGACCGCTATTGCGCGCGCGTCTCGAAGCGCAGCTACCGCCAGCCTTTGCTGCCGAACGTGGCCTTGCGTGAAATGTTGATGGCCGACAAGGCCACCCTGGATGCGCCGCTGGCGTCCCTGCTGGTGCGCGAGCTGGGCATCTACCCGGTCGGCACTTTCGTCAAATTACTCAATGGGGAAATCGGCGTCGTCACGCGCAAGGGCTTGAACGCCACCACGCCCCACGTGCAGTCGCTGGTCGGCCCCCGCGGCGCGCACCTGGACGTGCCGCTGCGGCGCGACACGCGCGTGGACTTGCACGCCATCCGCGAAGTGCTCAGCGCGGAGCAGGCGGGACTGCAATTTCGCCCCGACCAGCTATGGGGCCGCAGCGCACGAATTTAGCGCGGGAGCTTAATTCAGCAGACCCGCATCGAGCCGTCCCTCGAGCGCCAGCTCGCGCATGATGCGCACCGTGTCGATGTCCGACTCCTTGTAGGCCGAGCGGCGGAAGTCGTCGTACAGGGCGTTGGCCGCATCGGTGGCCGCGTCATGGCCGTCGTCGTACTGGAAGCGCACCCACAGGCTCGCTTCGTCGGGCATTTCGATGGTCATCACCAGCGAGGAAGCGCTGATATCCTGTTGCGCCGGCACTTCATAGCGCACCTGCAGTTGCGGCACCAGCACCACCTTGTCGTTGATGACCAGTTCGCCATAGCGCAGGCTGCGCGCGAAACCGGCATCGCAGCGCTCGCTGATCCGGCACTCATCGAGGTGCGGCACGAACAGCTTCGGCGACTCGGCGCGCAAGACGAGGCCGCGCCACACTTGTTCCAGGGTCAAGGTATCGATCAGCGGATTCAACGGATCATTGATTTCAATCAGGTGTTCAAATTTCATGGGACTGCCATTCGGTAAGTGGGCGCGCACGGGCGATATAGGCGGAATGGTACTCCAGGCGTGGCATCGCCGCACGCATTGCATCGGCCAAGATGGCGGCATATGGCGATATATCAATGCCATTGCCTGTTTTTCGGGCATGCTCCGCCATGCAAATAGGCTGCGCGACGCTGTTACAATGGGCTGCTGTTCCCTGCGGAAATACCCTGATGTCCAAAGCACCACAGTTCGGTCTGAATGCGCCCCAAAGCGAAGCGGTTACCTACCTCGACGGCCCCTGCCTGGTGCTGGCGGGCGCCGGTTCGGGCAAGACGCGCGTGATCACGCAAAAGATCGCCCATCTGATCGAAGACCGCGGTTATGACCCGCGCACCATCGCCGCGCTGACCTTCACCAACAAGGCGGCGCTGGAAATGCAGGAGCGCATCGCCAAGCTCTTGAAGCAACCGCGCCAGGCCAAGCAGTTGACGGTGTCGACCTTTCACTCGCTGGGCGTGAAAATCCTGCGCCAGGAAGCCAATGGCGTGGGGCTGAAGGACCGCTTTTCCATCATGGACAGCGACGACTGTTTTTCCCTCGTGCAAGACCTTGCCATTACCACCGATAAACAGGTGATCCGCGGCATCCAGAATGCCATGTCGCTTTGGAAAAATGGCCTGATCGATCCGGACATGGCGCTGGCGCAAGCCAAGGATGAAGATGAAGCCAACGCGGCGCGCATCTACCGCAGCTATGTGGCCACGCTTTCCGCCTACCAGGCCGTCGATTTCGACGACCTGATCCGCCTGCCCGTGGAATTGTTCCGCAACAACGGCCCCGTGCGCGACAAGTGGCAGCGCCGTTTGCGCTATCTGCTCGTTGACGAATACCAGGATACGAACACCTGCCAGTACGAACTGGTCAAATTGATGGTGACGGGCATCGGCAAGAAGCCGATGTTTACGGCCGTGGGCGACGACGACCAGGCGATCTATGCGTGGCGCGGCGCCACGGTGGAAAATTTAAAAACGCTGGAAACGGATTTCCCCGACTTGCGCGTGATCAAGCTCGAGCAGAATTACCGCTCCACCATGCGCGTGCTCAATGCGGCCAATGCCGTCATCGGCAACAACCCGAAACTGTTTGAAAAATCGCTGTGGTCCGAGCACGGCCTGGGCGAGCCGATCAAGGTGCTGGGCATGCAGACGGACGAGCAGGAGGCGGAGCAGGTCGCCATCATGATCTCGGCCGACCATTTCGAGCGCAAGAACAAATTTTCCGATTACGCGATTCTGTACCGGGGCAACCACCAGGCGCGCATCATCGAACAATGTCTGCGCAAGGAGCGCATTCCGTACACGATCTCGGGCGGCCAGAGTTTTTTTGATAAGGCCGAGATCAAGGACATCATCAGCTACCTGCGTTTGCTGGCGAACGAAGACGACGACCCGGCCTTCATTCGCGCCGTGACGACGCCGCGCCGTGGCGTGGGCCAGTCGACGCTGGAGGTGCTGGGCGCATTCTCGGGGCAGTGGCAGTGCTCGCTGTTCCAGGCCGTGTTCAAGGGCGGCATCGAGGCCAAGCTGACGGATCGCCAGCTGGGTCCGCTGCGCGACTTCTGCAACTTCATCAACGACCTCGAGTCGCGCGCCAGCCGTCCCGGCGCTGCCGGCAGCGGCGACAACGCGGCCGAAGTGCTGGACGACATGATGAAGGAAATCCACTACGAATCGTATCTGTATGACGCCTTCGAGGAACGGCAAGCGCAAAGCAAGTGGCAGAACGTGCTCGAATTCGTCAACTGGCTCAAGGAACGGGGCAGGGGCGGCAAGGACCGCGACGGCGAAGAAAAGAACGTGCTGGAACTGACGCAGATGGTGGCCCTGATGACCATGCTCGAGGGCAAGGACGAAGAGCAGGACGCCGTGCGCATGTCCACCTTGCACGCGTCGAAAGGGCTGGAGTTTCCGCACGTATTTCTCGTTGGCGTGGAAGAGGGGATCTTGCCGCACAAGGGCGATCCTGACGCGCCGGCCGAAACCATCGCCGCGCGTATCCAGGAAGAGCGGCGGCTGATGTATGTGGGCATCACGCGCGCGCAGCGCACCTTGCACGTCACCTGGTGCAAGAAGCGCAAGCGGGCGGGCGAGCAAGTCCATTGCGACCCGTCGCGCTTCATCAAGGAAATGCAACTCGACGTGGGCGATGCCGTGCCGACGGAGGCGGAAGTGATTTCGCCCAAGGAAAGATTGGCGCGCATGAAGGCCTTGCTGGCCGCGCCGAAGGCTTAAGCAGCGTTCACGCTTCCACGGTGCTGTCGGGCGTGGTTTTGGGCACGATGGCCAGCTGCATGCCCAGCGCATCGAGCATCTTCAAAATGGTTTCAAAGCGCGGCTTGCTGCCTTCGCGCAAGGCTTTATATGCGCCTTCGCGCGTGATGTCGGCCCGGGCCGCCACCTTGCCCATGCCGTACGCGCGCACCACGTCGTTCATGGCCGACTGGAACAGTTCGGCGTTACCGGTGGCGACGATTTCGCTCATGTAGGCGGCCACGGCGGCCTTGCTGGTCAGGTGTTGGGTTGGGTCAAATTTGCTAAGGCCTAAGGCTTCCAGGTCGTCGAGGTCGAAGGTGTCATGGTCGATATGGTGGTTCATTTCTTTCGTGCTCCTGTCGATGGGCTTGCCGCCGCTTTCCGGATGGCTGCCTGCCGGGCTTTCAAGTCCTTGAGTATCGCTTGCGCCTGTTTGATGTCGCGCTGCTGGCTCGATTTGTTGCCACCCAGCAGTAGCAAGATCAGGGTGCCCCGATTCGTTTCGTGAAAGTACACGCGCCAGCCGGGTCCCGTCTGTAAAAAACGCAGCTCGCACACGCCTTCGCCCACTGGCCGCCAGTCGCCCTTTTTACCGTGCTGTAAATGCTTGATGCGTGCATCGATGGCGGCGGCCGCCACATCGTGCAGGGAGTCTTCCCAGCGCCGGTATTCGGCCGTCTTGCGCGTATCGATCAGTACTGGTTCGGGTCGCGTTGGTGTGTTCATTGTAATCGTTTGTTCTCATTCGTCAAGCGGCTTGAGCCCATCCAGGAAGAATAAACAGAAATCGGGGCCCGTCCGGCGGCGAATGGACGCAGTTTGTCCTGGCGCACGCCGCTGCGGCGGTAGAATGCCCCCTTTCAGTCAGGAATCACCGAGAGCACCATGGACAATGCAGAACAGATGGAAACACGTTTCGTCGATATCGAAATCAAGCTGGCGCAGCAGGAAGATCTGGTCGAGTCGCTGAACCAGATGGTGTACCAGCAGGGCAAGCGCATCGACCAGCTGGAAGCGATGCTGCACAAGCTGGGCGAGCATGTGCGCGACGGGGCGCAGCAGGCGAATGGCGGGCTGGTCAACGAACGTCCGCCGCATTATTAAATCGGCATCGTAGTGCGGGGCGCATGAAAACCGTTCATCACTGGCAGGCGCGCTACCACCGGTAGTTGCTGGTGACGCAAGTGTGTCAGGCTGTTATTATTTCAGGCTGGCCCGCGACACAATCGCGGCTCTCTTGCGTTCCTTGAAAGAAGACATGACCCGTCCTACAATGCTCGTCATCGCCGCCAGCCTGATGCTGGCGCCAGCCGCCGCCGCTTTTGCCGCCACCGCCGCTACCACCGTGCCCGCCGCTACCGCCGCCTTGCCCGCCTCGAACCCGTTTGCACAAGCGAGCAGCCTGCCATTCCAGTATCCGCCGTTCGACAAGGTGCAGGACGCCGACTACGCGCCCGCCTTTACGGCAGGCATGGCCGCCAACCTGGCGGAAATCAACGCGATTGCGAATAACAAGAAAGCGGCCACGTTCGACAACACCATCGTGGCCATGGAACGCTCGGGCCAGCTGCTGGGCCGCGTGCGCACCGTGTTTTCCGTGATGTCCGGTTCCAACACGAATGACACGATCCAGGGCCTGGAACGCGAACTGGCGCCGAAGATGGCGGCCCACAGCGACGCGATCATGCTCAACGACAAGCTTTTCCAGCGCATCGACACCCTGTACGCCAAGCGCGACAAGCTGGGTCTGGATGCGGAATCGAAACGCCTGCTCGAGCGCTACCACACCGATTTTGTCCGCGCCGGCGCCAAGCTGTCGGCGGCGGACAAGGAAAAGCTGCGCGCCTACAACGGCCAGCTGGCTGCCCTGTCGACCAAGTTCGCACAAAATGTACTGAAGGAATTGAACGCTTCGGCTGTCGTCGTCGATACGCGCGAAGAACTCGACGGCCTGTCGCCGGCCGCCATCGAAGTGGCCGCCGGCCTGGCCAAGAAGCGCGGCCTCGATGGCAAGTACGTGATCGCCCTCGTCAACACGACGGGCCAGGCGCCGCTGTCGCTGCTGACCAACCGCGCCGTGCGCGAACGCATCATGGCGGCATCGCAAGCGCGCGGCAGCCGTGGCGGCGAGTTCGATAATACCGAGGAAGTGCTGGCACTGGCAAAGCTGCGTGCCGAACGTGCCGCGCTGATGGGCTACCCGAACTACGCGGCCTATTCGCTGGAAGACCAGACGGCGCACGACACCACCGCCGTCAACGCCCTGCTGGGCGAGTTGGCGAAGCCGGCCGTCGTCAATGCGCGCCGTGAAGCGGACGATATCCAGAAGGTTATCGATGCAGGCAAGGGCGGCTTCAAGGTGGGCGCCGCCGACTGGGCCTTCTACAGCGACAAGGTGCGCGCCGAACGCTACAACTTCGATGAGACGCAGTTGAAACCGTACTTTGAAATGCACAGCGTGCTGACCAAGGGCGTGTTCTTTGCCGCCGGCAAGTTGTACGGCCTCACTTTCAAGCAGCGCACCGACTTGCCCGTCTACACGTCCGACATGCTGGTCTACGACGTCTTCAATGAAGACGGTACGCAACTGGCCATCTTTACGCTCGACCCTTACGCGCGCAGCAACAAGCGCGGCGGCGCCTGGGCGAATGCCTATGTGGGCCAGTCGACCTTGCTGAACCGTAAGCCGGTGATCGCGAACAATCTCAACATTCCGAAACCGGAAGCGGGCCAGCCGACCCTGATGACGTTTGACGAAGTCAACACCATGTTCCACGAATTCGGCCATGCGCTGCACGGCATGTTTTCGAACGTGAAATACCCGCGCTTCGCCGGCACCAGCGTGCCGCGCGACTTCGTCGAATACCCGTCGCAAGTCAATGAAATGTGGGCGCTGTGGCCGGAAGTGCTGCAAAACTACGCCAAGCACTACCAGACGGGCGCGGCCATTCCGGCCGAACTGCTGGCGAAAGTGACGGCGGCCGACAATTTCAACCAGGGCTACAAGACGACGGAATACCTGGCCTCGGCCCTGCTGGACCAGCGCTGGCACCAGCTGACCCCGGCACAGATCCCCACCGACGTGCTGGCGTTTGAAAAAACCGCCTTGACGGAAGCGGGCGTCGATTTCGCCCCGGCGCCGCCGCGCTACCGCACCACGTATTTCTCGCACGCGTTCGCGGGCGGTTATTCGGCCGGTTACTACGCGTATCTGTGGTCGGAAAAGCTCGATGCCGACACGGTCGAGTGGTTCAAGGAAAACGGCGGCCTGACGCGCAAGAACGGCGACTGGTTCCGCAATAAACTGCTATCGCGCGGCGGCAGCGCCGACGCGCTCGACATCTACCGCAACTTCCGCGGCCGCGATGCGAAGATCGAGCCGCTGCTGGAACGCCGTGGCTTGAACGGCAAGTAATCGGGTGATTCCGGCGTCAAGGCCGGGTCAATGAAAAAATGGCTGCCAAGCAATTGGCGGCCATTTTTATTTGGGGATTTTGCCTGTAAACCGTGGTAAACCGCGCATTTGGCGTGCTGCACCACAGGATCGCCCATGTTGGATGACGCCTGTGTGACAGGCTGCTATGATCTGCCACTGGCCCGCGACGCGATCGCGGTTCTTCCCCGCGCTTCCTGAAAGATGTCATGATCCGTCCACAACTGCTCGTCATCGCCGCCAGCGTCATGCTGGCCCACGCCGCCCCATCCGCCATGGCCGCCGCCGCTGCACCTGCCGCCGCCGTCAGCGCCCAGAATCCCCTGCTCAAAGTGAGCCCGCTGCCGTTCCAGATGCCGCAGTTCGGCCTGATCAAGGATGGTCACTACGCGCCGGCGTTTGCCGAAGGCATGAAACGCCAGCTGGCCGAAGTCAATGCGATTGCCAACAACCGCCAGCCGGCCACGTTTGAAAACACCATCGTGGCCCTCGAGCGCACGGGACAGCTGCTGCACCGCGTGCAGAGCATCTTCAGCAACATGACCTCGACCAATACCAATGCCGTGCTGGAAGCGGTGGAAGTGGACGTGTCGCCGAAACTGGCCGCGCATGGCGACGCCATCACGCTGAACCCGAAACTGTTTGCCCGCATCGACACCCTGTACGCCAAGCGCGACAAGCTGGGCCTCGATGCCGAATCCCTGCGCCTGCTCGAGCGCTATCACACGGATTTCGTGCGCGCCGGCGCCAAGCTGTCCGATGCGGACAAGGAAAAACTGAAAGCCTATAACGCCGAGCAGGCGGGCCTGGAAACGGCCTTCGCGCAAAACGTGCTGAAGGAAACGAATGCCAAGAGCATCGTCGTCGACACCCGTGCCGAGCTGGCCGGCATGACGGACAGCGATATCGATACGGCCGCCACGGCCGCCAAGGAACGGGGCTTGACGGGCAAGTTCGTCATCGCCCTCGTCAACACCAGCGGCCAGCCGCCGCTGGCCGTATTGACGGATCGCAAGACACGCCAGCGTTTGATGGATGCCTCGCTGAATCGGGGCAGCCAGGGTGGCGAGTTCGACAACCGCGCCATCGTGCTGAAGCTGGCCAAACTGCGCGCCGAACGGGCGACCTTGCTCGGGTACGCCAACTACGCCGCGTACTCGCTGGAAGACCAGACGGCCAAGACCACGACGGCCGTCAATACCCTGCTGTCGGAACTGGCGAAACCGGCCGTCGCGAATGCGCGCCGCGAAGCGGCCGACCTGCAGCAAGTGGTCGATGCGGAAAAGGGCGGTTTCCAGGTGGCAGCGGCCGACTGGGCCATCTACACGGACAAGCTGCGCAAGCAGCGTTTCAATTTCGATGAAAACGAGCTGAAACCGTACCTGGAACTCAACAGCGTGCTGAACAATGGCGTCTTCTTTGCCGCCAATAAGTTGTACGGCATCAGCTTCAAGGAGCGTAAGGACTTGCCGGTATACAACCCGGACGTGCGCGTCTACGACGTTCTGGATGCCAACGGCAAGCCGCTGGCCCTGTTCATCGCCGACTTCTATGCGCGCGGCAACAAGCATGGCGGCGCGTGGATGAATGAATATGTGTCGCAATCATCGCTGATGGGCACGCATCCCGTCGTCGCCAACCAGTTGAACATTCCGAAGCCGCCCGCCGGCCAGCCGACCTTATTGACGTTTGATGAAGTGACGACCATGTTCCACGAATTCGGCCATGCGCTGCACGGCATGTTTTCGAACGTGAAATACCCGCGCTTTGCCGGCACCAGCGTGCCGAGCGACTTCGTCGAGTATCCATCGCAAGTCAATGAAATGTGGGCCGTCTGGCCGGAAGTGCTGCAAAACTACGCCAAGCACTACCAGAGCGGCGCGGCCATGCCGCAGGAATTGCTCGACAAGGTCACGGCGGCGAAGAAATTCAACCAGGGCTTCATGACGACGGAATACCTGTCGGCGGCGCTGCTGGACCAGCGCTGGCACCAGCTGGCGCCAAGCCAGATCCCGACGGACGTGCTGGCCTTTGAAGCGGCATCGTTGAAAGACGCGGGTGTCGACTACGCGCCCGTGCCGCCGCGCTACCGCACCACGTATTTCTCGCACAGCTTCTCGGGCGGCTACTCGGCCGCGTATTACGCCTACCTGTGGTCGGAAAAGCTGGACGCGGAATCGGTCAACTGGTTCAAGGAAAACGGCGGCCTGACGCGCAAGAATGGCGACTGGTTCCGCAGCAAATTGCTGTCGCGCGGCGGCAGCGTCGATGCGCTGCAGCTGTTCCGCGACTTCCGCGGCCGCGACGCCACGGTGGAACCGCTGCTGGAACGCCGCGGCTTGAACGCGAAGTAAGTCGTCTTTACCACAAGCTTGCGTTGCGTTGACATGGCGCACGCAAGCTTTCCGTGCCGGCGGCGTAGAATTGAGTAAGATGTAAATAAAGACGTAAGCAATGCAGTCGAAAGAGCATATGAGTCAGCAAGATTTGAATGGCATTACCCTAGAAGGTATCGTGACGCGCCTGCAGGCCCATTACGGCTGGGACGGCCTGGCCAAGCACATCGATATCAATTGCTTCATCAGCGATCCCAGCATCAAGTCGAGCCTGAAGTTTTTGCGCAAGACCCCGTGGGCCAGGAGCAAGGTGGAACAATTGTTCCTGGACACGCAATTTACTGACTGACAGGAAAAAACATGGATAGCAAACTCAAGGAATCGCTGCAACAGCTGCATTCGACACTGGCAAGCAGCGGTCCCGTCGATGAAGAACTGCATGGTTTGCTGCAAAAACTCGATGTCGACATCAAGTTGCTGATGGAAAAGCGCGCCGCGCAGGAGCAGGAAGAAGAGTCGACCACGTATGGACTGGCCGAGCGCAGCCAGGAATTGTCGGCCAAGTTTGCCGTCAAGCATCCGAAACTGGAGCCGGCTTTGCGCGAACTTGGCGAGATTCTTGCCAATATGGGGATTTGATGTAACCCGGGGAAAAGCTGGGGTCAGACCCCCGAAGGGTCTGACCCCAAGGGCCTTCTTTCCCCAAGTGATTGAAAAATAAACGTTTTTTGTACTGAAATCCAACAGTAAAAAGCAGGCCGTCAGGTTGGAAATGGCCAATTCCGGTACAATCCGTACCCTATGAGCTCCCCTACCAATTTATTTGCGACCGTTCCCAAGCGGTCTGCCCGCGCTGCCGTGGCGCCTTTCCTGCCGATGTCGCGTGCCGAGATGGACGCGCTGGGCTGGGACCAGTGCGACGTCATCCTCGTCACGGGCGACGCCTACATCGACCATCCGAGTTTCGGCATGGCCCTGGTCGGCCGCCTGCTCGAAGCGCAGGGTTATCGCGTTGGCATCATCAGCCAGCCCGACTGGCTGTCGGCCGACGCCTTCCGCATCCTCGGCAAGCCGCGCCTGTACTACGGCATCACGGCCGGCAACATGGATTCCATGGTCAACCAGTACACGGCCGACCGCAAGATCCGCTCCGACGATGCCTACACGGCCAATGCCGAACCGAACAAGCGCCCGGACCGCGCCGTCACCGTGTACGCCCAGCGCGCGCGCGAAGCGTATTCCGACGTGCCCATCGTCATCGGCAGCATCGAAGCGTCCCTGCGCCGCATCGCCCATTACGATTACTGGTCGGACAAGGTCCGCCGTTCCGTCTTGCCCGATTCCAAGGCCGATTTGCTGATTTTCGGTAATGCCGAGCGGGCGCTGGTCGACCTGACCCACCGCCTGGCCGCCGGCGAAGCCATCAAGGATATCCGCGACTTGCGCGGCACGGCCTTCATGGTGCCGGCCGGCTGGCTGCCCGGCGACGGCTGGGGCGTGCACAATTCCACCCGCGTCGACGTGCCCGGCAAGATCGACCCGCACTACAGCCCGTACGAGATGGTGCAGGAAGACAAGACCGCCTGCGCCACGGAAAACGCCTCCAAGTCGGCCGAAGTCATCAAGCCCATCCGCATCATGAGCCGCGAAGAGCGCCTGGCCATGGCCAAGGAAAAGCACGACAAGACGGTCGTGCGCCTGCCCGCCTACGACGTCGTCAAGGATGATCCCGTCATGTATGCGCACGCGTCGCGCGTGTTCCACCTGGAATCGAATCCCGGCAATGCGCGCGCCATGGTGCAGGCGCACGGCGAACGCGACGTGTGGCTCAACCCGCCGCCCCTGCCGCTGGCCATGGACGAGATGGATGGCGTGTACGACATGAATTATGCGCGCGCGCCGCACCCGAGCTATGGCAAGGCGCATATCCCCGCGTGGGAAATGATCCGCTTTTCCGTCAACATCATGCGCGGCTGCTTCGGCGGCTGCACCTTCTGCTCGATCACGGAGCACGAAGGCCGCATCATCCAGAGCCGTTCGGAACCGTCGATCCTGCGCGAGATTGAGCATATCCGCGATAAAACCAAAGGCTTTACGGGTACCATTTCCGATATGGGCGGTCCGACGGCGAATATGTACCGCCTGGCCTGCAAGGAAAAAGAGATCGAAGTGTCGTGCCGCCGCCTGTCCTGCGTGTACCCGTCCATCTGCGTGAACCTGGGCACGGACCACAGCAAGCTCATTTCCCTGTACCGCAAGGCGCGCGCCATTCCCGGCATCAAGAAAGTGCTGATCAGTTCGGGCTTGCGCTACGACCTGGCCGTGCGTTCGCCCGAGTACGTGAAGGAACTGGTCACGCACCATGTGGGCGGCCTGTTGAAGATCGCCCCTGAGCACACGGAAGAGGGCACCTTGTCGAAGATGATGAAGCCCGGCATCGGCGCCTACGACGAATTCAAGGAAATGTTCGACCGTTTTTCGCTGGAAGCGGGCAAGAAGCAATACCTGATCCCGTATTTCATCGCCGCCCATCCGGGCACGACGGACCTGGACATGCTGAACCTGGCCCTGTGGCTGAAGAAAAACAATTTCAAATTGGACCAGGTACAGACCTTCATGCCCACGCCGATGGCCATGGCGACCACCATGTACCACACGCGCAAGAATCCGCTGCGCAAGGTGACAGCCGACTCGGAAGTGGTGGAAACGGCGCGCAGCGGCAAGATCCGCCGCACCCATAAAGCGTTCCTGCGCTACCAGGACCCGGCCAACTGGCCGATCTTGCGCGAAGCGCTGGTCAATATGGGCCGTGGCGACTTGATCGGCAATGGCGACAAGCACTTGATACCGGCCTGGACGTCGTCGGAATCGGGCGGCCTGGCCGCAGGCGAACGCAGCCGCCAGACGCATGGCGCCGGCACGCCGGACAAGTTCAAGGTCACGCCGGGCAAGAACCGCATCGCCCTGGGCGGCACGGCAGCGGCGCCCAAAGCGTCGGCCGCCGAGTCGAAAGTGCGTCCATCGATTCTGTCGACCATCAAGACGAAGGCCAAGCCGGCCGCCGTGCCGATGGGCCGTGGCAGCAAGCCGCCAGCCAAGGGCGGCCATGCCGCGCCGGCACGGGGTGGACGCAAGTAGATAGTCTTCGGCTCTCGGGCATCCTTTGAAAAACCCGGCAACGCGTACTGCGTTGCCGGGTTTTTTGCTATGGGCGCACCAAGATGGGGCGGCAAACCGCCTTGGCGGCGGGATTTTTACCAATATTTAAAAATTGAATAGAGCAAAAGGCAATTTTCCCTTGTGACAACTTGGTGTTTGAAAATATACTCGTTGGATATTTAGCCGTACGGCAACAATGCTGCCTTTCTGGCAAGCGCCAGCGTACGCGACTCCCAGCGTTGATATGAAAAGAGATGCCAATTGAAATGCCTTTCCTGCCAAGCCGAGAATAAGCCGGGCGCCAAATTCTGTTCTTCCTGCGGCACCACGTTTGCCGCCGCCACGACCGCCGCCGCTGCCGTGCCGGGCAAATCCTGTGGCCAGTGCGGCCATGATTGCAAGCCCGACGCCAAGTTCTGCCCCAAATGCGCGTTCAGCTTTGCCGTGGCGCCAGTGCTGCCGCCAGAACCTGTTGCGGCACCTGTGCCGGCGCCGATTCCCGAACCAGTGAGTGTGGTCGTTCCTGAGCCCGCTCCAGTGGCAGAAATGGTCGCGCAAGCTGTTCCGGAACCCGTTCCCGTCTTCATCCCGGAGCCGGTCGCGCCACCGCCGCCACCGCCCGTGCTGGAAAAGCGCCGTGCCGATCCTGCACCCGCACCAGCACCAGCACCAGCACCAGCACCAGCACCAGCACCAGCTCCCGTGGCCGACACGCCAAGTGACAGCCCAGCGGCGGGCAGCCGCATGAAACTGATCGCTGCAGCCGTCGCCGCAGTAGTACTGCTGGGCGGTGCGGGCGCTTACTATTTTCTCTCAAGCAAGCCGGCAGCGCCGGCGCCGGAAGCTGTTCCAGTCTTGCCCGCGCAGGTGGAACCTGCGCCTGCCGCCGAGCAGCCGCTGGCCATCAGCGACCCGGCGCTCGACGGCGCGACGGCGGCCGAGCCTGCCGTTGCGCCTGCTGCGCCCGCCCCGGCATCTGTCGCCGCGCCCGCCCCCGAGCCGGTGCCCGCACCAGCCCCGGCCCCGGCTGTGGAAAAACCGGCTCCCGTCGCTGAAAAGCCGGCCAAACCGGTCAAGGTGATACCGCCAGCGGCGCCTGTCAAACAGACTAGCGGCCTGGAAAGCGTGATCACGGACAGCCTGTCGGAAGCGAGCCACTGCATGAGCCAGCGCAAGTACGACTGCGCCATTGCCAACGCGAATGCCGTGTTGCGCATGGACACTGGCAACCGCCATGCGCTCGACATCAAGCGCAAGGCGAAAGAAGCGCAAGACAAGGCGCTGTCGCAAATCCAGATCGAGTAAGCCGCGCGGCTTGCCTTCCCCCTATTTTTGATCCTTCCGGAGAATAACGTGAAAAACTTGAAACAAATTGCCAAGCCCATGGTAGCGCTGCTGGTCGTGTCTTCGATGCTGGCCGGTTGCGCCGCACCGGGCGGTCCTGGCGCCACGGGCAATACCACCACCGCCGGCACGGAAGCGGGCAGCGGCGAATGCAATACGGCCATGCTGGCCGGCATCGGCGCCGTCGTGGGCGGCTTGCTGGGCGGCGGCAACAATACCGTGCGCGGCGCGGCACTGGGCGCCAGCCTGGGCGCACTCGCCTGCGTGGCCCTGAATTATCAAAGCCAGCAAGTCAAGACGTCGCAGCAGGTACAGGCCGACTACAAGGTGGCCAACAAGGGCAAGCTGCCCGAGCAGTCGACGCTGGTGAAGTACGAGACGGGCTTTACGCCATCGTCCGTGCGTCCGGGCCAGAAGGCGCAGACCAATTCGTATATCGAAGTGGCGGCCGGCACGCGCGATCCGAACCCGCTGGTGGAAGAGGAATTGAGCCTGTACAAGCCCAATGGCGACTTGATCAAAACTGTGCGCAAGGTGGTCAGCAGCAATAACGGCAGCGGCGCCTACAAGGGCGGCTTCTCGATTCCCATGCCTGAAGGCGTGCCGCAGGGCATTTACCCGGTACGCACGGCCCTGTACCTGAATAGCAAGCGCGTCGGCGGCCAGGACGTCAAGCTGCAGATCGTCCAGCGCCAGGCGCCTGCGTCCGACCTGCAACTGGCCCGCGCTTACTGACACTGATTGCCACGGGGCGGCCATGCCGGCCGTTCCGTTCCCGATTTACCCCCATCCAGGCTAGACATGACCATTTCCACAGAAGCACCTAAACCTCTTCCCTTTTCCTCCGCGCTCGGTTCGCTGATCGAAGCGACCGACGCCATCAAGAATTTCCGCGCGATTGCCCTGCTGGCCCTGACCTTCATCGGCGCCGTGCTCGTCGGTGGTGTACTGACGATGCTCGCCGGCAGCATGAGCAGCGTGCTGCTGGGCTTCCTGGGCGGCCTGATGGCCTTCCTCGTGATGTTTTACGGCTCCAACGCCGTCGGCATCCTGCTGATGCGCGATGCCCAGGGCCAGCCTGGCTTGAGCCTGGTGGATGCCGTGCTCGTTTCGCTGTACACGAGCCACCGCCTGATCGCGGTCGTGTTCCTGGAATTTCTGATCGTGCTGGCGGCCATGATCGCCATCGCCATCATTTTGTTCGTCTGCAAGATCCCCGTGCTCGGCCCCGTGCTGTACACGCTGGTCTTCCCGTTGTCGGCCATCGTGCTGGGCGTGCTGGTGTTTGCGCTGTTTTACGTGATGCTGCCGCTGGCCGGCCCCGCCGCGTGGTCGGGCGCCACCGTGTTCCAGATCATTGCCCGCCTGAACCTGATCGTGCGCACCAAGCTGGTGTCGGTGATCCTGCTGGAAGTGCTGCTGTTCCTGATCACGACGTTTGTGGCGCTGCTGATCTTTGGCGTGGTCGGTACCGGCGTGTCGCTGACCAGCGGCATGTCGGCTGGCATCCTGGGCCTGGGCGGCCAGATGAATATGTATTCCCTCGCTTCGGGTCTGAGTGGCGGTTCCGGCTACATCATCGCAGCGGGTCTGGGCGGCGGCTTGCTGATGGCGGCCGCGGCTGTGGTGCCCGGCCTGATCTTTACCAAGGGTGTGTGCATCATTTACCTGAACGCCACGCGCAATGTCGATTTCAGCGCCTCGGAAGCGAGCCTGAACGACGGGCTGGCCACGGTCAAGAAGAAAGCCGAAGAAGCGCGTGAACGCGCGCGTGCCCTGGCCGAACAGGCCGCGGCACCTGCCGCACCGGCCGCTGCGTCGGTTGACAGCCTGCATTGCCCGAGCTGCAAGGCCCCGGTCGCGTCCGATGACGTGTTCTGCGGCGAATGCGCGCATAAACTCAAGTAAGGCAGACCATGGCGCAATTCTGTAAACAGTGCGGCACCGCCCACGCGCCCGACGCGCGCTTTTGCGACGAGTGCGGCAAGGCCGTCAATGCCGCGCCAGTCCCATCACCCGCGTCGGCCGCGACACCGGCGCTGTCCGGCGTGAAGCGGCGCCACGTCGTCATCGCCGGCGGCGTGCTGGCGGCGGTCATCGTGGCTGGCGGCGCCCTGGCGTGGCTGCTGGCGCCGGAAGCGGCGTCGGCCAGCAGTTTTGGCCGCGCCATCGATGCCCACCTGGCGGCCGACGAGGCGGCGCGCGACAAGCTGCTGTGCTTCACCAACTTGCCGTACCAGAAGGAAGAAATCCGCGTGGCGTCGTACGACAGTTCCACTCGACAATGGCTCGATATCCTCGTGCGTGGCGGCTTGTACAACGCGCCCGTCGAACAAAGCAGCGGCGGCTGGCTGGCGCAATCGCAATTCGTCTATGCGCTGGCCGCGCCGGGCAAGGCCGCCTTGCGCGGCGACAAGCTGTGCGTGGCCAAGGGCGTGAAAGTGGCCAAGGTCAGCGGCTACGAGCAGGTGCGCGAGATGGGCGGGCGGCCGACGGCGATGGCCACGGCCACCCTGGCGCTGAGCGATGAGGCGGCATGGCTCGTCAAGTCGCCGGACCGCGCGCAGATCCTGCAACGCTTGCCGGGCGGTGGCCTGGAAGTGCAACTGCCGCTGGCGCTGGTCGACAAGCAATGGCAAGTCACCGACCGTGCGCAACTGCACCAGGCCGCCATGGCCATGGCGGGCGCCATGCGCAATGCCTCGGGTGCGCAAGAAGCGGGCATGCTGGACAAGCTGAAAAGCCTGTTCCGCTTTGGCGGTCACCCGCTGGTGGGCAAATGGAAGGGCTCGACGGGCAAAATCCTGGAATTTACAAAGGACAGCATTATCGAGAACGGCAACGCAAGCACGGCCACGTTTGCCACCGAAGGCAATGTCGTGACGATCGTCTCGGAAGAGGGGGGCGGCATGGCCATGCAGATCAGCCTGAGCAACAGCAACAACGTGGCCACGCTCACCGTCGGCGGCATGCCGGTCGCGGTGCTGCAGCGCGTGCGCGATTAAGCGTCGGGCAGGCGGCGCAGAGTGCCGCCTTGCCTCATTCCCGAAGCCCGGCCCTGCCGGGCTTTTTTACGCCCGCCAGGCGCCGGTGCATCCGTCAATTTATCTTGACATCAAGATAGTTCGCGCCCACACTGGCTTTTTATCTTGATGTCGAGATAGTACATGTCCGCCTTTTCTGTCCGCCCCGCCTGGGGCGATATTCTGCTCACGGCGCTGGCGCCCCTGATCTGGGGTTCCACGTATATCGTCACGTCCGAACTGCTGCCGCCGGACCGGCCCTTCACGGCGGCCCTGATCCGCGTGCTGCCGGCCGGCCTGCTGTTGCTGCTGATCATGCGGCGCCTGCCCGCGCGGCGCGACTGGGGCCGCGTGCTGATCCTGTCGGCGCTCAATATCGGCGTGTTCCAGGCGCTGCTGTTCGTGGCCGCCTACCGCCTGCCCGGCGGCTTGGCGGCCGTGGTGGGCGCCATCCAGCCGCTGCTGGTGATGGGCCTGGCCTGGGGCGTGGAAGGGCGCCGTCCGGCCCGCCTGGCCTTGCTTGCCAGCGTGCTGGGCGTGGCCGGCATGGCCGTTTTGTTGTTGTCGCCGCGCACGGTGTGGGAACCGATCGGCATCGCCGCCGCGCTGGGCGGCACGGCCTGCATGGCGGCCGGCACTTACCTGACGCGGCGCTGGAAGCCGGACTTGCCCGTGCTGGCGCTGACGGGCTGGCAATTGCTGCTCGGCGGCCTGATGCTGGCGCCCGTCGCCTGGCTGGCCGACGCACCGTTGCCGGCCTTGTCGCTGCAACAAGTGCTGGCCTACGCCTACCTGTGCCTGGCCGGCGCGCTGCTGGCGTATGCCTTGTGGTTTCGCGGCATCGCCCGCCTGTCGCCCGTGGCCGTCTCCTCGCTGGGACTGCTCAGTCCCCTGATGGCCGTCGTGCTGGGCTGGGCCTTGCTGGGCCAGGCCATGACGGGCTGGTCGATGCTGGGCTTGCTGCTGGTACTGGCCAGCGTGCTGGCGGTGCAGTGGGCCAGCGCCCGTCCCGCAACAAACGCCTGACTTCCGCGCATTCCCCCTCGGCAGGCCGATCGCATCGGCCTGCCCGTTTCCCTCTGAGCGCCCTCTTTTTGCTGCACCGCACATACTGTTTTGCTTGCACTGATATGGGGCATTGAGGCACTATTCGCTTCGCGCAAACGTTTGCGCGCAACGAATTTCCTAAAAAGCATGCAGTACACGTGCTTGACCAACAACTCTGGAGACGCTCATGACATCCCGTATTCGCCTGAAAATGATTGCCGCCGCTGTCCTGGTATGTGCTTTGCCCGCCGTGCCGGCCATGGCGCAGACGCCTGCCAAACCGAAGGTGGCGCTGGTGATGAAGTCGCTCGCCAATGAATTTTTCCTGACCATGGAAAATGGCGCCAAGGCGCATCAGAAGGCCAATGCCGCCAAGTACGACCTGCTGTCGAACGGCATCAAGGATGAAACGGATACGTCGAGCCAGATCAAGCTGGTCGAGCAAATGATCGTCTCGCGCGTCAACGCGCTGGTGATCGCCCCGGCCGACTCGAAGGCGCTGGTGCCGGTGCTGAAAAAAGCCATTGACGCGGGCATCATCGTCGTCAATATCGACAACAAGCTCGACGAGGGCGCGCTGAAAGAGAAGGGCATCACCGTGCCGTTCGTCGGCCCGGACAACCGCAAGGGCGCCAAGGTGGTCGGCGACTTCCTGGCCAAGCAGATCAAGAAGGGCGACCCCGTCGGCATCATCGAGGGCGTGTCCACCACCTACAACGCGCAGCAGCGCACCCTGGGCTTCCAGGACGCGATGAACGCGGCCGGTGCGAAAGTGGTCAGCGTGCAGTCGGGCCAGTGGGAAATCGCCCCTGCCAACACGGTGGCGGCCGCCATGCTGAACGCCAATCCGAATATCAAGGCTTTGCTGTGCGGTAACGACAACATGGCCATCGGCGCCGTGTCCGCCATCAAGGCGGCCGGCAAGACGGGCAAGGTCCTCGTCGTCGGCTACGACAACATCAACGCCATCAAGCCGATGCTGGCCGATGGCCGCGTGCTGGCTACCGCCGACCAGTTCGGTTCGCAGCAAGCCGTGTTCGGCATCGACACCGTGCTCAAAGCGCTGGCGCAGAAGAAGAAACAGGCCGATCTCGGTGGCGTCATCGAAACCAAGGTCGAACTGGTCGCCAAGGGCGCCAAGTCCTGATCGTCTGATCCCGCCGGGGCCAGCGCCCGCGTCTCAGCCTGAGGCTGCGGCGCCGGCCCCGCCGCCTTTTTCCGCGGAGTTTTATCATGCCCACCGACATCCTCCCGGCGCCATCAGCCGCCATCCCTCTATTGACCCTGGATAACATCGGCAAGTCCTATGTTGGCCCCGTGCTGGGCGGCGTGGGCCTGCGTTTCGCCCCCGGCCAGGTACTGGCGCTGACGGGAGAGAACGGTGCCGGTAAAAGCACCCTGTCGAAGATCATCTGCGGCCTGGAGCAAGCGACCACGGGCACGATGCTGCTCGACGGCAAGCCCTACCAGCCCGCCTCGCGCGGCGCGGCCGAGGCGCTGGGCATCCGCATGGTGATGCAGGAATTGAATTTGATTCCCACCCTGTCGATCGCGGAAAACCTGTACCTGAAAAACCTGCCGCAGCGCTTTGGCTTCATTGACCGCACGCGTCTCGAACGCGACGCGCGCGAGCAGATGGAGAAAGTGGGCCTGGGCGGCCTCGATCCGTGGACCCTCGTGGGCGAACTGGGTATCGGCCACCAGCAGATGATCGAAATCGCGCGCAATTTAATTGGCGCCTGCCGTTTGCTGGTGTTAGATGAGCCGACGGCCATGCTGACGCACCGCGAAGTGGAATTGCTGTTCCTGCAAATCGAACGCCTGAAAGCCGACGGCGTGTGCATCATCTACATTTCCCACCGCCTGGAAGAACTCAAGCGCGTGGCCGACCGCATCGCCGTGCTGCGCGACGGCCAGCTCGTGTGCGACGACGATATCGCCGGCCACTCCGCCGCCGACCTGGTCAGCCTGATGGTGGGCCGCTCGGCCGACGATGCCGTCGACCTGAGCGGGCGCACCATCGGCGCGCCGCTGCTGCGCGTGCGGGGCCTGGCGCGCGGCAAGGTGGTCAAGCCGACATCGTTCGACTTGCGCGCCGGCGAAATCCTCGGCATCGCCGGGCTGATCGGCTCGGGCCGCACGGAATTGCTGCGTTTGATCTTCGGCGCCGACCGCGCCGATGCCGGTGACGTGTTCCTCGGCGACAGCGAGGTGCCCGCCGCCTTGCACTCGCCGCAGGCGGCCGTGAAAGCCGGCATCGCCATGATCACGGAAGACCGCAAGGGACAAGGTTTGTTGCTGCGCCAGTCGATCGCCGTCAACACGACCCTCGCCTCGCTCGACACGGTCAGTGGCGCTGGCTGGCTCAACGACGCGGCCGAAGCGACGGTGGCCGACGACTATATTCAGCGCCTGGGCATCCGTTCGCGCAACAGCGCGCAAACGGTGGCCGAGCTGTCCGGCGGCAACCAGCAAAAGGTCGTGATCGCCCGCTGGCTGTACCGCGATTGCCCCGTGATGCTGTTCGACGAGCCCACGCGCGGCATCGATATCGGCGCCAAGTTTGATATTTATCAGGTGCTGGCCGAACAGGCGCGCCAGGGCAAGGGCCTCGTCATCGTCTCGAGCGACTTGCGCGAACTGATGCTGATCTGCGACCGCATCGCCGTCATGAGCGCCGGCAGCATCGTCGACACCTTCGAGCGCGGTGCCTGGAGCCAGGACGCGCTGCTGTCGGCCGCCTTCTCCGGCTATTTGACCCCCAACTCCACTCCAGCTGCGGCCTGATCCGCCGGAAAGATTCCCATGACCTCCAACTCCTCTCCTTCGTATCTGCAGCGCAGCCTGGCCGACCTGAAAAACTATGCGGGCCTGATCGGCGCTTTGCTGGCCATGTGCGTGCTGTTCTCGTTTGCCAGCGAAAACTTTTTTACTTTGGCCACCTTGAGTACCCTGTCGAACAACATCCCGACCCTCGTCGTGATGGCCGTCGGCATGACGTTCGTGCTGATCATCGGCGGCATCGATTTGTCTGTCGGTTCCGTGATGGCGCTGGCCGCTTCCGTGCTGTCCTTGGCCGTCGTGCACTGGGGCTGGCCCGTGTGGAGCGCGGCCCTGCTGGGCATGTTCGTCGCCGCCCTGTGCGGCGCGACGACGGGCCTCATTTCCGTCGGCTGGCGCATCCCCTCGTTCATCGTGTCCTTGGGCGTGCTGGAAATGGCGCGCGGCATGGCCTATCAGGTGACCAATTCGCGCACGGAATACATCGGCAGCGCCGTGGACGGCATCAGCTCGCCGATTGCGTTTGGCCTGTCGCCCGCCTTCATCGCCTCGATCGCCATCGTCGTCATCGGCCACCTGGTGCTCACGCGCACGGTGCTGGGACGCCACTGGATCGGCATCGGCACGAATGAAGAAGCCGTGCGTTTGTCCGGCATCAACACAAAACCGTCGAAAGTGCTGGTCTTTGCCTTGATGGGCTTTCTTGCCGGCGTGGGCGCGCTGTTCCAGGTGTCGCGCCTGGAAGCGGCCGACCCGAACGGCGGCGTGGGCATGGAATTGCAGGTGATCGCCGCCGTCGTGATCGGCGGCACGAGCCTGATGGGCGGACGCGGTTCCGTCATCAGCACGTTTATCGGCGTATTGATCATTTCCGTGCTGGAAGCGGGCCTGGCGCAGGTGGGCGTGTCGGAACCCGTGAAACGCATCGTCACGGGCCTGGTGATCGTCGCCGCCGTGGTGCTCGACACTTACCGCCGTCGCGGCGAGCGTTCATAATACTGGCCCATGGCAACCATCAAGCAAGTGGCGCAGGCGGCGGGGGTATCGTTTACCACCGTCTCGCACGTCCTCAACAATACCCGCCCCGTCAGCGACGAGGCGCGCCGCGCCGTGCTGGCGGCGGCGGAGGCACTGCATTACGTGCCCAGCGCGCTGGCGCGCTCCTTGCGCAGCCGTAGCACGGGCACCATCGGCCTGATCATTCCGAACAATACGAACCCGTATTTCTCGGAAGTGGCGCGCGGCATCGAGGACAGCTGCTATGCGGCCGGCTACAGCGTCATCTTGTGCAATTCCGATGACGACCCCGCCAAGCAGCGCGACTACCTGAACGTGCTGCTGACCAAGCGCTGCGACGGCCTGATTTTGTCCGCGCTGGCCGACAGCGATGGCGAATTGCTGCGCAAGATGAAAGTGCCGGCCGTGCTGCTCGACCGCGCGCCCAGCGACCTGGCCATCGATGCCGTGGCCGTCGACAACCGCGCCGGCGGAGCCCTGGCCGCGCGCCATCTGCTGGGACTGGGACGCCGGCGCCTCGCCTGCATCGCCGGTCCCCGCGAAGTGAGCATTTCCAATGAGCGCATCGATGGCGCGCGCAGCGCCATGGCGGACGCGGGCGTGGTCCTGGCCGACGCCCTGTGCCGCCACAGCGATTTCACGAGCGCGGGCGGCTATGCGGCCGCGCTGGACTTGCTGGCGCTGCCGCCAGGCCAGCGCCCCGACGCCCTGTTCTGCTGCAATGACTTGATGGCCTTTGGCGCCCTGCGCGCCGCCGCCGAGCGGGGCATTGCCGTGCCGGCGGAACTGGCCGTCGTCGGCTTCGACGATATCGACCTGGCCAGCTTCGTGCATCCGGCCTTGAGCAGCGTGGCGCAAAATACGCGCGAGCTGGGCCACATCACGGCCGCCTGTCTGCTGGCGCGCATCGCCGACCCCGCCTTGCCGCGCCAGCAGCGCAGCATCGCCCCCGAGCTGCACGTGCGCGGCTCCAGCGTGGCCGCCACGCTACCTTCTTCCGCACCTACTTCTTCACCTGCAACTGAACTGATGGGAATGACATCATGATCGTGGTTATCGGCAGCATCAATATGGACCTGGTCTTGCGCGTGCCGCGCATGCCCCTCCCCGGCGAAACCCTGACGGGCGGCGCGTTTAGAACTATTCCTGGCGGCAAGGGCGCCAACCAGGCCGTGGCCTGCGCGCGCCTGAGCGGCAAGGTGGCGGGCGCCCAGCAAGTGGCCATGGTCGGCTGCGTGGGCGACGACGCGTTTGGCGCGACCTTGCGCGCGGCCCTCGTGGGCGACGGCATCATCGACAGCCATATCACGACCTTGCCGGGCGTCGCGTCCGGCATCGCCTCGATCCTCGTCGACGACAACGGCCAGAACAGCATCGTGATCGCCGGCGGCGCCAACGATCTGCTCAGCCCCGCGCATATCGACGCGGCCAAAGAGCTGATCGAGCAGGCCGACATCGTCGTGCTGCAGCTGGAAACGCCGATGGCCACCGTTGTGCACGCCATTAAACTGGCCCGCTCGCTGGGCAAGACCGTGGTGCTGAACCCGGCCCCGGCGGCCAGCCTGCCGCAAGGCGTGCTGGAACTGGTCGACTACCTGATTCCGAATGAAATCGAAGCGGCCATGCTGGCCGGCGTCAGCCCGGAAGGCGCGGATGCCAAGGCGCTGGCGGCCGCGCTGCAAAAGCTGGGCAGCGACAACGTCATCATCACCTTGGGTTCCAAGGGCGTGCACGCGGCCCTGTATGGCGGCGATTTCACCTTTCCGGCCGAAGCGGTGCAAGCGGTCGACACGACGGCCGCCGGCGACACCTTCATTGGCGGTTTTGTGGCGGGCCTGGCGTCCGGCATGGACGAGGCGGAAGCGATTAGCCAAGGCCAGCGCGCTGCCGCCTGGAGCGTCACCAAGCCCGGCGCGCAAACCTCGATCCCCCACTTGCACGAGCTGTTCTAACGACACCAGGCCCATGAAAAAATCACCGTTGCTCAATATTGCGCTGTCGCAACTGATCGCGTCGCTCGGTCATGGCGATATGCTCGTCATCGGCGACGCGGGCTTGCCGTCGCAGCCGGGCGTGCCCCTGATTGACCTGGCCCTGACGCGCGGCATTCCCGGCTTCATCGATACCGTCAACACGGTATTGACTGAAATGCAGGTGGAATACCATTTGCTCGCCAGCGAACTGCCGCAGCATAATCCGGCCATGGCGGCGCAAGTGGCGGCCTTGGCCTTGCCCGATGCGCGCCAGGTGACGCACGAGGAGTTCAAGCAATTGAGCAAGGGCGCGCGCGCCATCGTGCGCACGGGCGAGTGCAGTCCGTATGCCAACATCATTTTGGTCGCCGGCGTCGTGTTCTAGCGCAAACAAACGCGCAATTGTTTGCCAAAAACATCAACGCTATTGTTCTCAATGAAATAATTATCCAATGGCAAAAGGGGCGGCTACAATAGCCTTACCCCTGCCAGCTCGGCAGCTTCCTGTGGTGTTCCGCCATGCCGATGAAAGCCCTCGATGCTTTCCGCTTTGTCTTGCTGCTCGCCGGCAGGCTGGCGCGCGGCTGGCGCGGCCTTTTCTTCCTGCTGCTGTGCCTGGCCACACAAGCCCGGGCGCTGGAGCCCGTCTCCCTGCAGCTCAATTTCACGCACCAGTTCCAGTTCGCCGGCTATTACGCGGCCATCGAGCAGGGCTATTACCGCGAGGCGGGCCTCGACGTGACGCTGCTCGAAGGCAGCGGCGCGCCGCGCGCCGAGGCGGCCGTGCTGGCGGGCCAGGCCGAATATGGCGTGGGCAACAGCACCTTGTTGCTCAGCCGCCTGGCTGGTAAACCCGTGGTGGTGCTGGCCGTCGTGTTCCAGCATTCGCCCAGCGTGCTGCTGATGCGCCAGCAAGGCGGCGCGCCTGACGTGCGCAAGCTGGCGGGGGCGCCCGTGATGATAGGCGCACCCGCCGACGTGGCGTCCGCATCCGATGAAGTGTCGCTGTTCCTGCAGAAAATGGGCGTCGCGCCGCAGCAGATGCGCCACTTGCCGCCCAGCTACCGGGTCGAGGATTTGATCGAGGGCAAAGTCGATGCGATTGCCGCGTATTCCACCAACGAACCGGACTATCTGGACCGGGCGGGATTTCCCTATTACCAGTTTACGCCGCGCACGGCCGGCATCGATTTCTACGGCGACAACTTGTTTACCAGCGAGCGCGAACTGCGCCGCCATCCCGAGCGCGTAAAAGCGTTCCGCGCGGCCAGTTTGCGCGGCTGGCAATACGCGATGGCGCACCGCGAGGAAATGGCGCAATTGATCCATCTCAAATACAGCCAGCGCCACGACCACGCGCACCTGCTGTACGAGGCGCAGCAGATGGATTTACTGCTGCAGCCTACGCTGGTGGAGCCGGGCTACATGAATCCCCAGCGCTGGCAGCATATCGCCGATACGTATGCCGCCATGGGCGTGCTGCCGCGCAATGCCACGGAGAGCCGCGCCTACCAGGGTTTTTTGTATCGCCCCGTGCCAGGCGCGGACCTGGGCTGGCTGTACCTGTCGCTGGGCGTGGCGGGCAGCCTGTTGGCCGTGTCGGCCGCCTTTCATTTCAGCAATCTGGCGCGTGAGCGCCGCCGCACCGAGGACACCATCCGGCAAGGGGAATTGCGCTTTCGCACCATGTTCGAGCAGGCGCCCATGGGCATCGCCCTGATCGATACCGTGAGCGGACAGTTTCTGGATATCAATCCGCGCTATCTGGCCATCGCCGGGCGCACGCTGGAGCACATGAAGCAGACGAGCTGGATGGAAATCAGCCATCCCGACGACGTGGCGGGCGAGCAGGCGCACGTGGCGCAGCTGCTGGCGCGGCGCATGCAGGGTTTTCGCCACGCCAAGCGCATCGTGCGTCCCGATGGCGGCGTGGTGTGGGTCGACGCCTCGGTGACGGCCATCGCCACGGCGCGCCATGGCGGCCCGCAGCACCTGTGCATGCTGGAAGACGTGACGGACAAGCGGCAAACGGAAGCGCTGATCTGGCAGCAAGCCAATTTCGATACCCTGACGCAATTGCCGAACCGCCGCATGTTCCACGAGCGCCTGCGCCTGGCGCTGGCCCAGGCCCGGCGCGACGCAAGCCGCGTGGCCATCCTGTTTATCGACCTCGACCATTTCAAGGAAGTCAACGACACCCTCGGCCACCACCAGGGCGATATCTTGCTGATCGAAGCGGCGCGGCGCATCCGCGTGGGCGTGCGCGAGACGGATACGGTGGCGCGCCTGGGCGGCGATGAATTCACGGTGATCCTGTCCGACCTCGAGGACCTGCAGCAAGTCGACCGTATCGCGCGGCAAATCCTCGACGGCTTGCTGGCACCATTCCTGCTGGGGCAAGAGCAGGCCTTCGTCTCGGCCTCGATCGGCATCACCCTGTATCCGGACGACGCGGGCACGATCGAGGACTTGCTCAAGCATGCGGACCAGGCCATGTATGTCTCGAAAGGCGCGGGGCGCAACCGCTACAGTTATTTCACGCCGGCCATGCAGGTGGCGGCCGTCAACCGCATGCGCATGGGGGCGGACTTGCGCACGGCCCTGCGCGAACAGCAGATGCAGCTGTATTACCAGCCCATCGTCGAGCTGCATAGCGGCAAACTTGCCAAAGTGGAAGCCTTGCTGCGCTGGCAGCATCCGCAGCGGAGCATCGTGTGCCCGCCCGATTTCCTGGCGCTGGCCGAGAGCAGCGGCCTGATCGTGGAGATCGGCGACTGGGTGCTGCGCACGGCGGCCGCGCAGCTGCGGCGCTGGCGTGCCCAGGGCCAGGCCATCGGCTTGCCGGGGCTGCAGCTGTGCCTGAACCAGTCGTCGCTGGAATTGCAGCGCGAAGTCGAGGCGCCCGGCACCTGGCTGCGCCAGCTGCTGGCGCTCGATGTGCCGCCTTCGGCCATCGTGCTCGACATGCGCGAAGATGTACTTTTACCTAGCGGCAATAGCATGGCGCCACGCCTGCAGCACTTGCGCGAGGCGGGCTTGCAGATCGCCCTCGACGACTTCGGCAGCGGCCATGCCTCGCTGACGCAATTGCAGCAGTGCGGCATCGATTACCTGAAGCTCGACGGCGTGCTGGTGCGCAAGCTGGCCTTGGGTGCCAGCGAACTGGTGCTGTGCGAAGCCATCGTCACCATGGCCCACAAGCTGGGTTTGCAAGTCATCGCCGAAGGGGTGGAGACCGAAGAGCAGCGCGCGCGGCTGCTGGAGATCGGCTGCGATTTTGCGCAAGGCGAGCTGTTTGCGCCGCCGCTGGCCATCGACGCGTTCGACGCGCTGCTGCACGCCCGGCGGCCCTTGCACCCTTGAAACAGGCGCGCCGCGCTACCAGATGTTACGCAAGCCTGCGGGACGGGGCTCCCGGCCTGAACGGGCTTATACTCGACGGGCTGGCGCCTGCGCCCGGCATTGCTGTCACGGGTCCTGGACCTGGTGCGCAGGCAAACCTTCTTCCATTCACTCAACTCGAGGTGACCTCATGGGCATTTTCAGCAATATCTATAACAAAATCTTCCACCATTCATCCGACGCTGCCCCGGCAGCCACGCCAGCCGCCGCTACCGAAGCGCCAGCGGCAGCCGCACCGGCGGCAGCGCCTGCACCGGCCGCCGCCGTGCCGGTCGTCGACGTGGAAGTGGTGCTGGTCGACCTGGCCAGCAAGAACGCGGAAAAACTCAATTGGCGCACGTCCATCGTCGACCTGATGAAACTGCTTCAACTCGACAGCAGCCTGGCCGCGCGCAAGGAACTGGCGCAAGAGCTGCACTTCACGGGCGACACCAACGATTCGGCCAGCATGAATATCTGGCTGCACCGCCAGGTGATGATCAAGCTGGCGGAAAACGGCGGCAAGGTACCGGAAGAGTTAAAGAACTAGGAATGAAACACCTGGCGGCGGCAGGGGTATCCACTGTCACCGCTATCCAATCCTGTGGGAACTGCCTATCATGGAGTTCCCATGGCGTCATGATAGCTAAAACCAATTGAAACTATTGTGACAATCAATTTTGAATATTGGTTAAAACCCCTTACACTAGAGTCTTACTGATTCACCACACGAGAGGAAATGACATGTCGCTGATCAATACCCAAGTTAAACCATTCAAGGCAACCGCATACCACAATGGCAAATTCGTCGACCTGACGGAAGCGTCGCTGAAAGGCAAGTGGTCGGTATTCGTCTTCTACCCAGCCGACTTCACCTTCGTTTGCCCAACCGAACTGGAAGATCTGGCCGATCACCACGCCGAGTTCCAGAAGCTGGGCGTCGATGTCTACGGCATCTCGACCGATACCCACTTCGCGCACAAAGCCTGGCACGACACTTCGGACGCCATCAAGAAAGTGCAATACGCACTGATCGGCGACCCGACCGGCGCCCTGTCGCGCAACTTCGAAGTCATGATCGAAGAAGAAGGCCTGGCACTGCGCGGCACCTTCGTCATCAATCCGGACGGCTTCATCAAAGTGCTGGAAGTGCATGACAACGGCATCGGCCGTGACGCATCGGAACTGTTGCGCAAAGTCAAAGCCGCCCAGTACGTGGCGAACCACCCAGGCGAAGTGTGCCCGGCAAAATGGACGGAAGGCGCCGCAACGCTGACCCCATCGCTGGACCTGGTCGGCAAGATCTAAGTCTCGATGCACGACGTAGCAAACAAGTAGTTACCGCGATGCCGGACCGGGCGTCCGGCCCGGCATTCGCCTAAATATTTGTAAAGGAAGAAAAAATCATGTTAGATGCAACCCTCAAAACCCAACTGAAATCCTACCTGGAAAAAGTGGTGTATCCGCTTGAGCTGGTCGCTTCTCTCGATGACAGCGCAAAAGCCCGCGAGATGAAGGAATTGCTCCAGGAAATAGTCCTGTTGAGCGACAAGATCACGCTGGTCGAGCGCCTTGACGCTGGCGTACGGACCCCGTCGTTCAGCATCAACCGTACCGGCTCCGACATCGGCGTGCGTTTCGCCGGTGTGCCGCTGGGCCACGAATTTACCTCGCTGGTGCTGGCGCTGCTGCAAGTGGGCGGCCACACCATCAAGTTCGACGACGCCGTGATCGAGCAGATCCGCAACCTCGACGGCGATTACGAGTTTGAAACGTTTATTTCGCTCTCCTGCCATAACTGCCCGGAAGTGGTGCAGGCCTTGAATGCCATGGCCGTGATCAACCCGCGCATCAAGGTCACCACCATCGATGGCGGCGTGTTCCCGCAAGAAGTGGAAGAACGCCAGATCATGGCCGTGCCGATGATGTTCCTCAATGGCCAGCATTTCGGCCAGGGACGCACGAATGTCGAGGAAATCCTTGCCAAGCTCGACACCAACGCCGGCGCCCGCCAGGCGGCAGCGTTGAGCAAGAAAGACGTGTTTGACGTGCTGATCGTCGGCGGCGGCCCCGCCGGCGCGGCAGCGGCGATCTACGCTGCCCGCAAGGGCATCAACACGGGCGTGCTGGCCGAGCGTTTCGGCGGTCAGGTGCTCGATACCCTGGCGATCGAAAACTTTATTTCCGTCAAGGAAACCGATGGTCCGAAGTTCGCCGTGGCGCTGGAACAGCACGTCAAGGAATACGACGTCGACATCATGAACACGCAGCGCGCCGCGAAATTGACTCCAGGCAAGCTGATCGAGATTGAAACGGCGAATGGCGCCGTGCTGAAAGCCAAGACCGTCATCCTGGCCACCGGTGCCCGCTGGCGCGAAATCAACGTGCCGGGCGAGAAGGAATACCGCAACCACGGTGTCGCCTACTGCCCGCACTGCGATGGTCCCTTGTTCAAGGGCAAGCGCGTGGCCGTGATCGGCGGCGGCAACTCGGGCGTGGAAGCGGCGATCGACCTGGCCGGCCTCGTGAAACACGTGACCCTGATCGAGTTCGGCGCGGAACTGCGCGCCGATGCGGTGCTCCAGCGCAAGCTGCACAGCCTGCCCAATGTGACCGTGATTACGTCGGCGCAGACCACCGAGATTCACGGCGACGGCAAGATCGTCAATGGCCTCAGCTACACGGACCGCATCAGCGGCGCGTCGAAGAAGGTCGAGCTGGAAGGCGTGTTCGTGCAAATCGGCCTGGTGCCGAACACGGAGTGGCTCAAGGGCACGGTCGCCTTGTCGCGCCACGGCGAAATCGAAGTGGACGCCCGCGGCCAGACCTCGATCCCCGGCGTGTTTGCGGCCGGCGACGTCACCACGGTGCCGTACAAGCAGATCATCATCGCCACCGGCGAAGGCGCCAAGGCAGCTTTGTCCGCCTTTGACCACCTGATCCGCTCGGACGACGAGGAAGTGGTCGAAGAGTCCGCCGCGAAAGAAGCATTGACGGCGTAACTCGTCACGCTCAAAAGAAACCGGAACGGCCGCGAGGCCCTTCCGGTTTTTTTATGCGTAGAGGAAACTTAGCTGCCTGTGTACAGCGGGTTGGCGGCGACATACACCTGCACGCCATCGACGGCCATGTCCTTCGGCGCGATGTCGCTCAGGGCGAATGTCGTTTGATGGTTAAAAGTTTGCACGTGCCACGTAAAACGCTGGCCGGCGCGCGCGATGGTGACGGTTTCGCCGTGCGTGACGTTGATGTGGCGCGTGTCGGGCTGCAGTTCGATGCTGCGCTGGGCGGCGGCGTGGGGCGCGCTGCTGCCATAGTCGGCGGCCGTGCCCGTGGGGCCGGCGGCGAGGGCCGAAGTGGTGCAGGTGGTGATAGCGGCGCACAGGATGGCCAGGGCGCTGCGGTGGATGTTCAACATGATTTCTCCAAGAATAAGCCGGGCGCGGTGAATAACCGTGCCGTGTTGTTGTCGTGGCTGCACCGGGATCGCCGGTTTTTGCAACACGGCATCCTAAGCGGTTCTTGCCGATCTGAAAAGCTGTATTTCCTGTCTATATTTCCACCGTCGCCGCCAGCGGCACGTCCGGCGCCAGATGGCTGGTCAGCACGATGCACTGGCGCGCCAGGCGGGCTGGCTCGGCCAGTCGCTGGCGCAAGTACGCCATGGCGGCCGTGTCGAGGCCATTGAACGGCTCATCGATCAGCAGCAGGCGCACGGGCAAGGCCAGTGCCAGGGCCAGCTGCAGTTTTTTATGCTGGCCCAGGGACAGGGCGGTGATGCTTTGTTGTAAGGTCTGCAGCAGGGAAAATGCGCTCAGTTCGTCGTTCAGCAGGGCCTGGTCGCTGCCCGGGTACAGGGCCAGGTGCAGGTCGAGAAACTCGTGCACTTGCAGCCAGGGCAGGGCGGGCGCATCGCCGCCGCAATAGAAGGCCCGGGCGCGGTAGGCCAGCGGCATGAAGCCGCTGTCGATATTGTTCAGGCGGATGGCGCCGCGCGCGGGCAGCAGGGCGCCGCCCGCCAGCTTCAGCAAGGTCGTCTTGCCGGCGCCGTTCGCGCCGCGCAGCCAGGTGACGCCGGGGCCGAATTGCTGGCTGAACCCCTGGAACACGCTGTGCGTAGGGAAGTGAAAATCGAGGTGCTCGATATACAGCACGGGAGAAGGCAGGTTCAATTCCATAATTCGCTTCCGATGGCGCTCAAGGCAAGGATGGACAGGACGACGAGGGCGACCCTGCCGCGCGCCGTCAGGCGGGGCAGGCCCACGATGGCCAGCAGGGCGACGCTGGCGGTGAGGGCGTACACCCTGGTCACGCGCTGTTGCAAGGCGGCGGGATCGGTGGCGTACAGCAAGACGCCGGCGGACAGCAGCACGGCAAATGCTGGCAGCAGGCTGGCCGCGCAGGCCAGGCGCAGCAAGGGCGCGCTGGCCAGCGGCCAGGCGTTCAGCGCTGGGCGCAGCACGGCGATCTGCTCGCGCACGGCCTTGTCGCCCCGGTCCGTCACAATGACCAGGCTGGCGCTGGCCAGCAAACCGAGCAGCGGCGCGGGCAGCAGGGGCGCGCGCAGCAGCCAGGCCAGCATGCTGGCGCCCGCCGTGGCCAGCAAGACGCTTTGCTGCAGGCCGATCACATTCTCATTGCGCCAGAACGGCAGCCAGAACAGCTGGCGCCACAGGAACAGGGTAGGCCAGCGGGGCCGTTGCGGCACATAGGCCGTCATCGTGGGCGGGCGCGCCCTTTGTGCGGGGCGCGGCGCGCGCAGGCGTTGCGCCACGATGAGCGTCGTCAGCAGCCAGGCCAGCAGCCAGGCACCGACGGTGGCGGCAATGCCGGCCGCCGCAATGGGGCGCAGCCACGGCGGCGACTGCAGCAGCCAGATGCCGGCCGAGACGGCATACGCAAGGCCCAGCGGCAGCATCAGCAGGCCGGCGACGGCGATATCGGCTTGCCAGCGCAGGCGCGGCGGCAAGGGGAGCTGGCGCAGCCAGACGGCGGTACTTGCCGGCAGCAGCCGTTTGCGCAGCAGCCAGGCGGGCAGGCAAGTGAGGACCGTCTGCGTGACGATGATACTCAGTGCGGCGGGCCAGGGCTGGCTCGCGGCGAGAAAGCCGGGCAGGGCGATGACGCTGAGCAAGCCCAGCAGGACGGGACCGGCCAGGAAAAAGAAGATTTCCATGGAACTCGTCAGGCTGGCGGCAAATTGCAGCAAAGCATGATGGGCCAGGCGCAGCCGCAGGGCGATATAGGGAGGAGTACTACGGGGCAAGCGCATGCGGGCAGGGGCGAAGTCAGGGTAGCGCTGATTCTAACAGCCGGGGTCAGACCCCCGGACAAGTCAGCGTTGGGGTTGACGTTGGCGGTGTTGTGGATCTGACCCCAGAATGGGAAAAGCCCTTCGGTTCCAGGAACCAAAGGGCTTTTCTTTTATTGGCGGAGCGGACGGGACTCGAACCCGCGACCCCCGACGTGACAGGCCGGTATTCTAACCAACTGAACTACCACTCCAAGCTCGTATGATCTGTGTTGCTGATCCATGAAGCACTGGATAATTTTCTGTATTGGTGGTGGGTGCTGAGAGGCTCGAACTCCCGACCTACGCCTTGTAAGGGCGCCGCTCTACCAACTGAGCTAAGCACCCGCATACCCAGAAAACTATCCCGACGTTTGTCACCACGTCTGGAAGAGGCACTATTATAGGGGGCGCTTTCGTGCTTGTGCAACTATTCTTGAGGGGGAATGGCAGTTTTTTTGCTGAAAAGCGCAAAAATGTTCAGGGGAGCGGGTAATGACGTGTTTTTGGCTTCTGAAATGGGAAAAGCCCTTCGGTTCCAGGAACCAAAGGGCTTTTCTTTTATTGGCGGAGCGGACGGGACTCGAACCCGCGACCCCCGACGTGACAGGCCGGTATTCTAACCAACTGAACTACCACTCCAAGCTCGTATGATCTGTGTTGCTGATCCATGAAGCACTGGACAGTTTTCTGATTTGGTGGGTGCTGAGAGGCTCGAACTCCCGACCTACGCCTTGTAAGGGCGCCGCTCTACCAACTGAGCTAAGCACCCGTTGCTTGTCTCAGAAAACCATCCCGACGTTTGTCACCACGTCTGGAAGAGGCGCTATTATAGGATGGCTAAAATCCTTCTGCAAGCGCTTTTTTCACATTATTGCGTGATGTTCCACTGCGACAGCATCCACGCCATATTGAAGGCGTTTTCGGCGATGGCGTTGTAGCGGCCCGACGCGCCGCCGTGGCCGGCGCCCATATTCGTTTTCAGCAGCAGGGGATTGCCGTCCGTTTTATACGCGCGCAGCTTGGCCACGTATTTTGCCGGTTCCCAGTACATGACCTGGCTGTCGTTCAGGCCCGTCGTCACCAGCATGGCGGGATAATTCTTGCGCGCGATGTTGTCGTAGGGCGAGTAGCTGAGCATGTAGTCGTAGGCCGCCTTCTGGTTCGGGTCGCCCCATTCCAGGTATTCGCCCGTCGTCAGGGGCAGGCTGGCGTCCATCATGGTGTTCATCACGTCGACGAATGGTACGGCCGCGTGCACGGCGTGGAACAGCTCGGGACGCATGTTGACGACGGCGCCCATCAGCAAGCCGCCGGCGCTGCCGCCCTGGATGATCAGGCGGTTCGGACTGGTCCATTTTTCGCGCACCAGGTAGTCGGCGCTGTCAATGAAGTCATGGAAGGTGTTTTTCTTCTTCATCAGCATGCCGTCTTCATGCCACGCTTCGCCCATGTCGGTGCCGCCGCGGATATGCGCCTGCGCATAGATGACACCGCGTTCCAGCAGGCTGATGCGGCTGATGGAAAAAGTGGCTTCCGTCGAGATGCCATACGAGCCATACGAGTACAGCAGCAGCTGCGCGGAACCGTCGAGCTTGACGCCCTTCTTGTAGACGACCCACAGCGGCACTTGCACGCCATCGCGCGCTGTCACCCACAGACGCTGCGTGGTGTAGCGGCTGCCGTCAAAGCCGCCGACGATTTCCTGCTGCTTCAGCACCGTGCGCTGTCCATCCTTCATGCCGACATCGATGATGGTGGGCGGCGTGACGGGCGACTGGTACGACATGCGAAATTGTGTGGCGGAAAACTCCGGCGTGCCGGCCGCCGTGGCCAGGTAGACGGGGTCGTCGAACTGCACGGTTTTCCAGTTCTTTTGCGCAAAATCAAGGATGCGCGCGCGGTTCAGGGCGCGCGCCTTTTCCATCACCACCAGATAGCCCTGGAAGACGTCGATGGACTGGATCACGGCATCCTTGTTGTGCGGCACGACGGGTTTCCAGTGTTTCGGCTGCGGGGTGCTCAATGGCGCGCTGACGACGCGGAAATTCTTCGCATCCTTGTTGGTCAGGATGTACAGCTGGCCGTCGCGGTGTTCGACGACGTAGCGGTGGCCTTTTTCGCGTTTCAGTACGCTCTGGAAACTGCCTTGCGGCTTGTTCGTTGGCAACAGCAGCACTTCGCTCGTATCCGTGCTGCGCGCCGTGAGCACAAAGTAGCGCTGGTCGCGCGTGCGGCTCACGCCGATGGCGAATTGCTCTACCGGCTCTTGATAGACCTGCTGCGGCATGCCGCCCAAGGCCAGGCGGAACAAGCGGTCAGCGCGCTTGGTGGTGGCGTCTTCCTGCGTGAGCATCAGGGTGGCGTTGTCGGCCGCCCAGGCCAGGGATGTGACGCGCGGCATGCTGTCGCCCAGCAACTTGCCTGTCTTCAAATCCTTGACATGCAGCGCGTACTGGCGGAAACCCGTCGTGTCGGTGGTGTAGGCCAGCAATTGTTCGTTCGGGCTGATGGCAAACGCGCGCACGGCAAAAAATTTGTGGCCTTCGGCCAGTTGATTCTGATCCAGCAAGATTTCTTCAAGCGCCTGCGCATCGTAGGCGCCGCTGGTGCCGACGGGGCGGCGGCAGTGAATCGGATACTGCTTGCCCGCTTCCGTGCGCGTGTAATAGTAGAAATTGCCCTGGCGCGCAGGCACGGACAGGTCCACTTCCTGCATGCGTCCCTTGATTTCCGCAGTCAGCTTGTCGGCCAGCGGCTGGATCGGGGCCGTGACGGCCGCCGTATAGGCGTTTTCCGCATTCAGGTAGTCGATCACGGCAGGATCGGTCTTCTTTTGCAGCCAGCGGTAGTCGTCCGTAACCACGGTGCCGTGGCGCGTTTCCTGCCAGGCCGTCTTGGCGGCGACCGGCGCGGTGGCGGCGGCATCGGCGGCCAGCGCGGATGCCGCCAGCGTGGACAGCAGGATGGATGAGCAGACGGCCAGGCGGCGCAAAGCTTGATGTGCTGTAGACAAGGCAACTCCTTTTATAGTCGTGTCAGGATTGTAATCTTGCTATTGAGAAAAGCAACTGCGGAGCGCGTGCGTTTCAACTTGCATCCATGGGCATTTCCAGCGATACTGTATATAACTACAGTATTCCGCCGCGAGGTGTCCTTGACCACATCTGCCCCTACATTGCCTGAACCGCGCCGCTGGATAGCCCATCTGGACATGGATGCCTTTTTCGCCTCCGTGGAACTGTTGAAATATCCGGAATTGCGCGGCGAAGCCGTCGTCATCGGCGGCGGCCGGCTGCAGCAACCCCTGTTGCAGGAAGACGGCACGCGGCAATTCGCGCGCATGCGCGACTACGTGGGGCGCGGCGTCGTCACCACGTCGACCTATGCGGCGCGCAAGTTTGGCGTGTTTTCCGCCATGGGCATCATGAAGGCGGCGAAACTGGCGCCCGACAGCATCCTGCTGCCGGCCGATTTCGAGGCTTACCGCGAGTATTCGGCCCGCTTCAAGCAGGCCGTGGCCCAGCTGTGCCCCATCATCCAGAACGTGGGCATCGATGAAATCTATGTCGACCTGACCGAATACGGCGAGCAGGCGCCGGCCATGGCGGCGCGACTGAAGGCGGCCGTGTTCGAGGCGACGGGCCTGTCGTGCTCGATCGGCCTGGCGCCGAACAAATTGCTGGCAAAAATCTGTTCCGATCTGGAAAAGCCCGACGGGCTCACCATTTTGTCGCCCGAGGATGTGGAAACGCGGGTCTGGCCCTTGCCGGCGAAAAAGATCAATGGCATCGGCCCGAAAGCCACGGCCAAGCTGGAAGCGCTGGGCATTATCACCATCGGCGAGCTGGCGCGGGCCGACATGGCCATGCTGCGCACGCAGTTCGGCGACCTGTACACGGGCTGGCTGCGCCAGGCGGCGCTGGGCATCGACGAGCGGCCCGTGCAGACGAGCCGGGAAACCAAGTCCGTCAGCCGCGAAACGACGTTCGAGCGCGACTTGCAGGTGGTGCGCGACCGCGCCACGCTGTCGGAAAAGCTGGAAAGCCTGTGCACGCGCGTGGCGGGCGACCTCGACAAGCAGTCGCTGGCGGGGCGCACGGTGGGCATCAAGCTGCGCTTCGAGGATTTCAGCACGGTCACGCGCGACATCACCCTGCCCAGTGCCACGGCGGACGCCGCCGCCATCCTGCGCGCCAGCCGCGACTGCTTGCGGCGCGTGCCATTTGACAAGAAAATCCGCCTGCTGGGCGTGCGCATCTCGACCTTGTCCGATCCGGCCGTCATGACGCGGCAGGCGCCAGCCCAGGCGGAGCTGTTTCCCGCCCTGTAGCGGCATTCCCCATGCATCAACAACACCGCGCCAGTCCGCGCTTTTGACGGCATTCCCGTGTCGAAAGTGTAGAATGGCGTTCCCCTGGCACTACTGAAACAAACGGAAGACAAAAACTATGTGGTTCAAGAATCTTCAGATTTACCGCCTGCCCGCACCGTGGGCTTACACGCCAGAACAACTGGAAGAGGCTTTGTCCTCGAACAAATTTACGCCGGCGACCAGCATGGATCTGATGCGCCAGGGCTGGGATACGCCACGCCCGAACGGCGGCCTGGTCCACGTGGTCAACAAGCAAATGCTGATCTTGCTGGGCACGGAAAAGAAAC
This sequence comes from Janthinobacterium sp. FW305-128, assembly GCF_020858135.1. Taxonomy (NCBI): domain Bacteria; kingdom Pseudomonadati; phylum Pseudomonadota; class Betaproteobacteria; order Burkholderiales; family Oxalobacteraceae; genus Janthinobacterium; species Janthinobacterium sp. FW305-128. Next base: position 111,157 of record NZ_JACYMK010000013.1, on the reverse strand, counting down.
TGCTGCCGGCCACCGTCATCAACCAGGTGGCCAAGGCCCGCGCCGCCGAGATGGAAGAAGCGCAAGGCTTTGCGCCTGGTAAAAAGGCCATGAAGGAATTGAAGGAACGCGTGGCCGACGAGCTGCTGCCGCGCGCGTTCAGCATCCGCAGCAACGTCTGGACGTGGATCGACCCCGTCAATGGCTGGCTGGTGGTCGATGCCGCCAGCCCGGCGAAGGCCGATGAAGTCATCAAGCTGCTGCTGAAAGCCGTCGACAAACTGCCGCTGGAAAGCCTGCGTGTGCAGCGCTCGCCCGTGGCGGTGATGACGGAGTGGCTGCAGGCGGACGACGCGCCGGCCGGCTTCACGGTCGACATGGATACGGAATTGCGCGCCACGGGCGAGAGCAAGGCCACCGTGCGCTACGTGCGCCACACCCTGGAAGCGGACGATGTGCGCCGCCACATCGCGGCCGGCAAGCAGTGCACGCGCCTGGCCATGACGTGGAACGACAAGATCTCGTTCGTGCTGACGGAGTCCTTGGCCATCAAGAGCGTCAAGCCGCTCGACGTGATCAAGGAAACGGAATCGAGCACGAAGAACGACGAAGAGCGTTTCGACGGCGACGTGATGCTGATGACGGGCGAGCTCTCCAAGCTGATGGCCGACGTGGTCGAAGCATTGGGCGGTGAAGCAACTGCATAAAAGCAGTTGTGCAGGTACGGAAAAGGAGCTGAGGCTCCTTTTTTTTCGCCTGTGCAATTTGCGGGCGCATAAAAAAAGCGCCTTGCACGGTGAAGTGCAAGGCGCTTTCGGACAAGCTAATTCAACACGTCAAATTAGAACTTGTAGTTGCCGGTGACGTAGAACGAACGCATCATCGGATCGGCGTAGCGTGGGTCGAAACCGATCTGGTGGCCCGACGAAGCGCGCAGCGACAGCGGCGGTGCACGGTCGAACAGGTTTTTGATGCCTGCGCGGATCGTGGTTTGCTTGTCAAAGGCGAAACGTGCTTGCCAGTCGAACGTCGTGTACGACGGTACTTGCAGGCGGAAGTTTTTCTCTTCTTTTTGGGTCGCCAGGTTGTACACGGTAGCGGGAGCATCGGTGTAGCCGTTACGGTAGTTGACCGTGACCGTGTTGCTCAGGCGGCCCGTGTCCAGGGTCGTCGTCAGCTTCATCAGGTTGCGGAACGTGACTTCGTTGGTGTCGCCGAAGAAGTTCATGTTGCTGGTGAACACATTGTCGCTACCGGCTTTGGTGTAGTTGGCGTGCAACATGTGCGTACCGCTCAATTGGGCGGTCAGCTTGCCGAAAGAAAACTTGTGGTTGGCCGACAGATCCCAGTCGATACCACGGTATTCCTTCTTGCCGATGTTGACCGACAGTTTCTTGAACGCGTAGTAAGCGATGCCGGTCGATGGTTCGATGTATTCACCGAAGCTCGATGCATACTTGACCGGATCGGCAAATGCTTGCTCTTCGGATACTTCCGACACGGCATTGCGCAATTTCACATCCCACAGGTCGGCGCCGAACGAGAATGCCGAGCTAGGCTCGACACGGAAGCCCAGGGTGAACTGCTTCGATTTTTCCGATTGCAGATCCGGGTTGCCTTGCGATACCGCGTTGTATTGCGTTGCTTCCGCGCGGCACAGTGCGTTACCTGGGTATGGGCAGTCAAATTTCTTGGCGGTAAAGCCGGCGTTGACCAGTGGTTGAGCGATGTCCAGCATGCTTGGCGCCTTGAAGCCCGTGCCGTAGGAACCGCGGATCAGCACGGTCTGTACCGGCTGCCAGCGTGCCGATACCTTGTAGGTATTGGCGCTGTCTTTTTTGCCGACAGTTTTGTTGTTCAGCTTGTCATCGATCGCCTTGACAGCATCGTAACGGCCGCCGACGGTCATTTCGAACGACTTGGTCAGCGGTGCCAGCAACTCGACGAAGGCGCCGTAGGTGTCGCGGCTCATGTCGTAGGCTGGCTTGGTGTTGAAGCTGTAGATGTCGTCGCCGGTGGCGCCTGGCGATTGCTCATACGTATAGGTGCGGTAGTCGCCACCGATACCCAGGCTGGCCTTGCCGCCTGGCAGGCTGAACAATTCACGCGAGCCGTGCGTGTCGATGCCGCGCATGGTGGTCGATGCGGTGCGCACGGAGCCGACGAATTGCGCGCCAGCGACCTGTGCTTGCACGGATGGCTTTTGTGTCGCAGCAAAAGGATTGAAGTCCGGATTGGCCAGGATATTCTTGAATTCCTGGCTCTTCTGGTAACCGCCCGTGTAGCGCTCGTCGATCGAGTTTTGCGACCAGGTCAGGCCGCTTTCGAAGTTCCACGCGCCCAGTTCGCCTTCCACACCGACGACCATGTGTTTGGTTTCGGTGATGGTGTTGCTGGCACGCAAGCCGAAGTCGGTGCTGCGGTAGTTGGCCGTCACGGATTTGACGTCGGCACGTTGCGCTGGCGTCAGGTAGGGCGACACATAGGTGTTGTACAGCGCGCTGTCCTTGGCGATTGCGATCGGGATCGGATTGGCGGCGATACGCGCCGTCAGGTCGTAGCGCGAGTAGGCCAGTTCGGCGAATGCATTCAGGTTGTCGTTCAGCTTGTACGTCGCTTTGGAGAACAGGCTGTCGCGTTTCGATTGCGGCACGATTTCCACGGTGGAACCCGTGTCGAAGCCGCAAGCGCGTGCATTGGCGGTGGTGACGTCGAAACCTTCAGGGCAATTTTTGCCGCCATTCTGAGCCAGGTAAGGCGAAAACGCGGTCGATGGCGCACCGCTCTTGTAGGCAACCGTGGCGCCTGCTGGCGAAGCCGATGTGCTGGTGCGGTCCCAGATGTAGTTATTGCCGTTGCGGCTGAATGGCACATACGAGGTAGCGGCGAACGTGCGGTCAGTGGCGCGCAGTTTCGATTGCTCGTCATGGCGGTACGACAACAGCACGTTGAAACGGTCTTCGTCCAGGTCGCCGAAACCGTAGGTGACGCTGGTGTTCCAGGCGTTGCCGCCCTTGTCTTCCGGACCGCCGTAGGTGGCTTCCAGGGTGGCGCCTTGCTGGTTTTTCTTCAGGATGAAGTTCAGTACGCCGGCGATGGCGTCCGAGCCGTACAGTGCCGAAGCGCCGTCGGTCAGGATTTCGACGCGTTCAACGGCGCTCATCGGAATGGCGTTCAGGTTGACCGTGGTGCCGGAACCTTGTGGCGCGATGCGGCGGCCGTTCAACAGCACCAGGGTGTAGGTTTCGCCGATACCGTGCAGCGAAGCACTGGTATTGCCGCCCGAGTCGGAACCGGCGGCGACGGCGCCGATGGTGAAGCCTTGCATCGCTGGCAAGGCCTGGATCAGGTCGGCAACCGAAGTGGCGCCCGATTTGGCGATCGCTTCTTGCGACAGGCGCTGTACAGGCAAGGCGCCTTCGACAGCGATACGCTTGATGCTCGAACCGGTAATTTCAACTTTTTGAATTGCTTCGTCCGCCATGGATTGGCCGGAGAACAAAACGCTGCCTGCCAGGACGGTCAGGGCCAGGCGTACGCTGCGTACGCCAATCTTTTCTTTAAATGCCATTGTAACAATTACTCCGTAGTAGTTTTAATAACGACAAGCAGTACACGAGCACCGTTCTGGTCATCGGGTAGATGCCCAGCGGTGCTCGTGTACGGTAGGCGGAACCACGTCGGTGGGAGGTGGAAGACTACTTAGCGCAATATTGTTATAAATGCACTTTTGACTTGTCGAGGCAAACATTATGTCGTCTCAGCAAGAAAAAATGCACCTCAACCGTGTCGGATTTGGCAATAAATTCGAGATACTGAAGAATATTTGATTTAAATGTTAAATATAGATTTTATATTTATAAATATCTGCGTTTTTAAAAATGATCAATGGCGTTTTTTTGCAACATAAAATTATTGTATTGGCAATTCGATGTTTTACCAGCAATAATTAGATGAAAAATGTTGTATTGCAGAATTTATGCAAAGCAAAAAAATGTAAAAAAGCCCGCTGAAAGCGGGCGGGTCGAATTGTGACAGAGTGTCGGTCAGGCCGTTTGCTGGTCTGCTTGTTGCACCCTGTCCTGTGCCATCGCTTACAAGGGCTGAAACACCCCGGCGGCGCGGTTCTTTTGCACATTGTCCCATGCAAATATCTGGCCATTCATGGCCACGTAGACGCCGGCTGGCAAGGTTTGCGCCACGCCGCAGGCAAAGCCCAGGTTGAACAGGGCATCGGAGTTGTCGATTTCGTAGGGAATCATGGCGCCCGTCAAAATGACCGTTTGCTGCAGGTTCGCCGCGCCCAGCACTTGCGCCGTTTCGCGCATGGTGTCGGTGCCGTGGATGATGACGATGGCTTTTTCCTGTGCCGCGCGGCACGAGGCGAGCACGCGCTGGCGGTCCGCATCCTGCATGTCGAGCGAGTCCAGCAGTGGCAATTGCTCCAGCGCCACGGGCGCCGTCATGCGCGCGCGGGCAATCGCTGCCGGCAAATGACTGTCGGAAAAGCCCAGGGTACCGTTCAATTCGTTGTAGTGCTTGTCGAAAGTGCCGCCGGTGGCGAGTATGCGCAATGTCATGATGTGGTCACGATGTCAGTGGAGAATGACGCGCATGATATCGTGGATTGCCGCCCTTGCGTGAATGACGCTGCGGATGGGACGGCGTGCTTGCCGCCTGCGCTTGCGCCGCATCTGGAAAATTTGGCCATCTGTGAGTACACTGGTTTCTTTGTTTGCCAGCCACCCCCGACTCCGTATGAAAGCGCTCGCTCCCGGCACCGTCATTTTTCACCGCCACCGCGGTTACGGGGTGATCACGTCCGTCAATTTGCTGACGGGCTGGATCGCCGCCCGTTTCGGCAGCGAAGCGCGGACCCTGGACCTGAACCTGTCGACCGACGACGTGCAGTTTGCCGATGGCGAAGCGATCCTGTTTCGCCGCGCGCCGCCCGACCGCATGCCGCACGCGCGCCTGATGGCGATGGTGCGCGCACTGCACCAGGCCGGCTATCAAAAACTGTATCTGTATTCCTGGCCCAAGCCATCCGGGCTGCACTGGCGCTGGCATTTGTTTACGGGGCCGCGCGACTGGATGCAGCGCCCCTGGCGCGAAGGCTGGTATGGCTCGGGCGCCGATTACAACGTCAATCCCGTGATGGGCTGGGGAGACTCTCCCGGCGCTTCCACTGGCGAGTTGATCGATGCACTGGCCCGTTTCGATCCGCAAGGCCTGGCGCAGGCGCTGGGGCGCGACGACGACCATAGCGAGTGGTTTGGCCGCGTCTGCGACGCTTTATTACCCGATTACATGTACAGCCTGGACATGCAGCGCGCGCCAGGCGAACCCTTGCAAGACATGCCGCCCGTGCCGGTCGTGGCCGTGCGCGCCGGCGTGGCGCCGTACAGTGGGCCTGACATCGCCTGGCCGCCCGGCTGGACCGGCCTGTGGCGCGGCCGGCACGTGCTGTCGGCGCCCGCCATCCGCATCACGGGCGAGCCCGACCTGATCAAGGGCTTTCAGCGCTCCTGAGGGGCTTGGCGCGCATGCTGCAATGCTTCGGGATTGAGCAGGCGCGTGCATTGATTCTGCGTAAAATCGACGATGTTTTGCAAGGCGTAGCGGAAATACAGCTCATAGCTGTCACGCTCGACGTAGCCCAGGTGTGGCGTGGCCAGCACGTTCGGCAGCAGCAGTAGCGGCGAGCCTGGCGGCAGCGGCTCGTCCGTAAACACGTCGAGCGCGGCGGCGCCCGGATGCCCCTGTGGCAGCGCCGCTTCCAGTGCGCCATCGGCCACCAGTTCGGCGCGGCTGGTGTTGACGAACAGGGACGTCGGCTTCATGCGCGCCAGATCCTCGCTTGTGACCAGGCCGCGTGTCTTGTCGGACAGGCGCAGATGCAAGCTCAGCACGTCGGCCTGCTCGAAGAACGCCGCGCGCGAGACCGCCGCCGTGTCGCCGGCCGCCACGGCCGCTGCGCGGCTCGCTTCGCTGCCCCACACGAGGATGGTCATGCCGAAGGCGCGGCCATAGCCGGCGATCAATTGGCCGATCTTGCCGTAGCCCCAGATCGCCAGGGTGCGCCCTTTCAATACCGTCCCGAGCGTGTTGTGCTTTGGCTCCAGCGACGACGTCTGCCACAGCCCCTCCTGCAAATGTTGCGCGTATGGCACGATCTTGCGCTGCGCCGCCATGATCAGCGCCCACGTCAGTTCGGCCGGCGCCGTGGGCGAGCCGATGCCTTCCGCGATGGCGATGCCCAGCTCGGTGGCGGCCGCCACATCGATGTGTCCGCTGACCTTGCCCGTTTGCGAAATCAGTTTCAGGTTCGGCAGTTTCGACAGCAAGGCACGGTTGAAACTGCTGCGTTCGCGGATCAGCACCAGCGCGTCGAACGGCGCCAGGCGGATCGCCAGCTGGCCCAGGCCCCGTGCCGTGTTGCTGAACACTTTGACCTCGTGGCCATCGAGCAATTGGAAGCAATCGAGGCCGCGCACGGCATCCTGGTAATCATCGAGTATGGCAATTTTCATGGTGGATGGCCGATTTTAGTAAGGATTTGGTAGGGAAATAACAGGATACGGGAAATGCTGAATAGCCTACTACATTAGTCAAGCTATTCTCCTACATTTTTGCGAGAATAGCCGTTACGCGGGTGTACAATCGCCGGCACTTTTGAAGCTTCGTGATTATAGTGATAGCGCAAACTGTTCCTGCATCCCGGGAGCATGATCCAGGTAAATGCCGCTGGCGCGAACGCCGCGGCGGACACGACACCAGAGCCCTGCCCGCGTGAACACACCGCCCGCAGTGAGCCGCAGCCACCTCTCAACGATGCTGCCTGTCTTGCCGGAACGACCAGAATTTCTTTTATTGGTATTGGAGGTAATATGAATCAGCCCGTCATGGGTGGCGTCGCCGCACTCAACGTCCCAGCTTATATTAAACAACAGAAACTGATCAACTGGGTGGCCGACATTGCCGCGCTGACCAAGCCAGACCGCATCTACTGGTGCGACGGTTCGCAAGAAGAGTACGAGCGCCTGTGCGCCGACATGGTTGCCAGCGGCACCATGAAAAAACTCAATGCCGACAAGCGCCCGAATTCCTACCTGGCCTGCTCCGACCCGAGCGACGTGGCACGCGTCGAAGACCGCACGTATATCTGCTCGGCAACGAAAGAAGCGGCCGGCCCGACGAATAACTGGACCGAGCCTGGCGAAATGCGCCACACCCTGAACGGCCTGTTCGATGGCTGCATGCGCGGCCGTACCATGTACGTCGTGCCATTCTCGATGGGCCCGCTGGGCTCGCCAATCGCCCACATCGGCGTGGAACTGTCCGACTCGCCTTACGTCGCCGTCAACATGAAAATCATGACCCGCATGGGCCGTGCCGTGTACGACGTGCTGGGCACCGATGGCGCATTCGTTCCATGCGTGCACAGCGTGGGCGCACCGCTGGCTGCCGGCCAGGCCGACGTGAAATGGCCGTGCAACAGCACCAAGTACATCGTGCATTTCCCGGAAACGCGCGAAATCTGGTCCTTCGGTTCCGGCTACGGCGGCAACGCCTTGCTGGGCAAGAAATGTTTCGCCCTGCGCATCGCCTCGAACATGGGCTACCAGGAAGCGCAAGCATCGGACAACAACCCGGGCTGGCTGGCCGAACATATGCTGATCCTCGGCGTGGAATCGCCGGAAGGCAAGAAGCATTATGTCGCGGCAGCGTTCCCGTCGGCTTGCGGCAAGACCAACTTCGCCATGCTGATCCCGCCGGCAAGTTTTAACGGCTGGAAAGTGACCACCATCGGCGACGATATCGCCTGGATCAAGCCGGGCGCCGATGGCCGTTTGTACGCCATCAACCCGGAAGCCGGCTACTTCGGCGTGGCACCGGGCACCAACGAAAAAACCAATTACAACTGCATGGCCTCCATGCGCGACAACACGATTTTCACCAACGTGGCGCTGACGGACGATGGCGATGTCTGGTGGGAAGGCTTGAGCAAGGAAGCACCTAGCCACCTGATCGACTGGCAGGGCAAGGACTGGACGCCGGCGTCCGGCACCAAGGCCGCGCACCCGAACGCACGCTTCACGGTTGCGGCAACGCAAAACCCCGTGATCGACGCGGCCTGGGACGATCCGGCCGGCGTGCCGATCTCGGCCTTCATCTTCGGCGGCCGCCGCTCGACCACCGTGCCGCTCGTCACCGAAGCGCGCAACTGGGTCGAAGGCGTGTACATGGCTGCCACCATGGGCTCGGAAACGACGGCTGCGGCCGTGGGCCAGATGGGCGTCGTGCGCCGCGATCCGTTTGCCATGTTGCCGTTTATCGGCTATAACATGAGCGATTACTTCCAGCACTGGCTGGACATGGGCGTCAAGGTGGGCAAAGTCAACGCGGCGGCCCTGCCGAAGATCTACTGCGTCAACTGGTTCCGCACGGACGAGGCAGGCAAGTTCGTCTGGCCTGGCTTTGGCGACAACATGCGCGTGCTGAAATGGATGCTGGAGCGCATCGAAGGCAAGGCGGGCGGCGTGGAAAACCTGTTCGGCACGACACCGCAGTATGGCGACCTGAACTGGGATGGCTTGCCATTCACGCAACAACAATTCGACACCATCACCTCGATCGACAAGGCCGCGTGGGTGGAAGAATTGAAATTGCATACGGAATTGTTTGAAAAACTCGCGTATCATCTGCCGCAAGAATTGGCAGATCACAAGGCTGCGCTGGAAAAGCGGCTGGCTGAGTAAACGTTTAGTAGTGGGGGAGAAACACGCCGGCAAAGACTGGCGTGCGATAAACGACACGCCGGCAATGACTGGGGTGCTATCAAAAAGAGAAACGGTGCGGATTGCATGAGCAATCCGCGCCGTTTTTTATTGTCGGTATAATATTTCTATATGGAAATTATTGCTGTCATGCCTGCCCGAAAAATGAAAAACACGCTCATCATTATTAGCACCGTGGCCGCCTGCCTGCTCGGCAGCGGCGCTCATGCCGACCACCGCCAGGATTGTGAAAGTGCGGACTATGCCAAGCGATATGACGACACATTTGCTGCAGGCATGAAGAACAATGTCGAGCGCCTCAGGCAGCAGCAGGCCGCACATCAAAAAAAGCTGGACGGCATGGTGGCTGCCTTGAAACAACGCGGCGTGTGGTCGGACGACGACTCCGTGACGTTCTTTACGAATATCTGGGCGGATGAGAGCGGGAAGGCTGTGGAGGCTGGCCGGAAGAAGGCGACCGAGCGATGGAAGATTCAAGTGCTGACGATACAGTCCTGGGATGCCACCATGAGCGACCACCCAGCGCAGAAGACGCGCGGCATGTGTTTGCTTGCTCCCCGTGTACTTGATGAGGCCGTTGTCTTTTATGATGCGCTGGAAAAGGTCTGGAGCTATATGGAAATGAAAGTTGCGGAAGTAGCCAAGGACAAAAACGTGACCCTGCCGGCGTTGCCGTAGACTCGGGAATAAAAAATGGCGCGGATTGCATGAGCAATCCGCGCCGTTTTTTATTGCGCTGCTGTTGTTACTGCTTGAGCAGCGGTCCCAGGTACTTGCCTGTCACGCTGGCAGGATTGACGGCCACGTCTTCCGGCGTGCCGCTGGCGATGATCTGCCCGCCGCCGGCGCCGCCTTCGGGACCCAGGTCGACGATCCAGTCGGCCGTCTTGATGACGTCCAGGTTGTGCTCGATGATGACGAGCGTGTTGCCCTGGTCGCGCAGGCGGTGGATGACTTTCAGCAGCAAGTCGATGTCGTGGAAGTGCAAGCCCGTCGTCGGTTCATCGAGGATGTACAGAGTGCGGCCCGTGTCGCGCTTGGACAGCTCCAGCGACAGTTTCACGCGCTGCGCTTCGCCGCCGGACAGGGTGGTGGCGCTCTGGCCCAGCTTGATGTAGCCGAGGCCCACATCGAGCAGGGTTTGCAGCTTGCGCGCGATCAAGGGCACGGGCTTGAAGAATTCATGCGCCTCTTCCACCGTCATCCCCAGCACTTCCGTGATGTTCTTGCCCTTGTATTGCACTTCCAGCGTTTCGCGGTTGTAGCGCTTGCCGTGGCACACGTCGCACGGCACGTAGACGTCGGGCAGGAAGTGCATCTCGACCTTGATCACGCCATCGCCCTGGCACGCTTCGCAGCGTCCGCCCTTCACGTTGAACGAGAAGCGGCCCGCGCTGTAGCCGCGTTCCTTGGCCGTCGGCACGGTGGAGAACAAATCGCGGATCGGCGTAAACAAGCCGGTGTACGTGGCGGGATTCGAGCGCGGCGTGCGGCCGATCGGTGCCTGGTCGACGGAAATGACCTTGTCGAAATGTTCCAGGCCGCTGATCGATTCGTGCGGCGCCGGTTCCGTCTGCGAACCGTACAGATGGCGAGACAGGGCCGGATACAGGGTATCGTTGACCAGCGACGATTTGCCCGAGCCGGACACACCCGTGACGCACGTCATCAGGCCCACCGGCAAGCTCAGCGAGACCTTTTTTAGGTTGTTGCCCGTTGCGCCAGTAATCACCAGCTGCTTTTCCGGATTGCTCGCATGGCGCTTGGCTGGCACGGCGATCTTCAGCTTGCCGTTCAGGTACTGCGCCGTCAGCGATTTCTTGTTTTTCAGGATGTCTTGCAGGGTGCCTTCGGCGATGATCTCGCCGCCGTGCACGCCCGCGCCGATGCCCATGTCGACGATGTAGTCGGCCGTGCGGATGGCGTCTTCGTCATGCTCGACCACCAGCACGCTGTTGCCGATGTCGCGCAAGTGTTTCAAGGTTTCGATCAGGCGGTCATTATCGCGCTGATGCAAGCCGATCGACGGCTCATCGAGCACATACATGACACCTGTCAAACCGGAGCCGATTTGCGACGCGAGGCGGATGCGTTGTGCTTCGCCGCCGGACAACGTATCGGCGCTGCGGTCCAGCGACAGGTAATCGAGCCCCACGTTATTGAGGAATTTCAGACGCGAAATGATTTCCTTGACGACCCTGTCGGCGATTTCTTTCTTGGCACCCGTCAGTTTCAGTTTTTCAAAGAATTCCAGGGTCTCGCGCAGCGGTTTTCCCGCCACTTCATAGATGGCGCGCTGCTGCTTGCCGGTGCCGACCTTGACGAAGCGCGCTTCCACGCGCAGGCGCGCCCCATCGCAGGACGGGCAGCATTTTTCATTGATGAACTTGGCCAATTCTTCCTTGACGGCCATCGAATCCGTCTCGCGGTAGCGGCGCTGCAAATTATTGACCACGCCTTCGAACGTGTGTTCCTTGATGACGGTGCGGCCCCGTTCGTTGACATAGCTGAACGGAATCACTTGCTTGCCGGAACCGTACAGCACGGCTTGCTGGGAATTCAAGTCCAGTTGCTCGAACGGCATGTCCAGGTCGAACTCGTAATACGCGGCCAGGTTCGACAGCATCTGGAAGTAAAACTGGTTGCGGCGGTCCCAGCCCTTGACGGCGCCCGAGGCCAGCGACAGGTTCGGGAACGCGACGATGCGTTTCGGGTCAAAGAATTCAATGTGTCCCAGGCCGTCACACTCGGGGCAGGCGCCCATGGGGTTGTTGAACGAGAACAAGCGCGGTTCCAGTTCCTGCAGGGAATAGCCACACACATTGCAGGCGAACTTGTTCGAGTAAACATGTTCCTGGGCGGTATCCATTTCGTAGGCGATGGCGCGGCCGTCGGCCAGGCGCAGGGCCGTTTCGAAACTTTCCGCCAGGCGCTGCTTGATCTCCTGGTTCACCTTGACGCGGTCGATGACGACGTCGATCGTGTGTTTTTCCGTTTTCTTTAATTTCGGGAGGTCATCGACTTCATAGATCTTGGCCGCATGCGTGCCGCTCTGCACGCGAAAGCGCACGAAGCCCTGCGCCTGCATCTGCTCGAACAGATCCACGTGCTCGCCCTTGCGGTTGGCGACGACGGGCGCCAGTATCATCAGCTTGGTGTCTTCCGGCATGGCCAGCACGGCGTCGACCATTTGCGACACGGACTGGGCGGCCAGTGCGTTTTCCGGATGGTCGGGGCAGTAGGGCGTGCCCACGCGCGCATACAGCAGGCGCAGATAATCGTGGATTTCCGTCACGGTGCCCACCGTCGAGCGCGGGTTGTGCGACGTTGCCTTCTGTTCGATGGAGATGGCGGGGGATAGCCCCTCGATCAGGTCGACATCGGGCTTTTCCATCAATTGCAGGAACTGGCGCGCATACGCCGACAGCGACTCGACATAGCGGCGCTGGCCTTCCGCATACAGGGTATCGAAGGCCAGCGACGACTTGCCGGAGCCGGACAAGCCGGTAATCACGATCAGCTTATTGCGCGGCAAATCGAGATTGATATTCTTGAGGTTATGCGTGCGAGCGCCGCGAATGCGGATCTGTTCCATGTGATTGCCTTGCTTTCAGTGAGTGGTGCGGCCGGCGCATTGTGCCTGGGTGCAGATGAGGAGCCACAACGGGTCAACCTGTAACTATAGCCGGGTTTTGCTCTGCATGCCTGAGGCGTCCATGGGCGGATTGCGCCGCCGGGCGAACGTGCCCTGACAAAGTTTGATGCAGATGCGTACTGACGTTTGAATACTGTATATAATACCAGTATTCAAGTTTCTTGTTTTCCTCTGCCGTGAAAAAAACGTGCCACCGCACGGGAGATGGCGTCCGCCAGAAAGCGGGTGCTTTGCGTCGCGTGGTCGCTTATAATCCTCGTTTAGTACACTAAACTAACGCGCGGGACACCGGCTCCCGCTGCAGTTCATCAGGAGTTATTCATGGCATCAGTCAACAAAGTCATCATCGTCGGCAATCTGGGCCGTGACCCGGAAATCCGCTACATGCCTAGCGGCGACGCGATCGCCAACATCGCCGTGGCCACTTCGTACAAATCGAAGGACCGCAACACGGGCGAACAAAAAGAATTGACAGAGTGGCACCGTATCTCGTTCTTCGGCCGCCTGGCGGAAATCGTCGGCCAATACCTGAAAAAAGGCTCGTCCGTCTACGTCGAAGGCCGTCTGCAAACCCGTAAATACACGGACAAGGACGGCGTCGAGAAGTACGCAACCGACATCATCGCGGAACAGATGCAAATGCTGGGCGGCCGTTCCGGCATGGGCGGCGACGCCGGCGGTGGCGATGACAGCTACGGTGGTGGTGGCGGCGGTTACGACGCCCCGGCCCCGCGCCAGGCGCCAGCCCCGCGTCCAGCTCCGGCACCGGCGCCACGCCCGGCACCGAAGCCAGCGCCGAACTTCTCGGATATGGATGACGACATTCCGTTCTAAGCACGTCGTTCTGACGCCTGGCGTCAGACACTGTCGATAAAGAGCCTGCTTCATCCGTGAAGCAGGCTTTTTTTATGCGCACCGGTGGTAGAAGGCAATCCCGGGTCGCATTGTTCCATTCGGCAGCAAGAAGCGGATGGCGGCGCTGTCCCGATGCTGGTCTGATGGTGTTTTTGACGACGCCGGAGAACAGCATGGATTTTCGCATTACGGGGCTGTCGCCCGAGCCCTTTCTACCCTTTTTTTTCCTATCCGATGCCGAGCTGGCGGCGCTCGGCATGCGGCGCTACGTGGTCGACCAATACCCCGGATTTCCTGACCGTATAACGCTGGAGGACGCCCCGCTGGGCGAGACCGTGCTGTTGTTGAACCATGTGTGCCAGCCCGCCATGACGCCTTACCGGGCTTGCCACGCCATTTTTGTCCGCGAGGGCGCCACGCAAGTGTACGATGCCATCAATCAAGTACCGGAATCGATGCGGCGGCGTTTGTTGTCGCTGCGTGCTTATTGCGCCGACGGCATGATGCTCGATGCCGATGTGGTGGAAGGCACCGCCATCGAGGCCGTCATTGCACGACTATTCGGCAATGCGGACGTCAGTTATATCCACGTCCACAATGCCAAGCGGGGCTGTTATGCAGCGCGCATCGACCGCGCGGACTCCCTTGCCTAATCGCGCAAGCCCATTTCCAGACTGTAGCTGGCTACCGCATTCCTGCGCGCCGCGTTGCGCATCAAATACACCTGCACCGTGTACTCGCCATCGGCCGGCAGTTTCGCCTGGTAAGCGTTGCCGCTGGTCGAGCCGATGAACAGGGCTTCCTCCTGGCCGGCCTGGCGGATGTTGAAGTAATTCGATGCTTGATTGGTTTTCAGCTTGACGCTGAGGGTCTGGCCGGCCTTGCCTGTCAACGTATATTCGGCCGTGGCGTAGCCCTTGATCTTGCCTTTCACGCTGCGCGCGGCTTTGCCTGCCGACAATTCCACTGTTTCCTTGTGGACAGGGTCGGCGCTCCAGGCGGGCGTGGCAAACACGAGGGCCGCCAGCAGCAGGCCGGGGCAAAGGGACAGGTGACGACGCAGCATATGGCATTTCCTTTGAACGTGGATGAATAAGCAGACGGTGGCGATGCCGTCCATGTTACGCCAGCGGTTGCCATGCGCCTGTACGGCAGCGCGCGTATGGCCAGTTCGAGGACGGTTTTTTCACCTTTCTTGACCTATGTACTTTTTCTGGACGCGCACGTTTCAAGATGCGGCGAAATACGATTTTCGGGTAGGCTGAAGCGTCTCTTCGATGCGGAACTGGCCGCGGGCGCCGCTGCGCCGGACCGGTTTTGCAGCTCTTCTTCCCTGTATTGAAAGGAACGCAGAATGGGTATTTCCGGAAAAGTCGCGCTGGTCACGGGTGCCGCGCAAGGTATCGGCAAGGCCATCGCCTTGCGCCTGGCCAAGGATGGCGCCGATATCGCGCTGGTCGACCTGCACCAGGAAAAACTGGACGCGGCCGCCGCCGAAGTGCGCGCGCTGGGGCGCCGCGCCATCACCTTCATTGCCGACGTGTCGCAGCTCGATCAGGTGAGCGCGGCGGTGGCGTTTGCCGAACAGGAACTGGGCGGCTTCGACATCATCGTCAACAACGCCGGCATCGCGCAAGTGCAGCCGCTGCTCGACGTCACGCCGGAAGAGGTCGACCGCATCATGCGCATCAATGTGCAAGGGACGCTCTGGGGCATCCAGGCGGCCGCCAAGACCTTCAAGAAGCGCAAGCAGAAGGGCAAGATCATCAATGCCTGCTCCATCGCCGGGCATGACGGCTTTGCTCTGCTGGGCGTGTATTGCGCCACCAAGTTTGCCGTGCGCGCGCTGACGCAGGCGGCGGCCAGGGAACTGGCGGCCGACGGCATCACCGTCAACGCGTATTGCCCTGGCGTCGTCGGCACGGACATGTGGGTCGAGATCGACAAGCGCATGGCCGAAGTGACAGGCGCCGAGCTGGGTGCGACGTATAAAAAATTTGTGGACGGCATCGCGCTGGGACGCGCCGAGACGCCCGATGACGTGGCGGGACTCGTTTCCTTCCTGGCAGGGCCTGACGCCGATTACATGACGGGCCAGGCGCCGCTGATCGATGGTGGTCTCGTGTACCGTTGAGGTATTGACCGCGCAGAAAAAACAGCCCGCGCTGTCACCGATAGCGCGGCCTGTTGGCGTGGCAATGCAGCGCTGGAATGCAGCAGGGAGATGAGTGACCCGGTGCTACACTCGCTATTTTCAGCGACGCCAGGCGTCGGAAAGACGGGACCATGCCAGTCGCACAGAACATGATATTACGCGCCGTTGCGCCCGGCGAAGAAGGGGCGCTGGCGCGGCTGTTCCAGCTGTACTGCTACGAAAATACGGCCTGGAGTGGCGAAGACGTGCTGGCCGACGGTCGCTACGATGTGTGCGATGCCGGGCTGGCCGAGTATGTGCATGCGCCCGCGCATACTGCCGTCTGGATCGAGGTCGATGGTGCGCTGGCGGGCTTTTTCATCACGGAGCCTGGCGTGGCGGGCAAGCTGCCGGTGCAGGAGTTCAGCGACTTCTTTATTTTGAAGAAGTACCGGCGCCGGGGCGTGGCGCTGGAAGTGGTGCGCCGCGTGCTGCTGGGCAGCGAGCAGACGTGGCTGGTGGCGACGTTCCGCGCCGATGCCGCTGCCTGCGCGTTCTGGCGGCAGGCATTTGCGCGCCTGCCGTTTGCCAGGATCGAGGCGTACGAGGATCCGGACTTGCCGCAGTTCCAGCTGACTTTGCTGAAACCGGCGGCCTGAGCCGGTTTAGAAGCGTACTTTCACATATGCCGACGGTCCCGTCAGGCGGATGTTCAGGTCGGCATCGCGTTCGCTGTCGCGGTGCAGCTTGATTTTCGAGATGCCGTAGTCGGCCACGAAACCGATATTCTTGAACGGGAACCACTCCACGCCGATATTGCCGCCGTAGATGTGGCCGTTGATGCGCCCGCCATTTTTCTTGATGCCCGACGCTTCCGCATACATGCGCAAATCCGGCGTGAAGGCATGGCGCCAGCCCACTTCCAGCAGCGGCGCAAACGCGTGCTCGCCGATGGAATCGTGCGCCGTGGCTGTTTCGCCATTGACGACGCCGGTGGCCGTGCCGTTCAGGTTGGCATGGTAATAGGCGGCGCCCAGACCGATGCCCAAGGTGTCGTTGCCGCTGCCGAGCCACCATTTATAGGCCAGCTTGGCCAGGTCCAGCTTCAGATCGGCATTTGCCGTGGCCGTTCCCGTGACGGGCTGGCCATTGATGACGGTCTCGCCCGTCAGGCTTGGCGTGTAGGATTTGTCGTAGCGGTAGTAGTCGAATGCCAGGCCATGGCGGTCGCCGATCAGCAAGTCCGCCTTGATGCGCGGGATGGTCGTATGGCTTTGCTTCGATTCGGGCGCGTCGATGCGGCCAAATTGCGTGTCGGCGCCGATATTGATGCGCGGATCGGCGGAAAACGCCCCCACCGAGATGCTGACACGGTCCAGCGTGGGCGATGGCTCGGCCCGTGCAGTGGCGGCCGCCGTGGCAATGCCCAGCACGCCCAGCATCATGGCGCCGCGCAAGGCGAGGTGGTGCGGGCGTGGTGGGGACAGGCGGGTGGACACGGACATGACAGACATGGGGTAACTCCTCAAAATAAAGTGAAAACTGTCGCGACGTTTTGGGCAACAGTGCAATGAGGAAATGGTAGCAATTGTTACTTTTGAATTACGTAGCCGCACGGCGCAAATTACCGTCGGATTTGTCCTACCGTATGTAAGTCCTGGTTAGAGGAGAGGAAAACGATGCAAGCAATCATCGAGCTGGCGACACCGCGTTTGCTGCTGCGCCAATGGCGCGACAGCGACTTGGCGCCATTCGCGGCGCTGAATGCCGATCCCCGCGTGATGGCATATTTCCCGGCCGCCCTGTCGCGCGACGCCAGCGACGCTATGGCGCGGCGCTGCAGCGGATTGATCGCCGGGCGGGGCTGGGGTTTATGGGCGGTAACCTTGCGTGAAAACAATGCCTTCATCGGCATGACGGGGCTGCATAGCCCCGACGCGCAATTGCCGTGCTCGCCATGCGTGGAAATCGGCTGGCGTCTGGCGTTCGATTACTGGGGACAAGGTTACGCGCAGGAAGCGGCGCACGCCGCCCTGCAGGTTGGTTTCGAGCGTTTGCAACTGCCGGAGATCGTCTCGTTCACGGCCTTGCCCAACGTGCGCTCGAGCACCCTGATGGCGCGCCTGGGCATGCGCCGCGATGCTGCCACCTTCGAGCATCCGGCCCTGCCGCCAGGACACGCATTGCGCACCCATTGCCTGTATCGTCTGACGCGCGCAGAATGGGGCGCACAGGAGGGAACATGAGAATCGCCGCCATTTCCGATATCCACGGCAACCTTGATGCGCTGGAGGCCGTGCTGGACGACATCGCCCGGCGTGACGTGGACGTGACCGTCAATCTGGGCGATATCGTCTCGGGCCATCTGCAGCCGCGCGCCACGGCGGCGCGCCTGATGGGGCTCGGCTTGCCCACCATCCGCGGCAACCACGAGCGCCAATTGTTCGGCGACCCGGCCCGCATGGGCGTGTCCGACGCTTTTGCGCGCGCGCAACTGCTGCCTGAGCAACTGGACTGGATCGCGGCGCTGCCCGCCACCTTGCGCTTGCGCAAAGACGTGCTGCTCGTGCATGGCACGCCGACAAGCGATCTCGTGTATTTTCTCGACAGCGTCACGCCGCAAGGCAGCCGCGCCGCCACGCAGCAGGAGGTGGCCGAACGGGCCGGCGATGCCGACGCGGCCTTGATCCTGTGCGGCCACACGCACATGCCGCGCCAGGTGCGCCTGGCCGATGGGCGGCTGATCGTCAATCCGGGCAGCGTCGGCTTGCAGGCCTACGACGACGACCACGGCTATCCGCACGTGATGGAAAACGGCACGCCGCACGCGCGCTATGCCATCGCGGAACAGGGCGCCGATGGCGCCTGGACGGCGCAGTTGCATGCGGTCAAGTATGACTGGGACAAGGCGGCCCGGCTGGCGCTGGCCAACGGGCGGCCCGACTGGGTCGTGCCCTTGCGCACGGGATTCGTCGGGCCGCTTGATGTTGCTTAGCAGCTTGGCGCGCGCGTGATGGGCACGGGCACCAGTTCCGTCTTGCCGTCCTTGGCGATCACCCGGTTGATGCTGATGCTGCAGCGCTTGCCTTCCCACGAGAACGCCGCTTCGTAATCTTCGCCCGCGCGCGGCGTGAAGGTGATGTCGCCACTGCAGCTGGGCGAGACGGTTTCATAGTTGATGCCGTTGACCACATAAAATGGCGAAACGTCCTGGAAGCCGATACGCAGGCTGCTTGGCTTGTCGGCTGGAACTTCGTATTCGCGGAAATAGGCTTTCGAGAAAATCCCATCCTTGCGCGACAGGTTTTTCGACGTTTCCGTCTCCGGGATGCCCAGGCTGGTATTGCTGACACTGCCGATCAGGGAACCGAAGGCGGAACTCATGCCGCCACTGGCTTTTTCCACGCCATCGCTGAACATGCCGCGGATGCAGCTGCTGTCGCGGTACAGGAAGGCCGTGGCGCCATTCTGGCCGAACAGGCGCAGGCGGCTGATGGCCGATGTTGCCGGCGCCGCTGGCGCGCTGGCCGCTTCGGCGGCGGGTGCTTCGGTGGTGGCGGTATCCTGGGCAAAACTGGCGCTGCAGAGCAACAGGGAAAAGAGGAAAGCAGGTTTTTTCATTGGTTTTAAAAATTATCAAAAAGAAACAATATATACCATTCGGCAATATTTTGTTGCTTTTTTGAATCGCTTCGCCTCCTCCAGACGCCTAGCGGAATTCTTCCGCCACCAGGTTGTACTTCTGCATCTTGTGATACAAGGTTTGTTTCGGCAATCCGAGCACCGTGCTCACTTCGCTGACGTTGCCCGCATATGCGCGCAGTTCCTGTTCGATCAGGGCGCGTTCGAAGCCGTTGACTTGCTCCGCCAGCGACAACGGACTGGGCTGGGCGCTCGCCAGCAGGCTCGAGGCGCCGCCGGCGATGCCGAGCACGAAGCGGTCGGCGATATTGCGCAATTCGCGCACATTGCCGGGCCAGGAATGGGCCATCAGGTTGCGCATCTGGGCGCTCGAGACGACGGGCGCGGCGCGGTTGTAGCGGGCGGCGGCGGCCAGCACGAAGTGCTCGAACAGGATGGGAATGTCTTCGCGCCGTTCGCGCAGCGGCGGCAGGTGCAGCACGATCAAATTCAAACGGTAATACAGGTCGCTGCGGAATTTTTGTTGCTGCGACAAGTCTTCCAGGTCCAGCTTGGCCGCCGCGATGACGCGCACGTCGACGGGTGTGGGCACGTTCGAACCCAGGCGTTCGATATAGCGTTCCTGGAGCACGCGCAGCAATTTCACTTGCAGGGACAGGGGCAGGCTTTCGATTTCATCGAGGAAGAACGTGCCCTGGTCCGCGTGCTCGATCTTGCCCACCTGCCGTTTGGCCGCGCCCGTAAATGCGCCCGGTTCGTGGCCGAAGACTTCGCTTTCGAATATGCTTTCGGGAATCGCACCGCAGTTGACGGCGACAAAGTTGTGCTTGCGGCGGTGGCTGAAGTCGTGCAGACAGCGGGCCACCATTTCCTTGCCCGTGCCCGTATCGCCATAGATCAGCACGTCGGCCGGTTCGTCTGCTACGTCGAGTATCAGGCGTCGTATGTCGCGCATCGCCACGGAATTGCCCAATAAACGTGCTTCGATGCCGCCGCCGTCCTCGAGCTGGCGGCGCAGGCTGTGCACTTCCAGGGTCAGGCGCCGGGTTTCCAGCGCGCGCAGGATGACGTCGACCAGCTGGTCGGACGAATACGGTTTTTCGATGAAATCGTAGGCGCCCGTGCGCATGGCGTGCACGGCCATGGTGATGTCGCCGTGGCCCGTGACGAGGATCACGGGCAGGTTGGCGTCGAGCGTCTTGACCGCTTGCAGCAATTCCAGGCCGCTCATGCCGGGCAGGCGCACGTCGCTCACGACGATGCCGGGGAAATCGGGCGTCAGCAGTTTATAGGCCAGTTCGGCCGAGTGGAAGGCCAGCACGTCCAGGCCGGCCAGCTGCAGTGCCTGTTCGCTGCCTTCGCGTACGGTGGGGTCGTCTTCGACCAGCAAGACCTTCAAGCCGTCAAACATGTTTTTCCTCCTGCGTTGCAATCTGTAGTTCGATGGTGAAGATGGCGCCGCCGCCTGGGGCGTTTTCGGCGCGCAGCACGCCGCCGAACTGGCGCGTGATCTGTTCGGAAATGGCCAGCCCCAGACCCAGTCCCAGGCCTTGCGGTTTGGTCGTGAAGAACGGTTCGAACAGGTGTTCATACACTTCCGTCGACAGGCCCGGCCCTGTGTCGGCCACGTGGATCAGCACGTGCTCGGGCGTGCACTCGACGGCCACGCGCAGGCTGCGCACCTCGCTGCCGTTCATGGCGTCGAGCGCATTGGCGTACAGGTTCACCAGCACCTGCTCGAGGCGGTTGCTTTCGCACATGGCGAAGATGTCCTCGGGCGGCAGTTGCAACGTAAAACGCACATTTTCCACCTGCAGCCGGCGTTCGACCAGGAACAGGGCGTTGCTGATCGCCGTGGGAATCGAGACGGAGGTCAGGCTGGTCGTCGATTTGCGCGCAAAGATCTTCAATTGCCCCGTAATGGTCCCCATCCTGGCCGCAATTTGCGAGATCTTCGCCAGGTTGCGCCGCGCATCGTCGAGCCGGCCCCGCTCGAGCAGAATGACGGCATTGTCGGACATGGTGCGCAGCGCCGTCAGCGGCTGGTTCAGTTCATGCGTGATGCTGGCCGACATCTGTCCCAGTACGGCCATCTTGCCAGCCTGGAAAAGTTCATTCTGCGTGATGTGGAGTTTCTGTTCGGCCTTGCTGCGCACCTCGATTTCCTGGCTCAGGCTTTGCGTCATGGCGTTGAGTTCCGAGGTGCGCTCCTCGACCATGGCTTCCAGGTTGTCGTAGGCATGTTGCAAGTCTTCGCGGGCGCGCAGTTTTTGCGCCACGGCCGCGCGCCGCTGGCGCAGGTAAAAGAACAGCAGCATGAAAAAGCCCAGCAGCACGCACGAGAAGGCGGCCGCCGCGCGCGCGCTGGCCTTGGCCTGCGCCAGGTCGGACAGGTAAATGAAGGTCCAGCCTTGCGGCGACTTGAGCTTGATCTGCGTCATGACGCTCGAGCTGGTCTTCGGTGGCGTGTCGGCGTGTTCCTGCTCGCGCACGCTGATCACGCGCGCTCCATTGCCCAGTTGGCGGTCGGAAACGAAGGGAATGGCTTCCAGCTGCTTTGAATAATACTGGCGCGTGCGGTTGAGTTCTTCGACGATGGCGGGCGACAGCGGCGCCAGGGTCTTGTACTTCCAGTCCGCCATGGAACTGAGGAAGATTACGCCGTGCTCGTCGGCCAGCATGACCTTGTCTGCGCCCTGTACCCAGCGTTTTTCCAGGGTTTCCAGGTTCACCTTCACCGTCGCCAGGCCCAGCATGTGGCCATTCTGGTAGATGCCGTGGGCAAAGAAGTAACCGGGCTCCAGCCGCGTCGTGCCCACGCCATAAAAGCGGCCCGGCGTGCCGCGCAAGGCATCCTGGGCGTAGGGGCGGAACGAGATGTTGTCGCCAATAAAGCTGTCCGGCCCCTGCCAGTTGCTGGCCGCCCGCGTGTTGCCGTCGAGGTTGCTGATGAAAATCGTCGAGGATTTCGCCTGGGCATTCATCTGCTCGAGGTAGTGGTTGACGGTGTCGACCAGCACCGGGTCTTCCGGGTGCTGCAGCAGGCGGATCACGTCGCGGTTCAGTTCCAGGGTCTTGGGCAGGAAGTCGTATTTCTCCAGCGCGTTTTCCAGGCTGCTCACATACACCTCGAGGCGCTGCGCGCCGCTCGCCTGCAGCTTGCCGATGGCGATGCGTTCCGTCCAGAAATACACAAGCCAGACGGTGGCCAGGCAGGCGGCCAGCACCACGCCCCAGGCCAGCGTTTCGCGGCCCGACCGTTGCGACAGGCGCTGGCGCCAGGAAAGGGTGGGTTTGTTACTGCTATTCATAAAATCAGCTGCCAACTTGCAAGAACCCACAGTATCGCATCTTGATGTGTCTCAACATAAAAAAAGCCGCCGGACATGCATCCGGCGGCCTGCGCATTTACGCATTTATTTCACGGACCTTTCGACGTCCGACAAAATCGTAGCGAGCGGCAGTGATTTGTGGCCGAGAAGCGCAACCGTACTTTAGTACGGTGAGCATCGCCGGCCGCAAAGCGCGCCGCGCAGTAGATTTTGGCCGACGTCCTTAGAACGTATGACGCATACCGAGGTTGAAACCGCTGTTGCCGGTGCCATTGTCGGTGGCGTTGCCGACGACGAAGGTGGCGCCGTTCTTGTTGCTGATGTGGCCATAGCCGGTGTACAGGTCGGTGCGCTTGGACAGGGCGTAGAACGCGCCGATGGCCCACTGCTGGGCATCACGGTTCAGGTTGCTCTTGTCGTTGTGGCGGATGTACGAAGCGACCAGCTTGGTGGCGCCGAACGGGGCGCTGAAGCCGACGAGGATGTCGTTGCTCTTGCTGTTGTCGAGGGCACGGTTGTCGGCGTAGCCGAAGTTGCCTTGCAGCACGCCAAAGTCGTAGCGCGTGGCCAGCAGGGTGTTGCGCGTTTGCTGGGTCGCCAGCGCATTTTCCTTGCGGTGGTGCGTCAGGGTCACGTTCAGCGGGCCATCGATGTAATGCACGGCGCCGCCCATGCTGCGGTTTTTCGCGTTGTCGCCGGCCACTTCGCCAAAGCCGTACGCCAGGTCGGCCGACAGTTTGCTCCAGGTCGGCGTGCTGTATTGCACCATGTTATCGACGCGGATATTCGTCACCATCAGGTTCGACGCCGTGCCGGCCAGGCCGATGACAAACGGATCGGCCACGTCGCGCAGGGCCAGGTAGTACGGAGAATATTGGCGGCCCAAGGTGACGGCGCCGGCGCTGCCGGTCAGGCCGACATACGCCTGACGGCCGAACAGCAGGCCGCCCTGGCCCGAGGTGCCGGTATCGATATTGAAACCGCTTTCCAGCACGAAGGTAGCGGCCAGGCCGCCGCCCAGGTCTTCCTTGCCCTTGAAGCCGATGCGCGAGCCCGAGGCGACGCCGGAAGCGACGCGGTTCAGGCGGTCTCCGGCCGCATCCTTGTCGAACACCAGGCCGGCGTCAGCCACGCCGTAGACGGTCACGCTCGATTGGGCCATGGCGCCGGTGGAGGCTGCGCCGAGGGTCAGCAGGGTAAACAGGACTTTTTTCATGAAAATCTCTCTAATAAGTTGGAATGACTACTGATCGCACTACCTGACTGCTTGTTACTCAACATGGACAACAAATAAATAGCCCGCTTGTGGCGGGCCATGGCGCTATCAGGCTTTGCTAGCGTGATCCGCTTCGCCCCAATGGCTTTCCGTGTTCTGGTTGGCCGCGTTGGCCGCGGCTGCTTCTTCCTCGGTGGCCAGGCCACCTTCCCACTTGGCGACGACGGCCGTGGCGACGGCATTGCCGACCGCGTTGGTGGCCGAACGGCCCATGTCGAGGAACTGGTCGACGCCCATCAGCAGCAGCAGGCCCGCTTCCGGAATATTGAACTGGTTCAGGGTAGCGGCAATCACCACCAGCGAGGCGCGCGGCACGCCGGCCATGCCTTTCGAGGTCAGCATCAGCAGCAGCAGCATGGTGATCTGCGTGCCGATCGACAGGTCGATACCGTAGGCTTGCGCGATGAACAGCACGGCGAAGGTGCAGTACATCATCGAGCCGTCCAGATTGAAGGAGTAGCCCATCGGCAACACGAAGCTGGAAATCTTGCGGTCCACGCCGAACTGGTCGAGCGCCGTCAGCAGTTTTGGATAGGCCGCTTCCGAGCTGGCCGTCGAGAATGCCAGCAGGAATGGTTCGCGGATCAGGCCGACGAGCTTGAAGATGCGCGGGCCGATGACGACGAAGCCGGCGCCGATCAGCAGGGCCCACAGGCACATCAGGCCCAGGTAGAAGCCGCCCATGAACTTGGCAAACGTGACCAGTACGCCCAGGCCGTGCGTGGTGATGACGGAGGCCATTGCAGCGAACACGGCCAGTGGGGCCAGGTTCATGATGGTGCCGGTGATGCGCAGCATGACTTGCGCCAGCTGGTCGACGACGGCCGTCAGGGTCTTGCCCGATTCGCCCAGGCCGGCCAGTGCGCCGCCGAAGAAGATCGAGAACACCAGCACTTGCAGGATTTCATTGTTGGCCATGGCCTCGATCGGCGACTTCGGCACCAGGTGCGTGAAGAAATCTTTCAAGGTGAAGGCGGCCGTTTTCAGATTCGTTGAAGCGTGTACGTCCGGCAATGGCAAGCCCAGGTTGGTACCGAGCTGCATCAGGTTCGACAGCACCATGCCCAGCGCCAGCGAGACCAGCGAGGCGACGACGAACCAGCACATGGCTTTCAGGCCGATGCGGCCGGCCGTCTTGCCGTCGCCCATGTGGGCGATGCCGACCGTCAGGGTGGAGAACACCAGCAGCGCAATGATCATCTTGATCAGGCGCAGGAAGACGTCGGTGACGATGGAAATATTGCCAGCGATTTGCTTGCTCATGTCCGCATCGGGGAAAGCGGAATGGCATCCATAACCGACGGCAATGCCGAGGATCATGGCAATCAGGATGTACAGGGTTAATGGCCGTTTCTTTTTCATTATGACTCCTCCGGTGAAACGCCGCTGTGAGCGGATTATTGATTGCGAGCAACTCAAGCTTGGAGTCAATATTTCTCAAAAACAAGCCCTTGCGTGCCAGCGATTATTTGCAGCAAAACCTGTACATAGCAAAGGATATGCCTGAAATGGGAATTTGGAACCTAACTTCTTAAGTTGTTGATTTGAGGAAGCTTTTTTGTTGCTTAGATGTTGCAACTTTGCACGTTTGCGCGAAATATTGGACGCGCAAGCGCATCGCTGTATGACTTTTCATACGCTAGTCGCGGCAGGGCGGCGGTACGCCAAAAAGACAAGATTATCAGGACAATAAAAAAGCCCCTCCGAAGAGGGGCTTGATGTGACGCGATGCGTGTTCTCTAGATGTTAGAACTTGATATTCGCCGTCAGGCTGAACGAACGGGGCTGGCCTGGCGTGTAGCGGAAGCCGGACTTGTTGATGGCTGCCACATAGGTCTTGTCGGCCAGATTGTAGGCGTTCAACTGCAAGTCGAGGTTCTTGTTGACGGTGTAGGTTGCCATGGCGTCGAAGACCCAGTAGGCATCCACGCGGGCCGGCGTACCGACGGCGCCATCGGTGCCGCGCAGCATTTCACCCACGTAACGCGCGCCGCCGCCGATCTTCAGGCCGAAGGGCAGGGTGTACGAGGTCCAGCCCGTGAACGCCTGTTTCGGCGTGTAGCTGAGGTTATTGATGCCGCTGGCCGTGACGACCTTGCCCGACTCGACCTTGGTATTCATGCGTGTGTAGCCGGCGCTGACCAGCCAGTTCGGCATGATCTCGCCCACCATGCCGATTTCGACGCCCTGCACGCGTTTCTTGCCATTCTGATAGTAGATCAGGTCGACGGGATCTTGCTCTACTTCATTTTTCACGTCCGTCTGGTAGACGGCGGCCGACAACGACAGTTTTTGTTTCAGGAAATCCCATTTGGTGCCGATTTCCTTGGTGGTGGTTTCCTGCGGATCATACATCGGATTTTGCGCGCTGCTGGCGCCCGTGCTCAGCGTGAAGTTGGTGCCCGGCGGCGCCTTCGAGGTGGCCCACAGCGCATACACGCTGCTGTCCGGCGTCGGCTTGTACAGGGCCGAGATCTTGCCGTTGGCGAAGGTGTCGTTCAGGGTGATGTGAACAGGAATAGGCGTGCCTACCGGCAGTTTTTGCACCTGGCCTGCGGCGACGGCCGTCTGCAGGGTGACGGAGTCATAGCTGGTGTTGAAATGGTCGAAGCGCACGCCGCCGTTGAAGATCCATTTGTCGCCGAACTTGATGGTGTCGAAGACATAGGCGCTTTGCGTGTTGACTTCGCCTTGGCTGTAGGCGCCGCTGCGCACGGGCTGGTAGCCGGTGACGGGGGCGCGCGGGTTCGGATGGTACAGATTGGCGTCCGGCATGGTGCCCAGGCTGGCAGGCACATAGCTGTAGTTGGTCTGCTTTTCGCTGGTGAATTCGGCGCCGGCCACCACGGAGTGCTTGAGCACGCCCGTATCGAATTGCGCGCTGACCACAGTCTGGTTGGTCAGAATCGTGTTTTCCTGATCCTTGACGGTGCGCAGCGAGCGCGCCAGGGTCCAGGTCGACGGATCGGTGGCCACCGGCGTCTTCAGGTTGGCGGTGCTGCCCATGAAGGCCGTCAACAGGTAATCCTGCTTGGTCTTGCCGTAGCGCGTGGTGTTCTGAATCTGCACGTTGGGCAAGAAATCATGATCGATGCGCAAGGTAGCCATATCGGCCTTGACCTTGTCGTGGTCCGCGGTGGAGCCGTAGAAATTCTTTGGATCGACCTTGGCGGCGCTATTCAGGAAGGTGCGGATGACCTTGTTCGTCGGCGTGATACTGTCCGGCGTGCTGTAGCCGGGCAGGCCGATGGTGGGCACGAAGCCGTCGGGCACGTTATTTTGATCCACGTGCAGGTAGCTGGCCGTGATGCGCGTCGGCTTGCCGATGCCGAAGGTGACGGTAGGCGCGAAGGCCCAGCGCTTGTTCTTGACTTCGTCGCGCGCCGGATTGCCGCTGTCCTGCGTCATCAGGTTCAGGCGGAAAGCCGTGCCGGAATCGGCGTCGATGATGCGGTTCCAGTCGGCCGTAGCGCGTTTCTGCTTGCCGCTGCCGGCCGTCAGCAGCGAATTGAACTTGTTTTCCATGGTGGCCGTCTTGCTGACCAGGTTGATCGAACCGGTCGGCGAACCGCGGCCGCTGTCCGTGCCCGCCGGGCCCTTCAATACGTCGATCTGTTCGATGTTGAAGACGTCGCGCGAGATGGAGCCCACGTCGCGCACGCCATCGACATAGATGCTGCCCGAGGCATCGAAGCCGCGCATGTAGACGGCGTCGCCCGTGTTCGTGTTGCCGTTTTCACCGAGGAAGAAAGTACCGACGCCAGGCGTGTTGCGCAGCGCATCCGTCAGGGTCAGCGCGCCTTGCTGTTCGATCAATTCCTTCTTGATCACGACGATGGTTTGCGCCGTGTTGACGAGATCTTCCGTGTATTTCGGCGACGAGGCTTTTTCGGCCTTGAAATCATTTTCCTTCGAGCCCACGACCTTGATTTCGTTCAGGGTTTGCTGCGATGCCGGGGCGCTTTGGCCGGCCGGGTCGGCCGCTTGGGCGACGACGGGCAGCAGCATCACGGCCAGGGCGGCGCCGATGTGCTGGTTGAAACGGGTTGGGGCGTGTTTGCGGCTCTTGATTGCCATCTTGCTCTCTCGATAAGTTCAGGGTGGTGGTTCCTGGCTGGCTCTGCGCCGCAGTGCTTGGGCACGCGGGCAAGTGGCTGGCGATGGAGACGGAATAGGCGGTATTGTAATAACTGGGCGCTATTTCGTAAATGAGAATCGTTATCAGTATCGTTTACGCAACGGATTGGACTTAGCGCAAAAAAAACACGCGCATGGCTCATGAATGCTTGCTTTGCAGTCCGGGCGCTGCTATGCGCGCAAGCGTTTGGCAGCGGGAGTATGATGAGCAACCTTTACAAATTTCTTCCCAGCACATGCTGCACACGCCCCTTGCCTTCGTCCCCCTGATCGACACGCCCGAACCGGCCCCGGCCGCCACCGAAACGCTGACATTCGTCTTTCACCGCGGGCGCCTGCTGTTGCGTATGCCCGGGCTGACCCTGCCCACTGCCGCCGAGGTGGCCGTGCTCGATATCGACCTGAGCCGCGCCCAGCCCGTGGGCTGGTGGCAGGGCCGCTATTGCCAGACGGTCTGGACGGATGCGGAGTTGTTGCCCGCCGATAGCGGCTTGGCGTATCACGGCATGCGTTCGCTGTTCAACGCCGTCGACGATGACTTCCTGGGCCTGGCCAGCCGCGCCGTGCAGCTGGCCGAATGGGCGCGCACGCACCGCCATTGCGGCGTGTGCGCCACGCCCATGCAGCGCACGCGCGGCGAACGCTGCTTTACGTGCGCCGCCTGCGGCATGCTCGCGTACCCGCGCATTTCGCCCGCCATGATGGTGCTCATCCGCAAGGGCGACCAGGTGTTGCTGGCGATGCATAAAAATTCGCCATCGCAGCGCTTCAGCCCGCTGGCCGGTTTCCTGGAAGCGGGCGAATCGATCGAGGAAGCCGTGCACCGCGAGGTGATGGAAGAGGTGGGCTTGCGCGTGCATAACTTGCAGTACTTCATGAGCCAGTCCTGGCCGTTTCCCCATTCGCTGATGATCGCGTTTACAGCCGATTATCTCGATGGCGAGATCCGCCTCGACGAGAACGAGATCGCCGAGGCGCGCTGGTTCGGCCCCGGCGATGCGTGGCCGGAAGCGAGTTCGAGCGTGTCGATTTCCGCGCTGCTGGTCGGCGCGCACCGGCAGCCGGCGCAGTCGTAAAGCTGGGGCTGCTCAGGCAGCCTGCCGCATTTTCTATATACTGGCGGCAATTGAAAATTTTAGGGTGGTTTAGCATGTCTCAAGAAGAATTCTCCGAAAACGACTGGCGCCGGCTGATCAGCAGCCTTGGTGAAGATCCGCAGCGTCCTGGCTTGCTGGAAACGCCGGCGCGCGTGGCCAAGGCGTGGAAGCACTGGACGTCCGGTTATGGCCAGGACCCGGTGGACTTGCTGAAAGCCTTTGAAGATGGCGCGGAACAGTACAACGAGCTGATCGTCGTGCGCGGCATCCCCGTCTACAGCCATTGCGAACACCATCTGGCACCGTTTTTCGGCAAGGCCACCATCGGCTACGTGCCCAACGGCAAGATCGTCGGCCTGTCGAAACTGACGCGCCTCGTCGATTGCTTCTCCAAGCGCCTGCAAGTGCAGGAACGCATGACGATGCAGATCGCCAACGCGCTGATGGAAGTGCTGGAACCGAAATCGGTGGGCGTGGTCGTGCGCTGCCGTCACCTGTGCATGGAAAGCCGCGGCATCCGCACGCCGGGCGAAGAAACCATCACCTCGGCCATGCTGGGCGAGATGCAGCCGAACCTGGCGCTGCGCACGGAATTTCTGGCCCTGGCGCGCGAAGTCTGATTTTCGGCGACGATGCGTGACGAAGGCGGCATATGCCGCCTTTTTTCATGCGCGCCCGGATTCCCGTTCCGCCAGGTAGCGGGCCGGCGGCTTGCCCACGGCCTTGCGGAACATGGTGACAAAACCGCTGGTATTTTCATAACCGAGTTCCAGCGCCACCGCTTTCACGCTGTGGCCTTGCGCCAGCCGTTGCAACGCCAGGATCACGTGCAGTTGCCGGCGCCAGCCGCCCACGCTCATGCCCATTTCCTCCAGCGACAGCCGGGTCATGCTGCGCTCGCTCATGCCGATGCGGCAGGCCCACTCGGCCAGGGTGCTTTTATCGGCTGGCTGCGCCAGCAGCAGGGCGGCCAGGCGGCGCAGACGCGCATCGCGCGGCATTGGCAAATGCAAGTCTTCCACGGGCGCGACCGCCAATTCGTCGAGCAGGGTGGCCACCAGGCGTTCCTGCGCGCCCTGCAGCGCGATCAGGGTGGGAAAACCGGCCGCCTTGGTGATGAGTTCGCGCAACAGGGGCGAGACAGCCACGGTGCAGCAGATGGCCGGCAAGGCCGGCGCCGTGGCCGGCTCGATAAACAGGCAGTAGCACTCGGCCTCGCCCACGCCCTGCGCCGAATGCATCAGGCCGCCCGGTATCCACACGGCGCACTGGGGCGGCACGATCCACACTCCACTTTCTACTTCGCAATGGATCACGCCCCGCGTGGCGTACAGCAGCTGCCCCTTGCGGTGCTGGTGCGGCGCCTGCTCCGCATCCTCTGGCACGCTGGCCAGGCCCACGGCCAGCAAGGGGCGCAGCACGCCGTCGACGTCGAAATCGAGGATGGAGGCATCGTCGTCCAGACCCAGATGGGCCGTCAGCATGCTGGGCAAGAGGGGATGGGGCATGGGATGACTTTGGCTGGATTGAATAATATTGTGGCTATTGTATGCAATGACGTCGGGCGCCGTCATCGGTATCGTATGGCTATCCGCAGTCCCGCTTCAACGGCAACCGCCGCCGCCCGTGTTCTGATGAAGGTGAGGAGAAACGGCAACCCCCTTGAAGGAGTCCCCCATGCAACTCGATATCACCGATTTCCCCCTCGTCTGGATGCGCCGCGACAACGCCGCCAGCGGCCCCGACGATGCCTTGTTCAGCCAGTTCGAGGACTTGCTGGCGCGCCAGCAAGCGTTTGTGATTCTCAGCGAAGAAGGCCTGGACGAGGATGGGCATGACCATCCGCAGGAAGAGCGCAAGCGCGCCGTGCTGTGGATGAAACGGCACAAGGCCGCCCTGCGCGCGTATATCCAGGGCATGGTGCTGGTCGAACCGAGCGCCGCCAAGCGCCTGGCCGGCAAGGCTTTCGCCGTCATGTTCGGCCAGTTCTGGGGCTACCCTTTACACTTTGGCACCAGCCGCGACGACGCGCTCGACATCGCCCAACATTTGCTCAGGGCCTGGCTGCCTCCAAGGGAAAACTAACAACGCCAAGAGCACCTGACAAAACCGTAGCGAGCGGCAGTGATTTGTGGCCAAGAAGCGCAACCGTACTTTTGTACGGGGGCGCCGAGCCGGTGAGCATCGCAGGCCGCAAAGCGCGCCGCGCAGCAGGTTTGGTCAGGTGTTTTAGTAGCGGTAGTCGTTGACGAAGTGTTTTGTAAAGTTGTACTTGCTGCCGCCGTCGAGCAAGTCGACCAGGCGTTTCGGCGCCGAGGCCGACATGAAGGCATCGGCCGCGCCGCCCGTGCTGCGGAACTTCATGCCCGGGCTGAGAATCTGGTTGGCGCCGATCTTCAGGTGCTGGAAGCTTTTCGTTTTTTCATTGTTGAGGATGAAGTGCAATTCCTGCTTGAACGTCAGGAAGGGGATCTTCAGCCACCAGCCTTCGTCCGTGCCATAGCTGGCGACGCTGGCAAAATGCGTGTTCTTGTCCGTCAGCGTGGGTTTGCCCAGGCGGTCGTTGATGCGTTTCATGGCTTCATTCTTGGTCATGCTGTGCTTTCGTGATTCAATCGATCTGGCGTGCATTTTGACACACGCCCGCCACCTCCGCCTGCCTTGACGCTGCCTATCCGCATCCTTTTTTGCTGCAATGCAATATCGCAATGCAACCTCAATTCTCATCAATTGTCGCAACGCATTAACAACACCGGGCAAAAATCATTGCCTCCCGGCATTGTAAATATCGGTCGTTCGAGCGTATGCTGGAGACGTCTGAACGGTGTCGCCAGAGCACCGTCGCCGCCGCATTCCGGGCTTGCCCAGCTGGAAGCGGGCCACGCCCCATCGCCGCACAATAGAGAGTCGGAGACACAGCATGAAGAAATTGACGTTCCAGCAGAAGTTATGGATTCCCCTGATTTGCAGCCTGTTGTGCATCACCGTTATTTTTGTCTACAACGCGCTGGAAATTCGCAAGATCCGCATCGAAGAACGCAGCGCCGACCTGAGCAATGCCGCCGACCTGGGCCTGGGCGCCGTCAAGATGTTCGGCGACCTGGCCGCCAGCGGTGCCTTGACCAAGGAAGAAGCGCAAAAGCAGGCCACGGCCGTCATCAAGAGCATGCGTTTCGGCGAGACCGGTTATTTGTCCATCATCGATCTCGATGCCGTCGTGGTGATGAATCCCGCCGCGCCGCAAACCAACGGCAAGAACATGTCGGATTTCAAAGATGCCAACGGCACCTATCTGTACCGCGACATCGTTGCCGTCGGCAAGAGCGATGCGGGCAAGGGCTTCGTCCATTATTATTTCCCCCGCCCGGGCCAGAAGACGCCCGAACCGAAGATGAGCCGCGTGGTGGCCTACAAGCCGTGGGCCTGGACCCTAGTGGTGGGCGTGTACATGGATGATATCGATGCGGCCTTCCGTCAGTCGCTGCTCACCTCGCTGGGCGTGCTGGTGCTGGTGTGCGGCCTGCTGGCCGCCGTCGTCGTCGTGATCAACCGCAGCCTGCGCCATGCGCTGGGCGGCGATCCCGAGTATGCGGCCGACGTGGCGGAAAAGATCGCGAATAACGATTTGAGCGGCGTCGTGCGCACGCATGCCAGCGACCGCCACAGCGTGCTGTACGCGATGAAAACCATGCAGGCCAACCTGGTCGACGCGATCAGCGAAATCCGCCACAGTGCCGAGACGATCGCGACGGCATCGAGCGAGATTGCCAGCGGCAATATGGACTTGTCGGCGCGCACGGAAATGCAAGCCAGTTCGCTGGAAGAAACGGCGGCCTCAATGGAGGAATTAACCTCGACCGTGACGCAAAACGCGGGCAATGCCGTGCAGGCGAATGAACTGGCGCAGTCCGCTTCCGCCGTGGCCCGCCAGGGCGGCGCCGTGGTGGCGCAAGTGATCGGTACCATGGACACCATCAACGCGTCGTCGCGCAAGATCGTCGACATCATCGGCGTCATCGACGGCATCGCTTTCCAGACGAATATCCTGGCCTTGAACGCGGCCGTGGAAGCGGCGCGCGCGGGCGAACAGGGACGCGGCTTTGCCGTCGTGGCGTCGGAAGTGCGCAATCTGGCGCAACGATCCGCAGGCGCGGCGAAGGAAATCAAGGAACTGATCGGCGCTTCCGTCGACAGCATCGCGGCCGGCAGCACGCTCGTCGCACAGGCGGGCACGACCATGGATCAGGTGGTGGCCAGCGTGTCGCGCGTGACCGACATCATGGCCGACATCACGGCCGCCTCGCACGAGCAAAGCACGGGCATCGGCCACGTCAACCAGGCGATCACGGAGATGGACAGCGTGACGCAGCAAAATGCGGCACTGGTGGAAGAAGCGGCGGCAGCGGCGTCGAGCATGCAGGACCAGGCGGCCGTGCTGGCGCAACTGGTGGCGCGCTTCAAACTGTCGGCGCAGGAACCGGGAACGTCGCCGCGCCTGACGGCAAGCTCGGCTGGCGCACCGCGCGCCGTGGCGAAAAAGCCCCTGCGCAGCCTGGCGGCGCGCTAAGTTCCTATTGGGCCGGTGCCGCCGCTTGCGGCGCCGGCTCGAATTCCAGCTTGTCATCGACGACCACGAATTGCCCGACCGGCTGGCCCAGGTCGGCTTTCGGGTCGTTTTCCATTTCCGTCAGCTCATTGCAGGTATTCGTTTCCGCCTGCCACAGCTGCTTGCCCATGCGGATATTCCACAGGCCATCGCCGGCCGCAAACAGCTCGACCTTGATGTCGGCCGGCGCATCGGTGGACAGCGTATGCAGGCGCTGGCATTGCGGCAGGTTGGTGGCCATCAGCTGCACTTCCACGGTGTCTTGCCAAAAATAACGTTGCTGGCGACGCACGGTCAGGGAATGGTCTTGCCCATCGAACATGTAGATGGCGAAGTCCTGGACACAGCCTGACAGCAGGACGGACAGCGTGACGATCAGGAGTTTGCGCATGGTCGGCTTTCTTTGTTTGTGCTCTGGAATGTCGGGATGCCTGCGTGACGGTGCCAGTGGGTGCTTGCCCTGCCTGGACGCCGTCTTGTTTTTCGCTTACGTGGCATTATATCCATGCATATCAGTTGCGGCGCGACAATAGTTCTGCCAAGTGCGCCTGCCCCTACTCATCTACCTGGAAAGACCACGATGATCGACCTGTATTACTGGACCACGCCCAACGGGCACAAAGTGACGATGTTCCTGGAAGAAGCGGGCATCCCCTACAACATCATTCCCGTGCATATCGGCAAGGGCGAGCAGTTCAAGCCCGAGTTTCTCGCCATCGCGCCGAACAACCGCATCCCCGCCATCGTCGACCAGGCGCCGGCGGATGGCGGTGAACCGCTATCCCTGTTCGAATCGGGCGCGATTTTGCAATACCTGGCCGAGAAAAGCGGGCAATTCCTGCCGGCCGACGTGCGGGGACGTGCCGAGGTCATGCAGTGGCTGTTCTGGCAAATGGGCGGCCTTGGCCCCATGGCCGGGCAAAACCACCATTTCGTGCAATATGCGCCCGAACCGATCGATTACGCCATCACGCGCTACGTCA
This sequence comes from Janthinobacterium sp. FW305-128, assembly GCF_020858135.1. Taxonomy (NCBI): domain Bacteria; kingdom Pseudomonadati; phylum Pseudomonadota; class Betaproteobacteria; order Burkholderiales; family Oxalobacteraceae; genus Janthinobacterium; species Janthinobacterium sp. FW305-128. Next base: position 76,660 of record NZ_JACYMK010000013.1, on the reverse strand, counting down.
ATGAAACGAACCGGCTATACGGCGTGCTGAACAAGCGCCTGGCGGACCGCGCATTCGTGGCCGGCGACACGTATTCCATCGCCGACATGGCGATCTACCCGTGGATCGTGCCGCACGCACGCCAGCGCCAGAAGCTGGAAGACTTCCCGCACCTGGCGCGCTGGTTCGCGGCCATCGCCGCCCGTCCCGCCACCGTGCGCGCGTATGCGCGGGCAGCCGAAATCAATGTGCAGCCCACCGTCAGCGGCGACGCGAAAAGCGTGCTGTTCGGGCAGACGGCGAAGACGCTGGGCTAAGCTTCAGTTTCCGCGGTAGGTGGAAAAGCCGAAAGGGCTGAGCAGCAAGGGAATGTGATAGTGCTGCTCGGTCTTTTCCACGTGGAATTGCACGGGGATTTCCGGGAAGAATGTTTCCTGTTTCAGCCGCGCATAGTGTTCGCCAGTTTTAAAAACGATGCGGTAGTCGCCCGCCTGCATGGGTTGATTTTCCGGATACATGGCCGCGATGCGTCCTTGCGCGTTCGTCACGGCGCTGCCCAACTGTTGCCAAGCATCCCCTTTTTTCTGCTCCAGCGTGACCGTCACGCCCGCGGTCGGCTGGCCGCTCTGCAGGTCGAGGATGTGCACGCTCAAGGGATTGGCGGCCAGCGCCATGCTGGACAGGCTGGCGAAGGCCAGGGTGGCGGTGATTTTTTTCAGATAGGTCATCGTTGTTGCTTTCACAGGGTGGGGGAATCGAGTTCAGGAATGGCGGCCAGGGCGGCATGGGCGCAGGCCCGGTCTTGCAGGGCGCCACCGCCACCGGCGACGCCGATGGCGCCGACGACTTCGCCCTTGGCGCGCAAGGGCAGGCCGCCGCCCAGCAGCAACAGTTCCGGCACGGTCGTCAAATTGGCCATGTCGGGATTGCCGCGCGCGGCCACGGCCAGCGCCTGGGTATCGTTTTTCGTCGACAGGGCCGTGTAGGCCTTGCGCCGGCTGGCGTCCGTGTTGTGCGGCCCGACGCCATCGGCGCGCTGCACGGTCACGACATTGCCGCCACGGTCGAGTACGCTGACGACGATATGCCGGCCTTGCGCCTGGCACGCGGCGATGGCCGCATTCGCCAGCTTGTTGGCCATTGCCAGAGAAAGATCATCGACCTGGCGCAGCTGGGCGTGGGCGGGGCTGGCCAGCAGGTACAGCAGGGTAATGCCGAGTAACAGGGTTTTCATGTGGCTGTCCGTTGATAAGGTGGCGCCAGTATGGTCAGTGTTGCCCTACGAGAAGATGATCGCCGCATGACATTTTTATCATCCGCGGTGCCCGGCGCGCGGCGTAGAATGGTCTTATATTCCCCTTAGAAAGCTGCCATGCGCATCCTGGTCATTGAAGACGAACCGAAGACGGGCGACTATCTGCTGCGCGGCCTGGCCGAGTCCGGCTTCACGGTGAGCCTGGCGCGCAATGGCCGCGATGGCTTGCACATGGCGAGTACGGAGTCACCCGATCTGATCGTGCTCGACGTGATGCTGCCCATCATGGACGGCTGGCAAGTCTTGCGCGCGCTGCGCCTGCAAGAGGGTGGCGCCGACGTGCCCGTGATTTTCCTGACGGCGCGCGACGAGGTGCAGGACCGCGTGAAAGGGCTGGAACTGGGCGCCGACGATTACCTGGTGAAACCGTTCGCCTTTGCCGAACTGGTGGCGCGCATCCGCACCCTGCTGCGGCGCGGGCCACCCCGTGAAGACGACGTCATCCGCATCGGCGACATGGAAATCGACGTGATGAAACGCAAGGTCAGCCGGCAAGGCCAGCGCATCGCCCTGACGGCCAAGGAATTCGGCTTGCTGCATTTATTGGCGCGGCGCCAGGGCGAGGTGCTGTCGCGTTCCATCATCGCCTCGCAAGTGTGGGACATCAATTTCGAGAGCGACACCAACGTCATCGACGCAGCCATCCGCCGCCTGCGCAGCAAGCTCGACGATCCGTTCGAGCCCAAGCTGATCCACACCTTGCGGGGCATGGGCTATGTCTGCGAATTGCGCGCGCCCACGGTACCTGACAATGGCGCCGCCGCATGAAGCTGGCAGAACTGCGGCGCTCGCTGACCCTGCGCGTGACGCTCGTCTTCGTGCTGATCGTGGCGCTCGTGTCGGCCGGGCTGGGCATGCATTTGTACCGTTCCTTTGTGGCGGAAATCGAGCGCCGCGACGATATTTTGTTGCTGGGAAAACTGCGGCAGATCCAGCAATTACTGGGCAATGCCGGCACCCTGGACATCATCCGCGAGCGGCCCCAGTATTTCCGCGACACCATGAGCGGACAAGAGAATTCCCTGGTGCGCATCGTGCGCGCCGATGGCACGCGATTGATCGATGTCAATCCGAACAGCGAGAACGTCGCGCATGCTGTTCCCGTGGCCGTCGACGCGCCCGTGACGGCCAGCGACATCGTCAGCTGGACCAGCCGCGACGGTTATCCGGCCCGGGTCGTGGCGGCCAGCGCGCGCATCGGCGAGCCCGCGCAGATGGCCGATATTGCCGTCGCCCGGGTCTACGGCGACCGCACGGCCATGTTCGCCGCCTACCGCTGGCAGATCGTCGTCTCCGTCGCCGTCAGCGCACTGGTGGCGGCGATTCTGGCCAGCGTGATGCTGCTGCGGGGCTTGCGGCCGCTGCGCAATATCGCGGCCCATGCGGCCCTCGTGCGGCCGGGCAAGCTGGGGCAGCAGCTCGAGGCACGCGGCGCGCCGACGGAACTGCTGCCCCTGATCCAGGCCTTGAACGCCATGCTGGCGCGCCTGCAGGAAGGCTACGCGCGGCTGTCGCAGTTTTCCGCCGACCTCGCGCATGAATTTCGCACGCCCGTCACCAATCTGCTGGGACAAAGCCAGGTCATGCTGGCCCGCCCGCGCAGCGCGCACGAATATGAACAGCTGGTGTCGTCAAATGTGGAAGAGCTGGAACGGCTGTCGCGCATGATCGACAGCATGCTGTTTCTGGCGCGCGCGCAGCAGGATGAAATGGTGCTCGTCAAGCAAGTCTTGCCCGTGCAGGACGAGTTCTTGCGCCTGGCCGATTTCTTTGAAGGCCTGGCCGAAGAGCGCGAGCTGGCGCTGGCCTGCCACGGCAGCGGCACGGTGACGGCCGAGCCGCAACTGCTGCGCCGCGCGCTCGGCAATTTGCTGTCGAACGCCATCCGCCACGCGGCGCCGGGCAGCACGATTTTATTGCGTTCGCACGCGACGAACGAGGGCGTGGAACTGAGCGTGAGCAACCTCGGCCCCGCCATCCCCGCGCGTCATTTGCCGCACCTGTTCGAGCGCTTCTACCGCGCCGACCCGGCCCGCAGCGACTCGGCCGCCTCCACAGGATTAGGGCTGGCCATCGTCACGGCCATCATGCAGTTGCACGGCGGCAGCGCGACGGTCGCATCCGACGCTGCCGCCACGACATTTACCTTGGTTTTCCCGGCGTAATATTGATGGTGGTGGTGTCGGATTACGCGCTTGCGCGCTAATCCGACCTACATCTTGGTTTTCCCGGTGCAGGAAAGTAGGTCGGATTAGCGGGGCGTAGCCGCGCGTAATCCGACAATAGCGATTCGGCCGCTTCCGCAGGCCTGGGCATGGCCTGCGTCACGGCCATCGTGCAGTTATACGGCGGCAGCGCGAGTGTGGCGTCCGACGCGGCCGCCACGACGTTTACCTTGGTCTTCCCGGCGCAGCAACGTAGGTCGGATTAGCGGGGCGTAGCCGCGCGTAATCCGACAAGAGCGGCCAACAATGTTGTCGGATTACGCGCTGGGGCGCTAATCCGACCTACGCCTGCCAATCAGCCCATCTCCACCAAAAACTCATGCATGCCCGTATGCGGCAATTGCGCGCACGCCGGCGCAAAATGCGGCAACTGGCCCCACAGCAGCGGGTTGCCGACGATGTACACATAATGCTGCGCGCGCGTCAGGGCCACGTTGAGCAAATTCGGCGTGGCCGCCGCCCACTGCGCGGCGCCGGTCGTGCTGTCGTCGGCGCCGAGGACCAGCATGACCACGCTTTGTTCCTTGCCCTGGAAGGTATGCACGGTGCCCACCATCTGGCTGCTCCACTGGCGCAGTTCGCGCGCCGTCGGCGCCTTGCCGTAGCCGAGGCGGCGGTCCCAGTCCATGTCAACGATGCGCGAACGCAATTCGTTGCGCACGGCCTTGAACGGCGTAATCACATACATGTCCGGCAGCTTGCCGTCGCGGCGATATAGTTTCAATAACACTTCCAGCACGAAATCGAGCTGCACCGGCACCACCTGCTTGTAGCTGACGGCGCCGACGGCGTCGATCCAGCGGCTCGGTCCCCGCGTCAGGCCCCGCGCGCCGGCCGGCGGCGTGCGTTCAGCCAGCCCATAGACCATCTTGTCTTCGTAGGCGATGCTGTTGGCCAGCGAAAACATCGGTTCCACGCAGCGGCGGTGCACGCGCAGGGGGCTGCCTATCCACAGGGGCTGCGCGCTGCCGGTGCCGACCGTTGCGCCATAGCGGTTGGCCTTGTCGGCCAGGGTCTGCACGGAAACGGAAGTCGGCGCGTAGCTGCCATCCTGCGTATGCGGCGACAGGGCGGACAGGGTTTGCACGAGACGGTCCGGCACCGTGAACACGGGTTCGATCTGCAGCGGGTCGCCCACGACGACGGCGCGTTTGGCGCGCCACAGGCTGCCCAGCGCCGCTTGCGGCACGGCCTGGCCCGCTTCATCGATGAACAGCCAGCCCAGCGATTCCGGGCCCATGCCCTGGAACTGGCGCGCGAACGAGGCAAACGTGGTCGACACGACAGGCACCACCATGAACAGGCTGTGCCAGACCATGGCGACGTGCGACTGGTCATACGCGCGCTTGTTTTTCAGCAATTTCGACACAGCCAGCAAGTTGCCGCCAAAGCCGGGTCCGCCCTTCTTCGCCACTTCCGCCAGCCACGCTTCGTGCAGGGCCAGGGCCTTGGCGAACAGGCGCGAGCGCAGGCGCGCCAGCGCCGGTTCATGCCACAGGCCGCCTATCTGCAACGCGTCGCCGTCCAGCTCGTCCAGGCTGGCCGGCGCGCTGATGGTGGGGAAACGCATGCGCGCGCGGCGCAGCAATTCCGTGCTGTCATCCCATTCGCGCTGGCGCGATTGCGCCGTGCGCAGGGCAATGTGCAGGCTGTTGCGGGCCCGCTCGCAGCGCGGCTCCAGCTCGCCCTTGAGCAGCAGCTTGATGGCGGACACGTCGCGCGCGGCCTGGCGCTGCGCTTCGGCGTTGGCCACGACGGCGTCCTTGTAGGCGCGCGCCGGGGCCGTGCGGAACAGGCGGGCAAAAAAGCCCGGTTGCGTCAGCGCCACCAGGCGCTCTTCTTCCAGCAATTCCTTCTTGCTGGCAAGCAGGGTGTCCTGCTGCGCCAGCGCGCCGGACAGGGTGCCATTCGCTGCATCCATCTCTTGCTCAGCTTCAATTAACGCTTGCTGGCTGGCCTGGATAAAATCGGCTTCCGTGCACGTGCCCACGGCTTGCCACAGGGCCGCGTATTGCGCGTGCTCGGCCAGGGCCTTTTCCACCACGTGTTCCGTTTCGCGGAACTCGCGCGCCGCCTGGGCGAAGCTGACGCCCTGGTAGCTGGCCAGCCACTGGCGGATATTCTGCGCATTCGGCGTCTTGCGCGCCGTGCTCTTGTCCCAGTCGTCGTCATAGAAATTGCTGACGAAGCGGCGGCGGTTCGCGCTATTGCCCAGCGCGCAGGACATCAAGCCCCACGGCGCTTCCGTCTCGTCCAGGGCGCGGTTGGCGCCATTGCCGTCGGCCACCACGCGGCGCGCCACGCTTTCAAAATAGCGCGTGCGCGCCCATTCCTTGCCCAGCTGTTTCGGTTTTGGGAGGTCGCCGGAAATATTTTCCACCGCCGCGTTGTTCGACGAGGCGACGACCATTTCAAAGCCCGTCAATTCCGGGCGCAAGCGGGCGATGGTGATCGGGTCGCGCACGCCTTCGAAGGCCACGGCCACCTTGCCGATGAAGGCGTCGCCGGCGCGGTCCAGGCAGGACAGCACGGCCGCGCGGCGCACGATGTTGTCGGCAAACAATTCGCGCAATAACGTCGTCTTGCCCGTGCCGGGCGGGCCGTTGACGGAAAAGATGCCGCGTTCGCTCAAGCCCGTGCGCGCGCCGTGGATGGCGAATTGCTGCATCAGGCTCATGGCGTAGCTGGCGTCTTCCAGCCAGTGGCCGCGGTTCATGTTCGCGGGATTGAGCATGGCGGCCAGCGCCTGGCGTCCGGCCGGGCTGTACAGATCGATGCGCTCGTCCTGCGCCAGCGGCGTCAGGTAGGCGGCCACCGTGGCCGGCAACTTGCCGCCACGCAAGGCGCGGATGATCTGCTCCAGGTCATCGAGGTAAAAACTGTTGAGGATATCGATCGACGGCTCCACCGCGTCGCCAAAGTCCAGGCTACGGTTCTGGCTGGCCTCAGCCAAGTCGCCTTCCGTCACGGCCGCGCGTTTCTTGCGCGTGCGCAATTCCAGCACGGCCAGCGGCTGGCCGGCGGACGGGCGGAAGCCGGCCCAGTCGATGAGCAGGTCGGCCAGGGCCGCGATTTCTATGCCGGACAGGGGCGACGAGACATTGCCCGCCTCGTCCGTCACTGGCTGCGGGGCGCGGGCGGCGGCAAAGTTGCGCAGGCTGTCCTGCAGCGCCAGTTGGCTGTCGCTGAAGGCGTCCAGGCTCAGGCCCGACCAGTCCGGCGTGCGGGCGCGGCCCAGGGCCCACGGCAAGGTCGACACGGAGACGGGGTCGAACTGCGGCTCGCCCAGCGCATTGAGGTTGATGCGGGCAAAGCACGAGCGTCCCAGCAGCTCTGTTTTTTCTGTCTCGGCAATGTTTTCCGGGCCGTTGGCCGGCGGGCAAGCCTTGTTGATTTCGGCCTTGTCGAACACGCCGAGGAACAGTGAAAAGCCGTCGATCTCGCGGTCGGAAGGGACTGGCCACTGCGTGGCGAACTGCGGCGGCAATTGCGCCAGCTGTTCGCGGTGGAGGAGACGCACGGTGGATTGGTCTTCAACGTCCGTGATTTGATTCAGGTCAAACGGGATAAAGAATTCGATCTTGTGCCAATACTCCAGGATAGCCAGGAGGCGCTGCTGTTCTGCCTGATTCATGATGACCAATATTTTGTAAAGCGAGCGAGGATTGTAAAGCGTATGCGCGGTGCACGTTTTGCACTTTTGTCTATTGCGCGGGCTTTGCCGCAAAAAAAGTGGTATTGGCGGACGAAAAAAAGCCAGGCAGCAACTTCCTGCCTGGCTTTTCCCGTTGCGGTGTTGCCGGGTGTTAAAACTCTGGTATTAACACGGGTGTTTTAAAACTCTTCCCATTCGCTTTCGGCGGCGGCGTTGCTGCGGCGCGCCGGCGCGGCCGCGACGGCCTTGCGCACAGGGGCGGGCTTGGCTGCGGGGCGAGCGATGGCGGGCGCAGCCGCTGCCGGCGTGGCGCGCACAGGCGTCAGCTTGCTGACGCTGGCAACATGGTTGCCGGTTTTAAAGAAGCCCACCACGTGCGCCAGTTCGCCCGCCTGTTCCTGCATGCTTTGCGAGGCGGCCGCCGCTTCTTCCACCAGGGCCGCGTTTTGCTGCGTCACTTCATCCATCTGGGCAATGGCCATGTTGATCTGTTCGATGCCGATGGTCTGCTCGTGCGTGGCGGAGGTGATTTCGCCCATGATGTCGGTCACGCGCACGATGCTGTCGACGATGTCGCCCATGGTCTGGCCCGCTTCATTGACGAGGCGTGAACCCGTGTCCACGTTGGCGACCGAAGCGGCGATCAGTTCCTTGATTTCCTTGGCGGCCGAGGCCGAACGGTGCGCCAGATTGCGTACCTCGGTGGCGACGACGGCGAAGCCACGGCCCTGTTCACCCGCGCGCGCCGCTTCCACGGCCGCGTTCAAGGCCAGGATGTTGGTCTGGAAGGCGATGCCGTCGATGACGCCGATGATGTCGACGATTTTCTTCGACGAGTCATTGATCGTGCCCATGGTGTCGACCACTTGCGCGACGATGCTGCCGCCGCGCACGGCCACCTCGGATGCGCTTTTCGCCAGCTGGTTTGCCTGGCGCGCATTGTCCGCGTTTTGCTTCACGGTCGAGGTCAGTTCCTCCATGGCCGACGCCGTTTCTTCCAGCGAACTGGCTTGCTCTTCCGTGCGGGACGACAGGTCGAGGTTGCCTGCGGCAATTTCGCTCGACGCTGTGGAAATCGCATCCGTACCGTTGCGCACTTGCGCCACCACGCCCAGCAAGCTCGTGTTCATGGCTTTCAGGGCGCCCAGCAGGCGGCCCGTTTCATCGCTGGAATCGACGACGATGTGCGACGACAAATCGCCCGAAGCGACGGTTTCGGCCACGCTGACGGCCGCATTGATGGGCTGGGTGATCGAGCGCGTGATGATCCAGGCAACAAAAGCGCCCAGCAGCACGGCCACGCTGCCCAAGGTAATCATGGAAGCGCGCGCACTGTTGCTCAGCGTTTCGGCGTCCGTTGCCGCCTGGGCCGCCTGCTCGCCTTCATACGCGACCAGGCTGTCGAGCGCGCCCAGCACGCGTTTCAGGCTCGGCGCCGCCTGCTGCGTCAAAAAGGCGATCGCTTCATCCGTCTGGCCCGCATTGCGCAGCTCGATGACCTTGTTGTTCAGCGGCGCGCCCGATTTCAGGGCCGCGTCCAGTTCAGCCATCAGCGCCGTTTCCTTGTCTGTCGAAATTTTCTTTTGCAGGGTTTCCTTGGCGGCGCCGTATTTCTTGCGTGCTTCGCCGATCTTTGCCAGTTCCGCCTGCACCAGCGCTTCCGTCGGCGCCACCACAATGCTGGTGATCGCCAGGGTAATGTTGCGCACGTTGTCGCTCATGGTATTGGCGGCCGCCATCTTGACGTTCTTGTCGGCCACGATGTCGTGTGTGCGTGCGCTCAGTTGCCCCATGGAGTACAGGCCGACGAGCAAGACGGCCACCAGCAGACCGAGAACGACAGCAAATCCGATCCCGAGCCGGGTGCCGATTTTGAATTGTGTAAGTGACATGATTGCTTTCGTATTGCGGAAGTGAGGGAAAACGTCGACAGGCCAAGGCTACGGGTTTATACGTAAGGGCAGCCAGCCTGTAATTGTTCCTCAAAATTCCGCACTGCAATACAAAAACTTGTATCAAGTCCGCGAAAAGTTTAAAAAATGGTAGCAAATTAAATAAGTTGTCGTGTGGAAACAACGAGCGCGACGCCGGATGCGGGCTTAGTTTTCCGGAAACACGTGCGTGGCGAGGAAGTCGATGAAGGCGCGCAGTTTCGGCGTCAGGTGGCGGCTGCTGGGCCACAGGATGCGGAAGGCGCCGTCGTGCCGGCGGTGCGCGTCCAGCACCGGCTGCAAGCGGCCCGCCGTCAGCGCCGCGCGCGCGGCAAAGTCGGGCAGGGCGGCGATGCCCAGGCCGCTTTCGGCAAAGTGCAGCAGGGTGTCGACGTTGTTACAGTTCAGCACAGTCGGCAAGCCGGCCGCGTGCAGGGCATGCCACTCGGGCAAGGGCCACGCCTCGACCTTGCCGCTGCTGGGAAATTTGTACAGCAAACAAGTGTGGCGGGCCAGGTCGGCCGGCAGCAGCGGCGTGCCGTTGCGCGCCAGATAGGCTGGCGAGGCCACCAGTTGCAGCTGGAACTGGCCCAGCTGGCGGCTCATCAAACGGCTGTCGGCGCTTTCTCCCGCGCGCACGACGGCGTCGTAGCCTTCTTCGATCACGTCGACCCGGCGGTCGCTGAAATCGAGGTCGAGTTCCACCTGCGGATAGGCACGCGCAAAGGCCGCCAGCACGGGATTGAGCAGGCTGCCCACCTGCGGCAGGCTGACGCGCAGCCGGCCTTGCGGCGCGCGCTTGCTGTTCGATAACTCCAGCTCGGCCGCTTCGATTTCGCTCAGGATGCGCCGGCAGCGCTCGAGAAACACGGTACCCTCGCTGGTCAGCGCGATGCTGCGCGTGCTGCGGTGAAACAGGCGCACGCCGAGCCGCTCTTCCAGCCGCGCGATGCTCTTGCCCACGGCCGAGGCGGAAATGCCGAGCACCCGGCCCGCCGCGACAAAACTGCGCGTTTCCGCCGCCTGCACGAAGGCCGTGAATCCCGCCAAGTTATCCATGATTTTCCTTTTGATTGCGGATGTCAACGTCCGCACAGACTGAAACTATAGCCTGTTTTTCTTTGATCGCGTCTCGCTTACCTTGGCAGCCTGATCATTTGAAAGGCTACGCCATGATGTACAACTTCTCTCCCGCGGCCTTGGCCGCCCGCATCGACCCCTTGCTTGATGCCGTGCTGCATCAGCAGCGCCTGGTGGGCGCCGTGGTGCTGGTGCGCCAGCGCGGCCAGGATATCTATCGCCGCGCCGCCGGTCACCTGGACCGCGAGGCCGGTACGCCCATGGTGGAAGATGCCGTCTTCCGCCTGGCCTCGGTCAGCAAACCCATCGTCTCGACGGCCGCGCTGGCGCTGGTGGGGCAGAACCGCCTGGGCCTGGACGACCCGGTGGCGCGCTGGCTGCCGTATTTTGCGCCGCGCCAGCCGGACGGCGCCGTGGCGGCGATGACCGTGCGCCACTTGCTCACGCATACGGCCGGGCTCGACTACGGCTTTTTCCAGCCGCCGGGCGGCGCGTATGCGCGGGCGGGCGTGTCCGACGGCATGGATGCATCCCGTATTTCCCTCGAGGACAACCTGCGCCGCCTCGCTACCGTGCCGCTCGCGTCTGCACCGGGCGAGCGCTGGGCGTACTCGATCGCCACCGACGTGCTGGGCGCCGTGATCGAACAGGCGGCCGGCATGTCGCTGGCACAGGCCGTGGAACGCCTGGTGACGGCGCCGCTGGCCATGCACGACACGGGTTTTATGGCCACGGACGGGGCGCGCCTGGCCGTCGCGTATGCGGACCGCGCAGCGGAAGAAGCCCGGCCGCGCCGTTTGCTGGACGAGGGGGAAGACCATCTGCCGTTTCTCGAAGGCATGGCCGGCTTTACCTTGTCGCCGGCAAGGGCGCTCGACGCGTACGCGTATCCGTCCGGCGGCGCCGGCATGGTCGGCTCTGCCCCCGATTTCATGCGCCTGCTGGAAACCCTGCGACTGGGCGGCGCGCCGCTGCTGCCGCCAGCGCTGGCGCGCCAGATGGGAGCAAACCAGACGGGCGGTTTCGACTTGCCGTTCTGGCCCGGCCGTGGCTTCGGCCTGGGGTTCACGGTCTTGACGGACCCGCTTGCCGCCGCCACGCCGGAAGCGGCGGGCAGCTGGCGCATGGGCGGCACGTATGGCCACTCGTGGTTTGTCGACCCGGCGCAGGAACTGTCCGTGGTGGCGTTTACGAATACGGCATTGGAGGGCATGGCGGGACCGTTCGTCACGGAACTGTGCCAGGCCGTGTATGGCGCCAAGGAAATGCCATGACGCGCCCGCACCCCATCGTTTTTCTTGCGCTGGGCCTGTTCGGCGTGTATTGCATCGAGTTTGGCGTGGTCGGCATCTTGCCGATGATCATGCAGCGTTATGGGGTGACGGCCGCGCAGGCGGGTTCGCTGGTGAGCCTGTTCGCGCTGGTGATCGCCGTGGGCGGCCCCTTCCTCGTGCTGCTGGCCACGCGCTGGCGCCGCAAGAGCGTGCTGATCGTCTCGCTGCTCGTGTTTGCCCTGGCCAGCGTGGCCTCGGCGTATGCACCGCGCTTCGGGCTGCTGCTGGCGCTGCGCATCGTGCCGGCCCTGTTCCACCCCGTGTATTTCTCGCTGGCCATGGTGGCCGCCGCCGCCCTGTATCCGCCGCGCGATGCGGCGCGGGCCGGCGCGCATGCGTTCACTGGCACCAGCATGGGCATGGTGCTGGGCATCCCGCTGACCACCTGGATCGCTGCCCAATATGGCTATGAGGCATCGTTCCTCGCGTGCGCCCTCGTGAATGCCCTGGCGGCGCTGGGGCTGTATCTGTTTCTGCCCGACACGCCGCGCGAGGCGCCGATGGCGTATGGCCGCCAGCTGGCCGTGCTGCGCAAACCTGCCCTGTGGTTCACCATTGCCGCCGCCGTGCTGGTGTTTGCCGCCATGTTTGCCGTGTATGCGTATGCGGCCGCGTATCTGCAGCAGGAAGCGGGCTTGTCGGCGCGCCAGACGGGGCTGGCGCTGGTGGTGTTTGGCGTGGGCGGCGTGGCGGGCAATCTGTTCGCGGGGCGCCAGCTGGGCACGCACGTGCTGCGCACGGTCTTGCTGCAGCCTGTGCTGCTGGGGCTGGCGTACTGGCTGCTGTATGAATATGCGGGCGGCGGCATCGGCTGGGCGGCGCTGGCCGTGTTGCTGCTGTTCTGGGGCGCCGCGCATACGAGCGGGTTGATCGTGACGCAAGTGTGGCTCAGCAGCGAAGCGCGCGAGGCGCCCGCGTTCGCCATCGGCGTGTATATCGCCGCCATCAACCTGGGCGTGACGCTGGGCGCATTGGCCGGCGGCATGGCCATCGAGTCCTACGGCATGCAGGGCGCGCTGGCTTGCGGCGCGCTGCTGGGAGCGCTGGCGCTGGCCTTGATCGGGATCAAGGCGTGGCGCTACCGCCCCGTGTCAGTCCTCGATATGGTTGGGGATGCGAAACAGTAGATCCGTGTCGCCGATGTCCACGCCCGCTTGCGACAGCAAGGTGCTGGCCTGGCCCCGGTGGTGCGTCTGGTGGTTAAAGAAATGCATGAGCAGGCTGAAAAACTCGCGCCGGTTAGGCCCCTTGCTGTTGCGGTAATCGAGCAAATGGTCGAGGTCTTCTTCGCGGATGGACGCCGCCCAGTCGATGATGAGCTGGTCCAGCCATTGCCGGTGCGCGTGCATGGCGGCAAAATCGTCGGCCGCGAACAGCGGCTGCGTGAGCGACGCGGGCGGCGTGATGGCGCGGATGGGATCGAGCAGGGGGAAACCGGCCGGATGTTTCGCGTAGCGCTGCAGCCACAAGGTATCGCCCACCATCACGTGGTTCAGGGTGGCCAGCAGGGAGCCGAAAAAGGCGCCCCGCTCGCGCTGCAGCTCGCCGGGCGGCAGGCTGGCCGCCGCTGCGTAGACCTTGGCATTCATCCACTGGTTGTAATCGGCCATCAGGCAAATGTGGGCGCAACGGCTCATGGTGATTCCTCCAGTGGATGAATGACAATATTAAACGGACTTCAGGAACGCGCGTATGCCAGCCAGCAGCATTTCAATGGCCATCGCCGTCAGGATCAAGCCCATCAGGCGCTCGAACGCCGTCATGACCCTTGGACCGAGCGCCCGCTGCAAGCGTTCGGCGCACAGGAAGACGGCCAGCCAGACGACGGCCACGGCCGTCAATCCCGCCACGTGGGCGATCACTTCATTGACTTCATGCGAGGAAAACAGCAGCACGGTGGCCAGGGCCGACGGGCCGGCCAGCGCGGGGATGGCCAGCGGCACGATGAACGGCTCGCCGCCCATCTCGTGGTCGCTATTGCCCGCGTTTGGCTGCGGAAACACCATGCGCATGGCGATCAGGAACAAAATCACGCCGCCGCCGATGCGCAGCGCCACTTCCGACAATTGCAAGGCGTTCAGGAAATGGCGGCCGAAGAACATAAACAGCAGCAAGATGCCGAAGGCGATCAGGCATTCGCGCACCACGACTTTCCAGCGCCGCTCGATCGGTACCCGTTTCAGGGCGTTGACGAACAGGGAAACGTTGCCGAATGGATCGGTGACGAGCAAAAGCAGGATAAAAGTCTGGAAGAAATTCTGTGTCATGGTGGTGTGATAGAGGTCAACACCGCTGCCAGGATGGGCGCGGTGCGATAAGGCTTGCGATGATAACAAGCCCGGCGCTTATCGCCCATGATTATTGATGCATAGCAGCATTTTTTTTACGCGGCGATGACTTTTGCCTGGTAAAACGCCGTCGGCGTCGTGCCGAAATGCTTTTTGAACATGGCTGTAAACGCGCTCTGGCTCGTGTAGCCATTGTCCATGGCCACGTCGATGACCTTGCCGCCGCGCGCCAATTGCTCCAGCGCCCGCAGCAGCCGCGCCTGCTGGCGCCACTGGCCAAAGCGCATGCCCGTCTGCTTCTGGAACAAGCGGTGCAGGCTGCGCTCGGTGATCGCCAGTTCCTGCGCCCAGTGCGCCACCGTCACTTGCTCGCCCGGCTGCTCCATCAGCCGCGCGCAGATGCCGCGCAGGCGCGCATCCGCAGGCAAGGGCAGATACAGGGGCAGCACGGGCAGGCTGCCCAGTTCGTGCAACAGCAATTGCAGCAGATGCCAGTCGCGGCTGCCTTCCGTAAAATCGGGCGCGATGTCGACGGCGGCGACGATCAGTTGCCGCAGCAGGGGGCTGATGTCGAGCACGCAACTGTGGCCAGGCAGCAATGGAGAATTGGCGCAGTTGACGAACACCGTGCGCATTTTCACGGCGCCGCTCATGCGCACCTGGTGCGCGATGCCGGGTTGCAGCCACACGCCGCGCGTGGGCGGCACCACCCAGCGCCCGCCCTGCGCCTCAATGGTCATCACGCCCTCGATGGCATACAGCAATTGCGCATGCGTGTGGCGGTGTACGGAAATCACGTGGCCATGCGCATAGTCGACGGCCAGCGCCATGGCGCGCGCCGTGACGGGCAGCAATTCCTGAAAGGCGGGGGAGGAACAATCCATGAAAGCAGGTCAGTTTTGCGATAGGTATGGACATCTTAGCGCGAGAAGGCGCGGCGCGCCTGCGGCATGATGGTTTCCCGCAACTATTCCTGGAGCTACGCATGCCTGTGCGCGCCTATCTGTATCCGTTTCTCGCCATGCTGCTGTGGGCCGGCAACGTCGTCGTCTCGAAGCTGGCCGCGTCCAGCATCGCCCCCACGGCCATCACGTTTTATCGGCTGGTGCTGGTCTTGCTGGTGATGACGCCGTTTATCGCCCGTCCCCTGTGGCGCAACCGCGCCGCTATCCGCCGCCAGTGGTGGCAGCTGGCTTTGTGCGGCCTGATGTCGATGGCGCTGTTCCAGAGCCTGTCCTACCGCGCCGCCGAATCGACGACGGCGACGAATATGGCCATCGTCACGGCGCTCGCGCCCCTGATGACGGCACTGCTCAGCGTGCTGCTGCTGGGCGAGCGCCTGACGGTCGGCATGGCGGCCGGCGGCGTGCTGTCGTTCGGCGGCTTGCTGTACCTGGTGGGGCGCGGCGACGTGCTGGCCTTGCTGCAGCAGGGCGTGCATGCGGGCGATGCGCTGATGCTGCTGGCCTGCCTGAGCTTTGCCCTGTACGGCGTGCTGCTGCGCCGCTGGCGTCTGTCCATTCCCGCCTGGCAAGCTATTTATTGCCAGGCGCTGGCGGCCCTGGTGTGCATGCTGCCGTTTTTCCTGCTGCTGCCGCCCGGCAGCGCCAAGCTGGACGCCACCACCTTGCCCCTGATCGGCTATGCGGGCATCGGCTCGTCCATCGTGCTGTCCTACCTATGGATCGAAGGCGTCAAATTGCTGGGGCCGAACCGCTGCAGTATCTACGTCAACCTGCTGCCCCTGCTGACGGCCTTGCTGGCCATCGTCTGGCTGCAGGAAAGCATGCATCTCTATCACCTGGTCGGCGGCGGCATCTCGCTGCTGGGAGTGCTGCTGGCGCAGACAGTGCAGCGGCCGCTGTTTGGCCGGCGTGCTGGGGTGTCCGGCCTTGCCTGAACGGCCATGCATAATGGCGGCTTTCGGCAGTGGAGTTGACATGCGGTACACATTTTGGGTGAGCACGATGGCCATGGCGCTGGCCTTGGGTACCCTGGCGCCGGCCCAGGCCGCGCCGCGTTTTTATGAGGGTGCGCCCATGGCCTACGCCAGCGCCGTCGAGCGCCGCGACGGCGGCGTGGTGCTGGCCTTCCTGCAGGAAAATGGCGAGGTCAACGGCTACTATTGCCAGTGCAACGGCATCAGTGAAAAACGCATGAACCTGGACAAGTACGGCCAGGCCAGCATCGAGGCCGTGTTCCAGCTGGATCTCGACAGCGAGGGTGAAACCACGTTCGTGCTCAGCCGCAGTGCTAACAGTGGCGCAGCCTACGGCTTGCATGCCTACCGCTACGAGCGCAGCGGCGGCAAGATGTTCAATGTGCCGGCCTTGCAGCCCGCGCTGGACGCCATCGTGCGCGGCGCAACAACCATGGACGAGGCGCAGGTGCGCGCCGCGCTGGCCTCCTTGCAGTTGATCGATTACAGCATCGCCTACGCGCCCACGGGCGTGGCCGGGTTCGACGCCATCGAGCATGCGCATGGCAAGCTGGTCGGCTATTTCAATATCGATGGTGAATTATTGCCCGGCAAGCCGGCCGACGCCCCCGCGTTTGCCTATAAAAAGACGTACCAGGAAAAGGATGGCCATTATCTGACCGTCACGTATCTGCTGGGCAAGGGCTGGGAAGGGGGCTTCGCGCCCAGTTATCACATCAAATGGATCACCTGGGAAACGCAGCCGCAACGCTTTGCCGGCAGCCAGGACGGGCCATTCATCGAGTACGACGTCAATTGCTGCGTGGGCAGCGTGTTTGCCCGCGGCCTGTATGCGCAGGGCAAGCGCACCGGCGTATGGCACTTCGAGGAGCCGAACACCATCCGTTCGTCTGGCGCTTTTGTCGACGACAAGGCCGAGGGGCCGTGGACGTATGCAAGCGGCGACGAGACCACCACGGGCATGATGCAGCGGGGCCAGCGCACGGGGCGCTGGGAAGTGCGCCCGGGCGTGGCCGAATGGCGCGCAGCGGACATGCACAGCTACACCGGTTACGACCATTTCGTAAAAGACCGTCTGGACGGCCCCAGCGAGCGCCGCGCCGGTGGCGTGGTGCAATGGCAGGGTAGTTATGTGAATGGCAAGAAACAGGGCCAGTGGGTGGAACCTGGCGGTGGCGGCAACTATGCCGATGACATCAAACAGGGGCCATGGAAGAAATCGACGCCGGACGGCGGCTGGCAAGTGTTGACCATGCTCAATGGCAAACCCGATGGCAAGCTGGAGCAGTATGCGGCCGATGGCCGGCTGGAACTGGTCGAACATTACCGCCTCGGTGTCCTCGATGGCACGATGGAAAGTTTTTATCCGGACGGCAAGCGGCGCTACCAAGGCACGTTTGCCGACGGCAAGCTCGATGGTGCGGAAACCCTGTTGTATCCCGATGGCGAACTGCCGCAATTTCACCGCAACTGGCACATGGGCGTGCTGCATGGCGTCAATATCGAGAATTTCCAGAACGGAAAGCCGAAGCAGATCGGTGCCTACAACATGGGCAGGAAAACGGGCCGATTTCAGTATTTTCGCGATGATGGCCAGCTCATCGAAGAAACCATGTATTAACTAGATGGCTAGCATAAATGGCATTCCCAAGCGACCGCGCACGTCAGCGGAATGCCAGTTCTGCGCAAAAAACATCATCCGCTTGTTACAAAGCGTGAAAATTCCAGACGGATGTTGCTACTGGTAATCTTTCCCTGTATCTTGCAGTCAGGAAATTAAAAGTACAGGAAACCTCGACCTCGTTGCCCTGTCTTGCACTCCTGACGATATGCGCGGGCCGCCTTCCCCCCTGCCGCCGCACACGCCGTATCGACCTGTCCTGAACAATTCACGTGATCCGCCCATCTGGCGTTTGCCGCTATCTCGTCCGGCAGGCGGTGGCACGGTCGCGCCCTTACCAAGGAAAACTGCATGCTGTCGAATATAACAATAAAAATGCGTCTGATCGCTACCATGAGTGTGCTGGGCGTGTTGATCGCCTTGCTGGGCGTGATGAGCATCATCAGCCTGAAATCGGCCAACAACAGCCTCAACGAGGTCTACAGCAATCAGCTGGCCTCGACGCAGGCGATCGGCGAATCGCAAATTGCCCTGGGCCGCGCGCGGTTCACGATGGACCGCGTGATGGTGCACCCGGACGCGCCCGATGCCAAGGATACCCTGGCCCGCGCGGAACAATTTCTGGAAGCATCCAACAAGTCGTGGAAGGTGTACCTGGCCTTGCCGCAGAGCGCGGAAGAAAAGCGCCTGTCCGACGACATGGACAAGAAGCGCAGCGATTACATGAACAATGGCGTGCTGACCATGAGCAAGGCTTTGCGTGAAGGCAACATCGCGCAAGCGGACGGCTTGATGATGAAAGGGCTGACGCCGCTGTACCGCACCTTGGACCAGGCCGCTGAAACCTTGACGCAATACCAGGCCAGCTCGGCCGCCAAGATGTATGCGGAAAGCCAGTCCAGCTTCCGTACCCAGGTGACCATGGCCATCGGCGGCATGATCGTCGGCGCCTTGCTGACGATTATTTCCAGCTTCTTGCTGCTGCGCGCCATCTTTGGCCCGCTGGACCAGGCCCTGCGCCATTTCGGCGCCATTTCCGACGGCAACCTGGCCAACGACATCGTCATCACGCGCCACGACGAGATGGGCGCGTTGCTGACGGGCTTGCAGAAAATGCAGGAACGCCTGTCGACCACCGTGCGCGGCGTGCGCGACGGCAGCGGTGCCATCGCCACGGCCAGCAATGAAATTGCCTCGGGCAACCTGGACTTATCGAGCCGCACGGAACAGCAAGCGTCGAGCCTGGAAGAAACGGCCTCGTCGCTGGAAGAGCTGACCTCGACCGTCAAGCAGAACTCCGACAATGCGCGCCAGGCCAACCAGCTGGCCGTTTCCGCTTCGGACGTGGCGGTGAAAGGCGGCGCACTGGTGGCGCAAGTGGTCGACACCATGGGCACCATCAGCGAATCGTCGAAAAAGATCGCCGACATCATCGGCGTGATCGACGGCATCGCCTTCCAGACCAACATCCTGGCCCTGAACGCGGCCGTGGAAGCGGCCCGCGCCGGCGAGCAAGGCCGTGGCTTTGCCGTCGTCGCCACGGAAGTGCGCAACCTGGCGCACCGCTCGGCTTCCGCCGCCAAGGACATCAAGATGCTGATCGAAGCATCGGTACAGAACGTGGGCGCCGGCAGCGCGCTGGTCAGCCAGACGGGCACGACGATGGACGAGATCGTGTCCAGCATCCGCCGCGTGACGGACATCATGGGCGAAATCAGCGCCGCCGGCCGCGAGCAGGAACTGGGCATCGGCCAGATCAATCAAGCCGTGGCAGAGATGGATACCGTGACGCAACAGAATGCGGCGCTGGTGGAAGAAGCGGCAGCCGCTTCGGAATCCATGCAGGAGCAGGCGGCGGCGCTGGCCGAGATGGTCAGCATTTTTAAACTCGACGCCAACCACAGCGGCCCGGCGGCGGCCAAGCCTGCCTTGCGCAAGCCTGTCGTGGCCGCCGCCAGCACGGCCTTGAAACGCCCGGCGTTGCGCCTGACGCCAAGCCGTACTGCCTCGGCAGCCGCTCCGGCCCAGCCACGTGCTGCCAAGCCCGCTGCAGACAGCAGCGGCGAATGGGAAGAGTTTTAATCTAGCGGGGTTACAGGGCCACCTTGCTGCCCTGTTCCTGCAATAGCGCCGCCTCGGCCAGGGCCTGGGCGCGCGCTTCCTCTGCCGCCTGTTCGGCTTTCTCCAGTGCATCGTGGCGCGCCTGCAAGGCTGCCCGCGCGCGTACGAAGACGATCTTGATGGCCGCCATCACGGGCACGGACAGGAAGATGCCCACCACGCCACCCAACTGGTCGCCGGCCAGCAAGCCGACGATCACCATCAGTGGACTCACTTCCACGCCTTCGCTCATCAAATACGGGTTGACCACGTAATCCTGGAACAAACGGTAGGCGGCGATAAAGCCGATCAGCCAGAACACGTGCTCGAAGCCGCTGAAACCGGCCACGACCACGGCGATGACGGCCGCCGCCAGCGGACCGGCAAACGGGATGAATTCCAGCAAGGCGGCCGCGCCGGCCAGCAGCAGGCTGTACGGCACGCCCATCAGGGAAAAGGCGATGCTGTAAGACACAAACGTGGCGATCGACAACAGCAGCAGGGCGCGTACATAGCGCGACAGCAGGATGTCGAGGTCATCGATGATGGCGCCCCAGAGTTTCTTGTTCGGGCGGTTCAGCAGGGACAGCAAGCCGTCGCGCATGTCCGGGCCTTCCTTGATCAGCAAAAAGCTCAGCACGGGCACCAGCACCAGATAGATCAGGTTGCTGGCCGCATGCATGACGGTCAAGCCCAGTTCCTTCGCCAGCGGCATGGCTTGTCCCGTACCGCTGCTCAGCTGCGTCTGCATGAAGGACAGCAGGCGCGCGCGCAAGGGCTCCATGAATTCGGGCAATGGGATGCGTTCGGCAAAATTATTCCCCTTGAGCAAGGTCGGCAGCTGATCGCTGAGCTTGATCGCTTCTTCCTCGATGCGCGACCCGAAGATGGACCCCAGCACCGCCACCAGCAAGATCACCACGAGGAAGACGATGCCGATGGCGGCCGTGCGCGGCAGGCGCTTCGGGCCATGGCGCTCCAGCAGTCCGATCAGCGGATACACGAGGTAGCTGAAGAAGATGGCAAAGACCACCACGATCAGGGTCGACGAGACCTTGTAGGTGAGAAAGAGCAGGAAGGCGATGAGGAACGCCGTCCACACCATCTTGGCAACACGCAAGTTAAAACCGAACATATGAATTCCTTAGGGCAGGATGCGACGCAAGCGTGGCTGGCTTGAAGGGCAGGGTGGGCAACGCAGGGATGAGGCCGCGCCGCACGGCCGGAAATCATACCGCAAAATGCCAAAATGCCATGCTCTTGTGCGTAATGGCAATGCTTTCCCTGTTCGCCTTCCTTAATTTTTCCGCCAGATGGCCACGGTGATGAGCACGCTGTCTTTCTTGCCCGGTTCGCGCAGGGTGATCGTGTAGCGGCCGCTCGTATCGCTGCCCGTGAACACGACCTTGTCGTCATGGCCCTGCACTTGCGCGCCTTTGGCCAGCTTGGCATAGGTGTTGAGCACCCAGTGGAAATCGGCATAGCTGCGCAGGGTGATGCTGGCATCGGGCATGGGCTCGTCACCGGCCTCGGCCGCTTCCGCAGGCGTGCGCATGGGCAAACCGCCCAGGCCCGCCGGTGCAATGAGCTTGCCGCCGCTGGCGCTGCTATTCAATTCCGCGTCCGGCAGCAACAGGTGCAGCAAGCTGGGGGGAAAGCCGGGCGGCACGTCGCGCGGCTCCCAGCCGGGCTGGCCGGGAAGAGTGGTGATGTATTCCACCGCAGCAATACTTTGCCGCTGTTCCGGCGCAGCCTGCGCCAGCATGGGCGGCAGTTGCCGCGCCCACACGAGCAGCGGCGCGGCCATCTCGTCCTCCGCGCCCGGCGGTACAAACACCGTCAGCACGGCGTGGGTGGACGGCAGGCAGGCGGGCACGGCATCGCCGATGGCGGCCTGGCAATGACCGTTGACGAGGCCCAGGGCCAACAGCTTGCGTTGCGGATCGAACAGCATGGCGGCACGCTGCGCGCCGTGTGTGTCGGGGTTGATGGACGCCAGCACGGAACGCCCGTCGGGCAGCATGGTGCGCTGGATGTCTTGCAGCGAACGCATGCTGTCGAGTACCTGGAGCGCGATCAGGGTATCGCCCTGCGTGTAGTTGCCGCGCGCATAACCGAGCAGCTTGAAGACGCCGGCGCGAATTTGTGGATGCTCGTTCAGGCTGAGCGGCGGCGATGGCACGGAGACAGGCACGGTGGCGGCCACGAAGGCGGCGTCTTCGGCGGAAACGGCTTGAGCCATGCTGACAAGCGGCAGGCACAGGGCGGCGCACAGTGACAGCATGCGCAGAGTGAATTTTCCTGGGGTGTTCAATGGCTATCCTTGTCGAGACGCCAGGCCGGTCGGCTTGCCGGCATGCGCGCGCCGCGATCTTAGCATTTCAGGAATGAAAAGCTTTCTGCTAAGCTAGTCTATTGAATCACTGCCCCGCTTGCCATGGCCAAGATCACCATTTCCTGCAGTATTCCCGTTGACGATGAGGTCGTGACCGAGTTCTTGCACAAGTACGTGCTCCAATCGCGTGTCGGGGCGGCCAGGAAATTACGCATGGGAGAGAAGGGCTGCTTCTATACGTGTTCTTTATACTTGGAAGACCATGCCAGGGTCAGCCAACTGCTCCGCCGCATGCTGGCCTTCTTTGAGAGCAAGAACATTCCCTTGACCATCCTCAAGATCGGCGCGCAGGACAGCTGGTGCGAGGTGGATCCCGAGCAGCGCGATCCATGGAAGATTGCGCCGCAAGCCTTGCTGGCGCTGCTCGACGCGACGCCGGACGGCGGTATTCAGGCGGCGTTGAACACGTAGCGGTTCTTGCCGTTTTTCTTGGCCTGGTACAAGGATTCATCGGCGCGCCGGTAGCTGTGCGACAAGTCCGCTTCCTTGATCAGTTCCGCCATGCCGATGCTGACGGACACCTTGCGTTCCGGCACGAAAGCCGCCTCGACCGCATCGACCAGCTGCGCGGCAAAGGCGCAGGCCGCGTTCTTTTCACCCACGTAGATGACGGCAAATTCCTCGCCGCCCAGGCGGCCGCACAGGTGCTCGCCCGACAGCCCCGCGATCACCTCGGCGATCCTTTTCAGCACTTCGTCGCCCACGTCATGGCCATGCACGTCATTGATCTGCTTGAAGTCGTCGATGTCGATCATCAGGAAATACGCGGGCGTGCGCGCCGTGCGCTGCAAGGCGCGCGCGCTTTGCGTGAACATGCGCCGGTTATTGAGTCCGGTCAAGCCATCCTTGTAGGCCATCGTCGCCAGCTCGCGCTGGGCGCGGTAGTTATGGATGCGCAAGACGAGAAAATAGATGTTCAGCGCCAGACCGATGATCACGCTGATGGTGACGGCCAGCACGGGCCAATGCTGGTCGGCCTGGCCCGCATGCACGGGAAACTGCCCCAGCCCCAGAATGGCCCACACGCACAGCGACACGCCCAGGTAATACGCGATACCGCTGAAGATGGGCGCCGTCGTCAGGGTGATCATCACGCCCAGCGGCAATACCCAGAAAGCGGGGTCTTCCGTGCCCAGCATCAGCACGCGAAAGCCGAAAGCGATGAACAGCACGCTGATGGTGCCGCTGGTGATGATGGCCTGCAAGGACTTCGCATACACAGTCAGCAGCAGCCCGGCCAGCATGCCCGTCACGCCCAGCGCCGCCTGCGCATGATCGAGCGACGCGCGCGACAAGGTCAGGCTGAACGTGACCAGCCAGCAAGCCAGGCCAAACGTCAGGATGGCTATCGAAATGAAATGCAGTTCCTTGAAAAAGCGCTGCTGCTGCTCCCGTTCTCCTGAAAAGAACAGGTAATAGAAGGCAGGCGACAGGCTGCGCGAAGTGAACATTGCATTTGTCCAGAGACAACGTGCCTTGCGGCAAGGGCCGCCTCCCGGCAACAGCAGGCGGCATGACGCGCGTACAAAACTAGTTGCGCTCAGGAACTAGTGTACTCGTTTCTTAATAGAAATGGATGTGACCGTGGTGGCTCATCAAGTAAACTGGACGGTTTTGAGACTTGTGAAATACGGAAGTAGATAATTTGTAGCAACGCGTTGTTTGTGCGCCACTATCGATCCGAAGAGAGCTTCTCTAAGTCTACGGGTGCAAGCTTACAGCTTGTCTAGGAGCGCTAACTGCGCACTGATATTTCAGATCAACGTTTGTCTTAAAAAACACAAACATGATATGATTGCGCGATCATGGCTGACAATTTTTCTTATGTTTTTCCTGCAATTAGAGGGGTGCAGGCGGGCCGAGAATACTACGTCTCGATGTGTCCGTTGCGTCTGCTTGCCAAGATTTTTGTTTTTGATAATGAAGAACTTGTACCTGAGTTACGCGCTCAACGATCGCTGAACAAGGCTCGTGTACCAGATATTTCTCGTTACATCGTAGCCAATCCAGGTAACTATACGTTCTCAGCGATCACTGCGTCGATTGACGGAGCAGTTTCGTTCGAACCCATAGGTAACGATAGCGTTGCCAGTTTTCGTATGGGGACATTAAAAGTGGATATGCATGCAAAGTTCATCGTAAACGATGGACAGCATCGTCGTGCAGCCATTGAACAGGCACTGCATTCTGCGCCGGAACTAGGCGACGAAACGATAGCAGTAGTGTTCTTTCTTGATCGTGGGCTTGAGCGTTGCCAGCAGATGTTTGCGGATTTGAATCGACATGCAATCAAACCTTCATCTTCACTCGGCGTGTTATATGACCATCGTAGCGCAGCTGCAAATGTAGCGAAGCACTTGAGCTTGACGTCCAATGTCTTCAAAAATTTGATCGAAACTGAACGCTCATCGTTGTCGGAGCGATCAAGGAAGCTATTTACCTTAAGTGCGATGCACTTTGCTATTCTGGAAATGTTGCCGGAAAAAGAGCTGGAAGATTTTACTGCGGCATCAAAAAAATGTCAGGAATTTTGGGAAGCGGTAGGCGCTCAAATTCCTGAGTGGAATTATGTTCGCCAGTCAAAAATGACCGCCGGCGAAGTGCGTATAGATTTCATTCATACTCATGCTGTTGTATTGCAAGCCTTAGGCCGTGTAGGTAAATATATCTATCAGTCCGAGCAACCAGACTTATCGAACGCCCTGCAAGGGCTACGTGAGATCGACTGGTCCAGACGGAACGCGGCAACGTGGGAAGGTAGGGCAATGATAGGCGGTCGTATGTCCAAATCGAGCCAGAATGTCACGCTCACCTGCAATGAAATTAAACGTGTGT
The DNA here is from genome assembly GCF_020858135.1 of Janthinobacterium sp. FW305-128. NCBI lineage: Bacteria > Pseudomonadati > Pseudomonadota > Betaproteobacteria > Burkholderiales > Oxalobacteraceae > Janthinobacterium > Janthinobacterium sp. FW305-128. Next base: position 51,963 of record NZ_JACYMK010000013.1, on the reverse strand, counting down.
TAGACCTGCCTCTTACTCCTGAAGAACAGGATGTAGAGAATGCCTTTCTTGCAGCACACGAATCAACGTAACAACTTACAAGGGGCCGTACATGACGCCCGTCACAGAAATTATCAAAGAAATTCAAGAGATTTACGTCTCGGATACCATCCCATGGATCATTGGTTACAGCGGAGGCAAGGATTCGACTGCCTCCCTGCAGTTAGTATGGAATGCTGTCGCGGCTCTTCCAGCAGAAAAGCGTACAAAGGCTATTCACGTAATCAGTACGGATACCTTGGTCGAAAACCCTATCATTGCAGCATGGGTGGCACATTCTTTAGATTGCATCCGTAGCAGTGCGATTAGTCAAGGGCTGCCTATTCAAGCCCACCGCTTAACGCCTGCCTTGGAGCATAGATTTTGGGTTAATCTGATCGGTAAGGGATACCCTGCGCCACGTAATCGTTTCCGATGGTGTACAGATCGCCTCAAGATTAGTGCGTCTACTAAATTCATTCAAGACCTGTCAGAGCTCCATAAGGAAGCGATCCTTGTGCTCGGCCAACGTCGCGGCGAGAGCCAGGCACGTGACAAAGTGATGAATGAGTACAGCGGCAGCACTCGCGGAAGACTCAGTCGTAACAAGGATCCCAAACTGTCCCGCGTTTGGGTCTATCTGCCTGTTGAGACTTGGACTAGCGATGATGTATGGGAGTACATCGTTACGGAAGAAAATCCTTGGGGAGTCAACAATCAAGAGTTGTTCGATATCTACCGGGGCGCTACTGCCGATTCAGAATGTCCAATTGTTGTCGATACCTCTACTCCAAGCTGCGGCGACAGCCGCTTTGGCTGTTATGTCTGCACGATGGTGACGCAAGATAAGTCCATGCAGGCCATGATTCAGAACGATGATCAGAAAACATGGATGCAACCTATTCTTGACTTCCGCAACAGAAATTTATCGATCAAAGATCGAGATGTACGTGATTTTCAGCGTATGAATGGTCAAGTCAAAATAATGAATACAAAGGATGAGCTAATCCATGGCCCATATTTGCAGGAGCAACGTGCAAAGCTATTGGAAGAGTTATTGCTTACACAGAAGGCTATTCGTGCGGCTAAAGTACCTGGACATGATCGAGTAGAGTTGATCTCAATTGAAGAAATCGATGAAATTCGTCGTCTGTGGGTAGAAGATAAGGGCGAGATTGAAGATTTAGTTCCTGAAATTTATGATCGAGTTTTCGGTCAACCCTACCCAGGGAAAAAACTCGAACCGGTTCCATTGGAATCATCCGATTTACAAATGCTAAAAGAGTTGAGCGCGGAACTTGACCCCGAAGCTGCTGACAGATTATATCGTCTTACACGCTCTTTGTTAGCAGTGCAATTTCAATCGATGCATTCGCAAAAACGCGCTAAACACTTAGATCGGCTCGAAACTGTATTGACTTCTAATGCGTTCCGTACAGAACAAGAGGCATTGGAATTTGCCATTGCTACAAAAGAATCAAACGGTGATGATATTGGAAGTGACAACGCGTCTGATGAACCTGTAACAGACGAATAACGATATGGCTAAACTGACTATTAACCAGGTTTCTATAGAAAACCTTGGTCCCTTCCGTGAAAAGCAAGTTTTTGATCTTAGCATCAAAAATGGTCGTCCTGTAATTTTGGTCAAAGCACTTAATGGTAGTGGAAAGACGACCTTACTTACAGCATTACAGATTGTGATGTATGGATATAGAGCAATCAATCAGGCGAGGCGATCTGAGTATGATCAACTTGTCAATGGATTGCAGCGCCATGATGCAACTGGAAATTCTGTGGTTGAGTTAACGTTAAGTATTGAAATTGGTTCTAGTGAAAAAATAGTAACGATCCGCCGAGAGTGGTTTAAGCGCGGTAAAAATCTATCTGAAGAATTTAGTGTTTTTTCTGATGATATTTTAGATCTTGATTTTACTGAAGATTGGGACGAATTCATCAATGGAATACTGCCTGTTGAATTAGTGAATTTATTTTTGTTCGATGGTGAAAAGATTGAGTCGTTGGCTAATCCAGAGCGCTTACCGGCACTATTGAAAAGAGCGACTGAAGTATTTCTTGGGCTAGGAGGGATAGATGCGCTAGCCAATGATTTGAGAGCAATCGAAAGACGTGCTGGTAGTTTCAAAAAAGATAAGTCCAATGAGTTTACAGAGATGCGTACTCAAGTGGATACTTATTCGGCTGAAATTTCTGCTGTTACAGAGAATATTGCAATATTAATTCAGCAGCATGCGGGTGCTCAGGTAAATTTGGATAATGCACAGAGAAAACTAGATGATTTTACTATAGAAGCAAAGCGTAAAGGTTTAAGCGCATATCAACAAGCTGCACACTTACAAGCCACACTGAAAGCAGCTGAACTGAGAAATGTAGAAGCTCGTAGTGAAATTATCGGTGCGCTAGAGAATCCAATATTGCCATTATCTTGGCTAGGGCCACTTTGGTCACGCTACAAGGAGCAATGGAAAATTGATGAAAAATCAAAAAATTCTGGACTGCTACTTGATGCTTTTTCTAAGCGAGATGAACGTATCCTGAAGTTATTTTCTGAAATATCTAAAAATAATAATTCACTTCTATCCGATTTATTTAAGAATGATCGGCTTCAATTTCAAGAATCAGAAAGTAGTTGTCAAGTTCTTATGTCAGGTGAAAATCCTGACGTAATTGATATTGGATTAAGTAATGCAATAGATCGATTAAGCCAAAGTTTGATGATAGCAGAGAAGGAAAAACTTAATTTCGAAAAAGCAAAAGAGTTGATTGGAAGGGTTCCTGCAGAACAACAGTTAGCAGATGTATTTGAAGAGCTGAAAAATAGGACAAAAATAGTTTCAAATAATAAGTCTACACTTCAAGAAGTTGGTTCATTATTGGCTGATGCACAAAAAAACAAAATACATTTAGAAAACCGTTTAAATTCCGTACTTCAGCGTTTGCGTTTAGAGTTTAAAAAAGATTCTTTAGAAATAAAATCATTAGATGCAGCAGAAAGAGCAAAGAAGACATTATTGATTTTTCGTGAACGTCTTTTAGCTTCAAAAGCTAATTGGCTTGCTGAAATGATTACGATTGAATTTCAACAACTATTGCGTAAAAAGAATTTAATTTCCAAGGTTTTAGTTGAGCCTACTTCATACGCAGTATCAATTGAGGATAGCTCAGGCCATATATTGCCAATGGAACGGTTATCTGCTGGCGAACGTCAACTTCTTGCTATTTCAGTTTTAAGTGCATTAATTCGTGAGCGAAAAGGTCGTTTCCCTGTAGTTGTCGATACTCCATTAGCTCGATTAGACAGAAATCATCGGGAGGCTTTAATTAATACATTTTTTGCAAAAGTATCGCATCAAGTATTAATTTTGTCTACAGATGAAGAAGTTGAAGGAAATGCTTATAATGCATTAAAAAAACATATGAACAGAGAGTACGAGTTGAATTTTAATGATGAGGATGGAAGTAGCATTGTTAAATTCGTTAATAATAAAATTATCAATGAAGCAATATCATGATTGATCGCTTGCGCCTTAGTGGAGTGGCAAAAAACCAATTATCTAATATTAAACGAAAAACAGGAATAGAGCACTATAATATAATTTGTCGCCATGCATTATGCTTGTCTTTAGCCAATCCAGCTACTCCACCGGTAGAAATATTTGATTTCAATGGTGGCCTTGAAATTGAGTGGAAAACTTTTACAAGTGGCAATGAAATTCTTTATTACAACATAATATTAATTCGATTATTATCTGAGTCAAAATCTATTGATGTAGATAATGTTCGACTTGCATTATCGCAACACGTCCATAGGGGGCTTGCCTATCTTGCTAGTAGAGTAGAGAGTGATTTAGCTATTGCTCTTGCGAAAAATATACTTGAAGTAATAAAAAAATAGTTATTTTTATAAAATTGGCATTTCAATAATGCCAATGTAAATTATCAATTATCCGTTCTAGGTAAAACTGGTACGCCTGTCTCCCAAGGATGTTTATTTTTCATGTTTTGATTTATTTTCCTCATTGATTCAATAACTTGTTCTCGAACCAATTTTGTATCTGCAATACTGATATTCCATTCGATAGACCAAAATTCTTCTTTTTGTAATTGCAATATTTTTTTTACTGCATTTGTTACATCTTCTAAATTTGTTAGATCAATACTAATATCAACAATGCTAGATAATATATCTATAGTGTCTACTATATATTTTGTCATGCAAAATATGCCAATTTTGCTTAAAAGTTTGTTACTTTTTCCTTGACTAAACGTGTTTCCCCACTCTGTTTTTATGGTATTCCATATGGCAATAAACAAGTCATAAGATGCGTCGCTATTACCGGCATCAATAATATTTTTTGATTGAATATATGCGACAGATGTTTCAATTGATGCTGGAATAATTATTCTAGAATCTTCTTGAGTATCTGGTAGGCCAACTATTCCTTTAAACGGGCTATCTTCAGAAGTGTTAGCCATGCCTACGTAGGTTAGATTTTTATTTAAGGAAAGTCGTGCTAAATTTAGTCTTTTTTCTAATCCTTGTTCCTTATCCGGATTGGTGAAGTTTAAGGTTAAAGCTCTTATGTGATCCGGCGCAACTTTTGAAACTTTATTATTAATTACTATAAATTGAAAAGCTCGCTCTTCTTCGCTAGCCTCTAATATGGCTACAATAGGAACTCTGGAATGCGGATCAAATTCATGTAATCCGTAAAGTCTATGCTGTCCATCAACTACGAATATGCCATCTTCTGTACCTTGAATAATATCTATTTTAGTGGTAGTCTCGGTAGAATTTATGTTATATGAGTTGCTTGCGACGGTTATTACGATTGCTGTAGGTATTGTATTTCTAGGGTCTGATTCGAGAAATTTCTTAATACCTCTAACTTTTATATCATTTTTTGCACGCTGAATTCCTCCCTTTTTATCTGGTGATAACCTAGGAATAGTTGCCCAGCTTAAAACGTTACTGACAGGAGCCTCAAATATACAGAATTTGGGTGCTTGTTGATTATCTTTTTGATTAAATACTAAACATGGATATTCCATCATTAAACCTTTATAAAGGAGAAGTTAAAAAAATCTATCGAATCATCTTCATCATCCGCGCGCATATTTTTTATGTCAGCAGGACCGACCTCAATTGCTGCCTCGACAAGAGTAATTTTTTTATGGCAAGCCATATCAAAAATAAATTTTCTATGTTTTGCTACCCGTTCTCTACGTTGAATTCTTGTCCATTCATCGTTAGATGGATTAGGCTTTAAAACAAAAGAATGTAAGTGTGAATTTTGCCATAAAAGCATATCGTCTTTTGCATTATTGCACCATTTGCATGATGGCAATAAATTTCCTTTTATGGAATTTCCACCATAACTACTTGGCCATAAATGTTCATATTGAATTTTAACGTCATCGTTCCCTGTTTTTATAAATACTGTCGCATCACATATATAACATTTACATGTTACATTTCCACCATTGACTTCCTTTTTTGTGGTGTTGTTTATTTTTTGGCCGGAATCTTGGTGAGCTAAATATGCTAAAGAAGCCAATTTATCCAGTGCATTACTTTGAGGTTCCCTTGGGATGCCTAGACTTTCTTGAAAATATCTAATTATTTCACCATGAAATAATGATTCATTATCAATCTCTTTAATAATTCTTGCTGTCTTCTTTGATATTCTTGCCAGTAAGTTCATTGTGAATATTCCAAAAAGATATTCACCCATTTCATCTGATCGCATACCAAATCGTAACATTGGTAAGCCGGAAAGTTGCTCCATTCCCTTTTTATCTATAATCTCGCTTATTAGGTACTGGAAAAGTTTTTCTCCTGATGTACTTGCTGAAAAATCTAGATATTTCATTTAATTTTCTAATGGTTGGTGTTTCTAAATACTTAACGCAACGCTAGTTTAATTAATGCTTTCTCTCGGGTGCTCTAGTAACTGAATCTGCCTAGTCTAGTTGTGGCCTATCCAAGTTACGTACAAGTCGTGTATGAGATAGTATAGTATTGTAGTGGTTTAATGTACCCGGACACTGATTTAGGCGAGAATGCTCGCCACAGAGAGGTGTTTGATGAGCAAGCAAAGACGTACGTTTTCCCCTGAGTTCAAACAGCAGGCGGCATGCCTGGTGCTGGATCAAGGATACAGCCAAGCCGGTCGGTGGGCATCGGCGAATCAGTGCTGCGCCGCTGGGTGCGGCAGCTTCAGTTGTAGCGGCAGGGCATCACGCCACAGAGCAAGGCAATGACGCCTGATCAACAGCGAATACAGGAACTCGAAGCACGCATTGAGCGTCTCGAGCGGGAGAAGTCCATTTTAAAAAAGGCTACCGCGCTCTTGATGTCGGAAGGGATAGAACGTACGAGGTAATCGATCAGATTTGTGGTGACGAATCAATCGAGTTGATCTGCGCGGTGTTCGACGTAGCGCGGTCATGCCTGTATGCATATCGGGAGCGCGCCCGCCACATTGATGTTGAGCGCATGGCATTGCGTAGCCGTGTGCACGAGCTGTTCGTCGAGAGTCGTAGTTCGGCGGGAAGCCGCAGCATCATGGGCATAATGCGCGAGGAAGGCACAGCAATTGGCCGCTTCAAAGTCAGTCGTTTGATGGAAGAGTTGGGGCTGATCTGCAAGCAGCCTGGCAGCCATGCCTATAAGCAGGCCACGGTGGAGCGGGTCGATATTCCGAACCACCTCAATCGTGAATTCACAGTAGAGGCGCCAAATCAGGTCTGGTGCGGGGACATCACCTATGTCTGGGCGCAAGGCCGATGGTATTACTTGGCAGTGGTGTTGGATTTGTTCGCCCGCCGAGCGGTGGGCTGGGCATTCTCGCTACGACCCGACGCCGACCTTGTTGTGCAAGCGCTGGAAATGGCTTACGAGCAGCGAGGTCGACCGATGGCGCTGCTGTTTCATTCGGATCAAGGTAGCCAGTACGCCAGTCGAAAATTCCGTCAGCGCTTGTGGCGCTATCGGATACGACAGAGCATGAGCCGGCGGGGAAATTGTTGGGATAACTCCCCGATGGAACGGCTATTCCGTAGCGTCAAAACGGAATGGGTGCCGTCAACCGGTTACGTGACGGCACAAGAAGCACAACGGGACATCAGCCACTACCTGATGCATCGGTATAACTGGATACGGCCACATCAGTTCAACCAGGGACTGGCACCGGCCGTCGCCGAAGAAAAACTTAACGTAGTGTCCGTGATGGGTTGACCACTACAAAATGCTCCCCTCGATGTTGCGTTAGCTTCTTCAAATCGCGCCTGTTTTGCTAAAATGAGCTAATCGTGTTCGTTTAGACATGAGCGCATCGGTGTCAGCTCGAGTTTAATACGTTCAGATGCGGAGCTTAGACAGATCGAATGTTGGCGTATCTAATTCATCTTGCTTTCGGGTATCGCCCACCATCAATAGAATTGCTTGGCTGAAGTCGACCTGTCCTCGCGTTTCCTCTGCAAGGATGCTGAGGCCGCCGTTCGCGAACTCCTCGAAAATGACGGCTCTTCTCGCAATCATTTCATCTGAATCCTCTAAAACCGCAGCTGACATTTCGGCCTGCACTGCTAGCAAGTTGACCAAAGTGTCATATCCCTGGCGGTCAAAGACTTCTTGGCGAATCGGTTCGCCTATCGCCTCTGGCAGCGATTCACGCCGGCCGCGCGCAGCCCCGAGCGATGCTGCGAATGCTAGGACGTCCGCTTGTAAACGGAAGGGGCCCGTGCCGTCGTCTGAAGAAAGAAATCGTTTTATCAGATCCTGCTTATCCTTTGCGAATCTAATTCTCCGCTCAATCATGTTCTACCTCTCGAATGATGGTGTATTCAAATTCGTTGGGACTCTTTACGACCAGGCTATGTGCGTGGCCATCGATTTCTATGCTTTCAGACGGGACGTCATCCTTTGTCGTGCAGTATTCGAGCAGATAGCGTCTACCGACACGCCCAGAAAGCGCAGTTGCCACTTCGCCCGCCCATTGGGTGGGTGTGACCATCATTACAACCTGGTCAGCAAGCGCAGTGATCTTCTCGGCGACTTGAGTTCGATAGGCAGATCCGAGGCTTCCGAACGGCGAGTCCATGACAATCGGGTAAGTGCTCACCTCCGGACCGGGCAACTTTTCCTTGCTCTTGGTGAAATCACGCGCAACATCGATCACGGCGCCAATGAAGGCAAGACTGAGTATCTGGTTTTCGCCTTGTGATGCGGCAACCGGCAATGCACTACCACCCGCAGACTCGAGTAGGCGCAATGAATACGTCTCGGTGATTTCCGGTACATACGGCGTGTAAGAGATCTTGGCGAAGAGGCTTCTGACCTTCTCGGTAAGTGTGCGTCGAAATCTTGCCTCGTAGAGAACCCGTGACTCGCAGAGACGCGTGATCGCGTCAAGAGTGGCTTCCAGACGCCTTTTCGCCAACCGCTGTTTCGCTTCGCTCTGCTCACACTTTCGAAGATCCGAAAGACACTTTTCTAAGTCCTGTTCGAGTCCTTTGCGCTCATACTCTGCGCTGCCGATGTCTTGATTCGCTTGCCCGATTGCCTCTCCTGCGAGAACTAATTGCGCCTCAAGCTCTTTAACACCTTCTTGAGGACTGTGTTTCAAGCGCAAGTGAATATCCTCGAGTTCGGTCTGGACACGGCTCAGTTCTTCGCGGTCTGTACTGACTCGCCTCTGCAAGGCATCGCTTTGTTCCCAGAACGCGTCTTGGTCAATACTGATTCGACGGACCTCTCCACCCATGCGAATTGCTTTTTCTTCCACTTGAGCGAGACCGGCCTTTGCCTTCCAATTTTCAACAGCACAGCGGGCAGTGTGAGCGGAGGCTACATCCAGCGGCCGTTCGCAAATACAGATATCCTTCTCAAGCAAGTCATCAACAAATTGGCGCTTGATGCCAGCCGGGAGCTCGCCTTTTTCGCGAAGACTTTCAATTAACTCCAGAAACGATTGACTTGCTCCATCAAGAAAGGCCTTGTAACCCTGCGAGCTGAGAAGTTCTTTCTGTTGTTGCTTCGCATTCGTGAATCGCTCCGTGGCGCGATCACGGTCCAGTTCCAACTGGTCGCGGCGCTGTTGATCGGCCTTAACTTCATCAAGTTTTGACAAGCGCACTTTGAGTTCATGCGCGCGTTCGCGCTGTCCTGCTAAGTTGCGCTCGGCTTGACCTGACCGCTCGTTGGTCTTGGCAAGCTTGGTTTCGATGTATGCTTTGCGATGCAATATCTCCTTTGTTGCTGCGTCGCCGACTTGCTCAAGTTCCTTTTCCAAAGTCTTCTTGGCTGCGCCAAGATGCCGCACAGCTCGCTCGATAACTTCTAGTCCCAAAAGTTTCTTGGTAGCGTTTGCAATATCCGCTTGATCGTCACCTGAAGGCTGGACAATTCTCTCAATCCGTTCTCCGTCGAAGAAGAAGTATGTGTGAAGATCTCTAGGTAAAATTCGTCCAATTACGTCAGCTGTGCTAGTCTCGGACTTCCACTTTCCATCCGTGTCCGCCCACATCAAGGTTGTTTGGGACTCGCCCTTCGCTACTAACTCGGCGTCCATTCCTTTGATGGCTTGAACGCTCTTCTTCAGAAGATGGATCCGGCCGAGGTGCTCAAACTTTATCTGGACCGAAGCTTCCAAAGTTGATCCAGGAGCCGCTTCACGCACGGCCCGCTTATTAATGATCTGATCTTCGAATAGGAAGCCTTTGCTTACCGAGTCATACATTGCCCAAGTAAACGAGTTAAGGATCGCCGTTTTACCCGCGCCATTGGAGCCGAAGAGCACGTTGATATTGTTCGAGCCGGTAGCAAATTTGATCGCTGGTGACGAACCGTAGAACTGCCGAAAATTGTGGAGTTGAAGCTCAAGGAGAATCATTCACTGCCTCCTTAATTATCCGCAGAATGTCGTCGTTGATATGGGGACGTTCTTGAAACAGCCGCTCTGCCTCTAGCTTGAGAACGCGTTGGATGATGATCCTGACTTCACTCGGCTCGCGCATAAGTGGTTCTATTGGATCTTGAGTATCTATTGTTTCCATCTTTTTCTAAATATCCATTAGGTTGAACTTCTTCTGAAACGGAAAGATTGCTGCTCGAGCTTCACCTGAGTTGGTGGCGAGATCCGCAAATTCGACGAAGCGGATTAGTTCTTTTCGAAGGAGTTGGCGTTCTGATTCGCTCATAACTGTCTCGATTGGAGGGACGACCACCATGTCATAGACGGTCGCCGATTCTTTGCCTGGCGACTTGCGCAGCACTCTGCCGCGTCGTTGGATGAATTGGCGTGGGTTACTACTGCTGGCGAGAATGACTGCTGTTGTCACAGAGGGAATATCTACCCCTTCATCCAAGCAGCGGATTGCGACGAGCCCTTGTAGTGTCCCAGCTTCGATTTGGACGCGAAGTAGCTCTCGTTCCTCAAGATCTTCGCCAGAGGTGTAGCGTGACATCCTCATACCAAGTTCGCTACCCAAGATCCGCAAGGCTTCATCAACCTGACGTGCTACGCCGTCGTCTAATGCAGATTCGACAGTGCCATCGCCGCAATACACGAGGAGGTGACCGTGGTCCTTCAGCGTGGTTTGTCCCAGCGATCTTAGCGCCACGAGTTTATTACGTGCGGAAGCGACCAGGCGACTGCGCTCAAGCAAAATGTACTTGGCCGAGCCGGTTTCCTGGTCGTGTAAGTTCCACACCTTTGCCAGCTTTGCGCTGAGCTCCAAATATTTTTCGCGTTCATCGTCATCCAATTCAATGAGGATAGGAACGTACCGGTATGGAACGAGAACATTGAGCTCTAGCGCACGCTTTAACGTGAGGCGTGGTTCGATTACCTCTCCAAAGTATTTGAATAGGCGGGCAGTACCTTCAGGATCAAACCATCGCTCTGGAGTCGCTGACAGCCCAAGGCGTAGTCCAATTGAATCCGGAAGCGACTCAGCGAGACCTTCGGCGCCAAGATTGTGTACCTCATCGCCAACGATCATCGTATTCCTAGGGAAGTACCTCAGTCTGCTTTGGAATGCTTGGGACGAAAATGTGCTGTTCGTCGTCATTACCGTCAGGAACGCTCTTGTTCCTATGCCGACCTCATTTAACTGGATGGCTAGCGTTTCAGCCCAACGATGTATATTTTCGAACGCTAATAGTGGTGCAAAACCAAAGTTCTCGGCCTCACGGCTCCACTGTTGCACCAAATGTCTGTACGGACAGATCACGATCAATGCTTGTAGTCCAAGCTGCTCTGATAACTTAACCGCCGCCGCCAATGCTGTGATTGTCTTGCCAGCGCCTGTAGCCATTTGAAGAATGCCTCTTCCCTGCGCTGCCACCCAGTTTTGAATGCCCTCAATTTGATGCGGACGCAGCTGTAAATTGACCGGCAAGCTAGGGCGGTTGGAAGCTTTTCCACGTGGAGAACGCCAAGCCAGTTGGCCTGGGTCAAGCTCTGGCGGCGAAGCGGGAGTGTATTTCAGCAGTAGTTCTTTGGCTACGCTCGTAAAGTCTAGTATTTCAAGCCCCGAGTCGGATATTGCTCCGTTCCACAAGTCGTCAAAGTCCGCGGCCTTAGCTTGTGCACGACGATGCGGATCTTCCCACGACCAATAAACGTCAATTGATTCGAAATTGTCGACAAAACCGCCTTCCGTTTCGTTCTGCGATCCTGTGAAGGAGATTAGGTTGCCCTCGGAGTCCGCAAATATCCCTATCTTTTCGTGATAGATGCCACGGACGAGCTGCTTGGTATTTGGATTCACCCGCAGGGCGAGTTTTATCTCGAGCGCGCCTACCGAAATAAGCCAAGCGAGCGCTGCCAATCGTTCGTGCTCCAACTCGTTTGCCAATTCATCGAGCTCGACTTCTATTACTTGCCGAATACGTTGCCCACGCGATTCATAGCCCTTTTCGATTGCCTCTATATCCGATTCTTGCAGATGCGGTGAGGTAATCAGCTGAATTCGGCCGCCCGATTTGATCAGATGGGCGGCACCGCGTGCGGCAAGACTCAGCGCCTTGCTAGTAAAGTAACCGACCGCTCGACGATACAGAACTGAACGCTCCATGCACGGTACGTAGAAATCATCAACTACGTTGCCCGTGTTGGATCGATAGCAAATACGAGGAGTGAATTCACGAAGGCTCATCAGCGCATCAATGCTTTTAGGATATCCCCAACTGTTTTAATGGCAACTGTTTTCACTAATTTGGCACAGTTTTCACTTAATGTGTCACCCGACAGCTTAAACGTCAATATTCCCCGCCCTCAACGCATTATTCTCAATAAACGCCCTGCGTGGCTCCACATCATCCCCCATCAGCGTCGTGAAGATCTGATCCGCCGCAATGGCGTCTTCGATCTGCACTTTTAACAGGCGGCGCACGGTCGGGTCCATCGTCGTTTCCCACAATTGGTCCGGGTTCATTTCGCCCAGACCTTTGTAGCGCTGTTTCGAGACGGTGCGTTCGGCTTCGTCGCGCAGCCATTGCATGGCTTGGTGGAAGTCGACCACGGCGATTTCCTTCATGCGCTCGCCTTCGCCGCGGCGGACAAACGCGCCTTCGCCGATCAGGCCTTCGAAGGTGGCGGCGCCGCTGCTCAGCACGGCGTAGTCCGGGCCTTGCACGAAGTCGGCGTCGATGGCGCTGACTTTGATGTTGCCGTGGTGCATGCGCTCGATGCGCAGCATGTGTTTTTCCGACAAGTCGTCGGAACGCACATGCACTTTCACGGCGCTGTCGTTGATGGCCGTCTGCAGGGCCAGGGCGGAAGCTTCCGCCAGGTCCAGGGTCGACAGGTCCAGCTGCACGCCCGTCATGATGGCCGTCAGGGCGGCGCGGTCGATGACGCGCGTCAGACGCGTCATGATGGTGTTCGACAGGTTGAACTTGCGCACCAGTTCCGTCAGGGTGTCGCCGGAAATGCCTTCCGCGCCTGTGCGCGGCACCAGCACGGCCGTGTTCAGCGCCACCGTCATCATGTAGCTCGCTTCTTCGGCGTCATCTTTCAGATAGCGCTCGTCGCGGCCCGCTTTCACCTTGTACAGCGGCGGTTGCGCGATGTAGATGTGGCCGCGCTCGACCAGTTGCGGCATCTGGCGGTAGAACAGGGTCAGCAGCAGGGTACGGATGTGGGCGCCGTCGACGTCCGCATCGGTCATGATGATGATGCGGTGGTAGCGCAGCTTCTCGACGTTGAATTCGTCCGGTCCGATCGAGGTGCCGAGGGTGGCGATCAGGGTGGTGATCTGCTCCGACGACAGCATTTTCTCGAAACGGGCTTTTTCCACGTTCAGCACTTTACCGCGCAACGGCAGGATCGCCTGGAATTTGCGGTCGCGCCCTTGTTTTGCCGAGCCGCCTGCCGAGTCACCCTCGACGATGTACAGTTCGCACAGGGCGGGGTCTTTTTCCTGGCAGTCGGCCAGCTTGGCCGACAGGCCCAGGCCATCCATGATGCCTTTGCGGCGCGTCAGGTCGCGGGCCTTGCGGGCCGCTTCACGGGCACGTGCCGCTTCGACGATCTTGCCGCAAATGATCTTGGCGTCGTTCGGTTTTTCTTGCAGGTAATCGGCCAGGGTCTTGGCGACGATCTCTTCGACAGGACCGCGCACTTCGCTCGATACCAGCTTGTCTTTCGTCTGCGACGAGAATTTCGGTTCCGGCACTTTTACCGACAGGACGCAGGTCAGGCCTTCGCGCATGTCGTCGCCGCTGATTTCCACTTTCGCCTTCTTGGCGAACTCGTGTTCATCGATGTATTTGTTGATCACGCGCGTCATGGCCGCGCGCAGGCCCGTCAGGTGGGTACCGCCGTCGCGTTGCGGGATGTTATTCGTGAAGCACAACACCTGTTCATTGTAGGCATCGTTCCACTGCATCGACACGTCGACCGAGATGTTCGTGTTCTGGTCCGACAGGCGCTCGCCCGTAGCCTGGAAAATCGTCGGGTGCAAGACCGATTTGGCCTTGTTGATGTATTCGACGAAGCCGCGCGTGCCGCCTTCGAAGGCGAAGATTTCTTCCTTGCCCGTGCGCTGGTCGGACAACTTGATGTTGACGCCATTGTTCAGGAAGGACAGTTCGCGGATGCGCTTGGCCAGGATTTCGTAGTGGAATTCCACATGCGTGAAAATCTCTTCGTCGGCCCAGAAGTGCACGTCGGTGCCGCGCTTGTCGGTGTCGCCGATGACCTTGATCGGGGAGGTGGCGACGTCGCCGACCATGACGATCTGGCGGTCTTGCGGCACGCCGCGCACGAATTCCATGTAATGGACCTTGCCGTCGCGGCGGATGGTCAGTTTCAGCAATTTCGACAGGCCATTCACGCAGGACACGCCCACGCCGTGCAAACCGCCCGAGACTTTATACGAGTTCTGATCGAACTTGCCGCCCGCGTGCAGTTCCGTCATGACGATTTCCGCCGCCGAACGCTTCGGATCGTGCTTGTCGTCCATTTTCAGGCCGGTCGGCACGCCGCGGCCATTGTCGGTGATCGAGATCGAATTGTCGCTGTGGATGGTGACGTGGATTTCCGTGCAGTGGCCGGCCAGCGATTCATCGATGGAGTTGTCCAGCACTTCGAATACCAGATGGTGCAAGCCGGTGCCGTCCGAGGTGTCGCCAATGTACATGCCCGGGCGTTTGCGTACGGCTTCCAGGCCTTCCAGGATCTGGATGGAGGAGGCGCCGTATTCTTCCGTTTTGGCCTGGATCGGGGTGTCTTGTGGATTCTCGGACATGGACTGCTTTCTCAAATAACGATTGCTGATTGATTCGGGGCTGCTGGCTGATGACCGCAGGTCGGGTTAGCCGGAACGGCGTAACCCGACAGACGGCGCTCAGCATGTCGGATGACGCTGCGCTCATCCGACCTACGTCACTGCTGTGGTCTTTAGATCCGCATCGGCATGACGACATACTTGAAGTCGGCATTGTCCGGGATGGAGATCAGGGCGGACGAGTTCGAGTCGCCCAGCGCGATGTTGACGTATTCGCATTTCAGGTTGTTCAGCACGTCCAGCAGATACGTCACGTTGAAGCCGATGTCGACAGAGTCGCCGCCGTAGTCGATTTCCAGCTCTTCGACGGCTTCTTCCTGGTCCGCATTGGTCGAGCTGATCTTCATGCTGCCCGGGGTGATGATGCAGCGCACGCCCTTGAACTTGTCGCTGGTCATGATGGCGGCACGTTGCAGCGAGCGCAGCAGTTCATCGCGGCCGATGGTGAAGTCGTTCTTGTAGCCTTTAGGAATGACGCGCGTGTAGTCGGGGAATTTGCCTTCCACCAGCTTCGAGATCAGCTCGATGTCGGCAAAGGTCAGTTTCACCTGGTTGGCGGCGATGTCCAGCTGCACCGGCTCATCGTTCTCTTCCAGCAGGCGCTGCAGTTCGATGATGGTCTTGCGCGGAATAATCACTTCCTGGCGCGCGAACGTCTGCTCGGTGGCGACCTGGCAAAACGCCAGGCGGTGGCCGTCGGTGGCCACGGCGATGACATTATTACCATCCAGAACCAGCAGCAAGCCGTTCAGGTAATAGCGGATGTCTTGCTGCGCCATCGAGAAATGCACCATGTTGAACAGGTGCTTCAGCGTTTTCTGGGGCAGGGTGACGGACGCGTTGTAGCTTTCCGCCTGTTGCACGGTTGGAAACTCTTCCGCCGCCAGGGTTTGCAGGGCGAAGCGCGATTTGCCCGTTTGCACGGTCAGGCGCTTGTTGAGCAGGGTCATCGTGACGTCGCCCGATTCGGGCAGCGCGCGCAAAATGTCGAGCAGCTTGCGCGCGGCCACGGTGGTACCGGTGACGTCCGCGCCGGAACCGATTTCCGCGTGCGTGGTGATCTGCACTTCGGTGTCGGTCGACAGGAAGGAGACATTTTCACCGTCTTTGCGGATGAGGATATTGGCCAGAATCGGCATAGTGTGCCGACGCTCGACAATACCGCTCACGATCTGCAGTGGCCGGAGAAGGGTATCTCGGGTGGTTTTGACCAATTGCATATTTATCCTCAATGTATAGGTTGAATAGTACGACGTTTAACGTATTAATTTAACAATTCTTGCCATAAGGAGCCCCGACAGACCGGCTGCGGTGCCCTCCCAGATGATAAGGGTAAAGCACGTTTTGAGCCAGTCTTGCCCAGTCGTGCTTGCAACGCCTGACAAAACCGTAGCGAGCGGCAGTCAGTCGTGGCCGAGACGCGGAGCTGTGCTTTAGCACAGTGAGCATCGGAGGCCGCGAATCGCGACGCGCAGTAGGTTTGATCAGGCGTTCTTAGCCTTTCAATGTTTGCTCCAGCACATGCAGTTCATGGTTGCATTCCGGATTCTTGGTGCGGTCCAGCGCGATCTTGCGCACGGCATGGAGCACCGTGGTGTGGTCGCGGCCGCCGAACAGCTCGCCGATTTCCGGCAGGCTCTTCTGTGTCAATTCCTTGGCCAGGTACATGGCGATCTGGCGCGGCCGGGCGATATTTGCGGGGCGGCGCTTCGAATACATGTCGGCAACCTTGATATTGAAGAAGTCGGCCACGGTTTTCTGGATGTTTTCCACGGAAATCTGACGGTTCTGCACCGACAGCAAGTCCTTCAAGGCTTCCTTGACGATATCGATGGTGATGTCTTTGCCATGGAAACGCGAGTACGCCAGAATTTTGCGCAGCGCGCCTTCCAGTTCGCGCACGTTCGAGCGCAAGTGCTTGGCGACAAAGAAGGCCACGTCGTCGGAGAAGGTCACGCCTTCCTGCTTGGCTTTTTTCAACAGAATCGCCACGCGCATTTCCAGTTCCGGCGGTTCGATGGCCACCGTCAGGCCCGAGTCGAAGCGCGAAATCAGGCGGTCGTCCATGCCCGTGATTTCCTTCGGATACGTATCCGAGGTGATGATGATCTGTTTCTTCGCAGCAATTAATGCCTCGAACGCATAGAAAAACTCTTCCTGCGTGCGGCTCTTGCCGCCAAAGAACTGGATATCATCGATCAGCAGCATGTCGAGCGAGTGATAGTAGTGCTTGAAATCGTCGAAACCCTTGCGCTGGTAAGCGGTCACTACGTCGCGAACGTACTGTTCCGCGTGGATGTAGCGTATCTTCGCGCCCGGATTGTCGGCCATCACCTGATTGCCGATGGCGTGGATCAAGTGGGTTTTACCCAGGCCGACGCCGCCGTAAAAGAACAGCGGGTTATACGACACGCCCGGATTGTTCGCCACCTGGATGGCGGCGGCGCGCGCCAGCTGGTTGGCCTTACCGGTCACGAAGCTGTCGAAGGTCAGGTCGGTGTTGATGCGGCTCTGCTCGCGGCGCGGCGCGGCGCCGATGCTCAGTTCCGGCACGCTCGGCTGCGGCTCCGCCGGGCGGGCGCTGGGCGCGCCGCCATTCGGATCGCTGGCCGGGGTGCTGGCGGTGACTGGCTTTTTCGGCAGGGCCAGGCGCGGGTCGAGCACGAACTGCACTTCCGTCGGCGCTTCGAAATACTGTATGGCCAGCGCCGTGATGCGGCTGGCGAACTGGGTCTTGACCCAATCGAGCTTGAAGCGATTGGGCGCAGCAATGCGCAGCTTGCCCTCTTCGTAATCGAGAGGGATAAGCGGTTTGATCCACGCACTGAATTGTTGCGGTGTCAGCTCCAGTTCCAACTGCGCGGAACAGGCCTGCCAGAAATTATCCATGTATGTCTATGTGAAAAGGTGTGGGAGGGCGTATCGATTCTGCCCTGCGGTCACCGTGTTGCAAGGCCGGCGTCGCGCGAGGGCTCGCCACACGTAACGCGCTATTCTACTCCCGACTGACAAAGTTATCCACAGGCACGACGCTTATTTTTGTGTGGCGGGGTGGGGCGCCATGTGTATAAGAAGCGACTTATCCCCCGGTTATCCCGTCACAGGCAGTGCTGGCGCGGCCTGCGGCGGGGCCTTGCCGGCAGATGGGGAGCCGCGCGCAAATTTCCAGGCGATCACGGCAATCCTTGACAAGAGGGGGGCATATGCTGAATAATTCAGGGTTCCCCGCCCGTATTCCGTGTTTATTCATTTGGAACGACAATATGGACTAAGCGTGGATTAACGACGCAGTACCAAATCGTAGCGAGCGGTGATGAGTTGTGGCTGAGGCGCGCAACTGTGCGAAGGCACAGTGAGCACCGGAGGCCGCAAATCGCTCCGCGTAGTCGATTTGGTGCGCGTTCAAGCGGGCGATGAGATTGGCCAGCTTGTGCCTTGGCATAAGTGCGCGATTGTCATTGGCACCAAAAACTGACGGGACGTCAGACCCGATTTTGCATTTTTTTTGTTTTTAGCGAGACCAACATGAAACGTACTTACCAACCTTCCGTCGTTCGCCGCAAGCGTACGCACGGCTTCCGCGCTCGTATGGCTACCCGTGGTGGCCGTGATGTGCTCAACGCACGTCGCGCAAAGGGCCGCAAACGTCTGGCCGTCTAGGCTTGTCGTTGACAGCTGATCGCGTGGCTAGCTGTACTCCAGTCGGCAATCAACGCGAAGGTTCACACGACTTCGCGCGCTTTCGGCGTATCGTTAAAACGGATGAATTTTCATCCGTTTTTCGTTTGCGCCCTTCGCAAAAAACAGCGCATTTTGTGCTGTACACCCGACACAATCAATTGCCGCATGCGCGGCTGGGCGTCGTTGTGGCCAAGCGTTTCGCGCCGCGCGCGGCGACCCGCAACACGATCAAGCGCGTCACGCGCGAGCTGTTTCGCAACAGCGCGATGCCGCCGGTCGACTGCGTGGTGCGTTTGTCGCGCGCCGTCAACAGCAAGGATGGCCCGGCCACCACGACCAAGCTCAAAGCCGAGCTGCGTGAAGAATTGAGCCGCCTGTTCGCGGCGCAAATCGCCGCCCAGGCCCGTTCTGTTGCTGCGCCACCACCATCCGCGCCATGAAAACCCTGCTGCTGTTCCTGCTGCGTGCTTATCAGTTGCTGATCAGCCCCATGCTGGGACAGAATTGCCGTTTCTATCCGAGCTGTTCGCATTACGCGATGGAAGCGCTGCGCGTGCACGGTACGGCCAAGGGCAGCCTGCTGGCTGCCAAGCGCCTGTGCCGTTGCCACCCCTGGAATGAAGGGGGCGTCGACCCGGTGCCGCCGGCCGATGGCAAACAATCTTCAACGACCGCTTGCGGTTGCAACCACTCCTGACAAATACCCTAATGGATATCAATAAACGTACCATCCTGTGGATCGTGTTTTCCGTCTCGCTGGTAATTCTCTGGAACGAATGGATGATCTCGAACGGCAAGCCGTCGATGTTCTCCGCGAACACGGAACAAACCGCCAAGGCGCCTGTCACCCCGGCCAAGACGGCCGCCCTGCCTGCTGCCGGCGCGACCGCCGTGCCTGGCGAAGCGACCGATCCCGCCGCGTTCAAGCGCGAAGTGATTACCATCACCACCGACGTCATCAAGGTCGATATCGACACCCTGGGCGGCCAGGTCAAGCGTCTGGAATTGCTGAAGTTCAAGGGCGCCGGCAATCCGGGCTGGTTCGGCGGCTGCTTCGGCCTGTTCAAATGGTGCCAGCCTGACGAAGGCAAGCAAAACGAAGTGCTGTTCGACGAAGGCGCGAACCACACCTACCTGGCGCAGTCGGGCCTGGTCGGCGGTCCGTTCCCCACCCATGCGAGCGGTTTCACTGTGCAGCCTGGCGTGCGCACCCTCGGTGACGGTAAGCAAGTGCAACTGGTGATGGAAGCGGTCGAAGGCGGCGTCAAGCTGACCAAGACGTTTACGTTCAAGCGCGGCGACTACGTCATCGACGTGCGCCACGACGTGGCCAACGTGGGCGCGGCCCCTGTCACGCCGCAGCTGTATCTGCAACTGACGCATGACGGCAACAAGCCGGTCGGCGACTCGTTCTTCAACAGCAGCTTCACGGGTCCGACCCTGTACACGCCGCAAGACAAGTACCAGAAGCTGACGTTCGAGAAAATCGAAAAAGCGGCCGTGGAAGACGAGAAGAAGGGCAACGACAACGCCATGAAAGGCCTGCATCCGGCCACGGCGAATGGCGGCTGGTTTGCGATTTCGCAACACTTCTTCGTGTCGGCTTTCGTTCCGCCTGAAAACGCCAAGCGCGATATCTTCACGAAAAAGCTCGGCACCAACCTGTACGCCATCGGCAACGTGCTGCCATTGCCTACCCTGGCGCCAGGCGCCACGGCCAGCATGGACAGCAAGCTGTACTCGGGTCCGCAAATCGCGCACCTGCTGGAAAACGTTTCGCCTGGCCTGGAACTGGTCAAGGATTACGGCTGGCTGACCATCATCGCCAAGCCGATCTTCTGGGTCATGGAACACATCCACAGCGTGCTGGGTAACTGGGGCTGGACCATCATCGCCTTCACGATCCTGATCAAGCTGGCCTTCTTCCCCCTGTCGGCCGCTGGCTACCGCAGCATGGCCAAGATGAAACTGGTCACGCCGAAGATGCAGGCGATCCGCGAGCGCTACAAAGGCGATCCGCAAAAGATGAACCAGGCCACGATGGAGCTGTACAAGACGGAAAAGATCAATCCGCTGGGCGGCTGCCTGCCGATCCTGATCCAGATGCCCGTCTTTATCGCCCTGTACTGGGTGCTGAACGCGTCCGTGGAAATCCGCGGCGCGCCATGGATCGGCTGGATCACCGACCTGGCCCAGCATGACCCATGGTGCATCCTGCCGGTGCTGTACGCGATCTCGATGTACATCACGACCAAGCTGAACCCGGCCCCGGCCGATCCGATGCAAGCGAAGATGATGCTGTTCATGCCACTGGCATTCTCGGTGATGTTCTTCTTCTTCCCGTCGGGCCTGGTACTCTACTGGGTCGTCAACAACGTCCTGTCGATCGGCCAGCAATGGGTGATCACCAAGAAATACGCGCCGTCCACTGTGTAAGCAGGGTTAGCGAAGTAAAAGCCCGCCTAGTGCGGGCTTTTTAATTCTTGTAGGTCGGATTAGCGTGGCAAGGCCACGCGTAATCCGACACTATCGCCAGCGTGTGCTGCGTCGGCTTACGCGCTGCGCGCTAAGCCGACCTACGTTGCTGCACCTTCCCTTGCCGTACCTATTACAATATCCCCATGAAACTCGACTCTTCCCCTATCGCCGCCATTGCCACCGCTCCCGGACGCGGCGGCATCGGCGTGGTACGCGCCTCCGGCAAAAATCTCGCCCCGCTGATGACGGCCCTGTTCGGTGCGCAAACGCTGAAACCGCGCCACGCCACCTATCTGCCGTTCACGGAAGCCGATGGCAGCATCATCGACCAGGGCATCGCCATCCACTTCAAGGGCCCGCATTCGTACACGGGCGAAGACGTGCTGGAATTGCAGGGCCACGGCGGCCCCATCGTGCTGCAGCTGCTGCTGGCGCGCGTGCTCGAAGCGGGCAAGGACAGCGGCCTGCGTCTGGCAGAACCGGGCGAATTCACGCGCCGCGCTTTTCTCAATGACAAGCTGGACCTGGCGCAAGCCGAAGCCGTGGCGGACCTGATCGACGCCTCGACGGAAGCGGCGGCCAAGTCCGCCTCGCAATCGCTGTCGGGCGCGTTCTCGAACACCATCCACGCGCTGGTGGAACAGGTGACGGGTTTAAGGATGCTGGTCGAGGCGACCCTGGACTTCCCGGAAGAGGAAATCGATTTCCTGGAAAAATCGAATGCGCGCGGTCAATTAAAAGCCGTCATCGAAGCGTTAAATAAAGTGTTTGCGCAGGCGGCGCAGGGCGCGCTGCTGCGCGAAGGTCTGAACGTGGTGCTGGCCGGCCAGCCGAACGTGGGCAAATCGTCCTTGCTGAACGCGCTGGCGGGCGCCGACGTGGCCATCGTCACGCCGATCGCCGGCACCACGCGCGACAAGGTCAGCGAAACCATCCAGATCGAAGGCATTCCGCTCAACATCATCGACACGGCCGGCATCCGCAGCGCGGGCGACACCATTGATGCCGTCGAGCGCATCGGCATCGAGCGCACCTGGGGAGAAATTGGCAAGGCGGACGTGATTTTGCACCTGCTTGACGCAGATCATGGCCCGACACTGGCCGATGAAACCATCGTCGCCGCCTTCCCGGAAGGCGTGCCCGTGGTGCGCGTGTGGAACAAGATCGATCTCTCTGGCCACAAGCCCGGCGTCGACAACATGCCGGACGCCACCCACGTGTATCTGTCGGCGCACGAGCACATCGGCATCGACCTGCTGCGCGCGGAACTGTTGCGCATCGCCGGCTGGCAGCAGACGGGCGAATCGCTGTACCTGGCGCGCGAACGCCATCTGATCGCCTTGAAATCGGCCGGCAAGCATCTCGATATCGCCGCCGCGCACGCGGCGCAGGACGACCAGTCGCTGGACCTGTTCGCCGAAGAGCTGCGCCTGGCGCAGGTGCAGCTGTCGAGCATCACGGGCGAGTTTTCGCCTGACGATCTGCTGGGCGTGATCTTCAGCCGTTTCTGCATCGGCAAGTAAGGAGAATCGGATGAAGCTGCTGTTTGTCGTCATGTTCGCCTGCCTGCCCCTTCTGGCTGGCGCGCAGGAAAAGTTGCCGCAAGACGTGGCGAAATTCGTCGAAAATGCGCAGATGTGCGAGCACTTCGCCGGCGAATGGGATGACAACGACAAGGCGCGCCAGCGCGAGATCACGCAAGCCGTGGCCAGCTCGTGCGGCCAGGCGCAGCGGCAGTGGAAGCGCTTGCGCGTGAAATACGCGAAGCAGCCGAAGCTGCAACAAGTCATTGCCGAGAATGCCAATGACGCGGTCAGGAGCTTTCGGAAATAAGTCCGAACGGCGAAAAGGCCGGGGTCAGACCCTCAACACCGCTAACACAAAGGTCATCGCTCAGGTGCGAGGGGGTCTGACCCCAGGTTTTGTCACCCCTTCCTCCCCTTCGCCTGTTCTTCCTTGAACTTCTGGAAGGCCTCGATATGTTCAGCCTGGCGCAGCACGCGCGAGTGCGGGTCGAGCGTGTATGTGGCGCCGGCCGGCAGGGGCAGTTCGCCGAAGCCCAGCGACATGGGAACGGTGTGGATTTCTTTGCCGATACGCACTTCCACCGGCATCGGGAAGGCGATGTCGGCAGGCGTCTTCCATAGCAGGCGCAAGGTGTCGCCGTCGCGCACGGCGGACAGTTCCGGCAATGCCGCCTGGTACAGATAAACCTGGAAGAACCAGTCGTAATTGCTGCCCGTGACTTTGTTGACGATGGCCATGAATTCCGCCGTGCTGCCGTAGCGCGGCTGGAACTGGCCCGGCAGCGGCTGTTCCGTGCCGTAGACGAGCAGGCGCACGGCGCGGAAGAAGGCCTCGTCGCCGATCAGGCCGCGCAAGGTGTGCAGCACCAGCGCCCCTTTCACATACAGGTCGCCGCCCGGTCCGCCCTTTTTCTGGTCGTAGACTTCTTCCTCGCTTCTCGGCTTGCCCGAAACCATGGGCGCCTTGTTGACGATGCCGGCCCGCATTTGCTGCAACGAAGCAAAATACTCTTGCTCGCCTCGCAGATATTGCATGTACAGCGGCTGCATAAACGTGCCGAAGCCTTCGTGCAGCCACATATCGTCCCAGTTGCTGTTGGTGAGCTGGTTGCCGAACCATTCATGGGCAAACTCATGCTGCAGCAATTCATCGTAGCCATAGCTGGTCTTGGCGAATTTGTTGCCATAGGCATTGATGGTCTGGTGTTCCATGCCCTTGTGCGGGGTTTCGGCGATGCCGACTTTCTCATCGCCAAACGGGTAGGGGCCGATGACGCTTTCAAAAAAGTCCAGCATTGGCGGCAATTCCGCGAACAGGGCGCCCGCCTTGGCCTCGCTTTCCGGCAAGTACCAGAATTGCAGGGGGATGCGGTTGCCGTAGCGGCTAGCATACTCGCCCTGCAGGCTGCGGTAGGGCGCCACGTTCAGGGCGATGCCATAGGTGCTCGGGTGTTTGGCGCGCCAGTGCCAGGTGCGCCAGCCGTCGGTCTCATCCATGCCGAGCGCAATGCCGTTGCCGGCCGCCACCAGCGGCGCCGGTACCTGGATGTGCTGGTCGATCAGCCGGGCCTTGCCCATCGGGTGGTCGATGCAGGGCCAGAACAGGTCGCAGCCTTCGCCTTGCACGGCGCTGGCGATCCACGGCGCGCCATCGGCCGTGCTCGACCATACCATGCCGCCATCCCACGGCGCTTTCACGGCGACGTGCGGCACGCCGTGGTAGACGATGCGGATGGTGGTGCGCGCGCCTGCCGCGAGGGTGGCCGGCAAGGTCATGCTCAGGCGGCCGTCCGGGTTGGCATAGTCTTGCGGCCGCAGCGCCTTGCCGTCGACTTCGATGGCATCGACGGGCAGGTTGCGGTCCAGGTCCAGCGCGAACCGCGAGATCGGCTGCGTGGCCAGGAAGGTCAGGCGCGCATCGCCGGCAATGCTGCGGCGGGCCGGATCGATGCGCAGGGTCAGGTCGGCATGTTCGAATACCACCGCCAATTGTTCCGGCGTGCGTTCGGCACCCGAATTGAGGGTGTAGGCGGTGGGCGCGCGCGTGGCGCAGGCGCTGAGCAGCAGGCAGGAGAGCAACAGGGGGATGTGTTTCATGGCGTGCGCGCAAGTGAACGGAGCACTGATTGTAGTGTGAAGTGACAACGTTGTCGTTTGGAAATTTCAAGGTGCCGATGGGGCAAGCGTGGCCACGGTTGAGAAATGTCATGGGCTTCAAACTGTGCTGACGTAATCTTGCTGAGCGGCCTTGAAGTGCCGCTAGGAAAGGAAGCGCCATGGACAGCGAACAGCCGGAAGTCGTGGAAAGCAGGGGCATGGCGGCGCCGCCATTGCCTTCCCTGCCGCAATTGATCGCAGCGCTGCCGCCGAAAGGTGCATGCTGGTACTGCGACAAGCCGCTCGATGCCGTGCGCCGCTTCTGTTGCAAGAGTTGTTGCGTGGCGTATGCGGAAGAGGCGCAGTTCAACAGCTGAGCGGCAGCTCGCTGTGCGCTAGCGGCGCCGCAGCAGCGCCGCCAGGGCGCCTTCGAAATCGAACTCGTGCGCGGCGGCGGCCACCTCCTGGTACACGTTCACGCCCAGGCTGGCCGCGAGCAGGCTGGCCGAGTTTTCCAGGATGTCGATGGCCGCGCCGTCGCCTTCGCGCAAATGGCTGGCCAGGCGCGCCAGCAGCAGCTGGATGGCGGGCGCGGCCGGGTCGGGCGCCACGTCCTGCGCCGCCGTGTGGTTTGCCTCCGGCGTGCCCAGCATGCTGCTGACTGCGCCGAGCAATTGATCCTGCGCCAGTTCCAGCTGCAGCATCTGCTGGGCCAGGTCGGGCGCCTGCGCACGCAGTGCCGATTCCAGGGTTTCCGACAGGCTGTGCACATGGCGCGCCCCGATCATGCCGGCGGCGCCTTTCAGGGTATGCGCTTTCAGGCGCGCGGAAACGTAGTTGCCCGTGTCGAATTCGGCGCGGATCTGGCACGGCGTGGTGCCGTGGTCGTGCAGGAAACGGCGCAGGATTTTCAGGTACAGGATGCGGTCGCCCATGATGCGGCCCAGTCCGTTCTCAACGTCGAGAATACGGACCATGTCGGATGCCGCAACGGCGGCATCATCATCGCAAGTGGCGTGTGGTTTCAGCATGCTGTGCAGAGCGCCCCAAAACTTGTCAATGTCAGTAAAGCAGGAACTGCTATTTTACATCCAGTCGTACTCTGCACTGCGTCCGCTTGGCGCCAGCTTGCCGCCTAGCGCGTCGTGAATGACCAGCTCTGCGTGACGTCCGCGCCATTGACTTTCCCGATGAAACTCACGTCATAGCTGGTGTTCGCGTTCAAGGCCGCCAGCGGGATGATGGATGCGGCCGAGACCGGCGTATGCACGTCGTTGCCGCTGGTGAGCAGGCGCACGGCCAGGTCCGCGGCGGCGCCGCGCTGGCGCACGCTGAACGCCGTCACGCTGACGGGCGTGCCGTAATTGGCATGCACGCTGATCGGGTAGCCGACCACGTCCTGGTTCGGCACGGGATCGGGCGATTCGTTATTGCTGGAAAAACTGACGGCCACCTTCTGCTGTCCGCTGTAGGGGTAAGTGACGATCTGTCCCGCCGCCAGCCCCGGGCCATAGCTGCGGTTGCCGGCCAGGTCGGTGGTGAAATACGCATAGCCGGCGCTGCTGACGGCCGCGCCCGCGCCGCCTTCCTTGAACAGCGGCTCGAAAATGACGAAGCGGTGATAGATGGCCGTGACCAGTTCTTCGGCCAGGTAAAAGCCGGACGTGTTGCTCGCGCCGGCGATCACTTCGCCCTGCAGCGAGGTGACGACGTAGCCGGCCTTGGCCAGGCGGTCGCCCAGTGTGACGCCTGTAAAGCCGGGCTTGCCCTGCACCTGTTCGTGCGCCACCGTATTGTTGAGATTGAGATAGCTGGAATGGCCGAGGGCCGCGCTGTCGATCAGGCTATTGCGCACCAGCGGCGACAGGCCGATCTGGCTGCGCCGGTAGTTGAACCAGTTGAAGCCATCGGTGGCAATATTGTTGCTGAGAACGGGAGCACCCGGCTCCTGCGTCAATTGCCCGGCCGGGGTCGAGTTGCTCAGCGACGTATTGCCGCTATCGCTGCCGCCGCAGGCGCTCAGCAGGGCTGCGCTCAGCAGGGCAGGTATCCAGTATTTCCAACGCAGTGACGAGGCAATCAAGTCGACTCCTGTAGAGGTAGGCG
Organism: Janthinobacterium sp. FW305-128; assembly: GCF_020858135.1. NCBI lineage: Bacteria > Pseudomonadati > Pseudomonadota > Betaproteobacteria > Burkholderiales > Oxalobacteraceae > Janthinobacterium > Janthinobacterium sp. FW305-128. The sequence goes on along the minus strand of NZ_JACYMK010000013.1, from coordinate 25,237 downwards.
GGCAGCGGTGGGGGCAGCGTGCTGTCCTGTAAAACGATTCTAAGGTATTTTGACCACGCGTAGAGCATCCGTGAAAAGATATGTCGCGCTCGTGCGGGGACGGTGCCGCCGCTGCGCAGGGTAGAATGGGCGCAGCGCAGCGTTTGCCGCTGCATTGCCTTACTTCCGATTTTTTTGATTGCCCATACATTTGAACACATTGCCCAAGTCGCGCCTGCAGCGCGCCAAATACGCCTTGCCCAGCATGGTGACTTTGCTTTCGATAGCCTGCGGTTTTGCCAGCATCGTCATTTCCGTCGACAACGCCGCCGTGGGCGACGCGGATGCCTACCGGCTGGCGGCGGCGCTGCTGGTGCTCGCCGGCGTGTTTGACGCGCTCGACGGCTACGTGGCCCGGCTGACGGGAACCAGTTCGCAGTTCGGCGTGCAGCTCGATTCGATCGCCGACGTGATGAATTTCGGCTGCGCCCCGGCCGTCCTGTTGTATTGCTACGGCTTCGTGCAGATGGGCGTGCACGATCCGCTGCTGCTGCGCTTTGGCGGCATGGCCAGCTTTTTCTTTGTCGCCTGCGGGGCCATGCGCCTGGCGCGCTTCAATGTGAACGTGGGGCGTACCGATCCCCTGTATTTCGTCGGCATGCCGATCACGGCCGGGGCCGCTTGCGTGGCGGCGGTGGTGGTAGCCTGGCCGGCGCCCATTGATTCCATGCTGCACAGCTATCTATTGATGCTGCTGCTCGTCGGCGTGGGCAGCCTGATGGTGTCGACCTTGCGTTTCCCCAGCTCCAAGCAAAAGAAAAGCCTGGCCGCGCTGCTGGTGCTGATCCTTGCCATCGCCCTGCTGGTGTGGCTGAAGACGAGTTTCTTCGCGCTGTTCTTCGCCGTCTACATCGCCGCCACCCTGCTGCTCAACCTGGCGTGGCATCTGGGCTGGCGCGGTATTGCCTTACCCCAGGTTTTTAATGACCTGGACGAGATTGATTAAACGTTAAGCCACCTCGTGCCCACGCGCGGCGCGCAGGATGGCGAACCAGTCGCTGCGGCTGAGCGTGAACTGCGTGCCTTCCACGGCCACGCCCACGGCCTCGATGCGGCCCGTGCCCGTCAGCGGCAGGGGGCGGCAAGGCAATTGCATGATCCAGGCAAACACCACGCTGGCAAACGGCCGCTGCAGCTGGTCGGCGATCTGCTTGATGACATTGCGCAAATTCTCCACATTCGCATCGCCACCCTGGAACAGGCGCCCGCCCGCCAGCGGCGACCAGATCATCGGCGCCACCCCCACGTCCTGCAAGCCGTCGAAGGTTTCGTCGAACAGGGGCGCTACGTGCAGCGGCGAGCATTCCACCTGGTTCGTCACCAGCGGGAAGCGCCGGTGCAGGCATTCGAACTGGTGGCGGCTGAAGTTCGACACGCCAAAGTGCAGCACCTTGCCATCTTTCTGCAATTGGGTGAACGCGCTGGCGATCTCGTCGAAATCCATCAGCGGGTCGGGGCGGTGGATCAGCAGCAGGTCCAGGCGGTCCGTTTGCAGCTGGCGCAAGCTGTGTTCCACGGAACCGGTGATGTGCGCCGCGCTCGTGTCGTAGTGCTGGATGGCGTGGCCGGGACGGTGCGGCGAGAGCAGCTTGATGCCGCACTTGCTGACGAGCTCCATCTTGTCGCGCAAGCCCGGCTGCAGGGCCAGCGCTTCGCCAAATAGCCCTTCGGCGCTGTAATCGCCATAGATATCGGCATGGTCGAAACTCGATACGCCCAGCGCCAGGCATTGCTCGATGAAAGCCAGGCGCTGCTGCGCCGACATATTCCACTCGCCGATGCGCCACATGCCGGCGACGATGCGCGACAGTTCGGGACCGTTGCTGCTTAAACGGCTGCGCGGCGCTTGCAGGCTGGCGGGAAATACATGGCTCATGGGCTGGCTTTCTGGTGGTGATGTGATGGGACTCGCCACGATTATAGCCAGCTAATCTACAGCATGCTGCGGATAAAGCGGCAGCAACGCTCCTGCAGGGCATCGTCGAGCTGGCCGCCCAGTTGCATCTGGTACACGAGCGCCGATTGCAGCATGAAGGCGAACAGGCGCAGGTCGAGGTCGGCGCGCACGCCGATGTTGACCAGGCGCTGCACCACCAGGGTGATCCATGGCGCGACGATCTGCTCGCGAAAGCGCAGCTGGGCCGCCGCATCATTGTGGATCAGCACCAGCAGGTCGCAGGTGAAGCGGCCGTCGGCGTTCAGGTTGTCGAAGATGCGCGCGCAGATCGCCTCGATTTCCTGGCCGTCCGGCATGTCGAGCGCGCGCTGCAGTTTTTCCGCCGTGCGTTTGACGAGCGCGTCGAGCAGCATGTCTTCGCGCCGCGGCCAGCGCCGGTAGATCGTCTGGCGCCCCACGCCGGCCACGTCGGCCACCATCTGTATCGTTACCGCCTCCAGTCCATGCTGGCGCACCAGCATGACGATCGCTTCCAGTACCGCATCTTCCACGCCCGCCTTGCGCGGGCGGCCACGCACTGGTGCCTCTTTTGTAGTCACGTCTCACCTGTCTCTGAATGTTTCTTTTAATTATGGTACGATGCGCACCGTAAATGCAAAGCTAGCGCTTGTCAATCATCTTGATCAATTAACCGGCAGGCGGATGCACTGCGCCGCGATACTCCAGCCATCTTTACGTGAAATCTGCCATCTCAGCGGCGCGTGTCCGCATTTTCTTTCTGACTCCCACATCCATCACTGTGGCGGCTTATGCCGCCTGAGGACAACCTATGAAAATCATCGGGATTTCGCCCCACCGGCGCAACTTCTTGCGCAAGGCCGTCGGCGCCGCGCCTGCCGTGGCCTTGCTGGCTGGCGCCGGCGGCGGCCTGGCCATGGCCGTCTCCAAAGACCAGCCTGCCTACAAACCGCGCTTTTTCGACGCCACCGAGTGGGCCACATTGAGCGCGCTGGTCGACCGCCTGATCCCCGCCGATGGCGAAGGGCCGGGCGCGCTGGAATCGGGCGCGCATGAATTCATCGATGCGCAGATGAACACGCCTTACGCGTATGGCGCGCTGTGGTACATGCAGGGGCCGTTCGTGCCCTCGATCGAACAGTTCGGCTACCAGTTCCACATGGCGCCGCGCGAGCTGTACAAGAGCGCCCTGGCCGGCGTGAATGCGGCCGTGCAGAAACAGTCGGGCAAGCCCTTCGTCCAGCTGAACGCGGCCGAGCGCGACGCCGTCATCACGCAATTGCAAAAGGGCACCTTGGACATCGGCGAAGTGCCGTCGAAAATCTTCTTCAACCAGCTGCTGCAAAACACGCGCGAAGGCTATTTTTGCGACCCCGTGCACGGCGGCAACAAGGACATGCTGGCCTGGAAGATGGTCGGATTCCCTGGCGCGCGCGCCGACTACATGGACTGGGTGGAGCAGTATGGCAAGAAATACCCGTTGCCTCCAGTATCCATCGCCTGAAAACGTCCATGGCGGCGTTGCACTGCCTGGTCGTACTAGCGTACTGCCTGCGGCAATGCGCCTTGCCCTGAACCTTTTCAGTTATTCGTACCCGATCAAAGAAAAAGAAAAACCATCATGAGTGATATCAAACCCGATGTAAAAATGAAGCCTGTCGATGCCGTGATTGTGGGCTTCGGCTGGACCGGCGCCATCATGGCCAAGGAAATGACGGAAGCGGGCCTGAACGTGGTTGCGCTGGAACGGGGCGAGTACCGCGACACCTATCCCGACGGCGCCTATCCGAAGACCCTCGACGAGCTGACCTATATCCAGCGCAGCAAGCTGTTCCAGGATATGTCGAAGAGCACGTTCACCTTCCGCCACAGCATCACGGGCGTGGCCGTGCCGTACCGCCAGATCGGCGCCTTCAAGCCGGGCACGGGCGTGGGCGGCGCGGGCTTGCACTGGTCGGGCATGCACTGGCGCGTCCTGCCGGAAGAGCTGCAGATCCGCAGCCACTACGAACGCCGCTACGGCAAGAAATTCATCCCTGAAGGCATGACGATCCAGGATTTTGGCGTGACTTACGCCGAGCTGGAGCCGCACTTCGATTTCGTCGAAAAAGTCTTCGGCACCTCGGGCCAGGCGTATAAGGTCAACGGCATCGTCGTCGGCGACGGCAATGTGTTCGAGGGCGATCGCTCCGACAATTACGCGCTGGCGCCGCAAAAAGTGCCGTACACGGCCGAATTGTTCCGCCGCGCGGCCAAGGCCGTCGGCTACCACCCGTTCGTCAACGCCTCGTCGAACGCGTCCGGTCCGTACACGAATCCGTACGGCTGCCAGATGGGCCCGTGCAACTTCTGCGGTTTCTGCTCCGGCTACGCCTGCTATAACTATTCGAAGGCGTCGCCCAACGTTAACATCATGCCGGCCCTGCGCATGGTGGCGAACTTTGAATTGCGCGCCAATTGCAACGTCGTGCGCATCAACCTCGACGGCAGCAAGGGTGGCAAAGCGCGCGCCACGGGCGTGACCTACATCAATGCGGACGGCAAGGCCGTCGAGCAGCCGGCCGACCTGGTCATCGCCAGTGCCTTTGCCTACAACAACGCGCATCTGTTCCTGCTGTCGGGCATCGGCAAGCCGTACGACCCCGTCAGCAACGAGGGCGTGGTGGGGCGCAATATCGCTTACCAGATGATGTCCACCATCCAGACTTTCTTCAAGGAAGACACGAACACGAACCCGTTCATCGGCGCCGGCGGCACCGGCGTCGCGCTCGATGACTGGAATGGCGACAACTTCGACCATGGCCCGCTGGGCTTTGTCGGCGGCTCGCCCGCCTGGTGCAACCCGGCCGGCTCCAAGCCCATTTCCGGCATCGCCACGCCGGACGGCACGCCCGCCTGGGGCGCTGCCTGGAAAAAGGCCGTCAAGAAGAGCTATTTGAACACGGTCTCGTTCGACTGCCACGGCGCCAACATGACTTACCGCGACTGCTATGTCGACCTCGACCCGACCTACACGGACAAGTATGGCCAGCAATTGCTGCGCTTTACCTTTGACTGGAAGGAAAACGACATCAAGATGAGCCGTTTCGTCACCGACAAGATGATGAAGGTGGCCGAGGCCATGAATCCGGAATCGATCAAGGTGTCCGTCAAGAGCGTGGGCGACCACCTGGACTTGCGCAATTACCAGACCACGCACTGGGCGGGCGGCACGGCCATGGGCGCGGACCGCAAGACCAGCGTCGTCAACCGCTACCTGCAAAGCTGGGACGTGCACAACGTGTTTGCCGTCGGTTCCAGCGTGTTCCCGGTCGGCATCGGCTACAACCCGACGGGCCTGGCTTGCGCGCTGACCTACTGGTCGGCCAAGGCCATCCGCGAGCAATACCTGAAAGATCCCCGTCCCCTGGTCGCTTGATAAAGAACAAGAAGATGAACAACACATTCACCCATACCGTGGGCGCGCTGCTGCTGGCGCTCGCCTCCGGCACCGCCCTGTCTGCCGGCGCCACCGCCACCGTCCCGAACGCCCAGCTGATACGCCAGGGCGAATACCTGGCCCGCGCCGGCGACTGCATCGCCTGCCACACGGCCGGCACGAAAGGCAAACCGTTCGCCGGCGGCCTCGGCATGGAAACGCCGATCGGCAAGGTGTATTCCACCAATATCACGCCCGATAAAAAGGCCGGTATCGGCGACTGGAGCTTTGCCGATTTCGACAAGCTGATGCGCACCGGCGTGACGAAACACGGCTACACCGTGTATCCGGCCATGCCGTATCCGTCGTATTCGCGCCTGAGCGAAGCGGACATGCAGGCGCTGTACGCCTACTTCATGCATGGCGTGAAGGCGGACCCGACGCCGAACAAGGCGGCCGACATTCCATGGCCCCTGTCGATGCGGTTCCCGCTGACCATCTGGCGCTGGGCCTTCGCCCCCACGCCGCAGCCGTACAAGGTGCCGGCCACGGGCGACGCGCAATTGCTGCGCGGCGCCTATCTGGTGCAGGGCCTGGGCCACTGCGGCGCCTGCCATACGGCGCGCGGCGTGGGCATGCAGGAAAAATCGCTGACGGACGAGGGCAACACGACCTTCCTGGCCGGTGGCGGCGTGATCGACGGCTGGTCCGTGCCTTCGCTGCGCAATGAACATGGCGGCGGCCTGGCGCGCTGGAGCGCAGCCGAGATCGCCGAATTCCTGAAGACGGGCCGCAACAGCCACACGGCCTCGTTTGGCGCCATGAACGACGTGGTGGCCCATTCCATGCAGCACATGACGGATGGCGACCTGGCGGCGATGGCGAAATACCTGAAGTCTTTGCCGCCATCGGAGCCAAGCACGCCCGCCTTCGTGGCCGACGACAAGCTGGGCAAGCAATTGTTCAGCGGCATCGTCAACTCGAAAGGCGCGCAGCTGTACCTGGACCGCTGCGCCGGTTGCCACCGTTCCGACGGCAAGGGCTACGACAAGGCTTTCCCTGCGCTGGCCGGTAACGCCGTGCTGCAGACGAACGATCCGACCTCGGCCATCAATATCGTGCTGTCGGGCGGTGCCGTGCCGGCCACGCGCACGGCGCCGTCGGCGCTGACGATGGCGCCGTATGCCGACATTTTCAATGATGAGCAAACTGCGCAAGTGGTGACCTTCATCCAGACCAGCTGGGGCAACCGCGGCACGCCCGTGACGGCGGCGCAGGTGGCCAAGGTGCGCAAGCTGTCCGTGCCGGTGCAAGCGTCGCAGACGGAAGCGACGTTTGCGGCAGGCCGTCACGGTACGTTCGCGCCCGTGCCGCGTGCGCCGCACCTGAAGGATGCGCCGGCGAAGTAACGTCGACGGACGAAAAAAAATGCCCGCAGCGATGCGGGCATTTTTTATGGGGAATGCTAAGGGCTTATTTCATCCACAGGCGCATCGAATCCCAGGCGCGGCCGAAGATCGTTGCCTGGTTGATCGGTTCCAGCGCCACGACAGGCAGTTCCAGCAGGACCTTGTCGTCGACCATCATTTTCAGCTTGCCGACAGGGGCGTTTTCAGCCAATGGCGCCACCAGCGGGTCCTTGCGTTCCAGCACAGGTTTCATCTTGGCCGCCGTGCCTTTTGGTACGGTGACGAGCACATCGCGGGCGAAACCGATTTTCACGGTGCCTTTCGAGCCTTTCCACACTTCCGGCGTGGCCACGGCCTGGCCTTTCGAGTACAGCTTGACCGTATCGAAGTTCTGGAAGCCCCAGTTCAGCAGCTTCTGGCTTTCCTGCGTGCGGGCCTGGTCGGACGAGGTGCCCAGCACCACGGAGATCAAACGGCGCTCGCCGGTGCCGCCTGGGCGGCGGGCCGAGGCGATCATGCAATAGCCGGCCGCTTCCGTGTGGCCCGTCTTCATGCCGTCGACGGTCGGGTCCAGCCACAGCAGGCGGTTGCGGTTAGGCTGGGTGATCTTGTTGTAGGTAAAACTTTTGATGGAATCGATTTTGTAGAATTCCGGATAGTCGGCGATCACGCGCTTGGCCAGCACGGACAAGTCTTGCGCCGTGGAATAGTTTTCGGGGCTAGGCAAGCCATGCGGATTGGCAAAACGCGTGTTTTTCAGACCCATGCGCTGGGCTTCGCGGTTCATCAGCACGACGAAGGTGCCTTCATCGCCGGCGACGGCTTCGGCCAGTGCCACGGCAGCGTCGTTACCCGATTGAATCATCAGGCCGTGCAGCAAGTCGTCGATCGACACGGGCGTGGCCGGGTCGATGAACATCTTCGAGCTGCTCGAATCGACTTTCCATGCGCGCACGGACACGTTCACTTTCTGGTCCAGCGCCAGTTTCTTTTCGCGGATGGCGGCAAACGTCAGGTAGGCCGTCATGATCTTGGTCAACGAGGCCGGCTCGATGCGCGCGTCCGGATCTTGCGAAGCAATGATCTGGCCACTGGTGGCGTCAAGCAGCAGCCAGGACTTGGCGGCGATGGTCGGGGCTGGAACGGTTTGCGCGTAGGCGGCGGATAGGAAAAGTACACTGGAGGCCAGTGCCGCTAAAAGTTTTTTCATGGAGGCTGGTCTGCGAAAAAGATGAAGGCTGAGGGCCACGCAGCTGCTGCGTACGTGGCCGCGTGGAAAAAACGGATCAATTATAGCCGTGGAGGCGGTAGTAAGCCCACACTTCAATGATCATCTGCTGCGATTGCGGGTTTGTCACCATGCCACAGCGCAATCACGAGGTTCTTGATGTGGTTGAGCTTGCGGTGGAAAAAGTGGTCGGCGCCGGGGATCACGATCACGGGGATGTCTTGTGGACGGGCCCAGTCGAAGACGGCGGACAGGGGAATCGTGTCGTCCAGTTCGCCGTGGATCAAAATGGTGTCGGCCGGAATGTCGGCCATCGCCCATTTGCCGGCCGCGCTGCCGATCAGCGCCAGACGCTCGGCGGGCGTGCCGGCGGCGGCCAGGCGTTCCTGCAGTTTCGATTGCACGAAGGTGCCGAACGAGAAGCCGGACAAGGCCACGGGCAAGCCCGGGTACAGGCCGACCATGTGTTCGTATAACAGTTGCATGTCGTCCGTTTCGCCCGCGCCATGGTCGTGTACGCCTTCGGAGGCGCCCACGCCGCGGAAGTTGATGCGCGCCACCACGTAACCGAGGGCGACAAACGCGCGCGCCAGGGTTTGCGTGACCTTGTTATCCATCGTGCCGCCGTACAACGGGTGCGGATGAGCAACGAGGGCGATGCCGCGCGGGGTGTCTGCCGGGAAATCGAGCAAGCCTTCCATGCTGCCTGCATGGCCGGCGAGGGTAAATTTTTCCGAGTTTCTGTTCATGATGCTCATACTGGTGGCGTAGGCTTAAATTAGGATTAAATATGCGGCATAGAACGCCTAACAAAACCGTAGCGAGCGGCAGTGAGTTGTGGCTGAGAAGCGGAACTGTGCTTGAGCACAGCGAGCATCGGAGGCCGCAAATCGCGACGTGCAGTAGGTTCTGTTAAGCGTTCTTAGATTTTCAGGCGTTCGACGACCTTGCCGCCCACCAGGTGGGTATCGATGATTTCATCGATATCGCTGGTGTCGACATAGGTGTACCAGGTCGCTTCCGGGTAGATCACCAGCAGCGGGCCTTCCTCGCAGCGGTCCATGCAGCCGGCCTGGTTGATGCGGATCTTGCCCGCGCCGTTCATGTCGAGTTCCTTGATGCGGCGCTTGCAATGCTTTTGCGCCGCTTCCGCGCCATGGTCGCCGCAGCTGTTGCGGCCATCTTCACGTTTGTTCATGCAGAAAAAAACGTGGCGTTCAAAATACGGTGCGTCGCTCATACTATGCTCCTGCTGATTCATCAATGCGCCATGATAGCGCTTATGGGTGGTCTTCGCGACGCTGGCGCTGCACATCGTCCTGCCGGTTCAGGCGGTGCGAGGGCAGGCACAGGAACCACAGGGCCACGAAGGGCCACAGCAAGGCGAGAAATTGCGCCGCGCCATTAAAGTTCAGGAACTTGCCTTGTACCCAGCCTTGCAAGGTTGACATGAAATAGGGATTGATCGGCGTCGTATTCACCATCACCAGGCTCAGCAGCAAGGTGGCGGCTGCGATGCGGCGCTGCGCCACGTGCGGCGCGAAGGCCAGGCCGCCCAGCATGATCAGGCCGATCAAAAAGCCGCCCTGGGCGCCCGGCGTGATCCAGACGAAGGCATTTTCCGGCGAAAACAGCAGCGCGCTGGCCATCGAGCGCACGGTCAAGGCGGCGGCGATCAGGGTCAGCATCAGGATGGCGCGCGGCGCGGCGCGGCGCAGCAGGCATAGCAAAGTGAGCACGGCGCCCGTCATGCCGCAAGCCGTGATGATGGTTTCCGAAAGCCAATATTGCTCAACCGTTAAGACCACGTCGGGACGCAGATACGTGGCCAGGTCGATGTCGACGCCCGCCAGCTGCGACAGCCAGTCCGACAGGATGGGCAGCAGCTGGCCCAGGCCGAACAGATAGCCTTGCGGATAAATCTGCGCCAGCGGCCACAGGGCCACCAGCACCAGGCCCTGGCTGGCGTGCTGGGCAAACCAGCGCTGGCGCAAGCGGTACAAATGGCTGTGGTCGAGCAGCTTGCGCGCCGTCAGGGCGCCGATGATGGAACCGATGCAGCAGCCGGCCGCATTCGTATAGAAATCGAGATTCGACGATACGCGGCTGGGCAGATAGGTTTGCACGGCTTCCATGCTGCCGGAAATCAACATGCCGCACAGGCTGGCGACGATGACGGCAAAGAAACCCGTGATCCTTGGAAACAGCGAATACACGATCAGCGCGCCCAGCGGGATGTAGCCGACGATATTTACGCCGACATCGAAGCCCGTCCAGTAACGGGGCATGCGCGTGTTTTCCAGGAAAGTCAGCGGCGACAGGCCATTGCTGTGCCAGCCCGTGAACGGAAACCAGCTCGCGTAGACGATCAGGAAGACGTAGGCGAGCAGGGTCGCGCGCGACACGGGCGAGGAACGGACGGGCGGCAGCGGCGCCGCCGGGCTGGCGGGGGATGCGGGGTCGGTCATTCTTTCGGAATATTCAGCGTGCCCAGCCAGGTGAGCAGGTCGGCGGCGATGGCATCCGAGGCCGCCGCCAGCGCCTGCGCGCCGCCTTGCGCATCGGCGCTGCCGGCCGGACCGCTGCGGCTGAATGTTTTCTGGTCGATCAGGCGGTGGCCGCGGAACAGCGAGGCGCGCAGCGACACATGGCCGCTGCTTTGCGTCTGCGTGTCAAACGCTTGCGAAAAATCATCGACGTCGATCCGCAGCAGCGGGATGCCGGCGGCCGCGTCCGTGGTCGACAGCACTTTCACGCCGCTTTGCGCCACGCGCGTTTTCAGGCGCTGGCTCAGCAGTTGCAGCGGCGGCGTGTTCCAGCGGTTGTAGGCGTACGGCCGCGATTGCTGCGCATCCGCGTACAGCAAGCGGTAATACATGCGCTGGCTGTCCAGCCACGAAGGGCCGTTGGCGTCGGCGATCACCAGCACGGGCACGGCTGGCGCGGCAGCCGGTGCCGCTGCCTGCGGTGCGGCCGGGCCGAAATCATAGAACGTGGGCACGGGGCCGCGGCTGGCGCAGCCGCCCAGCAAAAAAGCGCCGGCGACGATGAGTGCGGTGAGATGGCGAGGAATAGGCATGCGGTGTTCTCCTTATTTGCCGGGCGCCGAAAAACCGGGCTCGCCCGGGCCGGGCGGGATGTCTGGGGCGCCGAACAAGATGCTCTGCGGCTGTTCATTGAGCGTGCTCATGGTGGTTTTCAGGGCGCGCATCGAGGAGCGCGCCTCGCCGCTCAGCTCTATCACCTGCGGCAAGACTTCCAGCGATACGCCATTGGCCACCGTTTCCACGGAATTGCCGACCCGGTCGACCGTGCCATTGACCTTGTCGAGCACGCCGCCGGGCGCCTGGATGTCGTTGCCGAGTTTTTTCCACGTGGCCGTCAGGTCCGACACGTTCTTGCTGGCCGTGCTGACGGCCGTCAAGGTTTGCCGCGTTTGTTCCGTCAGTTGCGGCAATTGCGTCAGGGTCGGTTCCAGCTGCTGCGGGATGGCGCCAAAGGCCTTGGCCGCCTTGCCCACTTCAGTGAAGGCACCCAGCATGGCCGCCTGGTTGTCGGGGCTGAGCAAATTATTCACTTTATTGGTGATCTGCTCGGCCTGGTCGAGGATGCGCTTGCCCCGTTTTTCCAGCTGGTCGAGCAAGCCCGCGCGCAGGGGGATCAGCGACGGCTTGTCCTTGCTGGTGCCCAGCAATTTCGAGCCCACGTGCTCGTCGTCGAGCTGGATGTAGGCGATGCCCGTCACGCCCTGGTAGCCCAGGGTGGCAAAGGTGGTATTCGTGACGGGGGTATCGGGCGCCACGCTGATGTGCACGAGGATTTGCCCCGCCTTTTGCGTGTCGAAGTCGATGGCGTCGACCTTGCCCACTTCCAGGCCCCGGTAGCGCACGGTCGCCTGCGGGTTCAGGCCCGGCACGGACAGGGTGGTGGCGAGCAAATACGGGACTCTTTCCACGCGGTCGCGGTTGAACCAGACGCCGAACAGGATGGCGGCCACCAGCAAGGTCAGTGTAAAAAATCCCGTCATCAGGGCATGTGATCTGTTTTCCATTACTTCTCCGCTTTCTTGTCTGTGCCGGCGTCGTCGCCTGGCTGCGCCGCATTGCTTGCTGCCGCCTGTTTTTCATCGAGGACGGCCAGCGCGCGCTTGCCGCGGTCGCCGAGGAAAAATTGCTTGATGAACGGATGGTCCACTTCGATCACCTCGCGCGTGGGGCCGATGGCGATCACGTGTTTTTCCGCCAGCACGGCGATACGCGTGGACAGGGCAAACAAAGTGTCGAGGTCATGCGTGACCATCACCACCGTCAAGCCCAGTTCGCGGTGCAGCGACTGGATCAGGGCGACAAAACTTTCCGACAAGTCCGGGTCCAGGCCGGCCGTCGGTTCGTCGAGGAACAGCAGCTTCGGTTCCAGCGCCAGGGCGCGCGCCAGGGCCACGCGCTTGATCATGCCGCCAGACAAGTCCGAGGGCATTTTCAGCGCATGTTCCGGGCCCAGGCCCACCATGTTCATCTTTAATAGTACCGCGTCGTGGATCAGCGCTTCGGGCAGCACGCGCAATTCGCGCATGGGCTGGGCCACGTTGTCGAACACGGTCAGGGCCGAATACAGCGCGCCTTGCTGGAACAGCATGCCCCAATGGTTGCGCAACTGCTGCAGCTGGTCGGAACTTGCCTTGTTGATATCTTCGCCAAAGACTTTGACGCAGCCGCGCGCCGGATGTTCCAGGCCCAGCATCTGGCGCAGCAGCACGGTCTTGCCCGTGCCGGAGCCGCCCACGATGGAAAGGATTTCGCCCCGCTCGATTTCCAGGTTCAAGTCCTGGTGCACGACGGTGCGGCCGAACTTGGTCCACAGATTGGTGATTTCCACCACGGGCGCGTCGCCATGCAGATTGAACTGGCCGTCCTGGCCCTCGCTCGCCTTGCAGGCGATATCGGTGTCGTTCGCCATCAGTAGCCCACTCCATTGAAGACGATGGCAAACACGGCGTCGGCCAGGATGACCACGGTGATGGCCGTGACGACGGCGGTGGTGGTGCCGCGCCCCAGGCTTTCCGTATTGGCCTTGATGCGCAGGCCGAAGTGGCAGGAGACGAGGGCGATCAGCATGCCGAAAATCACGCCCTTGCCCAGGCCGATCATGTAATTGGCCAGCGGCACGGCATCGGGCAGCTTCTGGATGAAGTAGCGTGCCGACAGATTCAGTTCCACCTTGGCCGCCACCATGCCGCCGATCAGCGCGGCCGTATCCGTCCAGATGACGAGCAGGGGCATGGAAATGGCCAGGGCCAGCACTTTGGGCATGATCAGGCGGAAACCGTGCGAAATGCCCATCACCAGCATGGCATCGAGCTCTTCCGTGACACGCATGACGCCCAGCTGTGCCGTGATGGACGAGCCGGAGCGGCCTGCCACGAGAATGGCCGCCAATAAGGGCCCCAGTTCGCGGATGACGCTCATGCCCAGCAGGTTGACCAGGTAAATATCGCCGCCAAAGGCCCGCAGTTGCTGCGCGGAAAGATAGGACAGCACGACGCCGATCAGAAAGCCGACCAGGGCCGTAATACCCAGCGCCTGGAAGCCCGCATGGAAGATATTGGCGGAAATTTCACGCCACGGCCCGCGCATGGGATGGCGTGCGAAGCGACCGATATCCTGCGTCACCTGGCCGACAAGGGCAATAAAGCCCTTCAAATGTTCGAAAAACAGCAAAATGGCCATGCCCAGCTTCATCACGGGCGTGAGGCGGTTGGCGCGCGACGGCGGCGTTTGCAGCGGCCCCGTCTCTTCGATGCGCCGGAAAAACTCTTCCTGCGACGGCGCCAGGGTCAGCTGCGCGGGGCGCTGCTTGCCCCAGGCATTCCAGAACAGCTGGGCGCCGATATGGTCCATGCTGTCGATGGCCGACAAATCCCATTGCGCCTTGGCATCGCCCTGCAGGGGCTTGAGCTGGGCCTCGATGGCCTTGATGGCATTGTCATGCGCCAGCGCGTGCACCTGCCAGGTGCCGCTGGCAGTGACAAGGGCTCCCTGTTGGGAGCTGGTCTGGGAGAGGGTCAGTTTCGGCGATTGTACAGTCGGCATCGTGCCAGTTTAAGGGAGAATGGCGCAGACCGCCACCGCTGTTCAATCGCCCGCCCCTCAGGACGCCAGGTGGCGCGCCTGCCGCTGCGGCAGGGCGACGTCCGGACGCACCTTGGCGTTGCTAGTACTCACTTCGCTTGGCTTGGCATGTGCGGCCGCCTGTGCGCCGCCCGCATAGTCGCTGGCCACGAGGGCATTGGCCTCGGCCGCGCTCATGCCGCGCGTCTGCAGCCATTGCGCCACCAGCTTGGCCAGGCGCTCCATGGCGATGCGGTGGGTGGCGTCCGTGTGGGCGTACAGCCAGTTCGAAAAATCCATGAAGTTTTCAAACGGCGACTCGCCCAGCATCCATTGCACCGTATTGGCGAAGCGGCCCGAGTTGGCCACCAGGTCCCAGTAGCGGGCGAAGCGCACGAGGCGCTGCATGCTCATGAAATCGAGCTGTTTATTGGCCAGGATGGTGTACGGCGGGTGCGGGTCGAACACCATGCCATAGTTTTCCGTGTGGCGGATGATGGGCGTGCCGCGCAGCCGTTTCAAGATGCCGAACTGGATTTCATGCGGTTTCAGTGCCACCAGCTTGTTGAAGCCGGCCGCAAAGCTCGCTTCATCCTCGCCCGGCAAGCCGGCGATCAGGTCCACGTGCAAGTGGGCGTTCGATTCCTCGCACAGCCAGCGGATGTTGTCGGCCGCCTTTTGGTTGTCCTGCTTGCGGCTGACCAGCGATTGCACGTCCGGATTGAAACTCTGGATGCCGATCTCGAACTGCAGCGCGCCGGGCGGGAACTTGCTGATGCCTTCTTTCAAGGCGTCGGGCAAGTGGTCGGGCACCAGCTCGAAGTGGGCGTAGATGGGATCGTCCGGATTCGCTTCGATCTTGTCTAAAAAGAACTGCATGATCTTCAAACTGGTCTTGATGTTCAGGTTGAAGGTGCGGTCGACGAACTTGAACAGGCGCGCGCCGCGCGCGTGCAGGGATTCCATCTCGGCCAGGAAATTCTCCAGCGCGAAGGGCCAGGCCGTCTTGTCCAGCGCCGACAGGCAGAATTCGCATTTGAACGGGCAGCCGCGCGACGCTTCCACGTAAATCGTGCGGTGGCGGATATCGTCGTCTGTATACAAGGAGTAGGGCAGCTGCAGTTCCGCCAGCGGCGCCTGCACGCCCGCATGGATCTTCATCAGCGGCTTCGGGCCGTGGAGGATCTCGCCGCACAGCTTGGGGAAGGTGACGTCGCCCCAGCCCGTGATCAGGTAGTCGGCCAGTTTGACGATTTCCTGCTCGCCCGCCTCGTGCGACACTTCCGGCCCGCCCAGCACGATGATGACTTCGGGCGCCACGCGTTTGAGCATGGCCACCAGTTTGGTGGTTTCCTCGACGTTCCAGATGTAGACGCCAAAACCGATGATACGGGGCTTGTTGATGAGGATGCGCTCGACCAGTTCCGTCGTCTTGGTGCCGATGACGAATTCCTGCAGCCGCGTCTGCGCCTGCAGCGGGCCCATATTGGCCAGCAGATAGCGCAATCCCAGCGAGGCGTGGGTATAGCGGGCGTTCAGGGTGGAGAGCAGGATGGTCATGGGAGGCGATGGAAACGGCGAATCCGCTATTTTACGCTGTCGCGTCAGCTGTGCGCTGCGGCTGCCAATGCCATGTTACCATTTGTCAACAATTACTAACTTGTCAATGCTACGGCAGGCTAAAAGGGATACAAGGTGCTGGCGAAAAAAGTACTCAATAAAAAAGTCCTGGTCGGGGCACTGGCCGGCGTGGCGCTGGTGGCGGCCGCGCTGGTCGGCTACCGGGTCTTCGGCTGGGGCACGCTGGGGCCGGTCAACGGCCTGAAGCTGGATTTATCGCGGCCCGACGCGCTGGTCCGCACGAAAAGCCTGTCGGCCTTGCCGCGCGACCTGCTGACGGTGCCGCTGGCGCGCGACGTGCTGCGCGAGGATTTCCTGTTCTATTACGAGCAGAGCGAAGACCGGCTGGGCCTGAAGGGCAGCCTGCGCCGCATCGCCTATGAACATGAATTGGGATGGGGCGACCAGCTGCTGCGCATGGTGCTGGACCAGCCGGCGGAAGTGGCCCTGTGGCGCGACGCCGACGGCTCGCTCAAGCATTTCGCCATCGCCGTCTCGCGCAGCCAGCTGACGCGCCTGCTCGAGGAAGCGGGCAAGATCGCCTTGAAGGATACGCAGATGCGCGTGGCCGGCAGCTTGCGCGTCGATGGCGGCCAAGTGCCCGTGTATGCGCTGAACTATGCCTACCAGCGCACCTTGCTGTTCGCCGCGCACGGCCAGCGCCTGGTCATCCTGTCCCATCCCGGCATGCTGTACGGCGGCAGCGACGGCAAGCATGGCGATGGCACGGCCGAGAAAACCGTGGCCAGCCTGCTGGCGCCGGAGCCGGCGAAACAAAACGTCTTTCATGCGCAATTCCATCTCGATCCAGCCGCGCCGGAGGGACACAGCATCGCCGTCAAGGCCGACTTCCTGTCGTTCGGCTACCAGCCTTTCTTTGGCGCGCTCGAAGCGCTGCGCTTCGATTTTCAACAGGGCACCTGGCAATCGAAGGTGCTGCTCAATGCCGATAAACTGAAAAACGGTGCGTATGATAGCAGCGCCCTGTGGCCGCAGCTGCCGCATAATCCCAGCGCCTGTTTCAGCGTGCCGGTGGACTGGGCCGCGCTGCAGCCCGTGCTCAAGCGCCTGGGCAGCAAGACATCGGAGCCGGTGGTGCCGCTGGCCGGGCACTTGCAAGGCCCCGCCGCCGCCTGCTGGTACGGCAGTTCGCGCCTGCATACGCCCGTGTTTGTCGCCACGCGCAGTGCGCAGGCCGGCGACGACGCTGTCTATGGCAGCCTGTTCGCGGCGGCCATCGGCGGCAAGGACCCCGTGCGCAAGACCACCGGCAAGGATGGCGCCATTCGCTGGGAGCGCGGCGTCGCCACGGCCCTTGGCCAATCCACGCCGGCGCTGGCCGTGGCCGGCAATACCGTTGTCTTCTCGGCCGACGGCAAGCTGGTGGACCAGGTGCTGGCCGTGCGCCGCAAGCAGGCGCCGGCCGCCAGCGACCTGCTGCCCGATGGCGCGCACACGATCGGCCTGATCGCGCCGGCCTCGCTGGCCCGCCTGATCCAGCTGGAAGCCTTCGATACCCTGCCGGCGAATAACGAACCGGTCTTGCGCGCGGCCGCCAACGAACACCTGGTGCCGCGCCTGAACGCCCTGAAAAAATATCCGCCGCTGCGCATGGTGCTCAAGCGGCAGCCAGCCAGCGGCACGTCGTGGGAAACGCTGGAATGGCAGGAGACGGCGCGATGACGGTGTCGCATGGACGGCGCGCTGCGCTGGCGGTGTGCGTCGCTGCTGTCGCCGCACCCAAGGCCTGGGCGCTGCGCGCGGCCGCCGGGGGGCAAGTACTGCTGTCGCAAGCCCAGAGCCGCGCGTTTCAGGCCTGGATGCTGCGCATCGTCAACGCGCAGATCGAACGGGGGCCGTCGCCGCGCTGGACGCACCGCGATTGCGCCGGCCTGGTGCGCTTTGCCGTCAACGAAGCGCTCACCGTGCATGACGCGAAATGGCTGCACGCGAACGGCATCGCCAGCGACCGGCGCTTGCCGCCCGAGCTGGAACTGGACGCGAACCAGGCGGCCCTGCGCAACCGCTGGGTGCAGACGGGCGGCAGTGTCGGCCACTTCGTCACGGCGCTGGCGCTGGTGCAGCACAACAGCCGTTTCGTCGCCCGCGAGATCAGCCAGGCGCTGCCCGGCGACTTGCTGTTTTTCGACCAGGGCGACGAACAGCACCTGATGGTCTGGATGGGCGCGCGCATCGCCTATCACACCGGCACCGTCACCCCCGACGACAATGGTCTGCGGACCGTCGATATCAAAGAACTCACGAGCTGGAAGGACACGCGGTGGCAACCTGTGGTCAACAATCCGAATTTCGCCGGCGTGTTCCGGCTGGCGTTTTTATCATGAAGCCGATTTTTGTCATGAAGCTGTTCCTTGCCAGCCTGCTGGCCTTGGTCCTCATTGGCGGCGCCTCGGCGCAGCAGCGCGAACCGAGCAACTACAGCACCTTCAAGGGCGAGCCCTTCTTCCTGCTGTCGGACGCCAGCTACGGCAGTCTTGATGAAGCGCGCGTGCGGCTCGAGGTGCCCGGGCGCGACATGGGGCGCATGAACCTGGAAGCGTATTCGGGCGCCGACATCATCGTCTACCGCGTGCCCGAGCCGATGGAATTCCTGAAAAAGCAGCGTAATCTGCACCGCATCCAGGTCGAGGGCAATTACCAGGGCGAGGGCCTGGCCAATACCTTGAGCTTTCTGTGGGATAGCTGGTGGAAGCAGTCGCGCCTGGCCTGGCGCAAGCTGTTTTCCGGCGAAGCGCGCCTCGCGGTCACGAAAGAACAGCCGCAACTGGCAACGAAGGACGCGATCCGCAAGCCGACCGTATTTGCCAATCATCCGCAGTACAAGCCGATCAAGGGCATGGAGCTGGTCGACAGCTTCCGCTATCCGATCTGGCAGGCCAAGGCCATCGCGCCGCCGAAAGGCGTCAAGCTCGATGGCTCCAGCAGCGACTTCATCGTCGCCGGCGCCGGCAACGTGATGATCCCGCTGGGCAAGCGCAAGCCGGGCTTGTACCTGGTCGAAGCGATCATCGGCGAGCACCGCGCCACCACCCTGGTGTTCGTGTCGGACACGGTGGCCGTCACCAAGGTCTCTTCCGGCCAGATGCTGGTATGGACGGCGCGGCGCGACAACAGCGCCGCCGTGGCCGGCGCCAGCGTGGCGTGGACGGACGGTACCGGCGTGCTGCAGTCGGCCGTGACGGGCATTGATGGCGTCGCGTCGCTCGAGCGCGGCAGCCCTGAACACACGTATGTGCTGGGCCAGGACGGCGCCGGCGGCGTGTTCGTGTCCGAGAATTTTTACTATGACAGCGAAATCTATAACACCAAGATTTATGCGGTGACCGACCGGCCCCTGTACCGTCCCGGCGACGAGGTCAACGTCAAATTCCTGGGCCGCGAATTCACCTCGGCGCGCACCTCGCAGGCAGCAAGCGCTGCACCGATCAGCTTGAGCGTGCTCAATCCGAACGGCACGCCGCTGCTGACGCAAACGCTGCAGCTGTCCGGCGATACGGGTGCCGACACGCGCTTCCGCCTGCCCACGGAAGCCACCGCCGGCGGCTATGAACTGCGCTTCAATTACAAGGATGGCGTGTATGGCGCGGCCTTCCGCGTGGCCGAATACGTCAAGCCGCATTTTGAAATCAACGTCCAGCCATCGAAACCGGAATTCAAGACGGGCGAGGCGGTCAAGGGCAGCATCGCGCTGCGCTACCCCGATGGCAAACCGGTAAAAAACGCGAAGATGACCTTGTCCTTGCGCGGCCAGCAAAACACCATGGTCGAGGGGGAGCTGCGCTACAGCGGCCTGTTCCCCGTGGCCTTGAAGACCGAGGAAGTGACGAGCGACGGCAGCGGCAATGTGGACTTCACCTTGCCGCCCGCCGCCGATCCGTCGCGCTACATCTTGACCGTGCTGGCGACCGATGGCGCGGCTTACCGCGTCAAGGCGACGCGCGAACTGATGATAGAACGCTCGAGCAGCAGCTACCAGTTGAAGGCGACGCGCCAGTTTTCCGATCCGGGACAAAATGTGCATTTCGATTTGCTGGCCGATGGCCAGGGTGCGGCGAAGCCCGTGCGCTGGGAGATGGTGCAGCTGGAAAAACAGAGCAAGACCGAGGGCGCCTTCGATCCAAACGCCAAGGGCTGGGACGTGACATTCCCGGCTTCCGGCTCGTATCAACTGGCGCTGCGCGACGAACGGGGCAACCTGCTGGCCGCCGCCAGCCACTGGGTCGCCGGCGATGGCGTGCAGACGACGCCGGGCAGCATCGAGATCGTACTGGACCGCGCCCGCTACCGTCCTGGCGACACGGCCGAGGCCTTGATCACCTTCTCCGACAAGGTCGACCAGGCCTTGTTGACGCTCGAGCGCGACAAGGTGGAACACCATGGCTTGATGGCCGGCGCCGCGGATTGGTACCAGGCGAAGCGCGTGGCGCCGCGGCAGTGGAGAGTGCGCATCCCGGTAAAAGAAGAGCATGGCCCGAACATGACGTTCTCGGTGGCGTACACGCGCAATGGCGATTTTGTGTTTGAGAACGCCGGCCTGCAAGTGATCGAGCCGCGCATCGCGCTGCAGTTCAAGAGCGACAAGGAGGTCTACCAGCCCGGCGAAAAGGTCACGCTGGACGTCAAGGCCACGCTGGACGGCAAGCCCTTGAGCACCATGGTGGCGCTGGGCGTGGTCGATGAAATGATCTATGTGCTGCAGCCGGAAATAGCGCCCGACATCGGCGACTTCTTTTACCATCCGCGCCGCAACAACGTGCGCACCACGGCCAGCCTGTCCTTCATCAGCTACGACATGGCACAGGGCCGCACGGCCGGCGCGCCCGCACGCCACAACTACAACGAGCGCGGCGTCAAGGTGCTCGAACGTCCGCGCCGCGACAATATCGATACGGCCTACTGGGCGCCGTCGCTGAAGACCGACGCCAATGGCAATGCGCGCGTGAGCTTCACCATGCCCGACGCGCTGACGCGCTGGAGGATCACCGGCCGCGCGATGGATGAGCAGGGGCGCGTGGGCCAGCGCACCGCCTATCTGCGTTCCGACAAAAACTTCTATGCCAAGTGGACGGCGCCCGACTGGATGCGTGCCGGCGATGCGCCGCGCGCCTCGGTGGCCGTGTTCAATCAGACGGGCAAGGAGCAGGCGCTCGACGTCGTCCTCTCGGGCGGGGCGCAGCCGAAGACGGAAAAGCTGTCCGCCAAACCGGGCGTCAATTACGTCGAGTTCCCGCTGGTTGCGGGCAGTGGACCGCTGCGCCTGGAACTGAAACAGAATGGCAAGCTGGTCGACGCGTTAGAGGCAGCCATGCAAACCTTGCCCGCCGCCTGGAGCAGCCCGCGCACGCTGGTGCTGCCGCTCGATGGCGCCACTGTTGATATTCCACTCAAGCTGCCGGCGGACGCGCGCAATCTGCGCGTCTCGTTCGCTCAAGGAGCAGCCAGCCACTTCGCGCGCATTGCCGACGACCTGATCGACTATCCGTATGGCTGCGTCGAGCAGACGGCGAGCCGCCTGATTCCGCTGGCGCTGGCCACGCAAAGCCTGGGGCCGGACGCCGGCGTGGCCAGCGAGCGCCTGCAAACGCTGCTCACGGCGCAGCGCCTGCGCCTGGTCTCCATGGCCGGTCCGAATGCCGTCTTCGGCTGGTGGGGCAACGCCACGGCCGGCAATGCGCTGATGACGGCCTACGCCTATTACGCCGACTGGTATGCGGCGCGCGCGCTGCGCATCGAGCTGCCGCCCGAGCACTGGAACAAGCTGCTGGCCGTCTACAGCGAACATGGCTTGAAGGATGCGATGGGCGACCGCGCGCTGGTGCTGTGGATGGCGCGCGAGATGGGCTTGCCCACGCAGACGCTGGCGGCGGGCCTGGTCGACGACAGCGCTGGCGCGACCTTGGGCGGCAAGCCGCGCCAGGCGGGCGACAGCGGCAGCCTGTTGCTGGGCGGAGCCCTTGATCGCGAAGCGCAGGCAATGAGCTTTGGCCTGGTGGCGCTGGTCGCCAGCCAGAATGGCATCGCCCTGCCTTCGGCGTTGCAGCAGCAGGTTGCCGATTCCTGGCAGGTACTGCGCGCGTCGAAAGCGCCGGTGGCGCAAGCCTTGCTGATGCTGGCCGGCGAAGTGCCGCCATCGCAGGCGGACGCGGTGCTGGCCGGCGTGCGCGCCGAGATGCCGACCCTGGACCGCGCGATGACGTTGATGTGGGTGCAGAAGAAGCTGGGTGGCGCATCGTTCGGCAAGGGGCCGGCCGTCGCGCTGGACGGCGCCTGGCAGAAACGCGACAGCCGCAGCGGCCATCCGCTGTGGCGCTGGCTTGACGCCAAGGGCGTGCCTGATAAATTGCGTCTCGCCGCCCCGGCGCCGGCCGGCACGGTGGCCGTGGTGCAGTACGACAGCTACGCAGCCGAAGCGCAGACCTTGCCGGTCACCGTCGAACGGCGCATCCTGCGCATGAAGGCAGGCAAGGGCGGCTACACGACGGAGCTGGTCAAGCCGGGCGAGGCGCTCAGCACGGACGCGTTGTACCTCGATGAAATCACTTTGAAAGCGGCGCCGGGTGCGAAACACCGCTTTGGCTTGCTGGAGGTGGCGTTGCCGCCGGGCGCCATGGTCGAATCGACCACCTGGGGCATGGTCATGGCGGGCGACAAGCCGGCAGCGCTGGAACGCGCGCGCCACACGGAGCGCCGCGACGGTTATGCCGTGCCGGTCGAGCCGTTGGAAGGCGAGGTAACCGTGCGCCATTTGCTGCGTTTTGCGCAGAAGGGCAGTTATGTGCTGCCGCCAGCGCGCTTTTACCGCATGTACCAGCCGGAGCAGAAAGCCTTCGAGGGCGGCGGCAAGAGCACGCGCGCGCTGAAGGTCGAGTGATGCGCGTGGCACGTCCTGCATTGATGGCGACCCTGTTATTGGCCGCGCCAGCGTGGTCGGCATCGCTGGATGTGGCCTGGCGGCGCGATGGCAAGACGGAAGTGCGGCAGCTGCGCCAGGGCGGCGCCACGCTGCCACTCTCGCCGCCGTTTGACGGCACGCGGCAAGTGCCGCTGGCCAGCCTGTGGAAGCTGTTCGTGTATGTCTACGCGAGCGATAACAAGGTGGCGATGCCCGATTACCGCTGCGGCGGCCGCGATCCGGAAGAAGTGTATTGCTGCGATGCGGGCCAGAGCATCGGCCACGACGCGGCGCTGGCGCAGTCCTGCGGCCCCTTCTTCTCGCCGAAGCGCCTGATGATCACGGCCGCGCCGTGGCGCCAGTACTGGACCACCCGTTTAGGTAGCGCGCCGGCAGGGGACTTTGCCTGGCTGGCGGATCCCGCGCAGCTGGCGCCGGGGCGGCTGGTGCGTCTGGACAGCCTGCTGCGCGCGTTGGACAGCATACCGGCTGCCAGCCGGATGGATGCCGAAGCGGCGCTGCTGCGCGTGGTGCTCGATGGTCGCGGTGCCGGCACGGCGCGCTGGTTCGGCAGCCAGCTGCGCGTGAAGACGTATTCCTGGCACGAGCAGCGCCGGGCAGATGAACGGATTGGCGGCGCGGCCGGCTGGCTGGCCGATGGCACCCCCATCTGGTTTGGCGGCGCGGGCGGCAGCAGCAATGTGTTCGAGCAGTGGGCGCCCAGGCTGGCCGCCAGTCTGCCGCCAGTGGGTGCGGCCGATGATGGCGGTTGCGTGGTCGTCGATTACTTCAAGCGCTATCCGATCCGTGCCGTGCGCGGCGAGCGCGGCGTTGCCGCACCCGGGCCGCTGAATGGCCGCTACCATGTGCAGTTCGAAAATGGCCAGAACCTCGCCCTGCGCAGCACCGGTGAACTGATGCTGTTGCAGGAGACGGGTGGCCGCCCGCAATTGCGTGGCCGCTTCGGCGTCAATGAATATGTGGCGCGCGTGCTCGACCGCGAAGCGAGTGCGAATGAGCCGGAAGCGGCCAAGGCGCTGGCGATTGCCGCGCGCACGTATCTGCAGCAGAACGCGGTAACCGTGGCGGGCTGCCAGCAGATCGCCGACAGCAGCGCGACCCAGCGCGTCAGTCCCAGCCCCGCCACGCCGGCGGCGCTGGCGATTGCGCGCTGGACCGATCAGCTGATCGTCGATGGCGTCACCGTGCGCTATCACAGCAACCAGTCGTCCGAGGGCACGATGGCGTGGAGCGAGGCGGTACGCCAGGCGAAACAGGGCAAGCACTATGATGAATTGCTGGCGCAGGCTTATCCCGGCGGCGCGCTGAGCACCTTTGGCAATACCGGCGCGCGTTGCCGCCGCCTGGCGCAGAACGAGGATTGGCTGGCGCGGTCCGTGCCGCGCTGGCAGCGCGTGCTGCTGCGCGAGGCCGGTTACGAGGCGCCGCCGCAAGCGCCGCTGGTCTGCGCCCTGTCCAGCGGCGCGCCGTATTCGGAGCAGTCGCGCAACCGCATCTTCATGCGCCCGTTGGCCACGCGCGAAGACCGCATCACCTTGGCCCATGAATATTTACACCTTGGCCTGCGCCGTCATCCGCGCGGCCAGGACGAAGAATATGTCGAGCGGCTGGCCCGCCGGCTCGTCGATCTTAACCTGGAGGCTCTGTGAGTTTTTATATCCGTTGCGCGATTCCGCTCATGTTATTGCCACTCTGGGCGCAGGCCCAGGTCACCATCGATGCACCGAAGAGCGGCTGGCGCAATTCGGCCGGCGCGCAGGAGGAATACACGCAAGCGGTCAATTATCCCGCCGCGTCGGCCAACCTGCAGCCGGGCCAGGCCGAGACGGCGCAGATACGGGGGCGTATCGCGGGTGCTATCAAGGGCAAGCCCGCCACTTTGGTGGTCAATGGCGTGGCGATGCCGATGGAGGTGGGGGAGGATGGCAGCTACGGTCGCCCCTATGGTTTCGGCAGCGGCTCGAACAGCGTGGAAGTGCGCTCGCCCGATGGCAGAAGCCGCGCGCGGACCCAGTTTGTCGACAGCTACCAGGGCAAGACGCAAGCGCGCTTGCGTATCGTGCTGTCGTGGGACAGCGCCGGCACCGATCTTGATCTGCATGTGGTCACGCCGGACGGCGGCCACGCCTGGTACGGCAACCGCGTCCTGAAAGATGGCGGCGCGCTGGATGTGGACGTGACGACCGGCTATGGCCCTGAAATCTTTTCCAGCGCGGCACCCCTGAAGGGCAATTATCACGCGTATGTCAATTACTACGGTAGCGGCGAGAACACCGCCATGCTGACCGTGGCCCGTCTGTCGATCATCACCAATGAAGGCACGCCGCGGGAAAAGCTGCAGAGCTTCCAGGTGCCGATGCGGGCCGCCGGCGAGCTGACCTTGGTGAAATCGTTCGTCTTGCCATAAATGGCTCTTGCGGACACGCTGTCGCTTGGCTATAATTCGCCCCCTCGCTGAACGACGCATGCAAATGCCGAGTAAAGCAGGGTAAAAAAGAAGGTTGACGAATGAGCCGAAACGCTTCATACTCTTCCTTCTTCGCAGCTGACAAACACAACGCTTTGTC
>NZ_JACYMK010000012.1:0-272641 GCF_020858135.1 Janthinobacterium sp. FW305-128 | reverse complement strand
ACAGGACCGTGAAACAACTTTGCGCCGATGATAGTGCTGCAACCAGTGTGAAAGTAGGTTATCGTCAGGCTTGTTATATAAAAAAACCCCGCATCAGCGGGGTTTTTTTTCGTCTGCAGCATTCATCGGACTAGATGCCCCAGGTGATGCTTTCATTTTCCGCCTTGGCCGAGCGCAGCATCTCCATCAAGGGATAGGCGCGCTGCGAGAAATGCACTTTTTGCGCGCGCGCATGGGCGCCCGTTTCGCCATCTTCCAGCGTTTCCGGCGTATGCGCATCGTGTTCGACGTCATTTTCCGGATGTAGTTTGCTTTCCGCGACTTCTTTTTCCAGCAGGGCCAGGGCATCGCCCGCTTCGGCTGGCGTGATGACGCCGCGTGTGGGGTTCTTGTGCAGGATGTCGAGGATGCGCTGGGCATGTTCCTGGTACATCAGCACTTCAGGGGAGGATTTGGATTTGAATGAGATCAACATAAGCGCTTTCTGAAACTTGTTGTTAGTGTCGAAACAATATCACGACTTGAAATGTCGCACAGGCCGTCCGATTGCCCGGATTGCACATTTGCAAGCCGGATAGGGCCATCTGTTGGACAACGCACGCATTTACAAGAGCTTGCTTGCGGTGAAAACACCCGTTTAAGCGATCGTTAAGTCTCAATCCAGTTTCACCGAGTCCATGAAAGTGTCGATGGTGTCACGCGACAGCTTGCTTTCTTCACCGAGGATGATGATCTGGAAAATCCGTTTATCCTGCGCCACGAAACGGCCGACCAGCAAGACAGGCTTGCCTTGCTGCGTGCCTTTGGCCTCGATGCTGAGCGAACTGTGCTGGTGTGTTCCTGCCGCCGTGCTGCTGGCCGTCGATGCCGATTTTTCGCTGCGCACGGTGCCGTTAATATTCTTTAACAGGGCAGTCTGCATGGCGGGCAGGGCCGCTTGCGCCTGTTCTGCGCTGTCGAGCACGGCGCTGCCGATGGCGAAGGTATTGCCATCAACCTCGCTGGCCGTCATGGTCAGGCTGATTTTCCTGCCATCAAGATCGATCTCGCGCGTCAGCACGGCCGGTTTGCCTGGGAACAAGGCCGTGAACTGGGCGTCGGGGCTGCGGTAGTCGCGCCAGTCGAACTTCGGACTGCAGGCCGACAAGATGCCGGCGGCCGCGAGCGTAGCCAGAAAGAGGGCAAGTGATGGTTTTTTCATCAGCAGATGGTAGCAGCGCCGCCAGTCGCGCGCAATCGTGCACGTGTGGCACTTACGGGCCGCCTTATATTTCACGCAGCACGCGCCGGTACTGGATCGCTTCGGCGACGTGCGGCTGTGTGATGCCGGGGCTAGCCTCCAGGTCCGCGATGCTGCGCGCCACGCGCAGTACGCGGTGGTAGGTACGCGCCGACCAGTGCAATCGCGCCATGGCGCCGTGCAGCAGCTGTTCGCCATGCGTTTCCAGGCGACAATGCTGTTCGATTTCCGTGCTGCTCAGGCGCTGATTCGCCTTTCCCTGGCGCGCCAGCTGCAGGGCAAAGGCTGCCGCTACCCTTGTGGCGATGGCTCGCGTGCTTTCTCCGGCGCCGGCGTGCCGGCCCAGCGCCGCCGGCGGCATCGCGGCCACTTCAATCTGCAGGTCGATACGGTCGAGCAGCGGGCCGGACAGGCGGCTGTGATAACGGAGCACGGCGTCCGGCGTGCAGCGGCAACGTCCCGAAGCGTGGCCCAGATAACCGCACGGGCAGGGATTCATGGCGGCGATCAGCTGGAAGCGGGCAGGAAACTCGGCCTGGCGGGCCGCGCGTGAAATGTTGATCACGCCCGATTCCATGGGCTGGCGCAACACATCGAGCACCCGGCGCTGAAATTCGGCGATTTCATCGAGAAACAGCACGCCGCAGTGCGCGAGCGAGATTTCTCCGGGGCGCGGAACATTGCCGCCGCCCACCAGGGCCACACCGGACGCCGTCTGGTGCGGGGCGCGGTAGGGGCGGCGTTTCCAGTGTTCCACCTTGAAGTGGCCACCCAGCGAATGCACGGCAGCCGATTCCAGCGCCTCTTCGTCGCTCATGGGCGGCAGCACGCCGGGAAAACGGCTGGCCAGCATGGTCTTGCCCGCGCCCGGCGGCCCGACCATCAGGACGTTATGGCCGCCTGCGGCCGCCACTTCCAGCGCCCGCCGCGCCTGCTGCTGCCCTTGCACGTCGGCAAAGTCGGGATACGGAAAGACGTGCGCTGCCAGCATGGGCTGATGGCGTTGCAGGGCGGTCTGGCTGCCGTGCGCGGCAAAATGCGCGCAGACTTCCAGCAGGCTGTGGGCGGGATAGATGCAGGCATCGCTGACGAGCGCCGCCTCGTCCGCGTTCGCCTGCGGCAGGATGAAGGCGCGTGGCGCGCCCGCCGGGCTGCGCTGCATGGCAAAGGTCATGGCCAGCGCGCCGCGAATGGGACGCAACTGGCCTGAGAGCGACAGTTCGCCCGCGAATTCGTAGTGATGTAATTGGTCGCCCGGCAACTGGCCCGAGGCGGCCAGGATACCCAAGGCAATAGGCAGGTCGAAGCGCCCCGATTCCTTGGGCAAGTCCGCCGGCGCCAGGTTGGCCGTGATGCGCCGCGCCGGCATCTCAAAGCCGCAGTTTTGCAGCGCGGCACGGACGCGGTCGCGCGATTCCTTCACTTCCGTATCCGGCAGGCCGACTATCGTAAACGAAGGCAAACCGTTGGCAAGGTGGACTTCGACACTTACCTCGGGCGCTTCCATGCCGGCCAGGGCGCGGCTTTTCAGGACGGCCAGACTCATCAAACTCCCCTGTGGCGCGGGCGCGGGCAGTCTCAGTCTAGCGCGTGAAACGCCGTCAGGCTTGAGCTATGCCAGCAAGGCCGTCAATAACGTGGTCTGGCTGGCGTCACCTTACAACCTTACACCTTGGCCTTGGGTTCGTTCAGACGGGTTTCCAGTTCGATCAGGCGCAATTCCAGTGCGTCGAGCTTGGCGCGGGTCTTGGCCAGCACTTGCGCCTGGATATCGAATTCCTCGCGCGTGACGAGATCGAGGCGGGCGAAGCCCTGGGTCATCATCGATTTCACGTTTTTCTCGATATCCTTGGCCGGCGAGTTCTCGATGGCCTGGTGGATCTTGCCTTGCAAGTCGTTAAAGAAGGTATTCATGTCCATGTTCAGTCCTTTTATGGTGCGGCATGTGCATCGCACCATTGCGGTGCACAGCGGTGTTAATCTGGTGCGAAAATAGGCAAATCCACAACGCTTCAGCAACGTATTTCCGCATGCCCAGCGGCTTGCACGGTATGTATGGCCGGAAAGGCACCTGTCAAGGTGGCAAGAGAGCTGGCACGTATTCTGCTAAAGAAGGTATGAACGCTTTGTGATCTCCAGCCAAGATTTTAAACCTCAACCGCTTTAAAAGTTCAATAAAAGGGAATCGCCATGAAGAATCTGTCCAAGAACATGACTTTAGCTGCAGCGTTGACGCTGGCCATGACCGCCTTGTGCGGCAGCGCCATGGCCCAGGATGCAGTGGCGGCGCCTGCTGCGGCCGAAGCCGTACCTGATAACGTGGTGAGCTACAACGTGGCGCTGACCAGCGACTACCGCTACCGTGGCGTGTCGCAAAGCCGTCTCGACCCTGCCATCAGCGGCGGCGCCGACTATACCCACAACCCGACGGGTTTGTACGTGGGGACCTGGTTGTCGAGCATCAAATGGATCAAAGACGGCGGCGGCGATACCAACCTGGAATGGGATATCTACGGCGGCAAACGTGGCGAGATCAGCAACGATTTCACCTACGATGTGGGCGGCCTGTACTACTTCTATCCCTCGAATGGGCTGAGCACCAACGCGAACACCTTCGAACTGTACGGCCAGCTCGGCTATGGCCCGGCCTACATCAAGTACTCGCATTCGACCAGTAATCTGTTCGGCGTGCCTGACAGCAAGAACAGCGGCTACCTCGATGTGGGTGCCAACGTCGATGTGCACGATGGCTACATGCTGAACCTGCATGCCGGACGCCAGAAGGTCGCGCACAACGATTCCCTCAGCTATAACGATTACAAGATCGGCGTGACCAAGGATTTCGGCGTGGTGACCGTGGCTCTGGCCGCCGTCAAGGCCAACATCACGTCGCTGGCACCGAATGGCAAGAATCTGGCGAAATCCGGTCTCGTGCTGACCGTATCCAAAACCTTTTAAGCGAGACTGCCATGAAAATGATTACTGCAATCATTAAACCGTTCAAACTGGACGAAGTACGCGAAGCCTTGTCGGCTATCAATGTGCAAGGCATTACCGTCACCGAAGTCAAAGGTTTCGGCCGCCAGAAAGGCCATACGGAACTCTACCGTGGCGCCGAGTATGTCGTTGATTTTTTGCCAAAAACCAAGATTGAAGCAGCCGTCGATGACGCCATTGTCGATCAGGCCATCGAAGCGATCGAAGGCGCCGCGCGTACCGGTAAAATCGGCGACGGCAAGATTTTCGTCTACAACCTGGAACAAGTCATCCGCATCCGTACCGGTGAAACCGGCAACGAAGCGCTCTAAGGGGAATATTGATGCGTAAAAATATAACAAAATTGCTCGCTGGGTTTGCCTGTCTGTGTGCGTTTGGCGTCGCCGCGCCGAGCTTTGCCGATGCCCCTGCCAAGACGGAGGCGGCCACGACTACGGCCGTTGCCGCCCCCGCCGTCACGCCCGTGCCTGACGCCGCCCCCGCTGCCGCCGCCCCGGCCCCGGCCGCTGCCGCACCGGCCGCCGCCCCTGTCGCCAACAAGGGCGATACCAGTTTCATGATGATTTCCACCTTGCTGGTGATTTTGATGACCATCCCCGGCCTGGCCCTGTTCTACGGCGGCCTGGTGCGCTCGAAGAACATGCTGTCGGTGCTGATGCAAGTGTTCATGGTGTTCGCGCTGGTCATCGTGCTGTGGTGTATCTACGGCTACTCGATCGCCTTTACGGAAAAAACCGCCTTCTTCGGTGGCTTCGACCGCCTGTTCCTGAACGGTATCTGGGATCCGGCCAAGGGCACGTTTGCCGCCGCTGCCACCTTCAGCAAGGGCGTCGTCATTCCCGAGTTCGTCTTCGTCGCCTTCCAGGGCACGTTTGCCGCCATCACCTGCGCACTGATCGTCGGCGCCTTCGCCGAGCGCGCCAAGTTTGCCGCCGTGCTGGCCTTCGTCGTGCTGTGGTTCACGTTCGCCTACCTGCCAGCGGCCCACATGGTGTGGTTCTGGACCGGTCCTGACCTGATCACCAATGCCGCCACCTCGGCCAGCGAAGCCCTGAAAGCGGGCTGGATCTGGCAAAAAGGCGCGCTGGACTTCGCCGGCGGCACCGTGGTGCACATCAATGCCGCCGTCGCCGGCCTGGTGGGCGCGATCATGATCGGCAAGCGCGTCGGCTACGGCCGCGAATCGATGGCGCCGCACTCGCTGACGATGACCATGATCGGCGCCTCGCTGCTGTGGGTGGGCTGGTTCGGTTTCAATGCCGGTTCCTCGCTGGAAGCGGGCGACGTGGCGGCCCTGGCCTTCGTCAACACCTTGCTGGCCACTGCCGCCGCCACCCTGTCGTGGGTATTTGGCGAGTGGATCAGCAAAGGCAAGCCATCCATGCTCGGTGGCGCGTCCGGCGCCGTGGCCGGCCTGGTGGCGATCACCCCGGCGGCCGGCTTTGTCGGCCCGATGGGCGGCCTGGTCATCGGCCTGCTGGCCGGTATCGTCTGCCTGTGGGGCGTGAATGGCCTGAAACGCCTGATCGGCGCCGACGATTCGCTCGACGTGTTCGGCGTGCATGGCGTGGGCGGTATCCTCGGTGCCTTGCTGACGGGCGTGTTTGCTGCACCACAATTGGGCGGCCAGGGCATCTTCGACTATGTCACCAACAAGATGTCGGCCGATCCGTATTCGATCGGTCATCAGGTGTGGGTGCAGGCGCAAGCGGTCGGCACCACCATCGTCTGGTCGGCCGTCGTCTCCGTCGTCGCCTATAAACTGGTCGACATCGTCATCGGCTTGCGCGTACCGGAAGAAGAAGAGCGCGAAGGCCTCGACATCACCAGCCATGGCGAGCAAGCGTATCATGGTTAAATAACAAGGATCTGGCATGCCAGCGCCCCGGCGCGGCATGTCCGGCCAGAAAGGCGCCTCATTGAGGTGCCTTTTTTTCGTTGTGGGAATGGAAAAGGTCTTTAAAACAAGGGTTTTGCCCCGATTTGGGGTACTTACACGGTAATATAGTCGGCAGTTCTGTGTGCTTTTTTGAATACTGCACATAATTTAAGGATGTAACTATGGTTCCCCATCTCGTCACGGCCCTGACCGGACCGCTGCTCGACCTCGAAAAAAAGATTCTGGCCGCGACGCCGGCCATTGAGCGCTGGTTTCGCATGGAGTGGCAAGAACACACGCCGCCCTTCTATTGCTCGGTAGACTTGCGTAACGCGGGCTACAAACTGGCGCCCGTCGATACCAATCTGTTCCCTGGCGGTTTCCATAACCTGGCCACGGAAATGCTGCCCTTGTCCGTGCAGGCCGCCATGGCTGCCATCGACAAGTATTGCCCGGACGCCCGCAACCTGCTGATCGTGCCGGAATTGCACAACACCACGCCGCAATACCTGCAGAACGTGGCGCGCCTGATGCAAATCTTCCGCCAGACGGGACTGCACGTGCGCTTCGGTTCGTGGTCGCCCGAGATCACCCAGCCGACACCCTTGGCGTTGCCGGATGGCAACATGCTCGTCATCGAGCCCCTCGTGCGCCTGAACAACGGCCGCCGCCTGGGCTTGAAGGATTTCGACCCGTGCACGATTCTGCTGAATAACGACTTGTCGGACGGCATCCCTGATATCTTGCAAAATATTCATGAACAAAGCCTGCTGCCGCCCTTGCACGCGGGCTGGGCTTTGCGCCGCAAGAGCAACCACTACACGGCCTACGATGAAGTGGTGAAAAAATTCGGCAAGATGATCGATGTCGACCCGTGGATGCTCAATCCCTTCCACGCCAAGTGCAGCGACGTCAATTTCCAGGAAGGCGAGGGCGAAGATGCGCTGGCCGCCAGCGTCGACGTGCTGCTGGCCAAGATCCGCAAGAAATACAAGGAATACGGCATCAAGGAAAAGCCCTTCGTCATCGTCAAGCCCGATGCGGGCACGTATGGCACGGGCATCATGACGGTGCGCGACGCCAGCGAAGTGCGCGACCTGTCGCGCAAGCAGCGCGACAAGATGTCCATCGTCAAGGATGGCAAGGTCGTCACCGACGTCATCATCCAGGAAGGCGTGCCCACGTTTGAAAGCATCAAGGATGCCGTGGCCGAACCCGTCGTCTACATGATCGACCGCTATGTGGTGGGCGGCTTCTACCGCGTGCACGCGGAAAAGGGCGTTGACCAGAATCTGAACGCGCCTGGCTCGCAGTACGTGCCGCTGGCGTTTGCCCAGCAGCATGCCGTGCCGGACTTGAAGGCCAAGCCGGGCACGGCCGCGCCGAACCGCTTCTATGTGTATGGCGTGGTGGCGCGCCTGGCCTTGCTGGCGGCGTCGCTGGAAATGGAGCGCACGGACCCGAATCCCGAGGTGTATTGATCGCTCCCCGCAGCTTGCCGGGCGCGGTGACTACCGCACCTGGCGATCTCGGCTAGAATCAAGCATTCCTTATCCAGGCTCCCCGATTGGACGCACCATGAAAATTGCATTCCTTGCCGACCCGCTGGCAGGCTTCAAGACTTACAAAGATTCCACCTTCGCCATGATGCGCGAGGCGGCCAAACGCGGTCATGCCGTGTATGCGTTCGAACAGAAGGACATGGCGCTGGAAGAGGGCATCGTCACGGCACGGGTAAAACACATCGCGCTGACGGGCGACGAACACGATTGGTACAAGGTCGTCTCGACCGAGGAAGTGCGCCTGTCGGCCCTGGACGCCATCATCGAGCGCAAGGACCCGCCGTTCGACATGGAATACGTGTACGGCACGTATTTGCTGGAACTGGCGGAAAAGCAGGGCGCGCACGTCTTCAACAAGCCGTCCGCCATCCGAGACAACAATGAAAAGCTGGCCATTGCCCAGTTTTCCGAATTCACGTCGCCGACCCTGGTGACGTCGGATGAAGCGCGCCTGCGCGCCTTCCACGCCAAGCACCAGGACGTCATCTTCAAGCCGCTCGACGGCATGGGCGGCACGGGCATCTTCCGCGTCAAGGCCGATGGCCTGAACTTGGGCGCCATCATCGAGACCTTGAGCGAGAACGGCGCGCAGACCATCATGGCGCAGCGTTTCATCGCCGACATCGTCAAGGGCGACAAGCGCATCCTCGTCATCGGCGGCAAGCCGGTGCCGTTTTCGCTGGCGCGCATCCCGCAGGCGGGCGAAGTGCGGGGCAACCTGGCCGCCGGCGGCACGGGCGTGGCGCAGCCATTGACGGCGCGCGACCTGGAAATCGCAGAAAAGCTGGGCCCGATCCTGGCCGCGCGTGGCCTGATGCTGGTAGGATTGGACGTGATCGGCGACTATCTGACGGAAGTCAATGTCACCAGCCCGACCTGCTTCCAGGAAATCATGCAGCAAACGGGTTTTGACGTGGCTGCCATGTTTGTCGACGCCGTCGAGCATGGCGTTGCGCAAGCGCAGCAGCGCTAGAGGGTATTGACTATGGTAGGGATTTTGCTCATGACACATGCACCGCTGGGACAGGCTTTCATCGCTGCCTGCGCGCATGTGTTTCGCGGTCCAACGGAGCGGTTTGAAGCCATCGACGTCGTCGCCGACCAGGACCTGGCGGAAGTGCAAAAGCTGGCGTCGGACGCCATTTGCCGCCTCGACGACGGTTCCGGCGTGCTGGTGATTACCGACGTGAAGGGCGGCACGCCGTCGAACTGCTGCAACAAGCTGGCCGATGCGGGCAGGGTGGAAGTCATCGCCGGCATCAGCCTGCCGATGCTGCTGCGCGCCATCACGTATCGCCGCGACACGCTCGACGTGGTGGTGGAGATGGCGCTGGCCGGCGCGCAAAGCGGCGCCGTGCGCGTCGATAACCGCATTCGCGTGGGCGAGTAAGGAAGTACATGGCCGCCGCCCTGAAGGCGGCGGGTTTTATAGGCCAAGATTGTCATCAGCGTAGTGCATTCAGGGATAGAGACCATACAAAAATGATTCAAAAAGAACTCGAAATCATCAACAAGCTGGGACTGCACGCACGCGCCTCCGCCAAATTTACCCAGCTCGCCGCCAAGTTCAAGAGCGACGTCTGGCTGACCCGCAACGCGCGCCGCATCAACGCCAAGTCCATCATGGGCGTGATGATGCTGGCCGCCGGCAAGGGCGCGAAAGTGACCCTGGAAGCCGAGGGCGATGATGAGCAGGCATGTGTCGATGCGCTCACCGCCCTGATTAATGACAGGTTTGGCGAAGGCGAGTAATGCCCGCCGAACGCAGCCGCAGCCGCATTCCGACAGGTCAACCCATGGCATCTTTCACGCTCCACGGCATCCCGGTTTCCCGCGGCATCGCCATCGGCCGCGCACATCTGCTGGCGCCGGCCGCCCTTGACGTCAAACATTACCTGGTCGCCCAGGAACAGATCGAAGCCGAAGTCCAGCGCCTGCAAAGCGCCATCGCCACCGTCCACAAGGAACTGCAGACCCTGTGGAACGAGCTGCCCAAGGATGCGCCCACGGAGCTGGGCGCGTTCATCGACGTGCATGCGCTGATCCTCTCCGACCCGATGATTTCCGAAGCGCCGCTCGACATCATCCGCAAGCGCCATTACAACGCCGAATGGGCGCTGTTGACGCAGATCGATGAGTTGTCGGCGCAGTTTGATGAAATCGAAGACCCGTACCTGCGCGAACGCAAGGCCGACATCCAGCAGGTGGCCGAGCGCGTATTGAAAGTCTTGCTGGGCACGGAGCAGCTGCTGCCCAAGGCCGCGGCCGAAGACGAATTGATGGCGCAGATGATCGTCGTCGCGCACGACATTTCTCCGGCCGACATGCTGCAGTTCCGCGACCGCTCCTTCATCGGTTTCATCACCGACGTGGGCGGGCAGAACTCGCACACGGCCATCGTCGCGCGCAGCCTCGACATCCCGGCCGCCGTCGGCATGTCGCAGGCGTCGATGCTGATCGACCAGGATGACTGGCTGATCATCGACGGCGACGCCGGCGTCGTCATCGCCAACCCCAGCGCGCTGGTGCTGGAACAGTACCGCGAGCGCCAGCTGGCCATGCAGCGCGCGCGCAAGAAGCTGGGCAAGCTGAAAAAGACGCCGGCCGTCACCAAATGCGGCACGCCCGTCACCCTGCTGGCGAATATCGAGTTGCCCGAGGATTGCGCGTTTGCGCTGGAGTCGGGGGCCAGCGGCGTGGGCCTGTTCCGCTCCGAATTCCTGTTCATGGGCCGCGCCCACAAGATTCCCACCGAGGACGAGCAGTTCGAGGCTTACCGCAACACGGTGCAGTCGATGAAGGGAAAAGTCGTCACCATCCGCACGCTCGACATCGGCGCCGACAAGCCGCTCGACCAGTCCGACCATACGGCCCTGAATCCCGCCCTGGGCCTGCGCGCCATCCGTTACTGCCTGGCCGAGCCGCAATTGTTCCTGACGCAGCTGCGGGCGATTTTGCGCGCCTCCGCCTTCGGCAAGGTGCGCATCCTGATCCCGATGCTCGCGCATGCGTTCGAGATCGACCAGTCGCTGGCCATGATCGCGCAGGCGAAGGCCAGCCTGCGCGAGGAGGGCGTCAAGTTCGACGACGAGGTCGAAGTGGGCGCCATGATCGAGATTCCGGCCGCCGCGCTGGCCCTGCCCATGTTCGTCAAGCGCATGGATTTCCTGTCGATCGGCACGAACGATCTGATCCAGTACACCCTGGCCATCGACCGGGTCGACTACGAAGTGGCGCATTTGTACAATCCGCTGCACCCGGCCGTGCTGCAGCTGATCTCGATGACGATCGCGGCCGGCCACAAGGCGGGCATCGACGTGGCCGTGTGCGGCGAGATGGCGGGCGACGTGAAGCTCACGCGCTTGCTGCTGGGCATGGGCTTGCGCGAGTTTTCCATGCATCCGGCGCAGCTGTTGGCGGTCAAGCAAGAGATCCTCAACAGCGACCTGGGCCTGATTGCGCCACAAATGCGCAAAATTATGCGTTCGATGGAACCAAATGTGATCGCGGAAGCCGTCCAGCAACTGCAGCTCATGTAAACTGTCACCTTAAGCATCAGGACACATCGCGCGCGGCAAGAGGTGTCCTGATGTTAAAGTTGCAGCACCTATCATCGCGGTGCTGCATCGACCATGGCCCGTGGGGCCGCCCCCCTTTTATAAACCGACACACATGTCATCCATTGGAATCGTTTCGCCGCAAACCATGTATTTTGCGCAACCCCTGCAGCTGCAAAGCGGCGCATCGCTGCGGGACTATATGTTGATGTATGAAACCTACGGCACCCTGAACGCCGACAAATCGAACGCGGTGCTGGTCTGCCACGCCCTGAACGCCTCGCACCACGTGGCCGGCGTCTATGCGGACGAGCCGAAAAGCACGGGCTGGTGGGACAATATGGTCGGCCCCGGCAAGCCGCTCGACACGGACAAGTTCTTCGTCATCGGCGTCAACAACCTCGGCTCCTGCTTCGGCTCGACGGGCCCCATGCACACCAATCCCGCCACCGGCAAGCCGTATGGCGCCAGCTTCCCCGTCGTGACGGTGGAAGACTGGGTCAGCGCGCAGGCGCGCCTGGCCGATGAACTGGGCATCACCCAGTTCGCCGCCGTGATGGGCGGATCGCTGGGCGGCATGCAGGCGCTGGCGTGGAGCATCATGTTCCCCGAGCGGCTGCGCCACTGCGTGGTGATCGCCTCGACGGCCAAGCTGTCGGCGCAAAACATCGCCTTCAATGACGTGGCGCGCCAGGCCATCCTGTCCGACCCCGATTACCATGGCGGCGACTTCTATGCGCACGGCGTGGTGCCGAAGAACGGCTTGCGCGTGGCGCGCATGGTGGGCCACATCACGTATCTGTCGAATGACGACATGGCCGAGAAATTCGGCCGCAAGCTGCGCGACGCGGCGCAGACGGGCGACTACAAATTCGGCTTCGGCATCGACTTCGAGATCGAATCGTATCTGCGCTACCAGGGAGACAAGTTCTCCGAGTACTTCGACGCGAACACGTATTTATTGATCACCAAGGCGCTCGACTATTTCGATCCGGCGCGCGCGCATGGCGGCGACCTGGCCAAAGCCCTGTCGGGTACCAAGGCCAGGTTCTTCCTCGCCTCGTTTTCCACCGACTGGCGCTTCTCGCCAGAACGCAGCCGCGAGATCGTCGAAGCGCTGGTGTGCAACCGCCGCCAGGTCACGTATGCCGAAATCGACGCGCCGCACGGCCACGACGCCTTCCTGCTGGAAGATGCGCGCTACATGAACATGGTGCGCGCCTATTATGGCCAGGTTTGGAACGACATCGGGGCGGGCTTGCCCGCTCCTGCACCGCACACCGCCGTCCGCCAGGGCGCCAAGGAGACCGCATGACTTTTGACGAATTGAGCGCGCTGCGCCCCGACCTGGCCTTCATCGCCCATTGGGTGCCGAACAACGCGCATGTGCTGGACGTGGGCTGCGGCGAAGGCGTGATGCTGCAGTATCTGCAAAGCGACAAGGAGTGCAGCGGCTATGGCATCGAGATCGCCGACGACAAGGTGCTGGCCAGCACCCTGCGCGGCGTGAACGTGATCCAGCAGGACATGGAAAAGGGCCTGGCCATCTTTGGCGACAACAGTTTCGATACGGTGCTGTGCCTGTCGTCCTTGCAGATGATGAAGCAGGTCGAGCCGCTGCTGCGCGACATCGTGCGCGTGGGCGCCGAGGCTATCGTCTCGTTCCCCAACTTCGCCTACTGGCCGCACCGCGTGGCCTTGCTGAAAGGCCGCATGCCCGTGTCGAAGTCGCTGCCCTACCAGTGGTACGACACGCCCAACGTGCGCTGCGCCACCATCAACGACTTCCGCGAGCTGGCCGAGGAATGCGGCCTGGAAGTGATCGAGTGCGTGGCCCTGGCCGAAGGCAAGATGGTCTCCGTGCTGCCCAACCTGCGTGGCGACCTGGCCGTCTTCCGCCTGCGTAAAAAAGCGGTGCATTGATGAGCACAAGCCCGGCGCCTGGCTGGCGTTCCTATGCCAATGGCCGCATGCTGGCCGTGCTGGTGCTGGGCTTCAGTTCCGGCCTGCCCCTGTTCATCCTGCTGTACCTGCTGCAGGCATGGCTGGCCAAGTCGGGCTTGAACGTCAAGGCGCTAGGGCTGTTCGCGCTGGTGCAGTTCCCGTACATCTGGAAATTCCTGTGGGCGCCCCTGATGGACCGCTACCGCATCCTGGGACTGGGACGCCGGCGCGGCTGGATGGCGCTCACGCAAGTGGCGCTGTTCTTTTCCATCGGCGCCATGGGCATGCTCGATCCGCTCACGCAGATCGGCCTGATCGCGGCCGCCGCCGGCGGCGTGGCCTTTCTGTCGGCCAGCCAGGACATCGTCATCGACGCCTACCGGCGTGAAATCCTTGCCGACAACGAGCAGGGCCTGGGCGCGGCCGTCATCGTCAACGCGTATAAAGTGGCGGGCATGGTGCCGGGCGCGCTGTCGCTGATCCTGGCCGACCGCATGCCGTGGCAGCCTGTCTTCTGGATCACGGCCGCCTTCATGCTGCCGGGTCTCGTGTGCACCCTGCTGATCAGGGAGCCGACCGTGTACGGCTCGCCGCCAAAGACCATGCGCGAAGCGATCATCCTGCCGTTCCAGGAATTCATCGCACGCGATGGTTGGCGTAACGCAATGTGGATACTCGCCTTCGTATTACTCTACAAAATCGGCGACAGCATGGCCACGGCGCTGGCGACGAAGTTTTATCTGGACCTGGGTTTTTCCATGACGCAGATCGGCCTGGCCGCCAACACCACGGGTTTCTGGGCCAGCCTGGCCGGTGGCGTGGTCGGTGGCGTGTGGATGCTCAAGCTGGGCATCAACCGGGGCCTGTGGGTGTTTGGCGCGCTGCAGGCGATCGCGATTCTGGGTTTCGCCTGGCTGGCGCAGGTGGGGCCGAATACCATGCTGCTCAGCGCCGTGATCGGTTTTGAAGCCTTCGCCAGCCTGGGCCTGGGCGCGGCCGCCTTTGTCGCGTTCCTGTCGCGCACCACGGACCCGCGCTATACGGCCACGCAATATGCCTTGTTTTCCAGCCTGAGCGCCGTGCCGCGCACCCTGATCAATGCCTCGGTGGGCTTTCTGGTCGCCGAGCTGGGCTGGTTCTCGTTTTTCATCGTGTGCTTCTTCCTGGCCTTTCCGGCCATGATGATGCTGCCTAAAATTGCTCCATGGAGGTCTGCCAATGGCACCAATATCCCTTAAACGTTACGCCATCCTGGCCAGCCTGTGCGCGGCCACCGCGCTGGCGCCCCTGTCCGCCCATGCCCAGCAGGCGACGGTCCAGGACGGCATCAAGGTGCGTCCCCTGTCGACGTCGCGCATCTTTGCCGGCGGCGCCGATTTCAATGCACAATCGAAGCAGCAATATGCGCAGCTGGTCAACGAGGCGAAGGAAAAAAATGCGCTGGTGCCCGACAGCGACCCGCAAGTGAAACGCCTGCGCGCCATCGCCCAGCGCATCATCCCGTTCGCCACGCGCTGGAACGAGGCGGCGGCCGACTGGAACTGGCAGGTCAACCTGCTCAATTCCGACCAGGTCAATGCATTCTGCATGCCGGGCGGGCAGATTGCTTTTTACAGCGGCATCATCACCAAGCTCAATCTGACCGACGACGAAGTAGCCATCGTCATGGGGCATGAAATCTCGCATGCGCTGCGCGAACACTCGCAGGCGCAGGCGGGCAAGGGCAACCTGGCCGCCGTCGGCGCCAAGCTGGCCGGCGCCGGACTGTCGGCCTGGCTCGGCGTCGATCCGAGCATCACCAGCACCGCCACGAATATGGCGGCGCAGGGCGTGATGCTGAAGTTTTCGCGCGACGATGAGCGCGAAGCGGACCTGATCGGCATGGACCTGGCCGCGCGCGCCGGTTTCGACCCGCGCGCCGGTGTCATCCTGTGGCAGAAAATGGCGGCAGTGAGCAAGGGCGCGCCGCCGGAGTTCCTCTCGACGCACCCGTCGGGCAAGGACCGTATCTCGCAGATGAACAGCCACATGGCGCAAGTGCTGCCTCTGTACGCGCGCAGCAAGGGCGTCAGCGTGGACGCCTTGCCGCCATACCGCAGCACCGCCATCGCGCAGCGCTAGAATGCCGAAGCGTCACGCCGCCGCACCCTTGCCCATGCGCGACGGCGTGGCGGCCAGCTACCTGTGGCTGCCGGAAGGGCAGTGGCCGGACATGCTGTCCTTTCTGGTCGAGCGCTATCCGCAGATCAGCGCCGCGCAATGGCGGGACCGCATGGCGCGCGGTGAAGTGGTCGATGGCGACGGCGCCGTGCTGGCGCCCGGCAGCACGTACAAGCGCGGCATGCGCATTTTTTACTACCGCGAGCTGGAGCGGGAAACGCCGATTCCCTTCCAGGAAGAGATCCTGTTCCAGGACGAGCATCTGATCGTGGTCGACAAGCCGCATTTCCTGCCCATGACGCCGGGCGGGCGCTTCGTGCAGGAGACCTTGCTGACGCGCCTGAAGAAACGGCTCGATAGCGCCGACCTCACGCCGATCCACCGCCTCGACCGCGAGACGGCCGGCGTGGTGATTTTTTCGCGCCAGATCGCCAGCCGGGGCGCCTATCAGTCGCTGTTCCAGCGCCGCGAAGTGCGCAAGACGTACGAGGCGCTGGCGCCCGTGCTGGCGGGACGCGATTTCCCATTCACCTACCGCAGCCGCATGGTCGAGGGCGCGCAGTTTTTTCTCATGCGCGAGGAAGCGGGTGAGCCGAATTCGGAAACCGTCATCGATGTGATCGAAGAGCGCGGCGGCGCGAATCTGTACCGGCTGCAGCCGCACACGGGGCGCAAGCACCAGCTGCGCGTGCACCTGGCCTCGCTGGGCATCCCCATCGTCAACGATGCGTTTTACCCTGTGGCCCTGCCGTGCAAGGAAGACGACATGTCGCAGCCCTTGCAGCTGCTGGCGCGGGCCATCGATTTCACGGACCCTTTGAGCGGCGAGCCGCGCCATTTCGAAAGCCGGCGCGTGCTGGCGTGGCATGCTTAATCCGCCACCATCACTGACGTGCCAACAATGCTGTCGGATTACGGTCCTGCGGACCTAACCCGACCTACAGCAGATTCAGCGTAGGTCGGGTTAGCGCGCAGCGCGTAAGCCGACACCACCACGGACGTATCAGATCAGCCCTTGACCGTGTAATCGATGATCAACGGTGCATGGTCGGAAAACCGCTCGTCCTTGTAGACGCTGACCGTATGCGCCTGGGCTGCGATGCCGGGCGTGGCGACGTGGTAATCGATGCGCCAGCCCACGTTCTTCGCGTAGGCTTGTCCGCGGTTGCTCCACCACGTGTACTGGTCTTCGCGCTTGTCCAGGCCGCGGTGCACGTCGACAAAGCCCACTTCGTCGAAGACGCGCGTCAGCCACGCGCG
Source organism: Janthinobacterium sp. FW305-128 (assembly GCF_020858135.1). Classification (NCBI taxonomy): domain Bacteria; kingdom Pseudomonadati; phylum Pseudomonadota; class Betaproteobacteria; order Burkholderiales; family Oxalobacteraceae; genus Janthinobacterium; species Janthinobacterium sp. FW305-128. The sequence goes on along the minus strand of NZ_JACYMK010000012.1, from coordinate 256,042 downwards.
TTCCTCTGGGAGGAAGCCGGAATTCTTTTTGTTGCCCTTCCAGTTCTTCAGGTCGATTTCATGGTGGGCGATGTTCCAGTCGCCGCAGATGACCACTTCGCGTCCCAGCGCCTTCAATTCGAGCAAATGCGGCAGGAACAGTTCCATGAAACGGAACTTGGCTTCCTGGCGTTCCGGCCCGGACGAACCGGAGGGGCAGTACACGGAAATGACGGACAGGTTGCCAAAATCACAGCGCACGTAGCGGCCTTCGGCATCGAATTCGGGGCTGCCGAAACCGATATGCACGGCGTCCGGTTCCACCTTGCTGTATACGCCCGTGCCTGAGTAGCCCTTTTTCTCGGCATAGTGGAAATGGCCATGGTAGCCGTGCGGGTTGAGGAACTCCGGCGTCATGTCGGGCAGCTGCGCCTTCAATTCCTGTACGCAGATGAAATCGGCCGTCTGCGTGCCCATCCAGTTGAAAAAGCCTTTTTTTGCGGCGGAGCGGATGCCGTTCAGGTTGGCGGAGATAATTTTTGGCATAGAGTGAGAATGAAAAGGGCGCTGGACGGGGCCGGCGGGCGCGGCATGGCGATTGTCTCGCCGCTGCGCGCGGATTAAAATACAGGCACTTTTAAAAAATGAGGCTAATGTGAATAATTTACGCCAGCAGTTTATCGCGTTTTCAGTATCCAAGGGAGTCTTGCGGTTTGGCGAGTTCACCACCAAGGCCGGGCGATCATCGCCGTACTTCTTCAATGCGGGCCTGTTCCATGACGGCGCCACCCTGGCCGAGCTGGCGCAGTTCTACGCGCAGACCCTGCTCGACTCGGGCGTGGAATTCGACATGCTGTTCGGCCCCGCCTACAAGGGCATCACCCTGGCGTCGGCCACCGCCGTGGCGCTGGCCGGCAAGGGCCGCAACACCTCGTTCGCCTTCAACCGCAAGGAAGCCAAGGACCACGGCGAAGGCGGCACCATCGTCGGCGCCAAGCTGCATGGCAAAGTTGTCATCATTGACGATGTGATCTCGGCCGGCACCTCGGTGCGCGAATCGGTGGACATGATACGCGCCGCCGGCGCCGAACCATGCGCCGTGCTGATCGCCCTGGACCGCATGGAGCGTTCCGGCCCGGACGGCCAGCTGTCGCCAAGTTCGGCGGTGCAGGAAGTGTCGAAACAGTACGGCATTCCCGTCATCTCGATCGGCAACCTGGACGACTTGTTCGGCTACCTGAACGGCGCGGGCGCCGATCCGGAACTGCTCCAATACAAGGATGCCGTTTCCGCGTACCGCACGCGCTACGGTATTTAAGTCGTCTTTTCCAGCAGCGCCCGCAGCCGCGGGTCGCTGCAGGCGGCGCCAGCTTGCGGATGGCATTGCAGCAGCCGCTGCAGCAGCGCGCCGCCGATGCCGCGCCGGCGGAACGGCGGTTTCACGAACAGCATGTTCACCGTCACTTCATCGGCGTCTCTGCTGATATCGAGCATGGCCACCTGCTGGCCGTCGATCCACGCGCACAGCGCGCTGTCCCCTTGCCAGTCTATCCGCATCACGCCAGCCATGGTTTGACCGCCGCATGCAGGCCCAGGGCGAACAGGCCGATAAAAAAGCAGCGCTTGAATACCTGCTGCGCGATTCGCCCGCGCAGCCATTGACCGGCCAGCATGCCGGCCAGCGCCGGCAGCAGCGCATACGCGGATGCGCCGGCCGCGCCGAGGCTGAAGTCGCCGTGCAGGGCCAGGCTGGCCGCCAGCGCCACGGTCGACGCGGTAAACGCCAGGCCCAGCGCCTGCACCAGCGCGTCGCGCGCCAGCCCCAGTCCCTGCAGATACGGCACGGCGGGGATTACGAACACGCCCGTGGCGGCCGTTACCAGTCCCGTCACGGCGCCTGCCACGGGGCCCAGCCACGCTTCATGCCGCGCCGGCACGCGCAGCTGCAGCGAGAACAGGCCCGCCAGCGCGTACAGCATCAGCGCCACGCCCAGCGCGCAGACGGCCCAGGCGCCGCTGTCGGCCGGCAGCAGGGCGCCGCCCGCCACGGTAGCGGCCATGACGGCCGCCAGCATGGGCCACAGGCGCCCCAGCAGGGCGCGCAGGCCGGGGCCGGCCGCCAGTTGCCACACATTCGTCACCATCGACGGCACGATCAAGAGGGCCGCCGCCTGCACGGGCGGCATGACGAGGCTGAGCGTGCCCATGGCCACCGTCGGCAAGCCCAATCCGACTACGCCCTTGACGAAGCCAGCGACGAGGAAGCTGGCGCCGACGGCCAGCAGAAATGATGTCTCCATTTTTTCTGTTCCACAGTGAATTGCGTGGATTCTGCGCGTGCTGGGCGGTTTCGCCAAGGTGGATTATTTTGAGTCAGCCTCAGTAAAATACGAAGGCTGGTAAGATGGGGAAAAGGGGAGCCGTCATGCGCTTTGATCTGGTCGATTTACAGCTGTTCGTCAACGTCGTGGAAGCGGGCAGCCTGACGGCGGGCGCCGCGCGCAGCCATCTCGCATTGGCCTCCAGCAGCGCGCGCGTGCGCGGCATGGAAGAGATGCTGGGCATGCCCTTGCTGCTGCGCGGACGGCGCGGCGTGGAGCCGACGCCCGTGGGCCAGACCTTGCTGCATCACGCGCGCCTCGTCTTGCTGCAAATGGAGAAAATGCGTGGCGAGCTTGGCGAGTTTGCGCGCGGCTTGAAAGGGCAGTTGCGCCTGCTGTGCAATACGGCCGCGCTCAGCGAATTTTTGCCCGAGGCGCTAGGCGCTTTTCTCGACCGCCATCCGAACCTGACCATCGACCTGGAAGAGCGCCTCAGTTACGATATCGTCAAGGCCGTCTCGGAAGGGCTGGCCGACATGGGCATCGTGTCCGACTCGGTCGACATGCGCGGCTTGCAGACGTTTCTGTTCCGCCCCGACCGGCTGGTCGTCATCGCCGCGGCCGATGGCGTGCATCACCGCGCGCTCGGACAGGATGGCGTCGTCGACTTTGCCAGCGTGCTGGATCACGATTTCATCGGCCTGGCCGACGATAGCGCGATGCAGCAGTACCTGGGCATGCATGCGGCGCGCCTGGGCCGCCCCTTGAAGGTGCGCGTGCGCCTGCGCAGCTTCGATGCCGTGTGCCGCATGGTGGCCAGCGGCGTGGGCATCAGCGTGGTGCCGCTGGCGGCGGCCAGCCGCTGCCAGCAGACGATGGCGCTGCGCTGCCTGGAATTATCCGATCCCTGGTCGGTACGCAATCTGACGATCTGCGTGCGCCAGTTCAGTGAATTACCCCTGTATGCGCGCCAGTTGATCGATCATCTGAAGGCGTGACAGGGCATGACAGGAGCAGCGATGCGTTTTTCAGAAGACAAGATGGCCAGCCTGCTGTGCAGCGACCGGGTCGAACGGCCCATCCACATCTGGCAGCCGCCACAGCCCCCTCGCGCCGTGATCCTGGCGATCCACGGCGGCATGGCGCATGCGGGCGACTACGTCACGCCGGCGCTATACTTCCGCCAGCACGGCATCGCCACCGTCAGCTTCGACATGGTGGGCCACGACGGCAAGCGCAAGGTGGACATCCCCTCGTTCGACGCCTTCCTTGACGACGAAGAGCTGTTCCTCGCCTGGGTCAAGCAGGCGTATCCGGGCGTGCCGATCTTCGTCATGGGCCACTCCATGGGCGGCCTGATCGCCACCCACCTGGGGCTGCGCCGCTTTGCGGGCGATCCGGCCATCAAGGGCTTCATTATTTCATCGCCGTATTACGTGAATGCGATTCCCGTGCCGAAGGTGCTGCAGATGCTGTCGGGCTGGCTGGCGCGGCGCTTCCCCACGATGAAGGTGCCGCTGGGTAACCTGACCATGCTGCTCACGCATGACCAGACCATCACCGCGCGCCATTTCCAGGACGAGCGCGACGGCATACGCGCCAGTGCGGCGTCGGTGCGGTTTGCCCATGCGCTGACGTCGGCGCAAAAGGAACTGGCGGGCGGCCTGTCGGACTGGCGCTTCCCCCTGTTCGCCGCGGTGGCGGGCGACGACAAGCTGGCCGACAGCCGCGCCACGGAAAGCCTGCTGCGCAGCGTGCCCGATGGCTTGCTCGACTATCATTTTTATCCGGCCAATTATCACGAGAATTTCAATGAAGTGAACCGCGAAGCGATCTTTGCCGCCATCCTGGCCTGGATGGAAAAACTGCTTGCACCCGTGCAGGCTTGACGGCCGGGTATCGTTATAATCGGTTTGACTGCATTTACCGCCGGCGCATGCCGGCCCGGTCCCCGCGGCACAGGGGAATACTCAAGGAACGAACGATGCGCTTGCTGATTGCCCTGTTACTCCCATGGCTGACCTTTTTCACGATCGGCCGTCCGATCGCCGGCATCATTTGCCTGATCCTGCAAATCACCTTGATCGGCTGGCTGCCGGCCACGATCTGGGCCGTGTATGCGCTGAGCCAGTACAAGACGGACCAGAAGATCGCCGACGCCATGCGCCGGCGCTAACCTTCTAAGACTGGCCTAAGCTGCGCTTCCTATCTTGATTCAACCGACATGAGGAGAGTGAGATGGCGTTAAACAGACGCGGTACCCTGGGCCTGGCGGCGGCGATGCTGGCCGCCGGGCTGTTGCTGGGAAGTGCGGCGCAGGCGCAAACCGACGGCGCACTGCCGCCCGTGCAGAAAAGCGGGGCGGTGGAGTACCTGAGCGGCGGCATCGGCCTCGATGAGTCGACGGCCATCAAGAGCGCCAGCCGGCATTGGCCTTTGAGCCTGGTGTTTTCCGTGCAGGCGGCGGGCAAGGCGGAATTTGCTTCCGACGTGAAGCTGGAAATACGCGATGCCAAGGGTAATCCGGTGCTGGACACGACGGCCAGCGGACCGTTCCTGCTGGCGAAACTGCCGCCAGGCAGCTACAGCCTGCGCGCCACCCTGGCCGGCAAGTCGCTGGAGCGCAAGGTGCAGATCAAGGCAGGCAGTTCCGCGCGCGTGGAGCTGGTCTGGCCAGCAGGAACGAACCAGGGCCGGCCTTGATGCCTGGCGACGGCAAGGCGCCCGAACGGGGCTTGTCGGCGCGGGGCTTGTCGGCGCATATCCTGCCCACGTCGGCGACGATGGTCGGCGTGTGCATGACGGTGCTGTCGATCGGGCATCTGGCGCCGCGCGGCGACATGCGCGTGGTCATCGACAAGCTGCTCGCCGTCGATGCCATCGTCTTTCTCGTCAGCGCCGTGCTCTCGTTCATGTCGCTGCGCCCCGGCCAGTCGCGCTTGCGCTACGAATCGTGGGGCGAGCTGTTGTTCATCTGCGGCCTGGCCTTGCTGGCGCTGGGCGCCGTGGTGCTGGCCTTCGTCATCAACTGACCGCGAGCACGCGCCCTTCGGCGGCGCTTTGCAGCGCCAGTTCGATCAGGCGTATCGTCGCTGCCGCATCCTCGGCCGCCACGGGCGCCGGTGCGCCGTGGTGGATGGCGTCGGCCATGCCCTGGTAAAAGTCCTGGTAGCGGCCCGCCTGCATCTCGAGGTGTTCGCAATGGCCGTCCGGCTGCGTGCCCAGGTGCAGCGCGCCGCGCACGGGGTCCACGCCCCAGCCGGGCTGGCCCGGCCTGCCGCCCGCCTTCAGCGCGTCTTCCTGCGGATCGAGGCCGAATTTCACGAAACTGCCCTTGTCGCCATGCACGGCGAAGCGCGCCGTCGGCGCCTTCACCAGGCAGCCCGCTTGCAGCACCACGCGCAGCCGGTCGTAATACAAAACGATGTGCATGTAGTCGACGGCTTGCGCGCCATCGCGCTGCAGGACGATATCGGCGTACAGTTTTTCCGGCTTGCCGAACAGCTGCATGGCCTGGTCCAGCATGTGCGGACCCAGGTCGTACAGCAAGCCGCCGCCCGGCGCGCCGGATTCGCGCCAGCGCTGGCGGATCTCGGGGCGGAAACGGTCGAAGTGCGATTCGACGCTGGCGATGCGCCCCAGCGTGCCTTGCGCCAGCAGCGCTTGCAGGGTCAGGAAGTCGCCATCCCAGCGCCGGTTGTGATACACGCTGAGCACCAGCTGGCGCTCTTTCGCCAGCGCGATCAGACTCTGCGCCTCCGCGCTGGAAATGGTGAAGGGCTTGTCGACCACCACGTGCTTGCCCGCCTGCAGGGCCGCCTGCGCCAGGCTGAAATGCGCCTCGTTGGGCGCGGCGATGACGACCAGTTCGATCGAGGCATCGGCAAACAGCTGCGCCGCATCCGCATACACGGTGGCGTGCGGCCAATCCTTGTGCACGAGCTCGGGCTTGCTGGAGGCGACGGCCGCCAGTTCCAGGGCATCGATGGCGGACAGGACGGGAGCGTGGAAGGTGGAGCCGGCAAAGCCGTAGCCGACCAGGCCGGTTTTGATCTTGTTCATGGCGGGTTCACAGGTGCGTGGAAGAATCCATGATCATACCCGCAAGCGGGCGGCGGCACCGCTGCAGCAATGCTGCCACGATGCCGCCGCGCATGCTTTAGAGCCTATCCCAGTAGGGAGCGTCTTTTGCAAGCAGCACATCAGGAGCGCGGACAAGGCGCGAGGAGGACGCGTGGCGAGCCACGCGACGACGAACAACGCAGTCCCCGCTTCTGAGGGGCGCTTGCAAGAGATGTATTCATCTACTGGGATAGGATCTTAGTTCAGGCTCCAGACGTATTGCACCTTGACGCTGGCGCTGACCGGCTTGCCGCCAGCGAGGGCCGGCTTGAACGTGCACTTGGCAATGCCAGTGCGCGCCGCCTCGTCGAGGGCAGGATGGCCGCTGCTCTTGACCACGCTTGACCCTTGGACCTTGCCGGTGGCGTCGACATCAAAGGACAGGTTGACCGTGCCCGTTTCCTTCGCCTGCAGCGATGCGGGCGGGTAGACCGGTTTGCCGCACACGCCAAAGTCGATGACGGGGCGGCGCTCCAGCACGGGTGCGCTGTCGGCGGCGACGGCCTGGCCGTAGATGCCGAGGCAGGCGCCGGCCAATGCCAGCAGCGGCACGGCCGCCTTCCAGTTCAGGGCTTGTGGTGCGGGGCGCAGCAATCGTTTGATACGTGACATAAGATCTCCTCCGTTGGCCGCCTGGGCCAGGTGGTGGGTTGAGAACTGGAGACGTTCCAGTTCCGAGAGTGCAAGAGCCAGACGCCGCGGTTCGCCCAGTTGTCTTGCTGCGAAATCATCTGCAATATGTTCGCGTTCGAGGCGCACGCCGCGTGAAATCCACCAGACGGCAGGGTGGAAGAACAGCAGCGCCTCGATGGCGTTTTGCAGCAGGTTGATCAGATAATCGTGGCGCCGGATGTGCGCCAGTTCATGCGCCAGCAGCGCATCGAGCAGGTGCGGCGGCATGCCGGTGAGCAGCGCCGCGGGCACCAGCACCATGGGGCGCCAGATGCCGGCCGTGAGCGGACTGGCGATGTTGTCGAGCACGCGCAGCCGCACGGGCCGCGCCACGCCGGCATCGTGCGCCATGCGCGACAGCCTTGTCTGCAGTTGTGCATGCGTGGCGCCCGTATTCCTGGCGCTGCGCTCTATCCACAGCATGCCCAGCGCCATGCGCACGGCCAGCACGGCGGCGCACACGGCCCACACGCCGACGACGGCGCGCAGCAGCAGGTCCAGGTCGGGCAGGCTGTCGGGCGCCAGCAGGGCGGCGGGCAGCAAGGCGCTGGAGTACAGCGCGCCCGTGGCATCGGCCCCGGCCAGGCGCAGATACAAGCCCGCCGCCGGCCACGCCAGGCAGGCCAGCAGGGCGCCGCAACCGACGGCGTAGCGCGCCTCGGGACGCGCATTGCGCAGGGCCGCCCACGCCAGCGCCGTGGCGCAGCCGATCAGCAGCCCTTGCCACAGGAAGTGCAGCAGGGTCCAGCCCAGCGCCGGCACGAAGCCGCTCATGACTGATCGTCCTTGAGCATTTTTTCGATTTCCTCGCGTTCGGCGCGCGACACGCCCGTGCGCAGCGCCGCCAGCACCAGCGCCTTGGCCGAACCGGCAAAGGCCTTCTGCATCAATTCCTTCAGCAGATTCGTCTGCAGGCTGTCCTGCGCCTGGGCCGGCGCATACACGTGCGAGCGCTGGCTTTCGTCGCGGATCAGCAAGCCCTTGCCGTGCATGATCTGCATCAGGCGCAGCACGGTGCCATAGGTGATGGCCGGCTTGGCCAGCGCCATCGCCTCGTGCACCTGCTTGGCCGTGGCCGCACCCAGCGGCCACAGCGCCTGCAGCAGATCGAGCTCGGCTGCCGTCGGTTTCGGGGTGTCGTGCGTCTTGGCCATGCGGTTTTCCTCTTGCCTGAAATTCAATATGGCTAGATTAAACCTTGTAGACAAAAATGTATACTTTAATTTTCAGTGGCGTATAAACGCCTGTCAGACGTGACATAAAACGTAGACAAGCTTGTTTATGAGGAGACCCGACAGGCAAAAAAAAAGACGCCGCAGCGTCTTTTTTTGGGGCGAGTGAAAATTATCCAGCCAGCTTGGCCTTCAGCAGTTCCGTCAGCTGGGCCGGGTTGGCCTTGCCCTTGGATGCCTTCATGGCCTGGCCGATCAGCGCGTTGATGGCCGCTTCCTTGCCGGCGCGGTACTGCTCCACCGACTTGGCGTTGGCCGCCAGTACTTCATCGACGATGGCTTCCAGCGCGCCCGAGTCCGAGATTTGCTTCAAGCCCTTGGCGTCGATGATGGCGTCGACCAGATGCTCGTCGTTTGACTTCGCTTCCCACATGCCGGCGAAGACTTCCTTTGCCGCCTTGTTCGAGATCGTGCCGTCGGCGATGCGCTTGAGCATGGCGGCCAGCTGGGCGGCGGAGACGGGCGCGTCGTCCAGGTCCACGCCTTCGCGGTTCAGGGTCGACGAGACGTCGCCCATCAGCCAGTTGGCGGCGGCCTTGGCGTTTTCCTTGCCGGCCTTGTCCACCACGGCGACGAAATAGGTGGCCATGGCTTTCGATTGCGTCAGCACCAGCGCATCGTAGTCCGGCAGTGCGTATTCGCTGATGAAGCGGGCGCGCATGGCGGCCGGCAGTTCCGGCATCGAGGCCTTGACCGTGTCGATCCACGCTTGCGAGATGACCAGCGGCGGCAGGTCAGGGTCCGGGAAGTAGCGGTAATCCTGCGCGTCTTCCTTGCTGCGCATTTCGCGCGTTTCCTTGCGGTCCGGATCGTACAAACGCGTCGCTTGCACGACCTTGCCGCCGTCTTCGATCAGTTCGATCTGGCGGCGCACTTCGACGTGCACGGCTTCCTCGATGAAGCGGAAGGAGTTCAGGTTCTTGATCTCGCAGCGCGTGCCGAATTCCTTCTGGCCGACGGGGCGCACGGAAACGTTGACGTCGCAGCGGAACGAGCCTTCCTGCATGTTGCCGTCGCAAACGCCCAGCCACATGACCAGCGAGTGCAGCGCTTTGGCGTAAGCCACGGCTTCGGCGGCGCTGCGGATTTCCGGCTCCGAGACGATTTCCAGCAGCGGCGTGCCGGCGCGGTTCAAGTCGATGCCGCTCATGCCGGCATAGTCTTCGTGCAAGGACTTCCCGGCGTCTTCTTCCAGGTGGGCGCGCGTCAGGTTCACCGTCTTGGTGACGAATTCGCCATCCTTTTCATAGCCGAAGGTCAGTGCGCCGCCGATGACGACAGGGTCTTCGAACTGGCTGATCTGGTAGCCCTTGGGCGAATCGGGATAAAAATAGTTTTTGCGGGCGAAGACCGAGTGCGGCGCGACGGTGGCGCCCACGGCCAGGCCAAAGCGGATCGCGCGGTCGACGGCTTGCTTGTTCATCACCGGCAGCACGCCCGGCAGCGCCAGATCGACGGGGCTCGCCTGCGTGTTGGCTTCGGCGCCGTACTTGATCGGCGAACCGCTGAAAATTTTGGATTCGGTCGTGAGCTGCACGTGGTTCTCAAGACCGATGACGACTTCCCATTGCATAGTGTTCTCGCTTAATTTGGTGGCGCCGCCTGGGCGGCGCAAATTTTTTCTTAGATGCCGGCCGTTGCGTTGCCTGGAGCACGCGTATGCCAGTCCGTCACTTGCTGGAACTGGTGGGCCACGTTCAGCAGTTTGGCTTCGCCAAAATAATTGCCGATGATTTGCAGGCCGACGGGGCGCTTGCCGTTTTTCTCGCCTGCGCCGAAGCCGCAGGGTATCGACATGCCGGGCAGGCCGGCCAGGCTGGTCGACAGGGTGTAGATGTCGGCCAGGTAGTTCGCCACCGGGTCGTCCGTCTTGTCGCCCAGGTCCCAGGCGACGGTCGGCGCGACGGGGCCCATGATGACGTCGCAGACGGCGTCCGGGCCATTCAGGACGGCGTCGAAATCCTGCGCGATCAGGCGGCGGATCTTTTGCGCCTTCAGATAGTAGGCGTCGTAGTAGCCATGGCACAGCACGTAGGTGCCGACCATGATGCGGCGCTGCACTTCCGGACCGAAGCCCTGGGCGCGCGACTTCTTGTACATGTCCTGCAAGTCCTTGTACTCGGCGGCGCGGTGGCCGTAGCGCACGCCGTCGTAGCGCGACAGGTTCGACGATGCTTCGGCCGGGGCGATCATGTAATAGGCGGGAATCGACAGGGCCGTATTCGGCAGCGAGATGTCGACCAGGGTGGCGCCCAGCTTTTCATACTGCGCCAGCGCGCTGCGCACGGCCGCTTCCACGTCCTTGGCCAGGCCCTCGCCGAAGTACTCGCGCGGCACGCCGATGCGCAAGCCCGTCAACGGCTGGCCCAGTTCACGTGAAAAATCTTCCGCCACGCCGCCCTGTTCCGGCGACAGGCTGGTCGAGTCGCGTTCGTCGAAGCCGGCCATGGCGGTCAGCAGCAGGGCGCAGTCTTCGGCCGAGCGGGCCATCGGGCCGCCCTGATCCAGCGACGAGGCAAAGGCGATCATGCCGAAGCGCGAGACGCGGCCATAGGTCGGCTTGATGCCGGTGATGCCGCAGAAGGCGGCCGGCTGGCGGATCGAGCCGCCCGTATCGGTGCCGGTAGCCGCTGGCGTGAGGCCGGCCGCGACGGCGGCGGCCGAGCCGCCGGACGAGCCGCCCGGCACGGCTGTTTTATCCCACGGGTTCTGCACGGCGCCGAAGGCCGAGTTCTCGTTGCCGGAACCCATGGCGAATTCATCGCAGTTGACCTTGCCCAAAGTGACCATGCCGGCCGTCTGGAATTTTTCCACCACGGTGGCGTCAAACGGGCTGGCGTAGTTGGCCAGCATTTTCGAGCCGGCCGTCGTGCGCCAGCCTTTCGTGACGAACAAGTCCTTGTGCGCGATCGGCACGCCCGTCAATGGCGTGGCCGTGCCGGCGGCGATACGCGCGTCGGCGTCGGCTGCTTGCGCCAGGGTCAGGGCACGGTCGATGTGCAGGAAGGCGTTCGAGTTGTCCGCTTCGATGCGGTCGAGGAAATGCGTCGCCAGTGCAACGGCGGAAATTTCCTTGTTCTGCAAAAGCGTGGACAGCTGTTTGATGGATTTTGTATGCATGGCGTTTCTATTGTGATATTCGGCAAGAAGGCGGGAACGGCGCAACGGCGTGTTTATTCGATAACCTTGGGAACGAGATAGAGTCCATCCTGTACCTTCGGCGCCACGGCCTGGTAGGCGTCGCGGCGATTCTGTTCCGTGGCGACGTCTTCGCGCAGGCGCAGGGCGATATTGTCCATGTGGGCGGCCAGCGGGTGGCTCAGGGGCGCCACACCATCGGTATTGACGGCTTGCATTTGTTCCGCCAGTGCGAAAATCTTGTTCAATTGGGCCAAAGACGTGACGGCCTGGTCGTCGGCCATTTCAAGTTGGGCCAGGTGGGCGATGCGTTTTACGTCGGAGAGTGTCAGGGACATGGCGAATGGCGCGGAGTGCCGCGCATTAGTATTAAGTTGGCGTTTTGATAAAACGCGGGTATTTACTGCTATTTTGCTCACAAAAATCGAGGAATGCCGCGTAACTCGCGGCTGCAAGAGTCGCACTTTTCCATGGTTTTTGAGCAAATCGCATTCAAATTATAAGGTAGAATGGCGGGTTAATGCGTTGCCGGCGCTGATGGACCGCTGCCGCAGCATAGAAAAGATTGCGCAAGCGCCAAGCGAAACCCGAAAAAATCGCCTCCACGGATTTTCAGGGTGCCTGAAAGCGCCCGCTTTGAAACTCCCCATAAACAGCTTTTGCGCAGCTCGATGCGCTACAGGACACTCATGTTTGGTTTTTTACGCAGGTATATCTCCACCGATCTGGCCATTGACTTGGGCACGGCCAACACCCTTATTTATGTACGCGGCCTCGGTATCGTCCTGGACGAGCCATCCGTCGTCGCCATCCGCCAGGAAGGCGGTCCGAATGGCAAGAAGACCATTCAGGCAGTCGGCAAGGAAGCCAAGCAGATGCTGGGCAAAGTGCCGGGCAATATCGAAGCGATTCGTCCGATGAAAGATGGCGTGATCGCCGACTTCACCGTGACCGAACAGATGCTCAAGCAATTCATCCGCATGGTGCATGACTCGAAATTCTTCCGTCCATCGCCGCGCATCATCATTTGCGTGCCGTGCGGTTCGACCCAGGTCGAACGCCGCGCGATCCGCGAATCGGCCCTGGGCGCCGGCGCCTCGCAGGTGTACCTGATCGAGGAACCGATGGCAGCGGCCATCGGCGCGGGCTTGCCCGTGTCGGAAGCGACCGGCTCGATGGTGGTCGACATCGGCGGCGGCACGACGGAAGTGGGCATCATCTCGCTGGGCGGCATGGTCTACAAGGGTTCCGTGCGCGTGGGCGGCGACAAGTTCGATGAAGCCATCGTCAACTACATCCGCCGCAACTACGGCATGCTGATCGGCGAACAGACGGCCGAAGCCATCAAGAAGGCCATCGGTTCGGCCTTCCCTGGTTCGGAAGTGAAGGAAATGGAAGTCAAGGGCCGCAACCTGTCCGAAGGCATCCCGCGTTCGTTCACCATTTCCAGCAACGAGATCCTCGAAGCGCTGACCGACCCGCTGAACAACATCGTCTCGGCAGTGAAAAACGCGCTGGAACAGACGCCGCCGGAACTGGGCGCCGACATCGCCGAAAAAGGCATGATGCTGACGGGCGGCGGCGCGCTGCTGCGCGACCTGGACCGCCTGCTGATGGAGGAAACCGGCCTGCCGGTGCTGGTGGCCGAGGACCCGCTCACCTGCGTGGTGCGCGGTTCCGGGATGGCACTGGAACGTATGGACAAGCTCGGCTCGATCTTCTCCTACGAATAATCTGACAGAAGGGCCGGAAACCATTCCGGCCTTTTTTTGGTTTTGGCGCCGGCGTCTGACCGGGGCCTGCACGTTGGCGCACTGCGCCTGGCCTGATTATTGGAAGTCATGGAATACAGTCCTCCGCCACTTTTCAAACAAGGCGCCTCCGCCCGCGTCAAGATGATGGTGTTCGCCGGCATTTCTATCGCCCTGCTGCTGGTCGATTCGCGCATGCACGCGCTGACGGCCGTGCGTCAGGCGGTCGGCACCGTGCTGTATCCGGTGCAGATGGCGGCCCTGGTGCCGCGCGACGTGGCGCTGGGCGTCGGCAATTACTTTTCTTCGTTGTCGGCCCTGGAAAAACAGGTGCGCGACCTGAAGCACGAACAGATCGCCTCGGCGCAGATCCTGCAGCAGGCGCAGCTCAACATCGTTGAAAACAACCACCTGCGCAAGCTGATGGAAGCGCGCGAGCGCGTGCCCGTCAAGACCATGATGGCCGAAGTGCTGTACGACACGCGCGATTCGGCCTCGCGCAAGATCGTGCTCGATCGCGGCATCCAGAACGGCGTGGAACTGGGCCGCCCCGTGATCGACAACCTGGGCGTGGTGGGGCAGGTCACGCGCGTGTTCCCGTTCACCTCCGAAGTAACGCTCTTGACCGATGAAGAGCAGGCCATTCCCGTGCAGCTGCTGCGCAACGGCGTGCGCAGCGTGGCCATCGGCCGCGGCAAGTCGGGCACCATGGAGCTGCGCTTCACGGCCCCCAGCGCCGACATCCAGATCGGCGACATCGTCATCACCTCGGGCCTCGACGGCCTGTACCCGGCCGGCCTGGCTGTGGCGCGCGTGACCCTGGTCGAGCGCAATGCGCATGGCCCGTTCGGCCGCGTCGTGTGCCAGCCGCTGGCCGGCATCGAACGCAACACCCAGCTGCTCATCCTGATGACGTCGCCCGATATTCCGCCGCGCCCGCCCGCCGAAGATGTCAAGACGGGCCGCAAGATCGCCGGCAAGATGGCGCCGATCAAGGACCCGGCCAAGGAGCCTGCCGCCGCCGCGACAGCCCCCGCCGCGAAGCCGCCCGCCAGCGCCGCGCCGAAACCGGCGGCGCCGGCAGGACCTGCCGCAACGCCTGTAACAACGCCAGCACCTGCCGCCGTGCCACCGAAGGAAGCGACACGATGAACCGCCCGCATTACATCCTGCTGCCGGTCAGCCCCCTGTTCATCGGTTTTTCCCTGCTGTGCGCTTTTTTGCTGAATCTGCTGCCATGGGGCCAGTTTGTCGGCGTGCCCGATTTCGTCGCGCTGGTGCTGGTCTTCTGGGGCATCCACCAGCCGCGCAAGGTCGGCATCGGCGTCGCGTTCTTCATGGGCCTGATGATGGACGTGCACGATTCGACCCTGCTGGGCGAGAATGCCTTGGCGTATACCTTGCTGTCGTATTTCGCCATCATGATGCACCGGCGCGTGCTGTGGTTCCCCATCCTGACGCAGGCGTTGCACGTGCTGCCGCTGCTGCTGCTGACGCAGGCGCTGCAATTGCTGACGCGGCTGATCGTCTCGGGCCGTTTCCCCGGCTGGCTCAATTTCATCGAGAGCTTCGTCGCCGTCGCCCTCTGGCCTTTCGTGACGTGGATCCTGCTGGCGCCGCAGCGCCGCGCCGTGGACCGCGACCATAACCGGCCGATCTGACGGGCGCCTGCCATGACCGAACTGAAAAATACCGAGCGCGAACTGCATTTTTTCCGCATGCGCCTGACCATCCTGGGCGCGCTCGTCTTCGTCTGCTTTTCGCTGCTGCTGGCGCGCTTCATCTGGCTGCAGGTGATCAAGCACGAAGACTACGCGACCAAGGCTGAAGACAACCGCATCGCCGTGGTGCCCATCGTGCCCACGCGCGGCCTGATCCTCGACCGCAACGGCGTGGTATTGGCGCGCAATTACTCGGCCTACACGCTGGAAATCACGCCGTCGAAATTGAGCGCCAGCCTCGATTCGGTGATTGACGAGCTGTCGACCCTGGTGCAGATCGATATCAAGGACCGCCGCCGCTTCAAGAAGCTGCTGGAAGAATCGAAGAACTTCGTCAGCGTGCCGCTGCGCACGCGCCTGACGGACGAGGAAGTGGCGCGCTTCACGGCGCAGCGTTTCCGCTTCCCCGGCGTGGAAGTGCAGGCGCGCCTGTTCCGCCAGTATCCGATGGGCGAGGTGGCCTCGCACGTGGTGGGCTTCATCGGCCGCATCAACCGCAATGAAGCCAAGGCGCTGGAAGAGGGCGAGGACGCGGCCAACTACAACGGCACCGACCATATCGGCAAGGAAGGCCTGGAAAAAAGCTACGAAAAGCAGCTGCATGGCACCACCGGCTACGAAGAAGTGGAAGTGTCGGCCGGCGGGCGCGCCATGCGCACCCTGTCGCGCACGGCGGCCACCCCCGGCAACAACCTGATCCTGTCGATCGACATCGAACTGCAGAAGGTGGTCGAGGAAGCGTTCGGCGAATGGCGCGGCGCGGCCGTGGCCATCGACCCGGCCACGGGCGACATCCTCGCCTACGTCTCCAAGCCAGGCTATGACCCCAACCTGTTCGTCGACGGCATCGACCAGCAAAGCTGGAACGAACTCAATACCTCGCTGGACCGGCCGATGGTCAACCGTCCCCTGTCGGGCACCTACGCGCCCGGTTCGACCTTCAAGCCCTTCATGGCGCTGGCCGCGCTGGAACTGGGCAAGCGCACGCCGAGCCAGTCGATTTCCGATCCCGGCTTCTTCATCCTCGGCGGCCATACCTTCCGCGACGACAAGGTGGGCGGCCATGGCACGGTGGACATGCACAAGTCCATCGTCGTCTCGTGCAACACCTATTACTATCAGCTGGGCCGTGACATGGGCATCGACGCCATCCACGACTTCATGAAGCCGTTCGGTTTCGGCCAGCTGACCGGCATCGACCTGAATAATGAAAAGACGGGCGTGCTGCCGTCGACGGAGTGGAAGCGCAACCGCTTCAAGACGCCGCAGCAGAAAAAATGGGTGGGCGGCGACACGATTTCGGTGAGTAACGGCTCCGGCTACAACTCCTACACGCCGCTGCAGATCGCCCACGCGACGGCCAACCTGGCCAATAACGGCGTGGTGATGAAGCCGCATCTGGTGAAGATCATCGAAGACGCGAGCACGCGTGCGCGCACCCTGACGGTACCGAAGGAAAGCTACCGCATCGCGCTCAAGCAGGAAAACATCGACATCATCAAGCGCGCCATGGTGGGCGTGACCAGCGAGCAGGGTGGCACGGCCGCGCGCATCTTCACCGGCGTGCAGTACACGGTGGGCGGCAAGACTGGCACGGCGCAGGTGGTCGGCATCAAGAAAAACGAGAAGTACAATGCCAAGCTGCTGGCCGAGCGCCTGCGCGACAACGCCCTGTTTACGGCCTTCGCGCCGGCCGACAAGCCGCGCATCGCGATCGCCATCGTGGTGGAAAATGCGGGCTTCGGCGCCGGCGTGGCCGCGCCGATCGCGCGCAAGGCGCTCGACTACTACCTGCTGGGCAAGCGCCCGAGCGACAAGGAAAAAGACACCACCAAGGTGCCCAAGGAAGATGTCGACGAAGTGCGCACCCTGGAAGAAATCACCGACGAGCAGGCCGCCCCGGCGCCGCCTGCCAGGCAATAAGGAAGCACATGCCCATTAACGAGAGGCGCTCGCTGTGGCGGCGCGCCAAACCCTACCTGGCGGTGTTCGATCCGCCGCTGATGATCATCATCCTGATGCTGCTGTGCACCAGCCTGCTGACCCTGTATTCGGCCAGCATCGGCATCCCCGGCAAGATCGAGGACCATCTGCGCAACATCATGCTGTGCTTTTTCGTCATGTGGGTGGCGGCCAACGTCACGCCGCAGATGATGATGCGCATCGCCGTGCCGGCGTACACGGTATCGGTGATCTTGCTGGTGGCCGTGGCGCTGTTCGGCACCATCAAGCTCGGTGCGCGGCGCTGGCTGCATATCGGCGTGATCGACATCCAGCCGTCCGAATTCCTGAAGATCGCCACGCCGCTGATGCTGGCCTGGTTCTTCCAGCATAATGCGGGCGCCCTGCGCTGGAAATCGTTCCTGATGGCGGCCGTGCTGCTGCTGGTGCCCGTCTACCTGATCGCGCGCCAGCCCGACCTGGGCACGGCGCTGCTGGTGGTGGCGGCCGGCTTTACCGTCATTTTCCTGGCCGGCCTGTCGTGGAAGGTGCTGGCCGGCTTGCTGATCACCTTTGTTTCCTGCCTGCCGATCGCCTGGTCGCACCTGCATGATTACCAGCGCGACCGCGTGATGATGCTGATCGACCCGACCAAGGACCCGCTGGGCAAGGGCTTCCATATCATCCAGTCCATCATCGCCATCGGTTCCGGCGGCATGACGGGCAAGGGCTGGACGCACGGCACGCAGGCTCACCTGGAATTCGTTCCGGAGCGCACCACCGACTTCATCTTCGCCGTGTATTCGGAGGAGTTCGGCCTGGTCGGTAATCTGATTTTGATGCTGATGTATTTACTGCTGGTGGGACGGGGGATGATGATCGCCGCCAACGCCCCCAGTTTTTTCACTCGCCTGCTGGCAGGAGCGATAACTATGATTTTCTTTACGTATGCGTTTGTCAACATGGGCATGGTCAGCGGCATCGTGCCGGTGGTCGGCGTTCCCCTTCCATTCCTCAGCTATGGCGGCACCGCGCTGCTGACCCTGGGCGTGGCCACCGGCATCCTGATGAGCATTCAGCGCCACCGCAAGCTGGTGCAGACCTGATGCGGGCGCCTATCGATACCTTCGCCATGCGCGGGCTGAGCCTTGTCGCCTTGCTGACCCTGGCCGCCTGCGGCACCGCGCCGCACAAGCCCGCATCGAACAACGTGCCGCTGCCGTCGGGCGGCAAGGTCAAGGTGCCCGTGCGCCAGGATCCCACCTTGCCGGTCTTGCCGGCGGCCGGCTCCGGGCGCGGCGGCTACTACAAGGATGACGGCCCGGGCGACAATCCGCCCGCCAACCTGCGCGACGTGCCCGATGCGGAAGTGCGCAACGAGCCGTATTCGACGCGCTCGAACCGCCCGTATGTCGTCTTCGGCAAGACGTACACGCCGATCACCGACAACGAGCCATTCAAGCAGAAGGGCACGGGCACCTGGTATGGCAAGAAATTCCATGGCCAGCGCACCTCGTCGGGCGAAATCTACGATATGTACAAGATGACGGCGGCCCATCCGACCTTGCCGATTCCATCGTATGCGCGCGTGACGAGCATCGACAGCGGCGAGCAGGTGATCGTGCGCATCAACGACCGCGGCCCGTTCCACGCCACGCGCGTGATCGACGTGTCCTACACGGCGGCGCTGAAACTGGGCTTTCTCGGCAAGGGCAGCCACCAGGTGGTCGTCGAACGCCTGCTGCCGGCCGATATCGATGCCATCCTGGCGGCCCGCGCGGCGCCCAAGCCGGTGCCGTCGGTGGTGGCCATTTCCATCGATACGTCGGCCGACAGCGAACCGGAAATGCGCGCCGTGGTGCAGCCTGAAATCACCGCGCTGTCAGCGGTCGATGCCACCGTGGCCGCGCCCGCGCCAGCGGCGCTGGCCACCGGCTTCTACCTGCAGCTGGGCGCCTATTCGCGTGCGGACAATGCGGAAGCGGGCCGCGCGCAACTGGCGCCGTATGCGCAAACGCTGGGCAATCTTGATGTGGTGCCGGCCGGCCCGTTGTTCCGCCTGTACGGCGGACCGTTCACGAGCCGCACCGATGCGGCGCGCGCGGCGGCCAGCCTGCCGGCGTCGGCGGGTGTCAAACCGATCGTCATTGAGAGATGAGCGTAGGTCGGATTAGCGTGCAAGCGCGTAATCCGACACCATGGTTGGCGTCGCTGGCGTTGTCGGATTACGCGCAAGCGCTAATCCGACCTACCTGGCTGAATCACAGTGAGCATCGCAGGTTGCCTATGTCGGACGCGCAGTAGGTTTGGTCCGGCGCTTATTTACAGGAGCGCAGTTCCTGCTCGTCGAACTGCTTCGTGATCTCGGCCAGCCGCGCGCGCGTGGCGGCGTCGAGGTCGCGGAACTGGTAGGCGAATTGCTTGCTGGCGCTGTAGCGCGGCGCGACGCGGGCGCTGTGCACGCCCTGTTTGTTGAGCGATGCCAGCTGACTTTGCGCGCTCGTTTCCGACTTGAATACGCCCAGTGAAATGCCCCAGCGCAGCGGGCTGTTTTCGTTCATGATGAAGTAATTCGTCACGCCCAGCTGCTTCAATTCGCCGGCCTTGCGGTCGGCGCCTTCCTTGCTGCCCTGCGGCGGGATGTACACCATGTAGCTGGAAATGTCCTGGCCGGCGACGTTGCGGCGCGACTGGCGGTCGCCCAGGCTCAGCGCGGCCACTTGCGCTTCGAAGCGGCGGCCATCGGCCAGCAGGAAATTGCCCACCTCCGTGCACGCATACGATGGCGGCGGCGCCGGCGTTTCTGCGGCGACCGGCGCAGGCGCTGTGGCCACGGCCGGTGCGGTCGCCTGCTCCTGCGTCAGCAAGGTGAGCTTGCCCGCCTGCAGCTGGTTTTTCAGGCGCGCCGGTTCGCGCGTCTCGGCGCGAAAACTGCCCAGATAACCCTGGCCGATGGCCAGCACCAGCAGGTTGACGCCGGCCAGCAGCCAGAAGACGAATTTCAGCATACGTGGTTTCCTTGTGTTCCTGCCGCCCCGGCGCGCGCGGCCGTCTGCAGGCCGATCATGACGATATTGTCGACCAGGTGCAGCGGCACCGCCAGCGCCAGGGCCGGTGCGATGCGCGCTGCGGCGCCGCCCGACAGCAGGCAGGCGCTGGCGCCGTGCATGCGCACGGCCCGTTCGATGGCGCCCGCCTGCGCCGCCAGGCAGCCGGAGAGGATGGCGTCGTCCGTATTGTCGGCAAAGCCGGCCGGCAGCATGGCGTCGCTGGCGATGTGCGGCAGCTGCGCCGTGTTGCGCGCCAGCGAACTGGCCATCAGTCCCAGTCCCGGCAAGATCATCCCGCCGAGGAAAACGCCATCGGCCGTGATGGCGTCGATGGTGGTGGCGGTGCCGCAATTGGCGACGATGACGGCCTGGCCAGGCGCCAGCGCGTGCGCGCCGATGGCGGCGGCAAAGCGGTCGCAGCCCAGTTGCGACGGCGCGCGGTAGCCGTTCGTCAGTCCGACCAGCTGCGGCAGCGAGACAAAGTCACGCGGCACGACCGGCAGCATGGCGCGCAGGCGCGTGCCGATGACGGCGCCGGCCACGTTCGACATCAGCGCTTCGCTGATGGCCAGTGGTGCCCAGTGCGCGGCCAGGGTGTCGATCTGCGCATGCGCGACGGCGCCGCTGGCCAGCCAGCCGCCGGCGGCACTGTCGGCGGCCACGAGCGCCCATTTGATGCGCGTATTGCCGGCGTCGATCAGCAGCAGCATGCGCTCACTCCCCGGCCAGGCGCAAGGACACGTCGCCCGACATGACTTCCTGCAGGCCGCCGTCGGTGCGCAGCAGCAAACGGCCCAGCTGATCCACGCCGGCCGCCACGCCTTGCTGCAGCAGCTGGCCGTTGTCGAGGATTTTCACGTGCTGGCCCTGCCACGCGTGCAGCAGGTTCCAGCGCTCGGCAAACGGCGCAAAGCCGGTGTCGTCGAATTCGGCCAGCACGCCGGCCAGGCGGCTGAGCAGCGCCGCCACCAGGGTGTTGCGCTCCATCTGCGCCAGCCAGGGCACGGCCGAGACGCTGCGCCCGATCTGCCGTTCCAGCGCATCGGGCATCAAGAGATTGATGCCGCAGCCGATGACGGCCCACACGCCGCCGCTATCGTCGCCCTGTGCCTGTTGCGTTTCGACGAGGATGCCGGCCAGTTTGTGGCCATCCTTGAGCAGGTCGTTCGGCCATTTCAGTTGCACCGGCACGCCCAGCGCCGTCATGCTTTCGGCCAGCGCCACGCCGACGGCCAGCGGCAGGCCGACCAGCTGGTGCAGCGGCCCCTTGAAGCGCCAGGCCAGCGAGAACATCAGGCTGGCGTCCGCCTGCGACACCCATGGCCGTCCGGCGCGCCCCCGTCCGGCCGTCTGCTGGCCGGCGATGCGCAGGGTGGGGCCGGCCAGGCTGGCGCAGCGCGCCAGCAGGTCGGCGTTGGTCGATCCCGTTTCATCGACCACTTCGATGGCAACGTGCGAGGCGCCGGTGGCGCAATGGGCGGCGATGGCCGCGCTGTTCAAGTCTGAGTGCTTCGTCATGTTGGTCAGTTCAGTTGCGCGCCTTGTGCGGCGCATTCGCGAAGGCCCGGTCGTAGACGGCATTGGGCAGCGCGCGCAGCAGCTTGGCGACGACGCCCATCTGCCACGGGATCACGCGGTAGCTGTCGCCGTCGGCGATGGCGCGCGCGGCGCGCACGGCGAATTTTTCGGCCGGCATCAGGAAGGGCATGCGGTAGGCGTTGTGGCGCGTCATCGGCGTGTCGATGTAGCCGGGCGTGATGGTGACGACCTTGATGCCCGCCGGTTTCAATTCCAGGCGCAGCGATTCGCAGTAGCTGATGACGGCCGCCTTCGAGGCGCTGTAGGCTTCGGCGCCGGGCAGGCCGCGGATGCCGGCCACGCTGCCGATGCCCACCAGGCGTCCGCTGCCCTGGCTTTTCATTGTGGAGATAAAAGGCGCGAAGGTGGCGACGGTGGCCGTGACGTTGATGGCGATGAGGCGCGCGAAGGCGTCGAGGTCTTCCGCGTGTTCGCTCAGGGTGCCGTAGGACACGCCGGCGCTGGCGATGACGACGTCGATGCCGCCGGCGTGGGCGATGAAGTCCTGTGCTGCGCCTTTCAGGGCGGCGTGGTCGCACACGTCGACGGCGTATGCGCGGTGGCGTTCAGGGTGGGGCAGGGAAGCGATCAGTTGCTGCAGCGTGTCGCCGCGGCGGGCCAGCAAGCCCAGTTGGGCACCCTGGCGCGCGTACTGCAGCGCCAGGGCGGCACCCAGTCCGCTCGACGCGCCCGTGATGAAAACGCGATGCATCAGGCGATGCCCGGGCGCGCCAGGGAAGTGGCCATGCTTATTTCTTTTCCGCTTTGGCTTTCGCGACCAGCACGTCCATCACGGTGAGCGCCTGGGCGTTCAGCTGCTCTTCGTTCTTGGCCGACTTGCTGCCCTGATCGGCTTGCGAAGGCGAGGTGATGTAGCGGCCGTCGATGGCGATCATGGGCCAGAACGTCACGTTATAGCCCTGCATCATGGCGTCCGCGCGGCGCACGCGGGCCGAGACGCCCATCGAACGGTAGGTGTCGATGAATTTCTGGCGGTCCACGCCCTGCTTGGCGACGAAGTCGAAGACGGCGTCGTCGGTGTTCAGGCGGTTGCGTTCCACGTGCATGGCGTGGAAGACGCCGGTGTGCAGCTTGTCGACCAGGCCCATGGCTTGCAGGGTGAAGAACAGGCGCTGCTGCGGCGCCACGCTCTCGTCGCGCGACACGTGCACGCGCTTGAAGACGATGTTGTCGCCCTGTTTTTTGACCCACGCCGCCAGCTGCGGCTCGAGCACGTTGCAGTGCGGGCAGTAATAGGCGAAGAATTCCGTCACTTCGATTTTCTTGCCCGATTCCGTCGCCTGCGGCGCGGGCAGGGTTTCGTATTCGACGCCGTTCTTCGGCTCGGCCGGCGAGGCGGAGGCGCCCAGGGCGATGCTGCACAGGGCGGCGGCGAACAGGATTTTCTTCAGAAAACGCATGCTGGTTCCTTATTTTTGGTTGCGGACGACGGCGACATCGATGCCGTTTTCAGACAGTTTGGTGCGCGCGCGGTTCATCGCTTCGAGCTGGTTGAACGGCCCGACGCGCACGCGGTGCAGCACGCCGGCGTCGGTGCTGCGGTCGCTGATGGCCGCTTCGAAACCGAGCAGCGCCAGTTTGCCGCGCGTGCTTTCGGCGTCCGACATGTCATGGAAGGCGCCGGCCTGCAGATAATAAATCCATTTGTCGCTGGCTGCATCGGCCTTGGCTTCCTTCACGTCTGCCTTGGCTTGCGGTGCTGGCGCCGCTGGTGCGGCCGCTGGCGTTTTCGGCGCCGGCTTGTCCTTCAAGGTACCGATCAATTCCTGCAGCGCGTCCGGCGGCGGTGCCTTCGGCTGCTGCGCGGGTGCGGGCGCCGGCGCCGGTGCGGCTGGCTGCGTCGGCGTGACGATCTCGCGCGGCTCCTTGGAGAAGTCGCGCGCCGCTTCCTTGGCCGCTTCCTTGTTGCCGTACATCGGCTTGTTCGGGTCGGCGATCTGGCCGGCCGTCGGTTCGGCCGACTTGCCGGCCTTGCCCGACTTGTCGGTGAAGGGCGAGGCGCCCTTGGTGATCACCAGGGCGACCACCACGGCGATGCCCAGGCCGATGACCAGGCCGATGATGATGCCGACCAGGGTATTGCCCTGCTGGCGCCGGGTCGAAGAGAAGCGGGAAGCATGATTCATTGACGGTTTGACCTTCGCGATTACATTTTGTTTGGCGCGGACACGCCGATCAGTGCCAGGCCGTTGCGCAGCACCTGGCGCGCGGCGACGACGAGGGCCAGGCGGGCCATCTTGACGGCGTCGTCCTCGACCAGCACTTTTTCGGCGAAGTAGAAGCTGTGCAGGTTGGCGGCCAGCTCGCGCAGGTAGAAGGCGACCTGGTGCGGTCCCAGTTCCGCTTGCGCGCGCGCCAGCATTTCCGGGTAGGCGGCCAGAGTCGCCAGCAGGGTCGCTTCGGTCGGCGCCGTCAGCGGGGACAAGTCCACGCCGGCAAGCGTGCTTTCATCGCCGCCCCAGTTTTCCAGGATGCGGCAGATGCGCGCATGCGCGTACTGCACGTAATAGACGGGGTTTTCATCGGTGGTTTTCAGCGCCACGTCGACGTCGAAGACGAATTCCGTGTCGGCCTTGCGCGAGATCAGGAAGAAGCGCACGGCGTCGCGGCCCTTGGCGATGTCGCCGCCGCCCGACCATTCGATCAGGTCGCGCACGGTCACGTAGGAGCCGGCTCGCTTCGAAATCTTGACTTCTTCGCCGTCCTTCATGACGGTGACCATCTTGTGCAGCACGTAGTCGGGGTAGCCTTGCGGGATGCCCATGTCGACGGCCTGCAGGCCGGCGCGCACGCGCGCGATGGTGCCGTGGTGGTCGCTGCCCTGGATATTGATGGCCTGCACGAAACCGCGCTGCCATTTCACCAGGTGATACGCGACGTCCGGCACGAAATACGTGTAGGTGCCGTCCGTCTTGCGCATGACCCTGTCCTTGTCGTCGCCGAAGTCGGTGGTGCGCAGCCACAGCGCGCCATCCTGCTCGTAGGTGTGGCCCGCCTTGATCAAGGTTTCCACGGCGCTATTGACCTTGCCGTCCGCGTACAGCGACGATTCGAGGTAGTAATTGTCGAACTTCACGCCAAACGCCTGCAAGTCGATGTCCTGCTCGTTGCGCAGGTAGGTGACGGCGAACGGGCGGATCGAATCGATGTCTTCCACATTGCCGTTGGCCGTCGCTGGCAAGCCGTCGCTGGCCGCAACCGTCTTGCCGGCCTTGAAGTCGCTGGCGATGTCGGCGATGTAGTCGCCGTTGTAGGCGGACTCGGGCCATTCGGCGTCGCCGGGCTTGAAGCCGCGCGCGCGCGCCTGCACGGAGTTGGCCAGGGTCTGGATCTGCACGCCCGCGTCGTTGTAATAGAACTCGCGCGTCACTTGGTAGCCTTGCGCGTCGAACAGCGAGGACAGGGCGTCGCCCAGGGCCGCCTGGCGGCCGTGGCCCACGTGCAGCGGGCCGGTCGGGTTGGCCGAGACGAATTCGAGGATGACTTGCTTGCCGGCGCCTGCCGTGCTGCGGCCATAGCGATCGCTTTCGCCCAGGATGGTCTTGATGACGGCCTGCTTGGCGGCGGCGGAGACGCGCACGTTGATGAAGCCGGGACCGGCGATTTCCACTGCTTCGACCAGGCCCTTGCCGGCCGGGTTGGCCAGCACGGCCGTCACGATGGTTTGCGCCAGTTCGCGCGGGTTCTGTTTCAGCTGCTTGGCCAGTTGCATGGCGATATTGCAGGCGACGTCGCCATGCGATGCATCGCGTGGTCGCTCGAGCACCACGGTAGGCTCAAGCGAAGTGCCGGCCAGGACGGGAGCGAGGGCGGCCTGGAACAGGGCGATGATTTCTTGTTTCTGTTGGGCGAGCATGAGCAGGATGGCGGTGGAACCGCGTTAAGAATGAATAGAATGAATCGAAAAGCAAAACGGACGGCCATGACATCGCCGCCCAGACTGCGTTAATTATACTGGTTTGCTGCCGGGAACAATACGCTAGCCGGCAGTGTCCCCGTGCTGGCGCGTTTCACGATATTATCAGGACAGCATGCCCATGTTGGTGCGCGAAAACATCAGCATGGCGCATTCTGCTTGTATATATGCAGTTTTTTGCCGCAATTTACATGTATCGCTGCAATCGCTTGGGTCAGAGGACGCCACAAACGCTACAATCGACCCTTTATTGATGACGCGCGGCCGCGACTTTGCCTCCATGCAGCCCGCCGCGCGCAGCCACACCGGATAACTATGAACAAGCGCCCCACGCTGAAATTGAAAACCAAGCCGGCGCCAGGCCAGGCGCCTGCCGCACCGAAATTGCGTCCCAGCTACCATCCCGACCTGAAACCGGTCTTGCAGCCAGGCTTCCAACCCGATTTGCGCGCCGACTCGCTGGCGTTTTGCCTGCTGGGCGCGGCCAATGCCGTGGCGCAGGTGCGCACGGGCACGGCCCTGCCGCAGGCGCTGGCCAAGGTGTTTGCGCAATCGAACGCCAGCCCGCAGGCGCGCGGCGCCATCCAGGATATTTCCTACCGCACCATGCGTCAGCTGGGCCGCAGCGAAACGCTGGTCGGCCTGATGACGTCGAAGGCGCCGGAGCCGCCGATGCTCGCAGCCCTGCTGTGCTGCGCGCTGTCCTTGATGTCGGCCGAGCCGGGCGAGCAGCCGTACGAAGAATTCACGGTGGTCGACCAGGCTGTCACGGTGGCCACCTCGCACCCTGACCTGGCGCATGCCAAGGGCATGGTCAACGCCGTCTTGCGCCGCTTCTTGCGCGAGCGCAAGTCCTTGCTGGAAGCGGCCTTGCAGCAACCTTTGGCGCAATGGAATTATCCGCAGTGGTGGATCGATTCGCTGCGCCTGGCTTACCCGCGCGACTGGCAAGCCATTTTGACGGCCGGCAATGCCGTACCGCCATTGACCTTGCGCGTGAACCGCCGCAAGAGCACGGTCGAAGCCTACCTGGCCGTGCTGGCGGAGGCGGGTATCGCCGCGCGCCAGGTGGGACCGTTTGCCGTGCGCCTCGACAAGCCGATCGGCGTGGCGCTGATCCCCGGCTTCGAGCAGGGTGTCGTTTCCGTGCAGGATGCTGGCGCGCAACTGGCCGCGCCGCTGCTGGATTTGCAGGACGGCATGCGCGTGCTCGATGCCTGTGCGGCGCCGGGCGGCAAGACGTGCCATATCCTGGAACTGGCCGACGTGCACGTGACGGCCATTGATGCGGACGCCAAGCGCCTGCCGCGCATCGCGGAAAACCTCGAACGCCTGGGCCTGGACGCGACCTTGAAGGCGCAGGACGCGCAATCGAGCGCATGGTGGGACGGCCAGCAGTACGACCGCATCCTGGCCGATGTGCCGTGCACGGCCTCGGGCATCGTGCGCCGCCATCCCGATATCCGCTGGTTGCGCCGCAAGGGCGACGCGTTCCAACTTGCAACACTTTCATCCAAAATTCTGGACAACCTGTGGCAGATGCTGCGCCCCGATGGTAAATTGCTGTTCGTGACATGTTCGTTGTGGCCGCAAGAGTCCGAGGCACAGGCGGCGGCATTTGCGGTGCGCAATAATGCGACCCGATTGACAGCGCCTGGCCAGCTGTTGCCGACTGGCAGCGCGGAGCAGGACCACGACGGTTTGTTCTATGCGCTATTCCAAAAAAATGCGGCTTGAGCGATTCGTCGAACCTTTCCTCACGGACACTACCGGCACACTTGTGACAACACGACTCTTCCGACTCCTGGCCCTGCTGCTGATGCTGGCATGTACCATGCCACGCGCGCATGCCGCCGATATGGTCGAGATTACCCGTGCCTACATCGAGGCCAGCGAAGAGGGCTACAAGCTGGCCGCCACGTATTCCTTCGAGCTCAATCATGACCTCGACGATGCCGTGCAGCATGGCGTGCCGCTGTATTTCACGACGGAAATCGAACTGACCCGGCCCCGCTGGTATTGGTTCGATGAAAAAGCCATCGTGGCGCGCCAGACCAGCAAGCTGTCGTACAACGTGCTCACGCGCCAGTACCATGTGTCGGGCGGCGGCTTGCAGCAAAGCTTTCCCACGCTCGACGATGCGCTGTTCCTGATCCGCCGTCCCAGCCGCTGGCTGGTGGCGCGGCGCGGCGAGCTGAAAGTGGGGCAGACGTATAACGTCACCTTGCGCATGGGCATGGACCGCGATTACCTGCCCAAGCCGATACAGGTCAATGCCTTCAATAACAGCGACTGGCGCCTGGCTTCGAATAAAAAAACCTTCTTGTATACGGCGGAGTAGTGAGTCAAGCATTGCGCTATCTGCTGGTGGTGGGCGGCGGCATAGTCAGTATCCTGCTGTTCCTGCTGGCATCGGCTTCCGATAATTCCGGCTTTTTCGACCGTTACTACACCTGGCTGCTGGGCCTGAACGCGGCCGTGGCCGTGTCCCTGCTGGCGCTGGTGGGTATTTCCCTGGGGCGTCTGTACGCGCGCTACAAGAGCGGCAAGTTCGGCTCCAAGCTGATGACGCGCCTGGTGATGCTGTTCGCCGCCGTCGGCATCCTGCCGGGCCTGGTGATTTTCCTTGTCTCTGTGCAATTTGTCTCCCACTCGATCGAATCCTGGTTCAACGTCAAGATCGAAGCGGCGCTGGAATCGGGGATTGAGCTGGGCCGTGCCGGCCTCGATGCGGCCCTGGTCGAGCTCGATCACCGGGGCCACAAGGCCGTCGAAGAAATGGGCGCCGACCCGGTGGCCGGCCCGGCCGTGCTGACCAGCCTGCTGCGCGAAGAGGGCATGCAAAATGCCATGCTCGTCAGCGGCGACGGCGTGCTGCTGGCCAGCGCCGGGCCGCACAGCGCGGCCGACTTGCCGACGCCGGCCATGCTGGTACAGGCAGCCTTGCCGGCAGGCTATGCCTCCGCCGAAGGGGGACTGGAATTGCACGACGACGGCACGGAGTCGGGCGGCGGCGGTTTCCGCTCGGGCTTGCCGGCGTCGCTGGAAACGGCGGCCAGCCTGCGCCTGCGCGTGCTGGTGGCCGTGCCGGGACCGTCCGTCTCGCCCCGCTACCTGCAACTGCTGCAATCGGTGCCGCCCAAGCTGGCGACGAATGGCGAGGTGCTGCGCGCCGCCTACAGCGAGTACAAGGAACGTTTCGTCGCGCGCGTGGGACTGCGCAAGATGTACATGGAAATCCTCACCTTGACTTTGCTGCTGGCTATCTTTGGCGCCATCGGCAGTGCTTTCCTGATCGCGGGCAACCTGGCCCAGCCCCTGCTGCTGCTGGCCGAGGGCACGCGCGCCGTGGCCGAGGGCGACCTGTCGCCGCGCCCCATCGTCGCCACCAAGGATGAACTGGGTACCTTGACGCAATCGTTCAACATCATGACGCGCCAGCTGCTCGATGCGCGCACGGCCGTGGAAAGCAACCGCGCCGCGCTGCAAAACGCCAAGGCCCACCTGGAATCGGTACTGGCGAATATGTCGGCCGGCGTGATGGTGCTCGATGGCGACTTTAAACTGGTGACCTGCAATGAATCGGTCGAGCGCATCCTCCAGCATTCCGGAATGAGCATGGTGGGCCAGCCGCTGGCGCAGATTGCCGGAATGGAAGAATTTGGCGGCGCCATCATCAGCGCCTTCACGGCGCAAAGCGCGCAATCGGCGTCGGGCCGCAACCAGCAGCGCCTGCATTGGCAGCGCCAGATCGAGATTCCGCGCCGTCTGGGCAGCAGTGCCGACGAGCATGACATCACCTTGCTGGCGCGCGGCTCGCGCTTGCCGCTGGAGTCCGGCAGCGGCTACATCGTCGTGTTCGATGATATTTCCGACGTCATTTCCGCGCAGCGCTCGATCGCCTGGGGCGAGGTGGCGCGCCGCCTGGCGCATGAAATCAAGAATCCGCTCACGCCGATCCAGCTGTCGGCCGAGCGCCTGCAGATGAAGCTCGAAGGCAAGCTGGAGCAACCCGATGCAGACCTGCTCAGCCGCGCCACCACCACCATCGTCAAGCAGGTCGATGCGATGAAGCGCATGGTCGACGACTTCCGCGACTATGCGCGCACGCCGCCGGCCGTGCTCGTGCCCCTGCGCCTGAACGAGCTGATCGAAGAGATCCTGAACCTGTATCTGCGCGGCGACGATGGCGACATCATCCACCCGCTGCTGGCGCCGAATCTGCCGATGGTGATGGGCGATCCGACCCAGTTGCGCCAGGTGATCCATAACCTGCTGCAGAACGCGCAGGACGCCATGGCCGACCTGCCGCCGGATTCGCCGCATCCGCGGATTGACGTAAGGACGGAAGCAATTCATTATCGCAGTGCGGACGGCGGCGTGAATATCGCCGTGCGGCTGGCCATCACGGACAATGGTCCTGGTTTTGCGCCAAAAATCCTGGCGCGCGCCTTCGAGCCGTATGTGACCTCGAAGGCCCGCGGCACGGGATTGGGCCTGGCGATGGTCAAGAAAATTATCGATGAACACGGCGGACGCATCGATATCGAGAACCGGGTCGACGGCAATGGCGCTTCGGTGGTCATTTTGCTGTTAAAGTTAGCTCCCGACACTCCTGCCCAGGAATTCCTGGCGTGAGGGTCTGGTTTAGTATTTAAAACACTAATAAAATCATAGTTGTCCGCCGTGTACATCTTGTGCGCGACGGCCGGCGAAATGAGGAAGGCAAGACACGAATGGCAAACATACTCGTAGTGGATGATGAAATGGGTATCCGTGAGTTGCTCTCGGAAATTCTGGGCGACGAAGGACATGCTATCCAGCTGGCCGAAAATGCGCAGCAGGCGCGCGAAGCGCGTGCCGCCGGTGCGCCGGATCTGGTATTGCTGGATATCTGGATGCCCGACACCGATGGCGTCACCTTGCTCAAGGAGTGGCAGCGCGATGGCTTGCTGACCATGCCGGTGATCATGATGTCGGGCCACGCCACCATCGATACGGCGGTCGAGGCGACGCGCATCGGCGCCATGAATTTCCTGGAAAAACCGATTGCCTTGCAAAAACTGCTGAAAGCGGTCCAGCAAGGCTTGACGCGGGCACAGGAAACCGTGCGCGCGCCGAGCGTGGCGCCGCGTCCCGCGGCACCCGTGGTGACCGAGGAAAGCAGCCATCCCGTGCCCAGCTTTGGCGGCAGCGCGCCGCAACAGCTGATGGTGCGCCCAGGCATCGCCGTACCGGCGGTGGCCGAAGGCCATGGCTACAACCTGTCGTTCGACTTGCCGCTGCGCGAGGCGCGCGATGCGTTCGAGCGCATGTATTTCGAACACCACCTGGGCCGCGAAGGCGGCAGCATGACCCGCGTGGCGGAAAAAACGGGCCTCGAACGCACCCATTTGTACCGCAAACTGAAACAGCTGGGCGTCGAACCGGGCAAGCTGGCCAAGAAAGGCCTGTGACGTCAGCCGTACGGCGTCCGACGCCGCTGACCCTGGTCAGCGGTGGTTGCGCGGCCGGGCGCGAGGCGGCCATCGCGCAAGCCTTGCAGCCTGGCCAGCCGGCCGCCGTGATCCTCGAGGGTCTCGCTGACGGCAACGCCATCCTGGCCGACCTGGCCGAACAAATTTCTCCTTCTCCATCGTTTCCACTGCAACTGTTGCGTATTGCGCCCGGCTGCCTGTGCTGCAGCGGCAATCTCGTATTGCGTGTAACATTAAATCGTCTGCTGCGCCATCCACCCGCGCGCCTGTTCATCAGCCTGGCCGACGCCTCGCATATCGAACAGCTGCGCACCTGGCTGACGGCCAGTCCCTACGATGTCCTGCTGGCGCTGGAACCGGACCTGCTTGTTTCCTGAACGCGGCTTTCTGACGGTATTACCGCAGTCGCAGTTTGCATCTCGTTACAACTCTGTAGCCCGCAGGGTGGCCCGGCCGCTTGAAATGGCGGCGTGGGGACCCCACCTCTGTCCTGAAACCGCAAGAGTTTCTCTTGCTTGAGCGAAGGATGCAAAATGAACCTGATCTATAACAGCGAACAATACAGCGTCGTGGAATTCGGCGTCGATGGCGACCTGGAAGCCCTGCGCTTCGGCGGCTATGAAATCGTCGACAAGGGCGGCAAACGCGAGACTTTCATCGCGGGAGTCCTCGCGCAAAACTTCCGCCGCGACGTCACGGAATTGATCGCCAGCGAACCGAGCATGGAAGAGATCGATGAATTTTTGGGCAGCTATGATTCCCTCATGAGCCAGCCGGTCCTGTTGCACTGATTCTGGCTGTCTGATGGCCATCGCCACCATACCAATCCGCAAGGCGGCGTGGTATGGTGGGCATGTTATCCTGCTGCAAACAGACCATGTGCCAACTTCTCGGAATGAATTGCAATGTCCCCACGGATATTGTCTTTAGTTTTACCGGCTTCGCCATGCGCGGCGGCCATACCGATACCCACCATGACGGCTGGGGCATCGCCTTTTTCGAGGGCGCTGGCGTGCGCCATTTCGTCGACCACCAGGCGGCCATCGCCTCGCCCGTGGCCGAACTGATCAAGCGCTACCCCATCAAGTCGCGCAATGTCATCGCGCACATCCGCAAGGCCACGCAAGGCCAGGTGGCGCTGGAAAACTGCCACCCGTTCGTGCGCGAACTGTGGGGCCGCTACTGGGTCTTTGCCCACAATGGCGATTTGAAGGAGTTCAACCCCGTGCTGACGGGCAGTTACCGCCCCGTTGGCTGCACGGACAGCGAACTGGCTTTCTGCTACCTGCTGCAGGAGCTGCACGCGCGCTTCGGCGACGCCCCGCCGGCCTTGCCGCAACTGCATGCCGCGCTGGCGGAGCTGTTGCCCGGCATCGCTGCCCACGGCACGTTCAACATGATGCTGTCGAGCGGCGAGGCGCTGTTTGCCCATTGCTCGACCAGCTTGCACTATCTGGTGCGACAACATCCGTTTCCAACTGCTAAACTCTCCGATGAAGACCTGAGCGTGGACTTTTCCCAGGTGACGACGCCCCAGGACAGAGTGGCCGTGATCGTTACCCAGCCGCTGACGACGAATGAACAATGGACGGCGTTTGCGCCCGGCGAATTGAAATTATTTGTCGATGGGATGGTGCAAGACACGCCAGTGGCCTGATTTTTGACGACAATAGCCTTGATTACTGCCAAAATACCCACAGCGCGGGCGAAATTCAGCTAAAGTATTGTCAATAGTGAACCTTGATGCGGGCGCCGCGCGGCCGGTGTCACTCGACGTGATTGATGAAGAGTTAATGATCGATATTTCCAGCAACGACATCACCCCGAAACCCTTGCGCGTGCGCGAGTTCTATCTGGGGCGACAACCTATCCTCGACCGCAACCAGGCCCTGTTCGGCTATGAGTTGCTATTTCGCAACGCTCCGGTCGGTCCCGCCAACATTACCAGCGACCTGTCCGCCACGGCCTCCGTGATCGCCCACGCTTCCCAGCTGGGCATGGAAAAAGTCATCGGCGACGCGCTCGGTTTCGTCAACGTCGACGCCGACGTGATCATGAGCGACATCTTCGTTTTCCTGCCGCGCGAAAAAGTCGTGCTGGAAATCGTCGAATCGATGCCCGTCACGCCGGAAGTGCGCGCGCGCATCAGCGAACTGGTGGGCCACGGCTTTACTTTCGCGCTGGAAAACGTCGTCTCCGATACGGCGCAAGTGCAGGAACTGTTGCCGTTGGTGCAATACGTCAAGATGGACATGAGCACGGTCGACCCGAAAGTGCTGGCAGCGCTGGCGCCCCGTTTCAAGCAGGAAAACAAGAAACTGGTGGCGGAGAAGGTCGAGACGCGCGAAGAATTCAAGTCGGGCCTGGACCTGGGCTTCGATTATTTCCAGGGTTATTATTTTGCCAAGCCCGCCATCATGACGGGCAAGAAGCTGTCGCCATCGCAACTGGCCGTCATGGAACTGATGACACTGGTGACCTCCGATGCCGACAACATGGACATCGAGCGCGCCATCAAGCGTGACGTGTCGCTGGCCCTGAACCTGTTGCGTTTGGTCAATACGCCGGCCGTGGGTGCGCGCCAGCGCATCGATTCGCTGAGCCAGGCCGTGACCGTGCTGGGCCGCCGCCAGCTGCAGCGCTGGCTGCAAATCATGCTGTACGCAGAGCCAAGCAAGCGTGGCCATAGCATGACGCCGCTGCTGATGCTGGCGACCACGCGCGGCCGTTTGCTCGAATTGCTCGCGCATAAACTGCGCCCGAACCATGCCCATTCGGCCGATATCGCCTTTACGGTCGGCATCATGTCGCTGATGGATACCCTGTTCGGCGTGCCGATGTCGGAAATCCTCAGCCAGATCGAAGTGATCGACGAAGTGGCCGAAGCGCTGCTGTCGCGCGAAGGCTTCTACGGCGACCTGCTGCGCCTGGCCGAATGCATCGAACGCATCGAAGACATGGAAGGCGAGATCGTGCCGACCTTGCGCGACCTGGCCATGTCGCCGGACGACCTGGTGGAACTGGAAATGGCGGCCTACGAATGGAGCGATAACGTAGTGCGTTATGCGCTGTAGGTTGGATTAGGTGGGGCCGCCGAGGCCCAAAGGGCCGTAATCCGACACAACATTGTTGGCACTGACCGGTGTTGTCGGATTACGCGCAAGCGCTAATCCGACCTACCCGCTGTAACGTCCCGGATTTCCACTTTTAAAAAACCCTGCACGGCATGCCGTGGCAGGGTTTTTTTACGCCGGTAGCTGCGCTACGCTGCCGCGCCGGGCCAGTGCTTGTGCAGCTCGGGGTCGGTGCGCAGCTCCCACAGGGCCAGCACGGCGACGGCGATACCGACGATCAGCTCGTTCCACATGACGACGCGCTGATCGGCCAGCCGCAGCACCCACGGCGAGGCGGCGACCCAGACGCCCACCAGCAGGTTGACGACGACGGCCCAGAAATAGGTCTTGTACAGATCGAAGGCGGCCAGCACGGCGATGACCAGGCCCGAGACAAAGGCGTTGATCATCTGCGGCGAGCCTTCGGGATAGGAAAAGGCCCAGGGCGAGACGAGCAGCCACAGGCCCAGCAACAGGATCACTTGGTCCTGCCAGCGTTTCAGTTTGAAGTTGGTTGCCATATTACCTCCTTGCCGGTTGGGGAACGGGCCGGAGCGGGCATGCAGCATGCCGGCCGGCATACTGCGTTAGTGCGCTGCGGCGCGCGAAAAGTTCCGCGCGCCGCAGCGCAAGGCGATGGTGCTTACGACAAGTTGGGCGCCAGCCAGCGTTCCACGTCCTCGATCTTGGCGCCACGGCGTTTGGCCATGTCTTCCACCTGGTCCATGCCGATCTTGCCGACGACGAAGTATTTCGACTCCGGATGGGCGAAATAGAAGCCGGAGACGGCCGCGCCGGGGAACATGGCATACGATTCCGTCAGCTGCATGCCGATTTCCTCGGCCTGCATGACCTCGAACATCTCTTTCTTGACCGTGTGCTCGGGGCAGGCCGGGTAGCCGGGCGCCGGGCGGATGCCCACGTATTTCTCGGCGATCATGTCGTCGTTGCCCAAGTGTTCATCGGGCACGTAGCCCCACAAATCCTTGCGCACGCGTTCGTGCAGGTACTCGGCAAACGCCTCGGCCAGGCGGTCCGCCAGGGATTTGAGCATGATGGACGAGTAATCGTCGTGCGCATCCTCGAAGCGCTTTTCATACTTTTCGATGCCCAGGCCGGACGTGACGGCAAACATGCCGATGTAATCCTTCACGCCAGACGCCTTCGGCGCAATGAAGTCGGCCAGGCACTGGTTCGGACGCTGCACGCCGTCGACCACGGGTTTGACGCCTTGCTGGCGCATGCCGTAATACGTGAACGCCACCGTACTGCGCGTATCATCGGTGTACACCTCGATATCGTCGTCATTGACGCTGTTTGCTGGCAGCAAGGACACGACGCCGTTGGCCGTCAGCCAGCGTCCGTCGATGAGTTTTTTCAGCAAGGCCTGGCCTTCTGCGTACACCTTGGTGGCCGCGTCGCCCACCACTTCATCCGTCAAGATGGCGGGGAAGGGGCCGGCCAGGTCCCAGGTCTGGAAGAATGGGCCCCAGTCGATGTAGTTGGCCAGGGTGGCCAGGTCGACATTTTTAAACACGCGGCGGCCGATGAACTTCGGCTTTACGGGCGTGCAGGCGCCGTCGAACGGCACGACCATCTTGTTGGCGCGCGCCTGCGCCAGCGGCAGGATGGGCAGGGCCTTTTTGTTGGCGTGCTGCTCGCGGATGCGCGCGTAGTCGAGTTCGATGTCTTCCACGTATTTGTCGCGCTGTTCCGGCGTCAGCAGCGATTGCGCCACGGACACGGAACGCGAAGCGTCCGGCACGTAGATCACGGGGCCTTCGTAGTTGTGCGCGATTTTCACGGCCGTGTGGGCGCGGCTGGTGGTGGCGCCGCCGATCAGCAGGGGAATCTTCAGCATGCGGAAGTGTTCGTCGCGCTGCATTTCCTTGGCGACATACGCCATTTCTTCCAGCGACGGCGTGATCAGGCCCGAGAGACCAATGATGTCGGCGTTTTCCACCTTGGCGCGGGCCAGGATTTCCGAGCACGGCACCATCACGCCCATGTTGACCACTTCGAAGTTATTGCATTGCAAGACTACCGTGACGATATTCTTGCCGATGTCATGCACGTCGCCTTTCACGGTCGCCATGATGATCTTGCCCTTCGGCTTGGCGACGATGCCCGTGCGCTGCTCTTCGAGCAGCTTTTCTTCCTCGATGAATGGAATCAGATGGGCCACGGCCTGCTTCATCACGCGCGCCGATTTCACCACTTGCGGCAGGAACATCTTGCCTTGGCCAAACAGGTCGCCGACCACGTCCATGCCGGCCATCAGCGGTCCCTCGATCACGTGGATCGGGCGCCCGCCATTGTGCAGCAGTTCCTGGCGCGCTTCTTCCGTGTCTTCCACGATGAATTGCGTGATGCCATGCACGAGCGCGTGCGACAGGCGTTCCTGTACCGTGCCTTCGCGCCAGGCCAGGGTTTGCGCTTCGGCCTTGCCGCCCGCCTTCAGGGTGCCGGCAAATTCGATCATGCGCTCGGTCGAGTCTTCGCGGCGGTTCAGCACCACGTCTTCCACGCGCTCGCGCAATTCCGGGTCCAGGTTGTCGTACACGCCCACCATGCCGGCGTTGACGATGCCCATGGTCATGCCGGCCTTGATGGCGTGGTACAGGAAGACGGTATGGATGGCTTCGCGGGCTGGATCGTTGCCGCGGAAACTGAAGGACACGTTCGACACGCCGCCCGAGATCTTCGCGTACGGCAAATTTTCC
This sequence comes from Janthinobacterium sp. FW305-128, assembly GCF_020858135.1. NCBI lineage: Bacteria > Pseudomonadati > Pseudomonadota > Betaproteobacteria > Burkholderiales > Oxalobacteraceae > Janthinobacterium > Janthinobacterium sp. FW305-128. The sequence continues at coordinate 219,287 of NZ_JACYMK010000012.1, read as the reverse complement.
TTGATCCAGCGCGTGGCGTTGATGAAGTCGACGGCGTAGTTGTTGTGCTCTTCGATGCCGGTGGCGACGGCAAAGATGTTCGGGTCGAAAATGATGTCTTCCGGCGGGAAGTCCAGCGCATCGATCAGCAAATGATAGGCGCGCGAACAAATCTCGATCTTGCGCTCGAAGGTGTCGGCTTGCCCTTTTTCATCGAAAGCCATGACGATGACGGCCGCGCCGTAGCGGCGGCACAGCTTTGCCTGGCGCAGGAATTCTTCCTCGCCTTCTTTCATGGAAATCGAGTTGACGATGGCCTTGCCCTGCACGCATTTGAGGCCCGCTTCGATGACCGACCATTTCGACGAGTCGACCATGATGGGCACGCGCGAAATATCGGGTTCCGAGGCGATCAGGTTCAGGAAACGCGTCATGGCGGCCAGCGAATCGAGCATCGCCTCATCCATATTGATGTCGATCACTTGCGCGCCGTTTTCCACCTGCTGGCGCGCCACGGACAAGGCTTCGTCGTATTGCTCGTTGAGAATCATGCGCGCGAACGCCTTGGAACCCGTGACGTTGGTGCGCTCGCCCACGTTGACGAACAGCGACTCGTCATTGACGACGAACGGTTCCAGGCCCGCCAGGCGCAAGTCGTGCGACGGGGCCGGCACGGTGCGCGGTGTATTTTTCGACAGCAACTCGTCGATGGCGGCGATGTGCTCGGGCGTGGTGCCGCAGCAGCCGCCCGCCATGTTCAAAAAGCCCGCGTCGGCAAATTCGCGCAGCAGGGCGGATGTGTCGGCTGGCAACTCGTCGAAGCCTGTGTCGCTCATGGGATTGGGCAAGCCCGCGTTCGGGTAGATGCAAACAAACGTGTCGGCGATCTTGGCCAGTTCTTCCGCATACGGGCGCATCAGGGCGGCGCCCAGCGCGCAGTTCAGGCCGATGGTCAGCGGTTTCGCGTGGCGCACGGAATTCCAGAAGGCGGGCACGGTCTGGCCCGACAAAATGCGGCCCGAGGCGTCCGTGACGGTGCCCGAAATCATCAAGGGCAGGCGCACGACGGTCGGATTCTGTTCGTAGAACAGGTCGATGGCGAACAGGGCCGCCTTGCAGTTCAAGGTATCGAAAATGGTTTCCACCAGCAGCACGTCTGCGCCGCCCTCGACCAGGCCCTGCGTCTGCTGCAGGTAGGCGGCCACCAGCTGGTCGAAACTGACGTTGCGCGCGGCCGGGTCATTGACGTCGGGCGAGATCGATGCCGTCTTTGGCGTCGGTCCCAGGGCGCCCGCGACGAAGCGCGGCTTGTCCGGGGTGGAATATTTATCGCAGGCGGCACGCGCCAGTTTCGCCGCCTGGACGTTCATTTCATAGGCCAGGTGGGCCATGTGGTAATCGTCTTGCGCGATCGTCGTGGCGCCGAAGGTATTCGTTTCGATCAGGTCGGCGCCCGCCGCCAGGTAGCGCTCGTGGATTTCCTGGATGATGTGCGGCTGCGTCAGAGTCAGCAGCTCATTGTTGCCTTTGACGAACAGTTCGCGCGCGCCGCTGTCGGCCGGCGCGGCGAAATCGATGAAGCGGCCTGCGGGACCGCCACGGTATGCTTCTTCGTCGAGCTTGTACTGCTGGATGATCGTGCCCATGGCGCCGTCGAGGATCATGATCCGCTGCGCCAGGATGGCGCGCAAGGTGGCTTCGGTCGGGGACATGGCGGGGATCACGGTATCGTTCATTTCATGCTTTCAATAGGCAAACGGGCGGCGGCGCGGCGACAAGACAGTACGAGGCGGTTGCGGGCCAGCAGGATCAGCTGACGGAGTGTGCCCGCCGGGTAGGGCAGGCAGAAGGTGGCAATCGCCTGAATCACCGGGTCTAAAATTATACGGCATCAGGCTGCTTTGGTTTTAAGCAAAAGCGGCCGTTCGCCTCGCGGCAGGCTTGCTTGCAACAGATCGGCTTGCGCCGCGCCTGATTCTGAAATGACATTCCTGAAAATCTTACTCAAAGTATTAATTCTTCCGCCAAAATTGCCAGGAAGATATGTCCTCCAGGCTGTGGAAAAATTCCCACATTCTTGGCGCCATAGCAGCCTGTTTTAATGGATTGTATGGCAATAGCTGCAAAGGAAAATAATTTTGATTCAAGGCCATGTAGGTGGGGGCGAATAATTCTTAGATAAATATTTCCAGACGAATACTTTATTATTATCAAAACCAATTGAATCAAAAGCATTAATAGTTGTCTTTGGGAATCGAATTAACCGATAATATGGGTTCTTCGAAATCACATTCTCACCAAAAGTCACCAATATGTCACATTTCTCTCGTGTCCTCCCCGGCATCGCGCTGCACCAACATGGTTGCCATCCATGAAAAACCATCTGCTTGTTGCATTGTTTCTTGTGCTGGGCCTGTCCGCTTGCGGCGGTGGCGGCGGTGGTGACACGGCGGTGGCGACCACGTCGGGCAATCCTGCCGTGGTTCCTGCCGTAACGGCCGTCTCGGCGGCGAATGTCGCCGTGGGCGGCAGGCTGGTGGTGACGGGCACGAATCTGAGCCGCGTGACGGCTTTCCAGGTAGGCGGCGTGAACGTTGCCGCCAGTGCCAGCAGCGACACCAGCGTGACCCTGGCCATGCCGGGCACCCCTATGACGGGCGCCTTGAGCCTCGTCAGCGCCAGCGGCACGGCGACCACCAGTTATAACGTCAATGTATACTTGCCGCTGAGCGTGAGCAGCATCGCGCCAGCGACGGGCGGCGTCGGTTCCAGCGTGACGATCGCGGGCGGCGGCATGGGCGCCGTGACGGCGGTGCAGTTCGGCAGTGGCGCGGCGGCAACGCCGCAAAGCCAGACAGCCGGCAGCGTGACGGTAGTGGTGCCTGCGGGCGCAGCGACAGGCGCGCTGACGGTGCGCGGTCCGTACAACGATGTGATCAGCAGCGACACGTACACGGTCTTGGCGAGCGTGGCAGTGACGTCGATCACGTCGGCCGTCAACGGCGCGACCTTGTCGGTGACGCTGCAGGGCAGCAATCTGGACCAGGTCAGCTCGGCAACGGTGGGCAGTACGCCAGCCGTCATCGTCAGCGCCAGTAGCAGCCAGCTGCTGCTGTCTGCGCCAGCGTCGGCAACGGGCAACGTGATGCTGTCGGCCGCTTCGCGCATCGCCGTGAATGCGGGCACGGTGTCGGCCTTTACCTTGGGCAGCATTGATTTCGCGCAGGTACTGAACTTGAATTCCAGCGATGCCGCCTTGCGCCTGACGCGCGGCAAGCCGGCCGCCGTGCGCGTCTCCGTGCTGGCCACGCAAACAGGCCAGACCAGCCCGGCCGTGATCTTGAATGCGACGGCCGCCAATGGCGGCAACCTGGGCAGCATCACCATGAGCGGCCCATCGGTCTTGCCGACGGTGAAAAGCGATTACAGTTTCAACGGCAATTTCAGCGCCGTCCTGCCAGCTGGCTGGATCTTGCCCGGCGTGCGCGTGCGCGTGACGGCAGTGGGCAATGACGGCGTGCAAGTGAGCCAGGAAGCGGCGCCCGTGGTGGGCAGCGCAGCGAAAATTCACCTGGTGCTGGTACCGCTGAGCACCGATGATGGTGTGGCGCAATTGCCTGACGCCGAGGTGATCCGTGCTGCACTGACGCGCGTGTATCCGTATGCGGCGGAAAATATCAGCATCACCACGCGCACGGCGCTGAGCATGCCAGGCAGCAGCACGGCCGACAGCTGGTGGAGCGATGCCTTGGACAAGCTGGACAACAAGCGTGCACTGGAAGATAGCAGCGCCTATTATTATGGTTTCGTGCCGAGAATGTCTTCCACGCGCACCGCCGGCCTGGCCTACATCAACCCGCCTGGCAGCAGCAATGCCTTCACGGCGGCCATCGGCCTCGATGCCAGGTTCAACAGCATTGCCTCCGTCGATCCCTTTGGCAATAGCTGGCCTGAATGGCTGACCACGCTTGTGCATGAGCTGGGCCATAACCACTCGCTGCAGCACGTCGCCTGCGGCGGTCCAGCCAGTGCGGCCACCGACTACCCTTATCCGAATGGCGAACTGGGCCCGCAACCGCTGTACAACAGCGACTATGCGGGGAGCATTGGCCAGTTGAGCAAGGCAGTGTATGGCGCTACGCCGATGAAGGACGTGATGAGCTATTGCAGCGGTGCCTGGTTCTCCGACTACAGCTATGTGCGGGTACAGCAATTCCTGGAAAGGCGCAGCACGCAGGTGACGGGCAGCAATGTGCTGGCCGCCAGCATGTCCGTGGCCGAGAACGGCTATCTGACCATTTCCGGCCGCATCACGCCGGCCGGTGTGGGGCTGCGTCCCGCCGTTGCCTCGTCTGCGCGCATCGGTCCCGCTGCCGGCGGCAGCGGCCATGCATATACCCTGCGCGTGCTGACGGCGTCGGGACAGACTATCGACTTGCCTTTTGATGGCGTTTCCGTGGCTGATCATGGCGGCAACGCCATGAGTCATTTCCGTGTCAGCTTCGCCAACCCGGGCGACATCAGCGACGTGCAAGTGCTGCAAAATGGCAAGGCTTTAGCCAAGCTGGAGCGCTCTGCGCGCCGCAGCAGGGCCGCCGCCAACGATGCCACGTTCGATGCGACACAAAGCGGCGGCAAGCTGGCGCTGGTCTGGAATGCCGATGCGGAACCCTACGCCGCCGTGCTGCACGTGGCCGCCGATGGCCGCAAGACGGTGGTCGCCAGTGACTTGACGGGTGGCAAAGCCAGCGTCGACGTCAGCGCCTTGCCGGCCGGCGGCCGTTTCGAGGTCAGCCTGTCGTCGTCCGTGGGCGCACGCCTGATGAGGGTGCAGCGCCGCTAAGCCAGCGGGCTCGATGCAACGAGGGCTTGCCGCGGCAAGCCCTTTTTTTTTGTGTGGAATATGCACAGATCCTGTACCTGGCGAGGGCTGCCGTTTCACCTCCCGCCTGCCTAGAATGGGGCTTCATCCACTTGCGGAGCATCCCATGCCCATTCTGAACCTGCGTTTGTCCACCACGCCCGATGCGCGCCAGTCGGCCGCCATCGCCGCCACCTTGAGCACCTTGACGGCACAGTTGCTGCACAAGGCGCCCGAACTGACGTCGGTGGCGATCAGCCATCTTGACGCGGCGCACTGGTTTGTCGGCGGGCCATCCCTGCAGGTGCAGGGCAAGGCCAGCTTTTTCCTCGATATCCTGATCAGCGATGAAACGAATACGGCGGCGGAAAAGGCCGCGTATATCGCCGCCGTGTTCGCCGCCATGCATGAGCATCTCGGCGCCTTGCATGACGTCAGCTACATCCACGTGCACGACGCGCGCCAGGCGGCCTGGGGCTACGGCGGCTTGACGCAGCAGTTCCGCGCCGTGCGCAAGGCGCTGCAGCCGGCCTGATCAATCCCAGCGGTGATTTTGATAGTGTTGCACGGCAAAATCGACGAAGACCCTGACCTTCGGCGACAGCTGGCGGCTGTGCGGATACAGCGCGTACAAGGTGCGTGGGCGCAAGGTGTAGCCGGGCAAGACTTCCACCAGCTGGCCGCTGCGCAGCGCCTCGCGCACGATGAAGTCGGCCGCGCCGGCAATGCCCATGCCGCCCACGGCAGCCTCGCGCAGGGCTACGCTGGTATTGGCTTGCAGGCTGCCGCGCACGGCCACCTTGTGCACGGCACCGCCCGCATCGGTGAACGACCACTCGGCCGGCTTCTCGCCGGAGCTGTACATCAGGCAATCGTGCTGTGCCAGGTCTTGCGGCGTGGCCGGATGGCCATGGCGGGCCAGGTAGGCGGGCGAGGCGACGGCCAAGGTGCGGCTGCTGCCCAACTGGCGCGCCACCAGGGTGGAGTCGGGCAAGCCGCGCGCCAGGCGCAGCGCCACGTCGAAGCCATCGTCGATCAGGTCGACGATGCGGTCATTGCAGACGAGATCGATGTGGATGTGCGGGTAGTGGCGCGTAAAGTCGGGCAGCCAGGCGGCCAGTTCCAGGGTGCCGAAGGCCATCGGCGCATTGATGCGCAGGCTGCCGGACGGCTGCGCCTGGTGCATGGCGACGGCGCGGTCGGCCGCATCGAGGGCGTCGAGGATGTCGCGGCTGGCCAGATAGTATTCCTGGCCGGCAGCCGTCAGGGCGAAGCGGCGCGTGGTGCGGTTGAGCAATTGGGCGCCCAGCTGGCTTTCCAGCTGGCGGATCTGGCGCGACACGATGGAGTGGGAAATGCCGAGCGCGGCGCCGGCGGCCGTGAAACTGCCCAGTTCCACGACGCGGCGCAAGGCGCGCAGGGCGGTCAGCTGGTCCATGGGCGCTTGCCGCCGGTATCGATGGCTTAATTAAACGAAACGCTTGCCTTCGAGGGGGAATCCCTTGATGAACTCGGCTGCGGGCAGGCGCTTGCCGCCCGGTTTTTGCAGTTCCGTCAGGCGCAGCGAGCCATTGCCGCAGGCCACGACGATGCCGTGCTGGGCGTCGGCCGCCAGCACCTGGCCAGGCGCTTCCTTGCTGTCCGCGTCGAGTACCTCGGCGGCCCAGATCTTGATGGTGACGCCATCGACCTGGCCGCAGGCGCCGGGAAACGGATTGAAGGCGCGGATTTTCAGGCCCAGTTCCAGCGCCGGCAAGCTGAAATCGAGCGCCGCTTCTTCCTTGGCGATCTTTGCCGCATAGGTGACGCCCGCTTCCGGCTGCGGCACCGCTTCCAGCGGCTGCTGCTGCATCTTGCGCAGGGTCTCGACGATCATCTTGCCGCCCAGTTTGGCCAATTTGTCGTGCAGGGTGGCGGTGGAGTCGCCCGCCTCGATGGGCGTGCGCTCGATGGCCAGCATGGGGCCCGTATCGAGGCCTTCTTCCATCTGCATGATGGTGACGCCCGTTTCATCGTCGCCGGCCTCGATGGCGCGGTGGATCGGCGCGGCGCCGCGCCAGCGCGGCAGCAATGAACCGTGGATATTGATGCAGGGTTTGATGTCGAGCGTGCTGCGCGGCAAGATCAAGCCGTAGGCCGCCACCACCATCACATCGTAATCGGTGGCCAGCAGGCGCTCGTGGGCCGCCTTCGCCTCGGCGGCGCGCTGCGGGTCCTTGCTGTCCATGCGCAAGGACAGCGGCTGCAGCACCTCGATGCCGTGCTGCTGCGCGTACTGCTTGACGGCCGAGGCGTGCAGCTGCATGCCGCGTCCGGCAGGACGGTCGGGCTGGGTCAGCACCAGCGGAATCTCGAATCCCGCTTCGTGCAAGTCTTTCAGGGCCGTGGCGGCGAATTCAGGCGTGCCTGCGAAGATCACTTTCATAGCGTTCCTTGACGTGAGGTGCGCAGGCCCGGGCCGGAGGCGCCAGGCTGGCGTGGTGTTACGACTATTGTTGCTTAGTCTATCAGCAGCGGCTTAGAAACGACGGTTCTGTGCGCGCAAGCTCGCTTCGCGCTCGAGACCGCGGATTTCCTTGATCATCTTGGTCTTGATGCGGTTGCGCTTGAGCGGCGACAGGTATTCGACGAATACCTTGCCCAGCAAATGATCCATCTCATGCTGGATGCAGACGGCCAGCAAGCCATCGGCTTCCAGCTCGTACTGCTTGCCGTGGCGGTCCAGGGCGCGCACCTTGATGCGGGCCGGACGCTCGACGCCGTCATACACGCCGGGCACGGACAGACAGCCTTCGTCGTAGACCTGCTTTTCTTCGCTGGCCCAGGTGATTTCCGGGTTGATGAATACTTGCAGCTGGTTTTTTTCTTCGGTGGTGTCGATCACCATCATCTGGATATGCTCGTCCACTTGCGACGCGGCCAGGCCGACGCCTGGGGCGTCGTACATGGTTTCGGCCATGTCGTCGATCAGGGTTTGCAGGCGCGCGTCAAATTCGGTGACGGGCTTGGCGATCGTGTGCAGGCGAGGATCGGGGTAACGCAGAATATTTAATATGGACATACGGATTCGACTGGTTAAGGTGGGCGCCGGTGCGCCGGATTATTCATGCCTGGGCCATGCGAACGATGGCAGGGCTATTTTATTTTTGAGTACGCTACGGTTGGGCGCGTGTGGCGCAACGGCGCGGCAGATGCGTTTGCCAGTGCGCTATTCGTTTGCTGCAAAGGGAAATTTTATCACAGACGCCCATGGCCCTGTGGACGGCGGGCCGTTTTGCGGCGTCATTGCACGCATCCTTGCGCGCGTCGGTATCGCGTGCGCGCCATGGCGCTAGCATGGGATGCCACAGTACACAACGAGGTTGTCATGCATGCACTTGCAACGACGGCGGACACGGCCACGGAACTGGCGGGCTGGCTGCGCCTCCAGCATCTGCCCGGCGTCGGGCCGGTGGCGGCGCGCGCCTTGCTGGCCCGCTTCGGCTTGCCGCCGCAAATCTTTGCCACGCCGTTCGACATCCTGCGCGAGGTGGTGCCGGCCAGCGTGGCGCGCGCCATCGTGCAGCCGCCCAAGCCGGTGGCCAACAGCCAGCTGGCGCTGACCCTGCAATGGCTGCAGCGGCCCGGCAATACCGTGCTGACCCTGGCCGATGCCGCGTATCCGCCCCTGCTGCTGGAAATCGCCGATCCGCCGCTGTTGTTATATGTGCGGGGACGGGCGGAACTGCTGTCGCGTCCGGGCGTGGCCATCATCGGCAGCCGCAATGCCAGCGCGCAAGGCATGCAGAACGCGGCCGCCTTCGCGCAAGCGCTGAGCGCGGCAGGCTTAACCATCATTTCAGGGCTGGCGCTCGGCATCGACACGCACGCGCACGAGGGCGGCTTGCGCGGCGCGGGCGGCACGGTGGCCGTGATCGGCACGGGCGCCGATTTGGTGTATCCACGCCGCAACCTTGATCTGGCGCAAAGAATTGCCGAACAGGGCTGCATCGTCAGCGAATACGCGCTGGGGCTGCCTGCCATGCCGGGGAATTTTCCGCGCCGCAACCGCCTGATCAGCGGCCTGGCGCGCGGCGTGCTGGTGATCGAGGCGGCGGCCCAGTCGGGTTCCCTGATCACGGCGCGCCTGGCCGGCGAGCAGGGGCGCGACGTGTATGCCTTGCCCGGCTCCATCCATGCGACTTTGGCCAAGGGTTGCCATGCACTCATCAAGCAGGGTGCCAAGCTGGTCGAGTCGGCCGATGACGTGCTGCAAGAGCTGCAGTGGCTGGGCGGCGTCCCCAGCGTGCCGGCCGCGGTGGAAGACGAGCCGCCGCTGCTGGCCGCGCTGGGCCACGATCCCCACGACGCCGATACCCTGGCCGCGCGCAGCGGCCTGGCCATGGGCGCACTGATGGGGCAATTGCTGGCGCTGGAGCTGGCGGGCCGGGTCGAACGCTTGCCGGGAGGACTGTTTCAACGCAGCAAATGACAGCTTGTCACTTGTGTGGCGGCCTTGCCGCACGGGCGCGCTTTGTCTGCGCGCACCCTTGTGTCTTAGCGAGCTTAGCTGCTAGAGTAGAGCCATGTTCGATATCCTGGTGTACCTCTACGAGACTTACTATCGCCCCGATGCCTGCCCCGAGCCGGCAGTCCTGGCGCGCAAACTGTCGGCCGTCGGTTTCGACGACGTGGAGATTTCCGAAGCGCTCGTGTGGCTGACGGACTTGAACGCGATGGCCGGCGCCGAACAAACCCTGACGGCCAGTTCCACGGGCACGCGCTTCTACGTGCAGCAGGAAAGCGACGTGCTGGGCACGGCCGCCATCGGCTTCATCCAGTTCCTGGAAAGCGCCAAGGTGCTGTCGCCGCTGCAGCGCGAAATCGTCATCGAACGGGCGCTGGCGCTCGACGAGGCGCCCGTGTCGCTGGGCAAGCTGAAAGTCATCGTGCTGATGCTGTTGTGGAGCCAGGGCAAGGAACCGGACGCCTTGATGTTCGACGATTTATTCGTCGACGACGAAGACCTGCCTCCCCGCCTGCTACACTAATATAATAGAGCGCTTGCTGGCTGCTCCTCCAGCCGTTGGCCTGACACCCCGGCGCCGCTGCCGCGCCATCCCCTTTAAGATGCACTGCACCGGCGCGCACGCCAGTCCATTGTGTTTGCGCCTGCGCATTCTTGCTTGCAGATAACTTGCCGAATTCTTCAATAGGCGCTTATCATTGGCCGCTTGACAAGACCACAAGTCACAAGGCCTTGCGCAGACAAAAGCGTCGGCGCCTGGCAATGCACTGTATGATGCGCATGCTGAAACTATCCTAGAGCATTTTTCGAGACCAAAAAATATGACAAAAACCCTCATCATCGCCGAGAAGCCTTCTGTCGCGAACGATATCGCGAAGACGCTTGGCGGCTTCACCAAGCACGATGAGTACTTTGAATCGGATGAATACGTCCTGTCGTCGGCGGTCGGCCACTTGCTGGAGATCGCCGTACCGGAAGAATTCGACGTGAAGCGCGGCAAATGGAGTTTCGCGCACTTGCCGATGATTCCACCGTATTTCGCGCTCAATCCCATCCCGAAGACGGAAGCGCGCCTCAAAGTATTAAACAAGCTGATCAAACGTAAAGACGTTTCCACCCTCATCAACGCATGCGATGCGGGGCGCGAAGGCGAGCTGATTTTCCGCCTGATCGCGCAAAACGCCAAGGCCAAGCAACCGGTCAAGCGCCTGTGGCTGCAGTCGATGACGCCGGGCGCCATCCGCGACGGTTTTGCGCACCTGCGCAGCGACGAAGAAATGCTGCCGCTGGCCGACGCGGCCCGCTGCCGTTCGGAAGCCGATTGGTTGATCGGCATCAATGGCACGCGCGCCATGACGGCGTTTAATTCGAAAGAAGGCGGCTTCTACCTGACCACCGTGGGCCGCGTGCAGACGCCGACCCTGTCCATCGTGGTCGAACGCGAAGACAAAATCAAGAAATTCGTGCCGCGCGACTTCTGGGAAGTGCGCGCCGAATTCGTCTGCGCGGCCGGCATCTATGAAGGCCGCTGGCTCGACACGAAGTTCAAGAAGGACGAGAACGACCCCGAAAAGCGCGCCGAGCGCCTGTGGAGCAAGACGGCTGCCGACTCGATCGCCACCGCCTGCCGCGGCCGCCAAGGCATCGTCACGGAAGAATCGAAACCGACCACCTCGATGGCGCCGGGCCTGTTCGACCTGACCAGTCTGCAGCGCGAAGCGAACTCGCGTTTCGGCTTCTCCGCCAAGAACACGCTGGGCCTGGCACAGGCGCTGTATGAAAAGCACAAGGTCTTGACGTATCCGCGTACCGATTCGCGCCACCTGCCGGAAGACTACATGCCGACCGTGCTGCAGGCGCTGGAAACAGTCAAGGAAAACAGCAACTACCACCAGTTCGCCAAGCAGATCATCGACAAGGGCTGGGTCAAGCCGAACAAGCGCATTTTCGACAACACGAAGATCTCGGATCACTTCGCGATCATCCCGACGACGATTGCGCCAAAGAATTTGTCCGAGCCGGAACAGAAGTTGTACGACCTGGTCACGCGCCGCTTTATGGCCGTGTTCTTCCCGCCTGCGGAATTCCAGGTCACCACGCGCTATACGGAAGTGTCCGGCCATCAGTTCAAGACTGAAGGCAAGGTCATGACCAATCCGGGCTGGCTGGCCATCTACGGCAAGGAAGCGTCGACGGACGCCGACAAGGAAAGCAATGGCAACGGCAACCTGGTGCCCGTCGCCAAGGGCGAGAAAGTGCAGACGGAAAGCGTCAGCGCCAACGGCCTGGTGACGAAACCGCCCGCGCGCTTCACGGAAGCGACCTTGCTGTCGGCCATGGAAGGCGCCGGCAAGCTGATCGACGACGACGAGCTGCGCGACGCGATGGCCGGCAAGGGTCTTGGCACCCCGGCGACGCGCGCGGCCACCATCGAGGGCTTGCTGACGGAACGCTACCTGATCCGCGAAGGCCGCGAACTGATCCCGACGGCCAAGGCATCGCAGCTGATGACTTTGCTCAAAGGCCTGGGCGTCAATGAATTGACGGCGCCGGAGCTGACGGGCGAGTGGGAATACAAGCTGTCGCAGATGGAAAAAGGCAAGATTTCGCGCGAAGAATTCATGCGCGAAATCGCGCAGATGACGCAAATCATCGTCAAGCGCGCCAAGGAATACGACAACGACACGATTCCCGGCGACTACGCGACCCTGGAAACGCCATGCCCGAATTGCGGCGGCGTGGTGAAGGAAAACTACCGTCGTTTCGCCTGCACCAAGTGCGAATTCTCGATGAGCAAGACACCGGGTTCGCGCCAGTTCGAAATCGCCGAAGTGGAGCAATTGCTGAAGGACCGTACCATCGGCCCGCTGCAAGGCTTCCGCTCGAAGATGGGCCGTCCGTTCGCCGCCATCCTGCGCATCGTGCGTGATGAAGAGATCAAGAATTTCAAGCTGGAATTCGATTTCGGCCAGAACGACGAGAGCGAAGATGGCGAAGGCGTCGATTTCACGGGCCAGACGCCCGTGGGACCGTGCCCCAAGTGCAATGCCGGCGTGTACGAAATGGGCCTGGCCTATGTGTGCGAACACAGCGTGGCCAAGCCGAAGACGTGCGATTTCCGCAGCGGCCGCATCATCTTGCAGCAGGAAATCTTGCCGGAACAAATGGCAAAACTGCTCAACGATGGCAAGACGGACTTGCTGCCGGGCTTCGTATCGCAGCGCACGCGCCGTCCGTTCAAGGCTTTCCTCGTACGGGGCAAGGATGGCAAGGTGAGCTTCGAGTTTGAAGAGCGCAAGGCCAAGCCGGGTGCGAAGACAAAGGCTGCCGCTGCCGAGGTCGAAGGCGAAGAAGGCGCGGCGCCAGCGAAGAAAACGGCCGTCAAGAAAGCGGCAGCCGTCAAAAAGGCACCGGCCAAGAAGGCCACGGCCGTGAAAAAGCCGGCCGCCAAGAAGGCGCCGGCGAAGAAGGCGGCAACGGCCGAGTAATCGGACGCCAGCCAGACAAAAGCCAGGGATTTCCCTGGCTTTTTTTATGTCCCGAGGCTGGCTTAGTCCAGGTAGTCGGAGTACTCGCGCTGCGCGTAATTCTGCAGATTTGCCCACGGCTGCGCCTTGCTGACGGTCGGCTGCAGCTTGACGTCGACCCGGCGGTAGAACGTGTTGGCGCGGTCGCCGCTTTCGATGATCAGGGGAATCTGCTTTTGTTCATCCCACAGGATGCGCTGGAACACGCCGTTCTTTTCCACTTCGCGCCAGCGCGCGCCCGTCACGTTCGATGCCTGTTTCGACAGGGGCATGGCGGCCACCAGTTTCGGGTCCAGCAGATAAAAACTGTTTTCCCAGGAGCCGTCGAAATTGACGTTTTCGTACTCGGCCTTGGGAATCGAGACGACGATCTTGTCGTGCGCATCGATGTATTCCACGCGCACGGTGTTCTTTTCCAGCATCACGTGGCGCGGGATCAGCACGGGATTGAAGTGCTTGTGTTCATGCTGCGTGGCCGCAGTCGACGTTTTCAGGGCCACCTTGGTGTTGTCGCCATGCTTGTGGCCCGCATGCGCGTCCGTCGACGGCGCCAGCACGCGCTCGACCCACACGTGGCCGGGGCGGCGCAGCATCTTCTCTTCGTAGCGGCTTTCGCGCGTCACGCCTTCCGGCGTCAGGACGCGGCTGTAATAGGTGATGCCCAGGTCCAGGTCGGCAGGAGCAGCAGCGGTGGGAGCGGCTTGGGCGCTGGCGGCAAAGCCGGCGGCGAGGAGGACGGCGATCAGGGACGATTTCATGGTGGTGCCTTTACGTGCAGAGGGGCGGAGGGCATACGCCATCCGCCCCGGTGGGGTTACCGTGTTGATGTGGATCAGAATCCGAAGGCCGCCTTCAGCAAATCAAACACCTTGGTGTTGTCCAGGGTGCCCTTGAAGGTCTTCGCGCCGGCGCCCGTGGCCAGCAGCTTGACGTCGCCGCCGCCATGGGTTTCGCTGGCCAGGCGCACGCCTGTTTCTTGCAGGTAGTTGTCTTTCAGGGCCGTGGCGCTGTCGACGTTGCTGCGCAGGTCAGGGCGGTTCGGGCCATTGCCGAATACCAAAGTGGTGTAGGTATTGCCATCGGCATCCTTGCTTGGCTGGTTATCCTTGTAGCCGCGGTTGATGTCGAGGATATTGTTGCCGCGCTTGCCGTAGCCGTTGAAGGCCAGCGTGTGGTCATGGTCGGCCGTGACGACGATCAGGGTATTGGCCAGGGTCGGGTCGGTTTCCTTGATCTTGGCGATGGCCGCCTTGATGGCGTCGTCGAAGGCGATGGTGTCCGTCAGCGCGCGCTTGGCATTGATGCCGTGCAAGGCGTGGTCGATGCGGCCGCCTTCGACCATCAGGAAGTAGCCGTTGCTGTTTTTCGACAGCAAGTCGATGGCTTTCAGCGTCATTTCCGACAGGCTAGGCTGGGTCGCGCCTTCGCCCAGCGGCGGCGTGGCCGTGCGGTCCAGTTCATATTCGAGGTGGCTGCGGGTGCTGTACAGGCCGATGAATTTCTTGCCGCTCGGCGCTGCCGCCATTTCCGCTTTCGTCGCGGCCACGGTGTAGCCCTTGGCGGCAAACTCCGTCAGCAGGTTGCGGCCATCGGCGCGGCCGTACTTGTTGCTCGTCGACCAAGGCGTGAAGTGGTTGCGGCCGCCACCCATCAGCACGTCGACGCCATCGCCGAGGGCTGCGTTGTAGCCGGCGCCGCCTGGCGCCGTTTGCGCGGCGATCGCGTATTGTGCATTGCGGTTGCAGATGTGCGAGAACGTCGTCGCCGGCGTGGCGTGCGTCAGTTCCGTGGTGGTGATGGCGCCCACGGCCTTGCCCTTGGCTTTCGCCAGTTCCAGGATGGTCGGCACGGTCTTGCCGCCGGCCGGGCAATTGTCCACGCCCAGGTTGCCGTTGGCATCGCGGCCGGGTTCCTTGGCGATCGTGTCCTGCGCCATCGAGATGACTTCATTGTTCATCTTGACGCCGGTCATGTAGGCGGCCATCGATGGCGCGCTGTCCGTCGTTTGCGCATCGTTCGAGAACGTCTTGATGCGCGCCGTGCGTTCCAGCGTATCCATGGTCAGGCTGCCGTCTTCGCCGTATTTGTAGATGCGCGACGCCGTCACGACGGACGGGCCCATGCCGTCGCCGAGGAAGAAGATGACGTTCTTCGCGTCGGCGGCGTAGGCGCTGGCGACGCTGGCGGCCACGAGCGTGGTCAGCAAGGAGAGTTTCAGGGCGGGTTTCAATGCGAGTTTCATGTGCTTGTCCAATTCTTGTCTCTTGGGGATTACAGACCGCCGGCGGTCTTGACCAGGCCGAATACTTTGGTGTTGTCGATGGTGCCCAGGAAGGTTTCCGAACCCTTGCCGATGGCGCCCAGGAAGACGTCGGTGCCGCCGTGGGTTTCATTGCCTGCCGTGGTGCGGATCACCGCTTCCTGGTGATAGGTATTGGCGCTGGTGACGGTTTCATCGAGGCTGGCCATGGCGGCGCGGCTCGATTGCGTGCGGTTTTCGCCATTGCCGAAGCCGATGATCGAATACGGTGCGCCGTCCAGGTCTTTCTCGACCGCGCCGGTGACGTAGTTCTTCACCACGCCCAGCACGCCAGGGTTGCCGGCAGCCGTCTTGCCCGTGCGCTTGGCGTAGCCGTTCAGCACCAGAGTATGGTCATGGTCGGCCGTGACGACGATCAGGGTATTGGCCAGGGTCGGATCGGTGAGCTTGGCTTTTTCGATGGCGGCCTTGATGGCGTTGTCGAACGCGACCGTGTCTTGCAGCGCCTTCTTGGCGGTCGTTTCGTGCAGCGCATGGTCGATGCGGCCGCCTTCGACCATCAGGAAGTAACCCTTCTTGTTCTTGGCCAGCACGTCCATGGCCTTGGTGGTCATTTCCGCCAGGCTAGGCTCCTTGGCCGCATCGCGGTCCAGGTCGTAGCTCATGTGGCTGGAAGTGAACACGCCGAACAAACGGTCCGTCTTGGCCGGATCGACGGCCTTGAAGTCGGTGGCGTTGTTGGCGACCGTGTAGCTCTTCGCTTTCAGTTCGGCCACCAGGTCGCGGTCGTCGGAACGCTTGCCGCCGCTCTTGAATGGCGTAAAGAATTGCGCGCCGCCACCGAGGACCACTTCCAGGCCGGTGGTGCCCAGCGCGCTGTTGTAGCCCGTGCCGCCCGGCACCAGGGCCGCGGCGATATCGTTTTCCAGGTCGCGGTGGCAGATGTGCGCGTAGGTCGCGGCCGGCGTGGCGTGCGTCACGCGCGCCGTGCTGACGACGCCGGCGGCAAAGCCCTTGGCCTTGGCCAGTTCCAGCAAGGTGGTGGCGGGCGTGCCGTTGCCGGTGCCGCATTTGTTGACCAGCTTGTTGCCGTTCGCATCCGTGCCCGGATCGATGGCGACCGTGTTGGCCGACATCGAGATGACTTCATTGTTCATCTTGACGCCGGTCATGTAGGCGGCCATCGATGGCGCGCTGTCGGTCACTTGCGCGTCGTTCGAGAACGTCTTGACGAAGGCCGTTTCCGGCAGGGTGTCCATGGTCAGCGAACCGTCTTCGCCCACCGAATAGATGCGCGCGGCCGTCATGGTGGTCAGGCCCATGCCATCGCCGAGGAAGAAAATGACGTTTTTCGGCGGCGCTTCAGCCACTACCTCTTCTTTTTTTGCATCGCTGCCGCAGGCGGCCAGCATCAGGGTGATGGCGACGCTGCAGCCAGCGACGGAAATTTTTCTGCGTGTCATGTGGTTCATCCGGCTAGGTTTGAAAGAGCTAGCAAGATAGCAATCCAATGTGACACCCTCATGACGCTGTGACATGTTTTGTGACGGCGCCACACCGCCGCAGCGGCGTGGCTTTCGCGTACGTCTACGCCGAAAAAATACGCCGTACCGTGCCCGACATCGGTAGATTGCATCGAAATGAGCAACAAACTATTGCGTTTTAACGGGTTTTTCTACCGAATCAAGCAACGTAAGATGCCGTCATCCCAATCATCTTGTGAAGGCAGATCATGTTCTCCAAATCCATCAGCAGCGTTCTTGTTTCCACCCTGTTTGCCGCCGGCGCCGCCTCGGCCGCCGCCAGCGCTCCCTTGAGCCTGGAAGTCTTCAACCCGGGCGAAGCGGCGATTTTCCCCGTCGCTTCCGTGCTGGTGGCGGGCAAGCATGACGCCGTGCTGATCGATGCGCAGTTTTCGCGCGCCGAAGCGCAAAAGCTGGTGGAGAAGATCCGCGCCAGCGGCAAGAAACTGACGACCGTGTACATCAGCCACAGCGACCCTGATTTTTACTTTGGCCTCGACGTGATCAAGGCAGCGTTCCCACAGGCAAAGATCGTCGCCACGCCGGAAACCGTCGCGGAAATCCGCCGCAAGGCTGACGCCAAGGTCGCCTACTGGGGGCCTATCCTGAAAGACAATGCGCCGCACTGCATCGTCATTCCCGAAGCCTTGAAAGGCAAGCGCATCAGCCTGGAAGGCCAGTCGCTCGATATCGCCGGCCCGACGCCAGCGCGCACCTATGTGTGGATTCCATCGATCAAGGCCGTCGTCGGCGGCGTGGTGCTGTTTGGTAACTTGCACGTGTGGACGGCCGATACGCAAAGCCTGCAATCGCGCCAGGACTGGCTCAAGACCCTCGACGGCATCGCGGCGCTGCAGCCCGTTACCGTCGTGCCTGGCCACTTCAAGGTCGGTTCGCCCCTGACGCCCGACAGCATCGGCTTTACGCGCGACTACCTGGTGACGTTTGAAGCGGAAACGGCCAAGGCCGCCAACTCGGCCGCCCTGATCGCCGCCATGAAACAGCACTACCCGCAACTCGGCCTCGATGGCGCTTTAGAAACGAGCGCCAAGGTGGCAAAGGGTGAAATGAAATGGTAAGCGGCAAGGCCGGCATGCCCACATTGCACTACATTTTCGACCCCCTGTGCGGCTGGTGCTACGGCGCGGCGCCGCTGGTCGAGGCGGCGCGCGCCGTGCCCGGCCTGACGGTGGCGTTCCACGGCGGCGGCATGATGACGGGCAGCAATCGTCGCCAGATCACGCCCGCCTGGCGCGGCTATGTGCTGCCGCATGACCGGCGCATCGAGCAATTGTCGGGCCAGCCTTTCGGCGACGCCTATATCAACGGCTTGCTGAACGACATGACGGCCATGATGGATTCCGAACCGCCGATCACGGCCATCCTGGCGGCTGAATCGCTGGCCGGCAAGGGCCTGGACATGCTGCAGCGCGTGCAGCGCGCCCATTACGTGGACGGCTTGCGCATCGCCGACGTGCCCGTGCTGGTGTCCTTGGCGCAAGAGCTGGGCATGGACGGGGCCGCATTCGGGGCGGAATATGCCCGGCAGGCGGGCGCTGCCACGCAACAGCACATCGACGCCAGCCGGGCCCTGCTGGCGCAGGTGGGCGGGCAGGGCTTTCCCACGTTCGTGCTCGACGATGGCAGCGGCAAGCTGTCCGTGATCGATATCGGCGGCTTCCTGGGCCAGCCGGCGAAGTTGCAGGCGGAACTCGGCGGCGTGTGCGACGCTCACGGCTGTGCATTGTAAATAGCTATCGGTTCGATAAAATCAATTAGCTTTTCCTTTGTTGTTGACCTCGTTACACTAGGTTTCATCAGTCAACAACGAAGGAAAAGCAGTCATGAGCCAACAGCCGCCATTCAGTACCGCCTCGGGCATCCCCGTCGCCGACAACCAGAATTCCATCAGCGCCGGCCCCCGCGGCCCGCTGCTGCTGCAAGACTTTCACCTGATCGAAAAACTCCAGCATTTCAACCGCGAGCGTATCCCCGAGCGCGTCGTGCACGCCAAAGGCTCGGGCGCTTACGGCACCTTTACCGTCACGCACGACATTTCGCGCTATACCAAGGCCAAGCTGTTCAGTGAAGTGGGCAAGCAGACGGCCACCTTCGCCCGTTTCTCCACCGTCGGCGGCGAACGCGGCAGTGCGGATACGGAACGCGACCCGCGCGGCTTCGCCGTGCGTTTTTATACGGAAGAGGGTAACTGGGACCTGGTCGGCAACAACACGCCGATGTTCTTCATCAAGGACCCGATCAAGTTCCCCGATTTCGTCCACACGCAAAAGCGCGATCCGCAAAGCAACCTGAAATCGGCCGAGATGATGTTCGACTTCTGGAGCCATGCGCCGGAAAGCCTGCACCAGGTCACCATGCTGTTCTCGGACCGCGGCACGCCGGACGGCTACCGCCACATGGACGGCTTCGGCAGCCACACGTATAGCCTGATCAATGCGGACGGCCAGCGCGTGTACGTGAAATGGCACTTCAAGACGCGCCAGGGCATCAAGAATTTGCCTGCGGCGGAGGCGGGCCGCCTGGCCGGTGCCGATCCCGACTACGCCCAGCGCGACCTGTTCGGCGCCATCGAGCGCGGCGATTTCCCCCAGTGGGAAGTCAAGCTGCAGGTGGCGACGCAGGAGCAGCTCGATGCCTGGGAGCAGCGTACGGGCTGGAACCCGTTCGACCTGACGAAGGTGTGGCCGCACGCGGACTTCCCGCTGTTGCCCGTCGGTATTTTCGAGCTGAACCGCAATCCGGACAATTACCACGCGGAAGTCGAGCAGGCAGCCTTTTCGCCGGCCAACGCCGTGCCCGGCATGGGGTACTCGCCGGACAAGATGCTGCAAGGCCGCTTGTTCGCCTACCACGACGCCCAGCTGTACCGCGTCGGCACGAACCACCAGCATTTGCCCGTGAATGCGGCCCGCTGCCCCTTCCATAACCAGCAGCGCGACGGCGGCATGGCCATCCACAATGGCAGTTCTGCGCAGAATTACGCGAACGTGGCGGCGGCAGGCACGCAGCCGCAAGGGCTTGGCCATGGCGAGGGGGCGCTGGCGCTGGCTGGCGGCGCGGCCCGCTACGATGGACGCGGCGTGGAAGATGATTACACGCAGGCCGGCAATCTGTTCCGCTTGATGTCGGCCCAGGCCAGGCAAAACCTGTTCGACAACCTGGCCGGCCCCCTGAGTCAGGTGCGGCCGGAAACCTTGCAGCGTCAGCTCGCTCACTTCGACCAGGCCGATCCCGCCTATGGCGCCGGCGTGCGGGCCGCCTTGCAGGCCCGCGCCGCGGCACTGTAATTGTGTGTGGCAGGCGGAATAAGCTGGTTCCGCCTGTTTGATGCAGCACAAATGAGAGCTTATTAGAGCTTGATGCCAAATATTGCCGTATGGACATATTTGCCTTCCATGCGTAGACTTGTCGGTCTGATGATCGCGCCGCCTTCCTGGCGGCGTCCTGACTAGAAAGTCTTGCAATATGAATATGGCGAAGCTGTGCGTGCATGGGGACGACCCCACGCTCAAATCCATCCTCGAAGTCTTGCCTACCGATCCGGAGCGGCAATGGCGCAAGGGCGAGGCGAAGGGCGCGAATCGCGTGCATCTCGATTCCGGCTTCGACGTGCTGATCGCGCAAGCGCCCAAATCGCAAGTGTTGCCCTCGCGCATACGCAGCTACCTGGCCGAATGCCGTTCGCGCGGCGTGACGTTCACCATGCCGCGCATCGTGGCCGAGCTGCAACTGGAGCTGAATGGCGACGACACGGTCGACGCGCCGCTCGACTTGAGCCTGGCCGACATGCAGCACCTGACGGAAATGGGCATCAGCCTGAGCCTGGTGACGCGCTGCGCCGCAGCCTGATTCCCGTGTGACACGCAAAAAAATGGCCGCCCACCAACGGGCGGCCATTTTTCGTCATGGCTCGTCGAGCTCGACGGTGACCATATTGTCATCGGGCTTGCGGTCGATCAGCTTGTTGTCAGGATCGATGCCCGCCTTGCCGGGGCGGCTGCCGACGATGACGGTGTAGCTCGCTTCACGGGCCGTCATGCGCAGGCGTTCGCGCAGCAGCGGATGGCCATTCGCGTCGTCGACGCCGATCTCGATCCAGTCATGCAGCGGTGCGTCGTGTTCCTCGCCCTGTTCGCCGGCCGTCAATTTGCTTGCCTGCACCTTGATGGTGACGGCGTACTTGCCATCGCTGCGTTTCTTGGCCGTGGCCGACAGGGCGCGGTTGTCGAACAGCACGATTTTCTCGAACAGGTCGTCGATCAGGTAAGCCTGCTCGGGCGGCGTGACCTGGCGCAAGCCCTGGACCAGCGCCGTCACGCTCGCATACGGCGGGCCTTTCTGGCCGTAGGTCTTGAGCAGCTCGCGCAGCACGCCGTTGACCTTGTCTTCGCCGATGATGTCTTGCAGCAAGTACATGGCCAGGCTGCCCTTGTGATAGTGGATGTAGGCCTGGTTTTCATTCTCGGCCAGCGGCAATTCCTTCTTGCGTTCCTCGCTGCGCCCCATCAGGTATTGATTCAAGTCATAGCGCAGGAAACGGCGCATCTTGGCCGGTCCCACGGTCTTCTTCATCACCATCAGGGCCGAATATTCGGCCAGGGTTTCGCTGAGCACGGTGGCGCCCCGCGTATTGCCGCCCACCAGTTGATGCGCCCACCACTGGTGCGCCACTTCATGCGCCGTGATGTAGAACGGATAGTCGATGTCCTTCGGGTTCTTGTCGTCCACCTTGGCAATAAAACCCAGGCCTTCCGAGTACGGTATCGTGTTCGGGAACGATTGCGCAAACGTGGCGTAGCGGGGGAATTCGACGATGCGCAGGATCTTGTGCTGGTAGGGGCCGAAGTTCTTCGTGTAGTACTCGAGCGCTTCCTTGCTGCCGCGCACGAAACGCTCGAGGTTGTATTCATGGCCAGGATGGTAATACACGTCGATGGCCACGTCTTGCCAGCGCTCGTGCTTGACGGCGTAGCGGGCCGACTGGAACGCGTAGAAGTTCAGGATAGGCTGGTCCATCGTGTAATGGAAGTAATGGCGGCCCTTGGCGATCCAGTCGTTGTCCAGCATGCCCGGCGCGATGGCCGTCTGGCCGTCGACGGTGCTGACGGTGGCGTCAAAGTTGATGCGGTCGGCGTCGTTGCTGACGTAATTGTCGGCCAATCCCTTCGCATCGTCGCGCGGCAAGGCCCGTTCGCGCGCGGGCAAGCCGTGTTTCTTGCGGTCGCGCGGGTCCATCAATTCCAGCTGCGGCTGGTAACCGATGTGCGGCAGCACGGCATTCGTGAAGAAAGTGCCGTTGGCCACCACGGGCGTGTCCTGGCCCAGGCCGAAGATGCCGCGCGGCGCGTAGCGGATGTCGAAATCGAGGCCCAGGGTGGCGCCCGGCGCCAGCGGCGCGGCCAGGCGGTAGCTGTAAAAGCCCAGCTTGCCGTCATCGAGGCCGGGATGCACGCGCGTATCGAAACGCAGGCGCATGGTGGCGGTCGGGTCTTGTTGCACAAAAATGTGGCTGATCGGCAGGCTGGTCTTGTTTTGCAGCAGATAGCGGCCCGTGACGGCCAGGGTGCGCTGCGCCGGGTAGATGGCCACGTCGAGTTTCACGTCGGTGATTCTCGGCTGCGGCGTGGCGGCAAACTTGCGGTACTGGCGCTCGATGCTGGCGCGGTCCGCATCGCGGGAAAATTCGGACTGGTAATCGTTGGCCACGTGGAACACGTAAAACAGCACGCCGCCGGCGCCGACGAAGATCAGGGCGCCGACGGCAAAGCTGGCCAGCACGCCATGCGTGAGGCCATGGCGCGCCAGGCGCAGGCGGATGCGCCAGCTGTCCTGCGCGCCGCGGGGCCAGAACAGCAGCGACAGCACCGTCAGCATGACGGCCGCGCCGCTCCAGTACAGCAAGTACCAGCGCTCGCGCAATACAAAGTGGCCGGCGCCGTTCATGGCCGAATACACGACCTCCGGCGTGCTGCCGTACAGCAGCAGCGGGTCGCCCAGGCCCAGCGAGGAAAAGCTGATGCTGGCGATGTGGTACAGAATCATGGCGAAATACGCCAGGTATTTCTGATTGATCAGCACCTGCACGAAGATGGCCAGCACGGCGACCAGCGCATAGTAGGGCAGGTGCGACAGGAACAGCGATTCCACGTACAGGCCGGGGTCGAGGCGGTAATAGCCCTTGAAGACCTGAATCGACATGCCGCACAGCATGATGACCAGGCTTAGCAAGGCTTGCAGGCCGACCAGCGCACACAGTTTCGACAGCAGGGGCAGCCAGTTCGGCACGGGCAGGGCGTCGAGCATCAGATACGTGCCCGCTTCCCGTTCGCGCCACACCAGCTCGCCCGCGTAGAAGGTGGTAATGATCAGCATGAACAGGGCGAACGAGGCGCTGACCATGTCCAGCACCTTTTCCGTCACGGGATAGGTATTCGTGCCGTACATGGAACCCATGTCCAGCGCGCCCGCATACATGGTCAGCACGCCGGCCAGCACGATGACGACGAAATAGATGTTCTTGATGGTTTCGCGCAGGTTCAGCCAGCTCATCTTGACGAGCAGGACGGCCAGGTTGCGTTGCGCGAAGTCCGGTGTTTCCTGCGTGGACAGCGAAGCGTTCGACAGGCGCTGCGGCGCCTCGCCCTCGCTGCGGCGCCGGGTGGCGCCCGCGTCCGTCGTCGCGTGGAACTGGAAGCGCCAGTAGCCAAGCAGCAAGGCCACCAGGGCGAAGCCGGACCAGATGGCGCGGTTCAGCAGGTACACGCCCTCCAGGGTCACCAGGCGCGTGTTGCGTTCCGCGTTCGGCCAGTATTCCGTCAGGCGTATCAGCGCCGTGGTGCCGAAAGGGTCGATCAGGGCCGCCAGGGTCTTGTAGTCGAGGTCGCGCGCCAGCGACGGCGCCACCAGGTAGCCTATCAGCATGACCACCGAGCTGATGTACACGGGCAGCATGCGCCGCGTCAGGGCCGCGATGACGAAGAAGATGGCGCCGAAGATGAACAGGTTGGGTAGCAGGGTAAAGACGTAGGGCATCAGGTAGGCCAGCGCGCGTTGCGGCCCCAGCCGTTCGGGATCGATGCCGGGCAGCCAGGCGCCCAGCCAGGCACCGATCACGATGCTGGAAAACACCACCGCCAGCACCAGGTAGGCGCCGAGGAAGCGGCCGAAGACGTACTGGTATTTTTTGATCGGCGCGCTGAAAAAGAAATGCTGCATGCCGTACTCGAAATCCTGCTGCACCGAGCGGCCCATCATGGCGGCCACCACCACGGCGCCGAAGCAGCCCAGCAGGCTGCACGTGAACGCCAGCGAACGGGGGGCGTTGATCAGGAACTTGCCGCCGAAACTGATGCTCGCTTCCTTGAAGACGCCGCCGGCGGCGGCCATCCACAGCATGGCCAGCGCCAGGAACATGGCGAAATACACCCAGGTCGACAGCAGCTTGAGCCGCTGTCGCGCTTCAAAGCGGGCGATGGCAAACATGGCCGCCCCCTCAGTCGCATTGCGGGGCGACGCGGTGGCGCCCGGCGATGGTGGCGAAATACAGGTCTTCCAGGTCGCCGATGGCTTCCTCGAAGCCGTCGCCCGGGTCGTCGTCGCTGTAGACGTGGATCAGGGTGCGGCCCGACAGCAAGCGCGTGGAAATGACGGCGTGGCGCTGCTGGAAGCTGGCCAGTTCTTTCTTGTCGACGAAGCGCGCCCAGATCTTGCAGCTGACTTCATCGATCAGTTCCTGGGTCTTGCCGCACAGCAGCAAATGCCCCTTGTTGATGATGGCCATGTTGGCGCACAGGTCGGCCACGTCGGACACGATGTGGGTCGACAGGATCACCGTCTTGTCTTCGCCGATGTCGGACAGCAGATTGTGGAAGCGGACTCTCTCCTGCGGGTCGAGGCCGGCCGTCGGCTCGTCGACGATGATCAGTTTCGGGTCGCCCAGCAGGGCTTGCGCGATGCCGAAGCGCTGGCGCATACCGCCGGAAAAGCCGCCCAGGCGCTGGTGGCGCACGTCGAACAGATTGGTTTGCTGCAACAGCCCGTCGACGACTTCACGCCGGCGCGCCCGCTGCGACAAGCCTTTTAACATGGCGAAGTGGTCGAGCAGCTCGTAGGCCGTCACTTTCGGGTACAGGCCGAAGTCCTGCGGCAGGTAGCCCAGCATGCGGCGGATCTCGTCCTTGTCGTCGAGCACGTCGTAGTCGCCGAAGAAGATGGAGCCGGAATCGCATTCCTGCAAGGTGGCCAGGGTGCGCATCAGGGTCGACTTGCCGGCGCCATTCGGGCCCAGCAAGCCGAACATCCCGGGCGGTATCGTCAGCGAAACGTTGTCCAGCGCCACCACGCCATTCGCGTAGGTCTTCGACAATTTGCGGATCTGCAATTCCATACAACTCCTAACTCATGCGTTGCTGCCCGATGCGACAGGGCTACTCTATGCTGGCATTGTATTGAATTTAGGACGCACTGGGCAGTTGCATGCGATACACGGCATTTTCGCGTGCCCAGAGTGCAGTTGGCGAGGGCGGATGGCGGGCCGGTCCTGGTCTTGTCGGCCGCGCCACGAGAGTGTCAGTTACGGAACAAAACCGATTCCCGGTTAAACCACCAGCGGCACAGCATCAGCAGCGCGCCGGCGATCACCGTCGTCGAGGCCAGGATCACGCCGAACATGCGGTAATCCATGGTGCCTTTCACCAGTTCCTTCATGGCCAGCGACACGTTCGTCAGCGGCACCATGGCCCACATCCAGTTCAGCTCGACGCCGGGCAGCATGGCCGTCACCGTGGGCAGGATGACAAACAGCATCAGCGGCGTGATCATGCCGGCCGCCTCCTTGTAGCTCTTCGCGTAGATCGAGATCGACAGCAGCAGCGAGGCGAAGATGGCGGCCGTCGGCACCAGCATCAGGGTCACCATGGCCAGGTCGGGCAAGCCGATGCTGTGCACGAGGATGGCCATGTGGCCTTCCAGCGAGCTGCCGAAGATGGCCAGCAGGACGCCCATGCTGCCCACCATCAGCACGGCGGAGGTCATGCCCACCGTAAACAGCACGAGGAACTTGGCCAGCACGATGGCGCTGCGCGGCACGGGCGCCAGCAGCAGGGTTTCCAGCGTGCCCCGTTCCTTTTCGCCGGCGCCCAGGTCGATGGCCGGATACATGGCTGCCGTCAGACACACCATCAGCAGCAGATACGGCACCATGCCGCCGATGATGGCGCCCATCTGTTCGCGCTCGTTGGCCGTCGATTGCTTGTCGAGCACGATGGGATTGAGCGCATAGGCCAGCTGGGCAGGGCTCAGGTTCAGGGCGGACAAGGCCCCTTCGCGCAGGCTGGCGTTGTAGGCGTCGACGATTTCGCGCACGCGCTGGTGCGTCACGTCCACCGAGCTGGCGCTGTTGTAGTGCAGGGTCACCTTGGCTTGCGCCTGCTGCTTCAGCGCTTGTTCAAAATGCGGCGGGATGACGACGGCAAACTTGATGGTATCGTCGCCGATGGCGCGGCGGATGTCCGCCTCGCTGGCCAGCGGTACTTCGCGCAGGTTGTGCTGCTGCGCAAACCGCGCGCTCAGGCCCGGCGAATGGTCCTTGCCGAACAGCGCGTAGCGCAGTTCCGCCGTCTTGGCGTTCTTGAACATATTGCTGGAAACATAAGCGAAGCCGCCAAAGATCAGCGGCATGGCAAAGATGGGGATGAGGATGGTGAAAATCAGCGTCTTGCGGTCGCGCGTGAGTTCCAGCAACTCTTTCAGATAAATGGTCCACATGGCTCAGGCTCCCTGGTTGATGACGCTGACAAAGGCGTCGTACAGATCGGTACTGCCGCCCAGGTGGCGCAGTTCGTCGACCGTGCCATGGAAGGCGGTGGTGCCGCGGTTGATGATGCAGACGCGGTCGCACAGCTTTTCCACCTCGTGCAGGTGGTGCGTGGAAAAGATCAGCGGCACGCGCAGCGCCTTGTAGCTGGCGATGAAGTCGAGCAGGATCTTGGCCGACATCACGTCGAGGCCCGTGGTCGGCTCGTCGAGGATGACCACTTGCGGCTCGTGCACGACGGTGCGGGCGATCGCGCACTTCTGTTTCATGCCCGTCGACAATTGATCGGCCCGCTTGCCGCCGTATTCCTCCATGTGCAGCAGGGAAAACAGTTCGTCGCAGCGGCGTTTCAGCTTGTCGGCCGGCATGCCATGCAGGCGGCCAAAGTATTCCACGTTCTCGCGCGCCGTCAGCCGGCCGTACAAACCCGTCGAGCCGGACAAAAAACCGATGCTCTGGCGCGCCACCAGCGGCTGGCGCAGCACGTCGACGCCATTGACGAGGGCGCTGCCCGCGTCCGCCTGCAAGGCCGTCGACAGCAGGCGCAGGGTGGTCGTCTTGCCGGCGCCATTCGGGCCCAGCAAGCCCAGCACTTCGCCGGGGGCGCAGCTGAAACTGACGTCGCGCACGGCGTGGAACCAGCCCTCATGTTCGCGCGGATCGCTCACGTGCACGCCCTTGCCCTTGTGGGGCGGCATGCGGAAACGTTTTGCCAGGTGCTTGACCTCTATCATGTGTTTCATCCATTCAACGGTGAACAACGAGAGTAGCATGCAAAAAATGTAACTTGCAAGGTGGAAATATCGTTTGGTCTATTGAAAAAAACAGCATCTTCATGCAAGCTGGCCCGGTGGCGCCGGCGGACGGCGCGGGAGAGCGTAATGCAAACGATCGATCAGGCGATGCAGGACAAGGTATTGGCCGTGGCGCGCGCCGGCATGACCAGTGCCGAAGCCATCGGTTTCTTCCGCGTCAGCCTGGGACTGTACTATCTGGCCGGACTGATGACGGAAGAAACCCTCGATTTCAAGCAGATCGACGCGAAGTACAACCGTTTTATTTACCACTCGCTAGGTGGCGGGCACAGCATCGCCAGCGTGCTGCAATTCATGAGCGGCGAGAAAGTCTTGCGCGTGCTGCAATCGGAGCGTTTTCGCGCCGCGTTTGCCCAGCACTGCCCGGACATTCCCGTCGACAGTATTTCTTTCCTGGTTTCACTGAATCTGGGCGTGGCGAAAAGCCTGTCCGGGCTCGATGCCGTCGGCCCCGTGGTGGACTGGATCGAGCAGGAAAAAGCGCGCACAGGTCAATAAAGCCCCGTTCGGCCCGCGCGCGGCGTGGGGACGGCTGGCCCTGATCGTCCTATAATTCATGTTTTCCCTTACATGAATAGCTCACGATGACCGCGAACCGCCATTTTGCCCCCCTGGATCGTTTGATTGTTGGCGCCGACAAGGCCTTGCGCGTCATCGCGGGCGTGGCCTCGGCCTCGCGCCCCACGCCGGCCGCGCATGCGCCCGATGCGGAGCTGAGCCCGGCCGAGCAGCGCCACAGCGCCGGCTTGATGCGCGTCAACCATGTGGGCGAAGTGTGCGCGCAAGCCTTGTACAACTCGCAGGCGCGCTATGCGCACAGCCCGGCCATCCGCGCCCAGTTCGACGAGGCGGGACGCGAAGAGGAAGACCATCTGGCCTGGACGGCGCAGCGCCTGACGGAGCTGGGCTCGCGTCTGAGCCTGCTCAATCCCTTGTGGTATGCGGGTTCGTTTGCGCTGGGCACCATCGCCGCGCGCATGGGCGACGGCCGCAGCCTGGGTTTTGTGGTGGAAACGGAACGCCAGGTGGAAGCGCACCTGGCCAGCCACCTGCAGGAATTGCCGCCGCAAGACGCCAAGTCGCGCGCCATCGTCAAGCAGATGGCCATCGACGAGGTGGAACACGGCGCCGCCGCCCAGCGACTGGGCGCCATCGACACCCCGGCGCCCGTGAAGGCGTTGATGGGCCTGATGGGGAAGGTCATGACCAAGACGGCGTATTACTTGTAGGTCGGATTAGCGCGGCAATGCCGCGCGTAATCCGACACATTGTTGGCGTTACGGGTGTCGTCGGATTACGCGCTCACGCGCTAATCCGACCTACTCCTCGATGATTTCAAAGGAATGCGTAATTTCCGCAGTCGGCGTAGGTCGGATTAGGCCGCAGGCCGTAATCCGACAACATTGTTGGCGCCGGCGGTGTCGTCGGATTACGCGCTCACGCGCTAATCCGACCTACTCCTCGATGATTTCGAACGAGTGGGTGATCTCTGCGGTTTTCGCCAGCATGATCGACGCCGAGCAATATTTGTCATGCGACAATGAAACGGCCCGTTCCACGGCCGTCGGTTTCAGGGCCTTGCCCCGTACCGTGAAGTGGAAGTGGATCTTGGTAAAGACTTTCGGATCGGTGTCGGCGCGCTCGGCCTTCAGGGTCACTTCGCAGCCGTTGACGGCTTCGCGGCCCCGTTTCAGGATCAGCACCACGTCATAGGCGGTGCAGCCGCCCGTGCCCAGCAAGACCATTTCCATGGGGCGTGGCGCCAGGTTGTGGCCGCCGCCATCGGGCGCGCCATCCATGGTCACCAGGTGGCCGGAACCGGTTTCTGCCCGAAAACTCATGCCCGACGGGCCATTCCAGCTGACTTTGCATTCCATCGTACTCTCCGAAAATTGTAAGCGTTTTGTATTGTAATAGAGGAATGCTCATCCATGTGCCGGCCGCCAGCCCGCAGCCTGTCTGCATTGCGGCTTGACGCGGCAGGGCAAAGCCGCTTATACTTGTCGGCTTTCCGTTCGCTCAGGAAAAGTAAATAAGGCAGAGTCCGCACAGCAACATCGGCGGAACCACCATTTGAGCGTGTAATCTATTAGGAAGTCAACATGAAAACATTTTCCGCTAAAGGACATGAAGTCCAGCGCGATTGGTTCGTGGTTGACGCGACGGACAAAGTCCTCGGACGTGTTGCCAGCGAAGTGGCACTCCGACTGCGCGGCAAACACAAACCAGAATTTACTCCTCACGTCGATACCGGCGACTTCATCGTCGTCATCAACGCAGGCAAACTGCGTGTGACCGGTACCAAAGCTACTGAGAAAATTTACTACCGTCACTCTGGCTATCCAGGCGGCATCTACGAAACCAACTTCCAGAAAATGCAACAGCGTTTTCCAGGTCGCGCGCTTGAGAAAGCGGTCAAAGGCATGCTGCCTAAAGGCCCACTCGGCTACGCAATGATCAAGAAGCTGAAAGTGTACGCGGAAGGTTCCCATCCGCACGCTGCTCAGCAACCTAAAGCACTTGTTCTCTAAGGAACTGACATGATCGGTAATTACAATTATGGAACCGGCCGTCGCAAAAGTGCAGTGGCTCGGGTTTTTATCAAAGTTGGCACAGGCTTGATCGTTGTTAACGGCAAACCAGCAAACGAATACTTTTCGCGCGAAACGGGTCTGATGGTCATCCGTCAACCTCTGGAACTGACCGGCAATGTCGAGCGTTTCGACATCAAAGTCAACGTCCATGGCGGCGGTGAGTCGGGCCAGGCTGGTGCAGTTCGTCACGGCATCACCCGCGCTCTGATCGACTACGATGCAGCGTTGAAACCGGAACTGGCGAAAGCCGGCTTCGTGACCCGCGATGCACGTGAAGTCGAGCGTAAAAAAGTTGGTCTGCGCAAAGCACGTCGCGCAAAGCAATTCTCGAAGCGTTAATTTCTACGCTACAGCACCTTGCGGGGTGCTGGTCGAAAAGCCGCTGGACTTCGGTCCCGCGGCTTTTTTGCATTTCAGCGTGACTCTGCGTTGCGCTGTAAAATACGCGGAAAACCCGCAGGGGGAGCGTTTCCCTTCATCTTTATGCAATCTATACACAAGGAAAGAACATGATCAAAGTTGGCATCGTCGGCGGCACTGGATACACGGGCGTGGAGTTGCTGCGCTTGCTCGCTACCCATCCAGATGTCGAGTTGACGGCGATTACCTCGCGCAAGGAAGATGGCTTGCCCGTTGCCGACATGTATCCTTCCCTGCGTGGCCACGTCAAGCTGGCGTTTTCCTCGCCGGACAAGGCGAACCTGGAGCAGTGCGACGTGGTCTTCTTCGCGACCCCGCATGGTGTTGCGATGGCGCAAGCGCCAGCTCTGCTGGCCGCCGGCGTGAAAGTCATCGACCTGGCCGCTGACTTCCGCCTGAAAGACCAGGCCAAGTTCGAGCAGTGGTACAAGATTCCCCACACGGCCCCCGAGCTGATAGCCGAGGCCGTGTATGGCTTGCCGGAACTGAACCGCGAAGACATCAAGCAGGCAAAGCTGATCGCCAACCCCGGTTGCTACCCGACCACCATGCAGCTGGGCTTTTACCCGCTGCTCAAGGCGGGTCTGGTCAATGCGGGCGGCTTGATCGCCGACTGCAAGTCGGGCGTGTCCGGCGCCGGCCGCAAGGCGGAAATCGGCATCCTGTTCTCGGAAAGCAGCGACAGCTTCAAGGCCTATGGCGTGGCCGGCCACCGCCACCTGCCGGAAACGACGGCGCAACTGCAGCGTTTCACGGATGAGAAAGTGGCGCTGACCTTCACGCCGCATCTGGTGCCGATGATCCGCGGCATGCATTCGACCCTGTACGCGCAGCTGAACAAGGATGTCAGCAATGAAGAATTGCAAGCCTTGTTCGAAACGCAATACAAGGACGAGCCTTTCGTCGACGTGATGCCATTCGGCTCGCACCCGGAAACCCGTTCCACGCGCGGCTCGAACATGCTGCGCCTGGCCTTGCACCGCCCTGAAGGCGGCAATACCGTCATCGTGCTGGTGGTGCAGGATAACCTGGTCAAGGGCGCTTCGGGCCAGGCCGTGCAGTGCATGAACTTGATGTTTGGCTTGATAGAAACGGCAGGTTTGCAACATATCGCCTTGCTGCCGTAAAAATAGGCAGCCGTGCTTGCGCGGGTCCGGCGCCTTTTTGCCGGACCTGTGCTAAATTGGACTGCCACGTTTACCAACAGGATGACGTTCATGTTCGAGCGCAACGCGAAAAACCCCATCGACACCCTGATTGGCGCTTCCACGCGGATCGAAGGCGACTTGCTGTTTTGCGGCGGCTTGCGCATCGATGGCCATGTGCGCGGCAACGTCACGGGCGAGGCGGGCGAGCCCACGCATATAGTGCTGGGCGAGGCAGGGCGCATCGATGGCGAGGTGCGCTGCTCCAGCCTGGTCGTCAGCGGCGAGATCAATGGCCCTGTGTATGTGTCCGAAATGCTTGAAATCCAGCCCAAAGCCCGCATTGTAGGAGAGGTCTATTACAAGGTGCTGGAAATGCACAGCGGCGCATTGGTGCAGGGCAAGCTCAGCCGCCACGACAGCGCCGACCCCGTGCTGCACCTGGCCGTATCGGAAATGTGAGCAGGAACAACACCGGCCAACCGCCTCTGCGGCCGCCGCAGCGCGAGTTGTGCCAACAGTCTATAATGAGGCTATGTTTTCTGAGGAGTCTGAAATGAATGCAGTCGCTGAAATGCAAGATGTGATCCCTTCGCCTATCATCTTTACCGATAGCGCCGCTGAAAAAGTCGCGCAGCTGATCGAAGAAGAAGGCAATCCCGACCTGAAATTGCGCGTCTTCGTGCAGGGCGGCGGCTGTTCCGGCTTCCAGTATGGCTTCACCTTTGACGAAATCGTCAACGAAGATGACACCACCATGGTCAAGAACGGCGTCCAGCTGTTGATCGACTCCATGAGCTACCAGTACCTGGTCGGCGCGGAAATCGACTACAAGGATGACCTGGAAGGCGCGCAGTTCGTGATCAAGAATCCGACGGCTACCTCCACCTGCGGTTGCGGTTCGTCGTTCTCGGTATAAGCTGGCACACCTGAGAAAACGTCCATGGTGGCGTTGCATTGCCTCGCCGTACTCTTCGTACTGTCTTTGGCAATGCGCCTTGCCCTGAACGTTTTTCAGGCGCGCCGGTTTACAGGCGCAATATAAAAATAGCGGATCATCGATCCGCTATTTGTGTTTCTGCGCCCGCTTAGCGCGGGTAGAGCGCACCCAGCACCCGCAAGCCCTGCGCACCCGTCACGGCCGGCAAGTTGCCCGGCTTGCGCTGTGTAAAGCGCCAGGCCAGCCAGGCAAACGCCAGCGCTTCGACCTGGCTGGGCGCCACGCCCAAGGCCTCCGTCGATTCCACCGCCATGCCCGGCAATTCCCGGGCCAGCGCCGCCATCAGGCTGGCGTTCTGCGCGCCGCCGCCGCACACATACACGGTTTCCGCCTGCGCCCCGTCGCGTGCGATGGCGTGCGCCAGGCTGGCGGCCGTCAGCTGGGTCAGGGTCGCCTGCACGTCGGCGGCTTGGGCGCCACGGTGATTCGCCAGCTTGCCTTGCAGCCAGTCGGCGTGAAAGAGGTCGCGGCCCGTGCTTTTCGGTGCCGGCAAGTCAAAATAGGGATCGTCGAGCAAATCCGCCAGCAGGGCAGGCAAGACTTTGCCCGTGGCGGCCCAGGCGCCGTTGGCGTCGTAGGGCTGGCCCAGGTGCTGCAAGACCCAGCCATCCATCAGCGCGTTGCCGGGGCCCGTGTCGTAGCCCGTTACTGTGCCGTCCGCGTGCAGCACGCTGATATTGCTGATGCCGCCGATATTGGCCAGCACGCGCGTGTGGCCGGGCAAGTTGAAAATGGCCTGGTGAAAAGCGGGCACCAGCGGCGCGCCCTGGCCGCCGGCCGCCACGTCGCGGCTGCGCAAGTCGGCGATGACGTCGATGCCCGTCAGTTCCGCCAGCAGGGCCGGGTTGTTCAACTGGCGCGTAAAGCCCAGCTCGGGGCGGTGGCGGATGGTCTGGCCATGCGCGCCGATGGCGGCGATGGCGTCCGGGCCGATGCCCGCCTCGCTCAACAGCAGGGCGACGCAGTCGGCGTAATGGCGCACGAGCTGATTGGCCGCCAGTGCTTCGCGTTCGATTTCATTCTGGCCGGCACTTTGCAAGGCCATCAGGTCGGCGCGCAGGCTGGCCGGAAAGGGAATGTAGGCGTCGCCCAGGCTGCGCGTGCCGCCATCGTCGGAAAAGTCGACCAGCGCGCCATCGACGCCATCGAGGCTGGTGCCAGACATCAGACCGATATACAGCATGGGGGTTGTCCTTGAATGCATAAGTGATGGGGTGCATTGTGCCGCATTTGTGCCGTGTGCACGCGGGAAAAAACAAAGGCACCGGCCATCTGCATGGGCGGTGCCTTTATGGGTTGCCCGAAGGCAGTGTTGGAATGTCGTTTAACGCGACGCCAGTGCCGTGTCGTTCGGACGCAGCAGGGTGAAGCGGTGCATCATGTCGGCGGAGACCATGCGGAAGCGGCTCAGCTCGGCGGCCGTCAATGGCGCCTGGGCTTGTACGTTCAGCTTGCTTGGATCTTGTGCCACGCCGCCGACACGGAATTCATAGTGCAAATGGGCGCCCGTGGACCAGCCGGTGGTGCCGACGTAGCCGATCACATCGCCCTGGCTGACTTTTTGACCTTTTTTCAGGCCCGAAGCGAAGCGGCTCATGTGGGCGTAGGCGGTGCTGTAGTTGGCCCAGTGTTTCAGAACAACAACATTACCGTAGCCGTTCTGGCTGCCGACGGAATCGACCACGCCGTCACCGGAAGCGCGGATGGGCGTACCCGTTGCTGCGGCGAAATCGATGCCCTTGTGCGCTTTCCAGTTGCCGGAAATCGGGTGCACGCGCATGGAGAAGCCGGACGAGATGCGGGAAAATTCGAGGGGGGATTTCAGGAAGGCTTTTTTGAGGGACTTGCCGTCGAAACTGTAGTAACCGCCGCCTTGCTTGCTGGCTGGGTCTTCGAACCAAACGGACTGGTAAGTCGTGCCGCGGTTGGTGAATTCACCGGCCAGGATGCGGCCCGCTCGGACAAATTCGCCATCTTGCCAGAATGTTTCGTAGACAACATTAAACGAGTCGCCGCGTTTCAGGTCGGAACGGAAGTCGATATTGGTCGAGAACATTTCCACGATTTGCGCGGAAATCGAGTCTGGCAGGCGGGTACCGTCCAGGCTGGAGTCGGTGGCGGCGAACAGGGTGGAAGTAATCTTGCGCGCGTGCATTTCAACGCGGCGTTCCAGCTGGGCTGCCACTTCCGTGGCCACGAACTTGTCGCCCTTGCGGGTAATCAGGATGTTCTTGACCGATTTGTCGGTGCCGTCGACGAGGGTGGCGCGCATCCAGTTGAGGTCGCCGTTTTCGGTCGTTTGCGCTTGCACGCGCTTGCCCGATTTCAGCAACATCACGCCGCGCGCGATCTTGTCGGTTTTGATGAAATTGGCGGCCGCCGGATCATCCACGCCGAGACGGGTCAGCAGGGTGGCGAGGGTATCGCCAGCGCGGACTTTTTCTTCGTGGGTGAAATTCTGGTCTACCTGTTCCATCGCGGAAATTTGCGAGGCGAGATCAGGCATTTCCAGGTTCTGGGCGATGGACGTGACCGGCAAGTCCGATGCGTCGGGCGCCATGGGCGACACAGCGACCGCGCCGAAGGCGGCCACGGCGAGCAGCACCGCGGATGCGCCAATAATGCGCGCCTTGCGTGTCGTCGTCAGCTGTGTGTACAAGCGTGAGCCTGTGATTTTATGTATAGGGTTCATGCAATCAGTTAAAATTTGCCCTTGAACGATTCGTGAACTAGTGCTCTTTGTTATTGTTATTTTGGTTCGTTTTCATACGGCAAGATTGATGGGATCGAGCATTATAGCAAACTCCGCAAACCTACCACCATTTTGAGATTTATAGTCAAATTTTATGGAAATCAACACCACCGCATCGCCTACAAAGGCTAACGCCGCTCAGACCGCGCTTCCACTGTCGGACAGAGTACAAGAAGCCCTCGCGATTACCAAGCGTGGCGTCGACGAACTCTTGATCGAAAGCGAATTTGCGCAAAAATTAGCGCG
Organism: Janthinobacterium sp. FW305-128; assembly: GCF_020858135.1. Taxonomy (NCBI): domain Bacteria; kingdom Pseudomonadati; phylum Pseudomonadota; class Betaproteobacteria; order Burkholderiales; family Oxalobacteraceae; genus Janthinobacterium; species Janthinobacterium sp. FW305-128. The sequence continues at coordinate 183,823 of NZ_JACYMK010000012.1, read as the reverse complement.
CTCCGAGAAAACTGGTGTTCCACTGCGCATCAAACTGGGCCTGGACCCGACTGCACCCGACTTGCATCTGGGCCACACTGTCGTGCTGAACAAGATGCGCCAGCTGCAAAACCTGGGCCATCAAGTCATTTTCCTCATCGGCGATTTTACTTCCATGATCGGCGACCCTTCGGGCCGCAACGTCACGCGCCCGCCGCTGACCAAGGAACAGATCGAGATTAACGCGATGACGTATTTCGCGCAAGCATCTTTAGTGTTGGATGCCAGCAAGACGGAAATCCGCTATAACTCCGAGTGGTGCGATCCGCTGGGCGCGCGCGGCATCATCCAGCTCGCTTCCCACTATACGGTGGCGCGCATGATCGAGCGCGACGACTTCACCAAGCGCTTCCAGGGTGGCATTCCTATTTCCGTGCATGAATTCCTGTACCCGCTGATGCAAGGCTACGACTCGGTGGCCCTGAAATCGGACCTGGAACTGGGCGGCACGGACCAGAAGTTCAACCTGCTGGTGGGCCGCGAACTGCAAAAGCAGTACGGACAGGAGCAGCAGTGTATTTTGACCATGCCGCTGCTGGAAGGTTTGGATGGCGTGGAAAAAATGTCCAAGTCGAAGAATAACTACATCGGCATCACGGAACCGGGCAACACCATGTTCGCCAAGCTGATGAGTATTTCCGACGTCATGATGTGGCGCTACTACGAGCTGCTGTCGTGGCGCTCGATCGCCGAACTGGCCCAGCTGAAGCGCGAAGTCGAGGAAGGGCGCAATCCGCGCGACGCCAAGGTTGCGCTGGCGCAAGAAATCGTCGCCCGTTTCCACTCGCAGCAGGCGGCCGAAGATGCGCTGGCCGACTTCGTCAACCGCTCGAAGGGCGGCATTCCCGACGATATCCCGGCAGTAACCCTGGCCGGCGCCCCGCTGGGCATCCCGCAATTGCTGAAACAGGCGGGCCTGTGCCCGTCGACATCGGAAGCCATGCGCAAGATCGACCAGGGCGGCGTGCGGATCGACGGCACCGTCATCAGCGACAAGGGCCTGCAAGTGGCGGCCGGCGAATTCGTGTTGCAAGTTGGCAAGCGCAGTTTCGCGCGCGTCACCTTGACGGCATGATCGCGCTGCTGCAGAGAGTCACGCAGGCGAAAGTCGACGTCGGCGGCGCCACCGTCGGCGCCATCGACGCCGGCCTGATGGTGCTCGTGTGCGCCGAGCGGGGCGATACGGAGAAGGAAGCGGACGCCCTGCTGACCAAACTGCTCGGCTATCGCGTGTTTGCCGACGAAGCGGGCAAGATGAACCGCAGCGTGACGGACGTGGCCGGCGGCTTGCTGCTGGTACCGCAGTTCACCCTGGCGGCCGATACCAAGTCCGGCACGCGCCCGTCGTTTACGCCGGCGGCCGCGCCGCAGGACGGCTTGCGCCTGTTCACGCATTTCGTGGACCAGGCGCGCGGCCGCCATGCGACCGTGCAAACGGGGCAGTTCGGCGCCGACATGCAGGTGTCGCTCACCAATGACGGCCCCGTCACATTCTGGCTGCAGGTGAACGCTAAATAAGCGTCAAACAATAACTATAAAGAGGAGCAAGCGATGAAATTGTGGAGCGAGACGTTTCGTGATGGCGGCCTGATGCCGGCCGACTATGCCTTTGCCGAGATCGATCCGGCCAGCCGCGTGCGCCTCGCCGGCAACCGCAATCCCCATCTGGCCTGGGACGAGGTGCCCAACGGCACCGAGTCGCTGGCCCTGTTCTGCATCGATCTCGATGCGCCGCAAGACGCCCGCCTGGCCAACCGCGACGACCAGTCCCTGCCGCTGACGGCGCTGCGCGGCGACTTTTATCACTGGAGTTTGCTCGACTTGCCGCCCGCCATGCGTTCTATTGCCGCCGGCGAATTTTCCAGCGGCATCACGCCGCGCGGCAAGGCTGCAGGTACTGGACTGCGCCAGGGCATCAACGACTACACGGGCTGGTTTGCCGGCGATGCCGCCATGGCCGGCGATTATTACGGCTATGATGGCCCGTGCCCGCCGTGGAATGACGAGCGCATCCACCACTATATTTTCCGCCTGTATGCGCTCGACGTGCCGCGCCTGGAGCTGCCCGAGCGTTTTACGGGGCAGCAAGCCCATGCCGCGCTCTACGGCCACATCCTCGACGAAGTCCAGCTCGTCGTCGCCTACTCGCTCAATCCCGAGTTGGCACTTACCCTGAAGAAATAACGCATGAGCACCACGATTTTATTGATACGCCATGGCGAAACGGCCTGGAATGCGGGCCGCCGCCTGCAGGGCCATATCGACATCGCCCTGAACGAGGCGGGCCTGGCGCAAGCGGCCGCGCTGGGGCAGGCGCTGGCCGGCGAAGCGCTGGCCGCCATCATCGCCAGCGATCTGCAGCGCGCACAGCAGACGGCGCAAGCCGTTGCTCCGTTGAAAGATTTACCCGTGCAGACCGACCCCTTGCTGCGCGAGCGCTGTTATGGCGCCTTCGAAGGCTTGCTGTATGCGGATATTGCCGCGCGCTATCCGCACGAGTATGCGCAGTGGCAATCGCGCCAGATCGACGCCGTGATGCCGTCGGGCGAGCGCGACGCGGAGAGCTTCCGCCAGTTTTACGCACGCGCGAATGGCGCCATCGCCCGCTGGGCCGAACGCTATGACGGCCAGACGATCGCCATCGTGGCGCACGGCGGCGTGCTCGAGTGCGCTTACCGCGAGGCGGTTGGCATGACGCTCGACAGTCCGCGCGACTTCCAGGTCAAAAATGCCAGCGTCAACCGCTTCTCGTATGCGGACGGCAAGCTGCATTTAGTGCACTGGGGAAATATCGAGCACCTGAGCGCGCCCGCGATGGACGAGCTGGGGTAAGAGTGCCCTAAGCGGCGCCATCCTCACTCTGACGCACTGATCCAAAAAAATAGTGCTTATTAAATAGGCAGGGAATCGGTTAAAATAGCAGGTTCCTCCGTCCATTCCAGGTTCTTCAGTGCAAATCGGCCCTCACATTCTGCGCAACAATGTTTTCGTCGCTCCCATGGCGGGCGTGACGGATCGGCCTTTCCGCCAGTTGTGCAAGCAGCTGGGTGCCGGCTATGCCGTGTCGGAGATGGCGGCGTCGAATCCGCGCCTGTGGGCAACGGAAAAAAGCGCGCGCCGCACGGATCACGACGGCGAAATGGAGCCGAAAGCCGTGCAGATCGCCGGCGCCGATCCGCAGGACCTGGCCGACTGCGCCAGGTTCAACGTGGACAGGGGCGCGCAGATCATCGACATCAACATGGGCTGCCCCGTCAAAAAGGTGTGCAACAGCTGGTGCGGTTCGGCCCTGCTGCAAGATGAAAGCCTGGTCGAAAAGATCCTGCACGCCGTCGTCAATGCCGTCGACGTGCCCGTCACCCTGAAATTTCGCACGGGCTGGAACCGTTCCAACAAGAATGCCCTGACCATCGCCCGCATTGCCGAGCAAGCGGGCATCCAGATGCTGACCCTGCACGGCCGTACGCGTGCCGATGGCTACAAGGGCGATGCCGAATATGAAACGATTGCCGCCGTGAAAGCATCGGTGGGCATTCCCGTGGTGGCCAACGGCGACATTACCAGTCCGGAAAAGGCCCGTTTTGTGCTGGATCAAACGGGCGCCGATGCCGTCATGATCGGCCGCGCGGCACAGGGCCGGCCGTGGATTTGCCGCGAGATCGACCATTTCCTGCGCACCGGCACCTTGTTGCCGGCGCCGTATGTGGATGAAGTGCGGACCTTGATGGACGAGCATTTGCGCGCCCATTATGCGTTTTATGGCGAGTTTCTCGGCGTGCGCACGGCGCGCAAGCACATCGGCTGGTATGTCAAGGATCTGGAAGGCGGCGAAGCGTTCCGCCAGGAAATGAACTTGCTGGAGTCGACGGATGCGCAGTTGCTGGCCGTCGATCAATTTTTTGAGTCGCAATGGAAATTTGGCGAACGGTTACAATACCGCCTCGCCGAATCCAGTGAAAGTGGCCTGATCGATGCGATCAAACCTGCGGCCACGGCAGCATGAGCAGATAGCAACAAGCAGGGTAAATCAGTTAGCAGCAGTACAAGGGCGAACGCCTATACAGAGCGTCATGCAATATTAATTACAACACCGAGGCAAGAGGGCAGCACGCGGACCGCATGAGCGGCGCGGCGCCGGATGGCCAGGTGTTCAGCCGGTTGAAGCATAAAAATGAGCAAAGAAAGCATTCAGGAAGTCGTACAGAAAAGTCTAGAAGATTACTTCAATGACCTGGGCGAACAGCAAGCATCGAATATCTACGACATGGTCGTGCTGACCGTGGAAAAGCCCATCCTGGAAGTCGTGATGACACGCGCCGATGGCAACCAGTCGCACGCCGCGCAGATGCTGGGCATCAACCGCAATACCCTGCGCAAGAAATTGCAGGAGCACGGTTTGCTGTAATGCCGGCATGCAAGTGACGCCAAGATTTGAATCCGCCGCAGCGGGCCCGGCCTGATAGCTGATTGCTGCGCCATTCGCCAAGAACACTTAACCACCTAGCCACAGCCATGATCAAACAAGCTCTCCTCTCCGTTTCCGACAAGACCGGCGTTCTCGACTTCGCCCGCGCCCTGTCCGCCCTCGGCGTCAACCTCCTGTCCACCGGCGGCACCGCCAAATTGCTGGCAGACAACGGTGTTCCCGTCACGGAAGTTGCCGATTACACGGGTTTCCCGGAGATGCTCGATGGCCGTGTGAAGACCCTGCACCCGAAAGTGCACGGCGGTATCCTGGCGCGCCGCGATTTCCCTGAGCACATGTCGAAACTGGTCGAGCACGACATGCCGACCATCGACATGGTGGTGGTCAACCTGTACCCGTTCCAGGGCACGGTCGCCAAGGCCGATTGCACGCTGGAAGACGCGATCGAAAACATCGATATCGGCGGCCCGACCATGCTGCGTTCGGCGGCCAAGAACCACAAGGATGTGGTCGTCATCTGCGACCCGACCGACTACGACGCGGTGCTGGCGGAAATGCGCTCGGCCGATGGCCAGGCCGGCGACGTCAGCTATGACACCAAGTTCATGCTGGCGAAAAAAGTCTTTGCGCACACGGCGCAATACGACGGCGCCATCACCAACTACCTGACGAGCCTGGGCCCGACGAAGGTGCACGCCGAGCGCGGCGCCTATCCGCAAATCCTCAACGTTGCATTTGAGAAAGTGCAAGACATGCGCTACGGTGAAAACCCGCACCAGAGCGCCGCCTTCTACCGCGACCTCGTCGCCACCGATGGCGCGCTGGCCAACTACCGCCAGTTGCAAGGCAAGGAATTGTCGTACAACAACATCGCCGATGCCGATGCTGCCTGGGAATGCGTGAAGAGCATGGGCGGCTTCGAGCAAAGCGCCGCGTGCGTCATCGTCAAGCATGCGAACCCGTGCGGCGTGGCCCTGGGCAAGAACGCAGCGGAAGCGTACGCGCGCGCCCTGCAGACGGACCCGACCTCGGCATTCGGCGGCATCATCGCCTTCAACACGGAACTCGACGGCGCCACCGCCGGCGAAATCGCCAAGCTGTTCGTGGAAGTGCTGATCGCCCCGTCGTTCTCCGCCGAAGCGAAACAGATTCTGTCGAGCAAGCAAAACGTGCGCATGCTGGAAATCCCGCTGGGCAGCGGCGTACACGCCATGGACTTCAAGCGCGTCGGTGGCGGCTTGCTGGTGCAATCGCCGGACGCGAAAAACGTCGGCATCGGCGACTTGCGCGTGGTCAGCAAGCTGCAGCCGACGCCGCAGCAACTGGCCGACCTGATGTTCGCCTGGAAAGTGGCGAAATTCGTCAAGTCGAACGCCATCGTTTTCTGCGGCAATAACATGACCCTGGGCGTGGGCGCAGGCCAGATGAGCCGTATCGACTCGGCCCGCATCGCTTCCATCAAGGCGCAAAACGCGGGCTTGTCGCTGACCGGTTCCGTGGTGGCGTCGGACGCCTTCTTCCCGTTCCGCGACGGCCTCGACGTCGTCGTCGACGCGGGCGCGACTTGCGTGATCCACCCGGGCGGCTCCATGCGCGACCAGGAAGTGATCGATGCGGCGGACGAGCGCGGCGTCGTCATGTTGTATACCGGAACGCGTCACTTCCGTCATTGATAGTGAAGAGAGTAGGTCGGATTAGCGGGGCCGGAGGCCGCGCGTAATCCGACAAGCGCAGTTGGCGACGCATGTCGGATTACGCGTACCGCTAATCCGACCTACAGCTCTCGATAAGGTACTCAGCGGCAGGCACCGGTTATTCACCGGTGCCTGCCGTATTCATTATAGAATCTGGCGATGATTATTCTTGGCATCGATCCTGGCCTGCGCACGACCGGCTTTGGGGTCATTGAAAAACACGGCAACAAGCTGCGCTATATCGCGTCGGGCACCGTCAAGACGGGTTCCGAAGGGGAATTGCCGCCGCGCCTGAAGATCATCCTGCGGGGCGTGAGCGAAATCGTCGGCACCTACCAGCCCGATTGCGCGGCCATCGAAAAAGTGTTTGTCAACGTCAACCCCCAATCGACCTTGCTGCTGGGCCAGGCACGGGGCGCGGCCATTTGCGCGCTGGTCCACGCCGACCTGTCGGTGGCCGAATACACGGCCCTGCAAGTGAAACAGGCCGTCACGGGCCACGGCAAGGCGGCCAAGGAGCAGGTGCAGGAGATGGTTTCCCGGCTGCTGTCGCTGCCCGGCTTGCCCGGTACGGATGCGGCCGATGCGCTGGGCGTGGCCATTTGCCATGCCAACAGCATCGATGCGCTGGCCATGCTCGGCGCGCTGGCGCCCCAGCTGCAGGGCTTGCGCATGAAGCGCGGCCGTTTAGTAGGTTAACTGCGGCATGGCCCTCATAATTAATAAAAACTACGATACACAACATTAGGAACACGCGATGATAGGCCGTCTCTCCGGTATTTTGCTTGAAAAAAATCCGCCACAATTGCTGGTCGATTGCCAGGGCGTCGGCTATGAAGTCGACGTGCCGATGAGCACCTTTTACAACCTGCCCCACGTGGGCGAAAAAGTCGTACTGTTCACGCACCAGGCCATCCGCGAAGATGCGCACCTGCTGTTTGGCTTCGGCAATGCGGCCGAGCGGGCCGTGTTCCGCCAGTTGATCAAGATCACGGGCGTGGGCGCGCGCATGGCCTTGTCGATTCTCTCGGGCATGACGATTGCCGACCTGGCCCAAGCCATTACCTTGCAGGATTCCGGCCGCCTCGTGAAAGTGCCTGGCATCGGCAAGAAGACGGCCGAACGGCTGCTGCTGGAATTGAAGGGCAAGCTGGGGGCCGATATCGGCGCCGGCGGCGCGCACGCGGCGCCCGATGCCCAATCGGACATCCTCAATGCGCTGGTCGCGCTCGGCTATTCCGACAAGGAAGCGCTGGCCGCCGTGAAAAACGTGCCGGCCGGCAGCGGCGTGTCGGACGGCATCAAACTGGCGCTGAAAGCGCTGTCGAAAGGCTGATAGGGCATGAGTATCCAGACCGACAGCTTCACGGAACAGCGCATCATCGACGCGGCGCCCATCTCGCACAACGAGGAGGCGATCGAACGGGCCTTGCGCCCCAAGCAGCTCGACGAGTATGTCGGGCAGGAAAAGATCCGCGACCAGCTGGAAATCTTCATCACGGCCGCGCGCCAGCGCAAGGAAGCGCTCGACCATACCTTGCTGTTCGGCCCGCCTGGCTTGGGCAAGACGACCCTGGCGCACATCATCGCGCGCGAAATGGGCGTCAATCTGCGCCAGACCTCCGGCCCCGTGCTCGAGCGCCCGGGCGACCTGGCGGCAATCCTGACGAACTTGGAAGCGAACGACGTCCTGTTCATCGATGAAATCCACCGCCTGTCGCCGGTCGTCGAAGAGATTTTATATCCGGCCCTTGAGGATTATCAGATCGATATCATGATCGGCGAAGGCCCGGCCGCCCGTTCCGTGAAACTCGATCTGCAGCCGTTTACATTAGTCGGCGCCACCACGCGCGCCGGCATGCTGACCAATCCGCTGCGCGACCGCTTCGGCATCGTGGCGCGCCTCGAGTTCTACAACACGGGCGAATTGACGAAGATCGTCACGCGCAGCGCGGCCTTGCTGAAGGCACCGATCGACCCGGAAGGCGCGCATGAGATTGCCCAGCGCGCGCGCGGCACGCCCCGCATCGCCAACCGCCTGCTGCGCCGCGTGCGCGATTTCGCCGAGGTCAAAAGCAATGGCGACATCACCAAGGTGGTGGCTGACCGCGCGCTGGCCATGCTGGACGTCGATTCCGCCGGTTTCGACGTGATGGACCGTAAATTGCTCGAAGCCGTGCTGTTCAAGTTCGGCGGCGGCCCCGTCGGCATCGGCAATCTGGCCGCCGCCATCGGCGAAGCGGCCGATACCATCGAAGATGTGCTGGAACCGTACCTGATACAGCAAGGTTTCCTGCAGCGCACGCCCCGTGGCCGTGTCGCCACGCCGGCCGCTTACCTGCACTTCGGCGTCAGCGCGCCGCGCATGGGCCCGGGCGGCGAAGCGTGGGAACTGTGATGGCGGAAGCGGGTGAGCAAGCGAGCGTGGGCATGCAGATCTGGATCGACGCCGATGCCTGTCCCGTCGTCATCAAGGAAATTTTGTACAGAGTCGCCGACCGCCTGGAGTTGCCGCTCACCCTGGTCGCCAACCAGGGTTTGCGGGTGCCGCCCTCGCGTTTCATCCGCACCGTGCAAGTGCCGTCCGGCGCCGACGTGGCCGACCAGGAAATCGTGCGGCTGCTCAATCCCGGCGACCTCGTCATCACGGGCGACATCCCGCTGGCGGCCGACGTCCTGGCCAAGGGCGGTTTCGCGCTGAACCCGCGCGGCGAGTTTTATACGAAAGACAATATCGCCCAGCAATTGACGATGCGCGCCTTCATGGAAGAATTGCGCAGCGGCGGCGTCGACACGGGCGGCCCGGCCGCCTTCAGCCAGTCGGACCGGCAACAGTTTGCCAACAGCCTGGACCGGCATCTGAGCAAGCATCACCGCAAGCCGGCACCAGCGCAATAAGCTGTGGACGAAAAAACTGTGGACGAAAAAAAACCGGCGCAAGCCGGTTTTTTGTGCGCGTAAAACTTAACGCATGACTTTGCGCGTGCCCACGACTTCCACCGTCACGCGGCGGTTCTTGGCGCGGCCGGCGGCACTCGTGTTGTCGGCCACGGGCTGGGTTTCTCCCTTGCCTTCCGTGTAGACGCGGCTCGTCTCGACACCCTGCGCCACCAGATAAGCCTTGACGGCTTCGGCGCGGCGCAAAGACAGCTTCTGGTTGTAGGCATCGGAGCCGACGGCATCCGTATGGCCGACCGTGACGATGACTTCCAGGTCCATGCCCGTCAGTTGACCGAGCAGCTGGTCCAGTGCCGCCTTGCCTTGCGGCTTGAGCGTCGATTGATCGAAATCAAACAGCGCTTCGGAAGCAAACGACACTTTTTCCGACACGGGGGCTGGCGCCGGCTTGGCTTCGATCACCGGTGCCGGCATGGCGACGACGGGGGCGACTTCGGGCGCCGGCTGGTAGGCGGGCGTGGCGGTGGCCGGACGGCCCAGTTTATACACGAGGCTGACGGAATACAGGTCCGCATCGCCGCGGTTGCCGACGGCGTCGTTCAGGCGATAACGCTCGACTTCGCCGCGCAGGGCCAGCGCTTCGCTGAACTTGTATTCGAGGCCCAGGCCCAGCTTGGCGTTGAGCTTGCGCTCGCTGGCATGGGTATTGGTCGAACCCAGCAGGCGGTTGCCGCTGAACTCCGTGTTGGTCTTCGTGTAATGCATGCCGACACGGCCCAGCAACGACAGGCGCTGCGACAGCGGCAGCTGGCCCAGCAAGTCCAGGTTCACGCCGCGAAAGGCCGCTTGTCCGTTCAGTACGCCGTTGCCGCTGGTGGTCGACTTGAAATCGAACTTGCCCAGGTCAAAGTAACCGGCTTCCACGGCGACATACTGGTTCAGTTGGCGGCCGACAAACAGTTTATAGCCGGTGTCGCGCTGGTCCTTGCTGAAACCGGTGACGGTTTCGCCGTTGGCGGCCAGGCTGGCGCGCAGGCGCGGCTCGTCGATGGTGGCGCGCGACTGGCCCGCGCCCGCGCCGATGTACCAGGCGCTGTTGGCCCAGTCCGGGTTGATGAAGGTATTGTCCTGCGCCTGCGCCGATTGGGCCGCCAGCAAGGCGCCGGCCGTTACGCTCAGGGCGCCCAGTGTGTGTGCGATAGTCATGGTCATGTCCCGATTATTTGGTGATCTGATTGTTGCGCAGGGTAACGGCGGCAGCCGTCAGCACGCGGCCATTGAGCAAGGTCGTATTGTCGCCCACCGTGATGGCGGCCGACTGGCCCAGGATATTGCCCTTGAAGACGCTGTTGGCGGCCAGGGTGGTGGGGCCGACGGGCAGCCAGCTGACGTTGTCGGCCGTGGCGCCATTGTTCAGGGCAACCACCGAGTTGACGGTCGAGTTCAAGGTCAGGGCCGTGCGGAAGATGTACACGCCAGGACCGTTCAGGGTCAGGGTGCCCGTGATGCTGATGGCGCCCGCATAGCAATACACGCCGGGACCGAAGGTTTGGCCGCCGAGGTCGATGCCGCCGGCAAAGCTGACGTCGCACGTGCGGCTATTGCCATCCGTGATCGCCGCTTGCAGGTCCGTCATGGCGCCGTCCAGGATGGCACCCGACTTGTAGTTGGTAAAGCCTGCCGCCTGGGTCGGATCGACCGTTTGCGAAGGTGAGCCTACGTCGCCCGTGATCAAGGTGGTGCCGCCCGAATTGTTCGTGATCGAGGTGCCTGCCAGCACGCCGAAAGGTGCCGCGCGGCCCAGGAAGATCGGGTTCAGGACGGGCGGGATGGCGACAGCGGTGACGGTCAGCAGCGCGCTGCCCGACTGGCCGCCGGCCGTGGCGGTGATGCTGCTGGTGCCGGTGGCAACACCGGTGGCGATGCCCGTGTTCAGTACCGTGGCGTTGGCAACGGTGCCCGAGGTCCAGGCGGCGCTGTTGGTGACAATGGCGTTCGAGCTGTCGGAATAAGTGGCGGTGGCAATGAATTGCTGCGTGGCGCCGACAGCGATGCTGGCGGTGGCCGGCGTGACGGTAATGCTGACGATGCTGGCGGCCGGCACGGTGATGGTGGTGCTGGCCGTCTTGCCGTTGAAGCTGGCGTTCATGACGCTGGTGCCAAAGGCAACGCCGGTGACGAGGCCGCCGCTGGCGACGGTGGCGAAAGCGGGCGTGACGGCAAGGAAGCTGCTGCTGGCCGTGACGTCAGCCGTGCTGTTGTCCGAGTAGGTGGCAATGACGGCCAGCTGGCGCGTCGCGGCGACGGGCACGATGGGGCTTTGCGGCGTGACGGCGATAGCCAGCAAGGTCGCTGGCGTGACGGTCAACTGGGCCGTTGCGCTCTTGCCGCCAAACGCGGCGCTGATGCTGCTGTTGCCGGCAGCGATGCCGGTGCTCAAGCCTGTGGCGGCATTGACTGTCGCGCTGGCCGGTGTGGCCGACGCCCAGGCCGCCTTGGCGCTGACGTCTTGCGACGAGCCGTCGCTATACGTGGCGATGGCCGTGAATTGCTGGCCCGCACCGATGGTGACCGTGGCCGTGGCTGGCGTGACGGCCAGGCTGGACAAGGTGGCGCCCGGCAAGCCGAGGATGGGATCGCGTCCCTGGTCGCCGCCGCCGCAACCGGCAAGGGCGGCCATGGCCAGCAAACCTGCCGAGACGAGCAGCGGGTTCAGATATCGCTTGAAGAGGTTCATATAGTTCCTTTGTGCATGGCAATCATTGCCGGGCATCCGCGGATGAGGTCATCCGGCAGAGCCATGCCGCTTTTCGCTACAGGCGATGGCGTCACAGGCATGCACTATTTCATTTAGGAAACTTCAAGTATGTTCGGTGGCGCGCATAGCCTGCCTTTGGTAGGAAAATGGCGCAAACGCGAGCGATTCGGCCTGGAAAACAACGGCCGTGTGCGGAATACAGACACAAAAAAGCCGGCGCAGCGGCCGGCTTCGACAGGGCATACGTGTGCTGCTTAGTCTTCGCGTACCCACGTCTGCGAGCGGCCAAACATCGGCACGCCGACATAGCCGCGCACTTGCAGCTTGGTGCCGCCTTCAATCAGTTCGGCCTTGCTCTTGTAGGTCTTGCCATTGGCCGGGTCCATGATTTCGCCGCCCGTCCATTCCTTGCCGTCATATTTCAGGCCGGACAGGATCACCAGGCCGACGATGGGCTGGTCCTTGTTGGCGCCCGTGCACTTGTCGCACTTCGGATTTTGCTCTTCATTCGGGGCGCGGAACAGCTTGTCGATCTTGCCTTGCAAGACGCCGTTGCTTTCCGTGATGACGACGAGGGATTTCGGCTTGCCGCTGGCATCGTCGATGGTTTTCCAGGTGCCGACAGGGGTGTGGTTGTCATCGCGCGCGATGGCGCTGCCGGCGATGGCCAGGGCGGCCACCAGTACGCTTGCTTGAATGCTTGCTGTGAATACTTTATGCATCGCTAGTCTCCAATGGTTTTTTTTGATCGGGTCACGAACAGTTTATATACCAAGGCAAGACCAGTGGTGCTGCGCGGCGTCACGGGGACGCCGCGCAATCCTTCCAAACCTGCCTTATGCGCTGGCTAGTTTAGCAAACTGTTCGCGCAGTTTTTCAATTGTCGCCGAAAAACTGAGCAAACGCTCGTTTTCTTGCGCAACGATGGCGGCCGGGGCGCGCGCGACGAAGCTTTCATTGCCTAATTTGCTGTTTACTTTGGCAATTTCCGCTTCGATGCGGGCGATTTCCTTGCCCAGGCGCTCGCGTTCGGCCGCCACGTCGATTTCCACTTTCAGCATCAGCTTGGTGGTGCCGACGATGGCGACGGCGGCCGGCGAGTCCGGCAGCGCATCGACGATCTGCACTTCAGCCAGCTTGCCCAGCGACTGGATGTACGGTGCGTACGACGCCAGCGCGGCCTTTTCCGCCGCATTGCCCGCTTCGACGATCAGCGGCACGCGCACGGATGGCGAGATCTGCATTTCGCCGCGCAGGTTGCGCGTCGCGTCCGTCAAGGCTTTCAGCTGCTGCATCCACGCTTCGGCCGACTCATCGATCTTGTCGGTGTTGGCGATCGGATACGGCTGCATCATGATCGAATCACCCTCAGCTTTCAGGGTCTTGCCGGCCAGCGGCGCCACCGTCTGCCACAGCGCTTCCGTGACAAACGGGATGATCGGGTGGGCCAGGCGCAGCACCACTTCCAGCACGCGCAGCAGGGTGTGGCGGGTGGCGCGCTGCTGGCCTTCCGTGCCCTGCTGCACTTGCACCTTGGCTACTTCCAGGTACCAGTCGCAATACTCGTCCCAGACGAACTTGTAGATGGTGGCGGCGATATTGTCGAAACGGAAGTCTTCAAAGCCCTTGGCCACGTCCAGTTCCGCTTTTTGCAGCAGGGAGATGATCCACTTGTCCGCTTGCGACAGGTCGGCCTCGTTCGGGGTGCAATCCTTGCCTTCCGTATTCATCATGACGAAACGGGTGGCGTTCCACATCTTGTTGCAGAAGTTGCGGTAGCCTTCGCAGCGGCCCAGGTCGAAGTTGATGTTGCGGCCCAGCGAGGCGTAGCTGGCCATGGTGAAGCGCACGGCGTCCGTGCCGTAGGCCGAAATGCCTTCCGGGAATTCCTTGCGCGTCGCCTTGGTGATCTTTTCCGCGTCGCGCGGGTTCATCAGGCCCGTGGTGCGCTTGACGATCAAGCCTTCCAGGTCGATGCCGTCGATCAGGTCGATCGGGTCGAGCGTGTTGCCCTTCGACTTGGACATCTTCTGCCCCGTCGAATCGCGCACCAGGCCGTGCACGTAGACGGTTTCAAACGGCACCTTGCCCGTGAAGTGCGCCGTCATCATGACCATGCGCGCGACCCAGAAGAAGATGATGTCGAAACCCGTCACCAGCACGGACGACGGCAGGAAGGCCTTCATGTCCGGCGTTTCTTCAGGCCAACCCATCGTCGAGAACGGCACCAAGGCCGACGAGAACCACGTGTCGAGCACGTCGTCGTCGCGTTTCAAGGGGCCCGTGCTGCCGGCGGCCTGCGCCTTGGCGATGGCTTCCGCTTCTGTCTTGGCAACGAAGATATTGCCCTTGTCGTCGTACCAGGCCGGAATTTGATGGCCCCACCACAGCTGGCGCGAGATGCACCAGTCCTGGATGTTGTTGAGCCACTGGTTGTAGGTGGTGCTCCAATTTTCCGGCACGAACTTGATTTCGCCATTGGCGACCTTGTCCAGCGCCGTCTCGGCGATCGACTTGCCCGGGAAGAAAGTGCCTTCCGGGGCCGGTTTGCTCATGGCGACGAACCACTGATCCGTCAGCATCGGCTCGATGACGACGCCCGTGCGGTCGCCGCGCGGCACCATCAATTTATGCGGCTTGACCTGTTCCAGCAAGCCTTGCGCGTCGAGGTCGGCGACGATCTGCTTGCGCGCGGCGAAGCGGTCCATGCCGCGGTAGGCGGCCGGCGCGTCGTCGGTGATCTTCGCGTCCAGGGTCAGGATGACGATCTGCGCCAGTTTGTGGCGTTGGCCGACGGCGTAATCGTTCATATCGTGCGCCGGGGTGATCTTGACGCAACCGGTGCCGAATTCCTTGTCGACGTATTCGTCGGCGATGATGGGGATTTCGCGGTCCGTCAGCGGCAGTTTGAGCATCTTGCCCACCAGCGCCGTGTAGCGCTCGTCCGTCGGATCGACGGCCACGGCCACGTCGCCCAGCATGGTTTCAGGACGCGTGGTGGCCACCGTCAGGAAACCGCTGCCGTCGGCCAGCGGGTATTTGATGTACCACATGGAGCCGTCTTCTTCTTCCGACACCACTTCCAGGTCGGACACGGCCGTGCCGAGCACGGGGTCCCAGTTGACGAGGCGCTTGCCGCGGTAGATCAGGCCCTGCTCGAACAGGCGCACGAAGACGTCGGTGACGACTTTCGAGCGCGGTTCATCCATCGTGAAGTATTCGCGCTGCCAGTCGGCCGAGGCGCCCAGGCGGCGCATCTGCCCGGTGATGATGGAACCGGATTTTTCTTTCCATTCCCACACTTTTTCCACGAATTTCTCGCGGCCCAGGTCATGGCGCGAAATCTTTTGCGCGTCCAGCTGGCGTTGCACGACGATTTGCGTGGCGATGCCCGCGTGGTCGGTGCCGGGAATCCAGGCCGTGTTGTGGCCCAGCATGCGGTGGTAGCGGGTCAGGCCATCCATGATGGTCTGGTTGAACGCATGGCCCATGTGCAAGGTGCCGGTGACGTTCGGCGGCGGCAACTGGATGCTGAAGGAAGGTTTTCCGGCATCGAGGGTGGCGGTAAAGTAACCGCGCTGTTCCCACTCGGTGCGCCAGAATTGTTCAATGTCGGCGGGCTCGAAAGACTTGGCTAATTCCATGATTTGGCGTGTGATTGGCAAAAGGAACCATTATAGATGACGCGGCAACGCCTGCAGCGTGGCAAGCGGCCTTTTTCAGTGTTTTGGCGGCCTGGCGGGCCGCGAACTAAGTAATCCTCAGGAAATTATTGTGAAATTATGACAAACAGAACCGGATGCTATGCAAGGCGCCAGCCGTGACGCAGTGCGAGCACTGCTAGCAGCGGGCAACGCCGCAGAGCGCCGGTTATGGAAGTCAGAAATCACAATAATTTATTGGGGGTTACTTAACAACAGAGGGCGCAATAAAACGGGGGCGACAGGGGCGCCGATGCTATAATGCCGGCCTCGGCGCCTCCTGCCCCATCCTTGCGGACGGCGCCAGCAGACGCGGTGGTATCGACGTTTCATATCCAGCACCCGTCCGCGTCTCACGGCCAGCGCATCTGCGATGCCAGCCACTTTCAGCGCGTCCCCTTCGGGCCGGGCGCCTGAGCCACGCGCACCGCCAGCGGTGCACCATTCACGGCGGAATCAAAGCGGCACGTCATTGCACGCCGCTGCCGCCACAGCTTAGCCAGGATCTGTTGTCCGGCGCGTCGTCTTTTGATACGGCACACCCCGCTTGGCGCCTTGCCGCCTGTGGCCTTGCCGTGGCCGCCGCTTTCCTGGTTTCGCTTTTACAAGGAAATCATCATGAAAAAAATCGCCATCGTTGCCGGTCTTGCCACCACTCTGGGCGCCTTGCCTGCCGCCCAAGCCCAGTCGTCCGTTGATGTCTATGGTCTGATGGACGCGGGCCTGGTACAGGAAGGCGGCATCAGCAAGCTCACCAGTGGCATATCGGCCGGCTCGCGCCTGGGCCTGCGCGGCACGGAGTCGCTGGGCAATGGCTGGCAAGCCGTGTTCACCCTGGAAGCGGGCGTGCAGGGCGATACGGGCCGCTCGGACCAGGCGGGGCAATTGTTCGGCCGCCAGGCGTTTGTCGGCCTCAACAGCCCGCTGGGCATGCTGACCGTGGGCCGCCAGTACAACCTGCAAAGCCAGGCCTTGACCGACGTGGCCGACCCGTTCGAAGGCGGTTATGCCGGCGCGGCGACCAACCTGGCCGGCTATTCGGCCACGCGCATCGACAATACCGTGCGCTACACCTCGCCGGAATGGCGCGGCGTGACGGGCACCGTCATGTATGGCGCCGGCGAACACACGGGTGTGGCGGCGGACCAGCGCTCGCTGGGTCTGGCCCTCGGCTATGTCAACGGTCCGTTGACCTTGCGCCTGGCGCGCCAGAGCCGTGCGGGCGAGCCGGGTAAGGCCGACGCGAACAACACGATTCTGGCCGGTAACTACAACTTCGGCGTGGCCACGGCGTTTGCCGGCTATGGCCGCAACACGGGCGAGGGCAGCACCATGTTCTTCGCGGAAAACCCATATGGCGCGGCGCAGGCGCCCACCGCGTCGAACGACAGCCGCGACGCCATCGTTGGCGTCTCCGTGCCGCTGGGCGCGACGACTTTGCTGGCCTCGTATGTGCGCAAGGATGACCGCGACAGCGCCAACCGCGATGCGCAGCAGCTGGCCATCGGCGCCACGTACGCCTTGTCCAAGCGCAGCAAGGTATATGTTGCCTACGCGCATATCCGCAACCGCAACGACGCCGCCTACATGGTGGGCAATGCCACGGAAGTGGGCACGGGCAACCGCGCGTTCAACGTCGGCTTGCGCCACGCGTTTTAACGCCTGCTCAAACCATCGCCAGGGCAGGCAACATGCTGCCTTGGCGTAATAATGCTTCAAAGGCGGGCGCGGCCAGGGGGCGGCTGAACAGATAGCCCTGCATCTGGTCGCAGCCATGCTGGCGCAGGAAGGCCAGCTGCTGCGCCGTTTCCACGCCTTCGGCGATGACGTCCAGGCGCAGGCTGTGCGCCAGCGCGATGATGGCTTGCACGATGGCCGCGTCGTCATCGCTGTGCGTAAGGTCGCTGACGAAGGACTTGTCGATTTTTAATACGTCGATGGGGAAGCGGCGCAGGTACGCCAGGCTCGAATAACCGGTGCCGAAGTCGTCGATCGACAGCTGCAAGCCCAGCGCCTTGAGCTTGCCCATGGTGGCGATCGCCTGTTCCACATCCTGCATCATCATGCTTTCCGTCAATTCCAGCTCGAGGAAACGCGCTTCCAGGCCCGTCACGGCGAGTATTTCCCGCACCGATTGCAGCAAGCCGCTTTGCCGGAATTGCCGCGCAGACAAATTGACGGCCAGGCGCAAACCGCCCAGTCCCTCGCGTTGCCACGCCCGCGCTTGCGCGCACGCCGTCTGCAGTACCCAGGCGCCGATGGGCACGATCAAGCCCATTTCCTCGGCCAGGTGGATGAATTCGCCGGGCGCGATGGCGCCCAGGGTGGGGTGGCGCCAGCGCAGCAGCGCTTCCATGCCCACCACCTTGCCGCTGTCGAGCTCCACCTGCGGCTGGTACACGAGGTGGAACTGGCCACGCTCGAGCGCATGGCGCAACTCGCTTTCCAGGTTCAGCCGGGCCAGCATGCTGGCATTCATGGCCGGCGCGTAGCTTTGCCAGTGGTTGCGCCCCTGTTCCTTGGCGCGGTACATGGCGATGTCGGCATGCTTGATCAGGGTTTCCGCGCTGTCGCCGTCCAGCGGATAGGTGGCCACGCCCATGCTGCACGTGAGAAAGAATTCATGGCCACCCACCAGCAGCGGCTGGGCCACGGCGTCCAGCACGCGCTGCAGGATGAGCTGGCCCGGGTCGCTGTTGGCGTGTTGCGGCAGCAGCAAGACGAATTCGTCGCCGCCGAGGCGCGCCACCGTGTCGACTTCGCGCGTGGCGGCGCGCAGGCGGTCGGCGATCAGTTTCAGCAGGATGTCGCCCGCATCGTGGCCCAGGGTGTCGTTGACGAACTTGAAACGGTCGAGGTCGATGAAGACCACCCACAGGGGCAGGGTGCTGCGGCGCGCCACGGCCATCGCCTGTTCCAGCCGTTCGCGCAGCAATAAGCGGTTGGCCAGGCCCGTGAGGATATCGTGGCGCGACTGGAATTCCAGTTCCTGCTCGAAGCGCATGACGGTGCTGATGTCGTATTGCGCCACGACAAAGTGGCTGACGGGGCCATCGCCATCGTCGCGCACGGGTGCGACGAACAGCTCGCTCCAATAAGTGCTGCCGTCCTTGCGGAAATTGCGCACGATGGCCTTGCCTTCGCGCTGTTCGCTCAAGGCCGCGCTGATGGCATGCATGTCCTGGCGCGCATGCTCCGGCCCCTGCAAGTCTTCCAGGCGCTGGCCGATGACTTCGCCGGCCGCATAGCCGGTGATGCGCTCGAAGGCGGGATTGACGTATTCGATCAGGTAGCCGGGCGCGTCGGCGCTGCACAGGATGATGGCGTTGGCCGAGACTTCGATGATGCGTTCGCGCAAGCGCAGCGACTTTTCATTGCGCATGCGCGCAGCGATATCCTCGGACAGGCGCAAATTGGCAAACTGCAGCGCCGCCGTGCGTTCGCCCGTGATGCGGGCAATCACGGAATTGCGCGACACCAGCTGGTATACATAGGCCGTTGCCAGCAGGCTCGACAGCAGTCCGCCCAGCAGCACATACAGCGAACCGCGATGGTTGGCATCGGGCGCCATGCCTTTGGCCGGCAGCAGGGCCGCGCCCAGCGTATGCCCGCTGGCGTAGTACTGCAGCAACAGCTTGCTGCTTTCCGACTCGATCTGGCGTGCCGAGGCGTAGCACAGGGCCGTCAGGCACAGCCCGACCGTCAGGGTGATCAGGGCCGAGATGGAGACGGAAATGGAGATACGTTTGAAGAATGATTGCATGATGGCGTCCGGTAGCAGCGCCGGCGCCGATCCATGATCCGGCAGCTCTGGCAGTGACTGACTGTAGGGCGGCAGGCGCCGCGGGGTCCGTTCGCTGGCGAACGGACAAGCATGCTTGCAAGAAATATAGTCGGGCCACTGTGCAGGCGCTGTGTTACGCTGCTGCATATGGCGCCCCTCGTTCGGACGTCTTTCACTTCTCTCCCTAGCTGACGACTGGAAACCAGGAAAACTGCCCATGTCGAGTCCGCATGCCCAGCTGCACAACCCGAATCAAAACCATTTACTCGCCGCCATGCTCGACGCCGATTTCGCGCGCCTGGCTCCCCATCTGGAGCAAGTCTCCATGCTGCTGGGCGATGTGATCTACGACTCGGGCGACAAGCTGCAGTATGTATACTTCCCCACCACGGCCATCGTTTCCATCCATTACCTGCTGGAAAACGGCGGCTCGTCCGAGATCGCCGGCGTCGGCAACGAGGGCATCGTGGGCGTGTCGCTGTTCATGGGCGGCAACTCGACACCGAGCCGCGCCGTCGTGCAGACAGGCGGCGTCGGCTACCGGCTCAAGGCCCACCTGCTGATGGAAGAGTTCGACCGCGCCGGCCCCGTCATGCGTTTGCTGCTGCGTTATACGCAAGCGCTGATCACGCAAATGTCGCAAACGGCCGTGTGCAACCGCCACCATACGGTGGAGCAGCAGCTGTGCCGCTGGCTGCTGCTGACCATGGACCGCCTGCCGAACCGCGAGCTGACCATGACGCAGGAACTGATCGCCAACATGCTGGGCGTGCGCCGCGAAGGCGTCACGGAAGCGGCGGGGCGATTGCAGACGCGCGGCTTCATCAGCTACCGGCGTGGCCATATCTCCGTGCTGGACCGCGCCGGCCTCGAAGGCCATGTGTGCGAATGCTATGGCGTCGTGAAGAAGGAATTTACGCGCCTGCTGTCGGACGTGCGCCAGCGCCAAGGCCGCTAAACGCCGCATTTCCCTCTCTTTTATTATTGTCCTAGCCCAGGCTACCCATGTACTCAGTTGAAAATCACCCTAACCGCGCCCCTTCGCGCTGGCCCATGACATTGGCATTCTCGTTCAGCGCCATCGTATTGGTGGTCATCGGCGTGCTGGCCTGGCGCGCGCCGCCTTTTGATGCGGCGATCCTGATCGAGGCCCTGGTATGCCTGCTGTTGCTGATGCTGGTGGCGCTGTACCGGCGCACGGTGTCGGCCAGCCTGCCGCGCCAGCTGCTCAAGGCGGGCGCCTTGCAGGATGCGATTTTCAACAGCGCCAATTTCTCGTGCATCGCCACCGATGCGCAGGGCGTGATCCAGATCTTCAACGTGGGCGCCGAACGCATGCTCGGCTACGCAGCCAGCGACGTGGTCGACAAACTGACGCCGGCCGGTATTTCCGACGCGCAAGAAATCGTCACCCGCGCCGCCGCCCTCAGCGCCGAGCTCGACACCGTCATCACGCCGGGCGTGGAAGCGCTCGTGTTCAAGGCCACGCGCGGCATCGAAGACATCTATGAGCTGACCCACATCCGCAAGGATGGCAGCCGCTTCCCCGCCATCGTCTCCGTGACGGCCTTGCGCGACGCGCAGAGCAAGGTCATCGGCTATCTGCTGATCGGCACCGACAACACGGTGCGCAAGCAGGTCGAGGCGGAACAGGCGCTGCTGGACCAGCGCCTGCGCGAACAGCAGGCGTACACGCGCTCGCTGGTCGAGACCAATAATGCCGAGTTGAAAAAGGCGCGACTGGTGGCGGAAAAGGCCAACCGCGCCAAGTCCGAATTCCTGTCGAGCATGAGCCATGAATTGCGCACGCCCTTGAATGCCGTGCTGGGCTTTGCCCAGCTCATGGCGTCCGACGTGCCGCCGCCCAGCCCGCCGCAGCAGCGTTCGATCGAGCAAATCCTCAAGGGCGGCTGGTACCTGTTGCGCTTGATTAATGAAATTCTCGACCTGGCCATGATCGAATCGGGCAAGGTCACCCTGTCCCAGGAAGCGATGTCGCTGCTCGACGTGCTGCAGGATTGCCAGGCCATGATCGCGCCGCAGGCGGAAAAGCGCGGCATCCGCATGCATTTCCCCCGCTGCGGCAAGGCGTTCTATGTGCATGCGGACCGCACGCGCGTGAAACAGGTGATGATCAACCTGCTGTCGAACGCCATCAAGTACAACCAGGGCGGCGGCGCCGTCACCGTCGAATGCAGCCGGCATGGCGAGCGCGTGCGCGTGAGCGTGCGCGACAGCGGCGCCGGCCTCGACGCGGCCCAGGTGGCGCAGCTGTTCCAGCCGTTTAATCGCCTGGGACAGGAAAACAGCACGGAAGAGGGCACGGGCATCGGCCTGGTTGTCACCAAGCAACTGGTCGAATTGATGGGCGGCACCATCGGCGTCGACAGCACCGTCGGCGTGGGCACCACGTTCTGGTTCGAGCTGGCCGCCAGCAGCGCACCGGAACTGGTGCTGGGCGACGGCGATGCGCTGCCGCAGGTGCAGGAACCGCAGGAAAGCCAGCGCACTTTGCTGTACGTGGAAGACAATCCCGCCAACCTGGCGCTGGTCGAGCAATTGATCGCCCGCCGCAGCGACTTGAAACTGCTGACGGCCATCGATGCGCATCTGGGCATCGACCTGGCGCGCACCTACCAGCCCGACGTGATCTTGATGGATATCAACCTGCCCGGCATCAGCGGCTATGGCGCGCTGCATATCCTGCATGATGATCCCCTCACCAGCCACATCCCCGTCATGGCCTTGTCGGCCAATGCCGTGCCGCGCGACATCGAGAAAGGCTTGCAAGCGGGCTTCTTCCGCTATCTCACCAAGCCGATCAAGGTGGTCGAATTCATGGATGCGCTCGATGTAGCCCTGCACCATGCAGCCGCGCACGGCCTGGCCGACGACACTCACGCAATACGCTAATTCAGCAATCAATTTTAGGAATACCGCCATGCTTCAAGCCACCGAGATCCTGAACGCCAGCATCCTCATCGTCGATGACCAGGAGGCCAACGTCATGCTGCTCGAACAGGTGCTGCGCAATGCCGGCTACACGCGCATCACGTCCACCATGGACCCGCAAGCCGTGCGCGCGCTGCATCAGCAGCACCGCTACGACCTGATCCTGCTCGACTTGCAGATGCCGGAAATGGATGGCTTCGAAGTCATGGAAGGCTTGCGCGACCTCGAGGCGGGCAGCTACCTGCCCGTGCTGGTGATCACGGCCCAGCCCGGCCACAAGCTGCGCGCCCTGCAAGCGGGCGCCAAGGATTTCGTCAGCAAGCCCTTCGACCTGGTGGAAGTCAAGACGCGCATCCACAACATGCTGGAAGTGCGCTTGCTGTACCAGAAGCTGGCCGAATACAACAAGTCGCTGGAACAGATGGTGGAAGACCGCACGGCGGAGCTGCGCGAAAGCGAAGCGCGCTTTCAGCGTTTCACGGAACTGTCGTCCGACTGGTACTGGGAACAGGATGCGCAGGGCAATTTGACGCGCTTTTCCGGCCCCGTGGCCGAGATGCTGGGCATCGGCAGCGAGGAAGAGCCGCAGCGCTGGAATGCCGCCGAGCGCGCCTTGCTCGACGCAAAAATTGCCGCGCGCGAACCGTTTCTCGACTTCATCTACAGCCGCGCCAACCTCGACGGCAGCACGCAGTACCTGCAGGTCAGCGGCGAACCGATGTTCGACAATGGCAGCCGCTTCATCGGCTACCGCGGCATCGGCCTCGATGTCACGGAGCGCTTGCGGGGAGCGTGATTTATACTTGGTGTTATTGATATTGACCAGGAAAAATCATGACTGACAAATCACCACCGCAATACTGGTTCCCCGCCAAGACCTATGGCTGGGGCTGGGGCTTGCCCATCACCTGGCAGGGCTGGCTGGTGTTCCTGGCCGCGCTGGCGCTGTTCGCCTGCGGCGCCTTCCTGTTCCCGCCGCAAACCATGCTCGTCGGCTACATCGTGTATGAAGTGGCCATCGTCGCCGTGCTCATTTTCATCTGCCAGCTGAAGGGCGAACCGACCGCC
Organism: Janthinobacterium sp. FW305-128; assembly: GCF_020858135.1. NCBI lineage: Bacteria > Pseudomonadati > Pseudomonadota > Betaproteobacteria > Burkholderiales > Oxalobacteraceae > Janthinobacterium > Janthinobacterium sp. FW305-128. Next base: position 160,503 of record NZ_JACYMK010000012.1, on the reverse strand, counting down.
TGGCGCTGGGGCAAGAAGAAATAATCGTGACGCCATCTGCTGCATTGCAGCAGATGCGCAAAGACGACACCTGCAAGAAATCATCTGGCCACGCGGCGCGAACCGCGTATAATTGGCTCGCTGCCGCAAGGCGGCAAACGCTAGGGGTCCTGCCTTTCGCTGTGGAAACACAGTGCAAGCGCGGGTGAGAAATACCCTCCGAACCTGATCTGGATAATGCCAGCGAAGGGAAGCTTTAGGATGAACGCACCCCGCCTTTCCGCGTGCGTAATTCCGAACCTCCTTAGCTGGCTCCAGGCTTAAAAATAGTCTAGCCAAGGAGCCAAAATGAACGCCAACCCGAAATTCCTCTCCGCCACCGCCACGGTCGACGAAGCCGCCATCGCGCCGCTGCCCAATTCGCGCAAGATCTACGTGCAGGGCAGCCGCCCCGACATCCGCGTACCCATGCGCGAGATCAGCCAGTCCGACACGGAAGCATCGTTCGGCGGCGAAAAGAATCCGCCGATCTACGTCTACGATACCTCCGGCCCTTACACGGACCCGGACGTGCAGATCGACATCCGCTCGGGCCTCGATACGCCGCGCCTGCCGTGGATCATGGAGCGGGCCGACACGGAAGAATTGCCTGGCCCCACCTCCAACTACGGCATCGCCCGCCTGGCGGACCCGAAGCTGGCCGAGTTGCGTTTCAATCTGCACCGCAAGCCGCGCCGCGCCATTGCCGGCAAGAACGTGACGCAAATGCATTACGCGCGCCAGGGCATCATCACGCCGGAAATGGAATTCGTCGCCATCCGCGAAAACATGCGCCGCCAGGAATATCTGCGTGAACTGAAAGCTTCCGGCCCCATGGGCGAGCGCCTGGCGGACCTGATGGGCCGCCAGCACCCGGGCCAGTCCTTCGGTGCCAGCATTCCCGCCGAAATCACGCCGGAATTCGTGCGCGAGGAAATCGCCCGCGGCCGCGCCATCATTCCCGCCAACATCAACCACCCGGAAGTCGAACCGATGATCATCGGCCGCAATTTCCTCGTGAAAATCAACGCGAATATCGGCAACTCGGCCGTCACCTCGTCGATCGGCGAGGAAGTGGAAAAGATGACCTGGGCCATCCGCTGGGGCGGCGATAACGTGATGGACTTGTCCACCGGCAAGCACATCCATGAAACGCGCGAATGGATCGTGCGCAACAGCCCCGTGCCCATCGGCACCGTGCCGATTTACCAGGCCTTGGAAAAGGTCAATGGCAAGGCCGAAGATTTAACTTGGGAAATCTTCCGCGACACCTTGATCGAGCAGGCCGAGCAGGGCGTCGACTACTTCACCATCCACGCGGGCGTGCTGCTGCGCTATGTGCCGATGACGGCCAAGCGGCTGACGGGCATCGTCTCGCGCGGCGGCTCCATCATGGCGAAATGGTGCCTGGCGCACCACCAGGAATCGTTCCTGTACACGCATTTCGAAGAAATCTGCGAAATCATGAAGGCCTACGACGTGTCGTTCTCGCTGGGCGACGGCTTGCGTCCCGGTTCCATCTACGACGCCAACGACGAAGCGCAGCTGGGCGAACTGAAAACCCTGGGCGAGCTGACGCAGGTTGCCTGGAAGCACGACGTGCAAGTGATGATCGAGGGCCCGGGTCATGTGCCCATGCAACTCATTAAAGAAAACATGGACTTGCAGCTGGAGCAGTGCGGCGAAGCGCCGTTCTACACGCTGGGACCGCTGACGACGGACATTGCGCCCGGCTACGACCACATCACTTCGGGCATCGGCGCGGCCATGATCGGCTGGTACGGCACGGCCATGCTGTGCTACGTGACGCCGAAGGAACACTTGGGCTTGCCCAACAAGGCGGACGTCAAGGACGGCATCATCACGTACAAGATTGCGGCGCATGCGGCCGACCTGGCGAAAGGCCATCCGGGCGCACAGATCCGCGACAATGCGCTGTCGAAAGCCCGCTTCGAATTCCGCTGGGACGACCAGTTCAACATCGGCCTGGACCCGGACAAGGCGCGGGAATTCCACGATGAAACCTTGCCCAAGGATTCGGCCAAGGTGGCGCATTTCTGCTCCATGTGCGGCCCCCACTTCTGTTCGATGAAGATCACGCAGGAAGTGCGCGAATACGCGGCCGGCATGGGCATCGCGGAAGACAAGGCGCTCCAGCAGGGCATGGAAATCAAGGCCATCGAGTTCATCAAGAACGGCGCCGAGCTGTACCGCAAGGTCTGAAGGAGAGCGTGATGCCTGCATTGATATCCATCACGCTCAACGGCGCACCGCACCAGGTGCCGCCCGGGCAAACCCTCGATCAATTGATCGCCGCGCTGTCGCTGGAAAACCAGGCGCTGGCGCTGGCCGTCAACCGCAACGTCGTGCCGCGCAAGGCGTGGCCAGGACAGGTCTTGCAAACGCAAGACCAAGTGGAAATTGTACGCGCCATTGGCGGTGGCTGAAAACGTCCAAGCAAACCTACTGCGCGTCGTGCTTTGCGGCCTGTGATGCTCACCGGCTCGGCGCCCCCGTGCTCTAGCACGGTTGCGCGTCTCGGCCACAAATCATCGCCGCTCGCTACGGTTTTCTTCGGACGTTTAAAAACTTAAGGAAAAGCACATGAATACCGCAACACATGACGACCTGCTGACCATTGCAGGAAAACAGTATCAATCGCGCTTGCTGGTGGGCAGCGGCAAGTACAAGGACTTGCCGCAGACGCGCGAGGCGACGGACGCGGCCGAGGCGCAGATCATCACGGTGGCGATCCGCCGCGTGAATATCGGGCAAGACCCGAACGCGCCCAGCCTGCTCGACTTCGTGCCGCCGGACCAGTACACGATACTCCCGAACACGGCCGGCTGCTACAACGCCAAAGACGCCGTCTACACCCTGCAGCTGGCGCGCGAACTGCTGGGCGGGCGCAACCTGGTCAAGCTCGAAGTGCTGGGCGATGAAAAGACCCTGTTCCCGCACATGCCGGAAACGTTGATTGCGGCCGAAGCGCTGGTCAAGGATGGTTTTGACGTGATGGTCTACTGCAGCGATGACCCCATCCAGGCGAAGATTCTGGAAGAGATCGGCTGCGTGGCCGTCATGCCGCTGGCCTCGCTGATCGGCTCGGGCATGGGCATCCTGAATCCGTGGAATTTGTCGCTCATCATCGACCAGGCGAAAGTGCCCGTGCTCGTCGATGCTGGCGTGGGCACGGCGTCGGATGCGGCCATCGCCATGGAGCTCGGTTGCGATGGCGTGCTGATGAACACGGCCATTGCCGGCGCGCGCGACCCCGTGCGCATGGCGCGTGCCATGAAGCTGGCCGTGCGGGCCGGGCGCGAAGCGTTTCTGGCGGGACGCATGCCCCGCAAATTTGCCGCTTCCCCATCGTCGCCGATGGCGGGCCGCCTGGCGTGATGGTGCCGATGCACCGCACCGTGCTCGTGTTTGCCGGCGTCGACCCGTCCGGCGGCGCCGGCATCGCCGCCGATATTGTCGCGATTGCGGCGCAGGGCGCGCATGCCTTGCCCGTGATCACGGCGCTGACGGTGCAGGACAACGACAGGGTCTTCGGCGTGCAGCCGGTGGCGCCGGAATGGCTGCGCCGGCAGGCGCTGGCGCTGATCGACAAGATGGTAATCAGCGCCGTGAAAATCGGCATCCCGGGCAGCGCCGCGAATGCGGCCGTCATCGCGCAGCTGATCGCGCAATTGCGCCAAAGCCGGCCGGACTTGCCCGTGGTGCTCGATCCCGTGCTGGCCAGCGGCCATGGCGACGTGCTCAGCCGGGATGATGCCGTGCTGGCGCTGGCACCCTTGTTGCCGGTGACGACCGTGATCGTACCGAACGGGCCCGAAGCGCTGGCCCTCGGCGGCGAAGCAGCGTTGCGCGCACAAGGCTGTGGCCACGTGCTGGTGACGGGCGGCCACGGCGAGGGCCAGACGATCATCAACCGCTGGTTTGACGCCGCTGGCGGGGAGCGCGAATGGTGCTGGCCGCGCCTGCCCGGAGAATTTCACGGCAGCGGCTGCACCCTGGCCTCGGCCATCGCGGCGCGCCTGGCGCTGGGACAGGCATTGCCTGAAGCGCTTGATCTGGCGCAAAGCTATTGCCATGCGGCCCTGGCCGGCGCGTATGCGATTGCGCCAGGTCAGCTTATGCCGCAACGATTCATTCAATAAGGAAACATCATGCGTGGACTGTATCTGGTTACCCCGAATTGGGACGACACCGACCGCCTGCTCGACGTGAGCGAGCAAGCCTTGCAGGAAGGCGTGGCCCTGCTGCAATACCGCCACAAGAGCGCCGAGGCGCAGCAGCGGCGCGAGCAGGCGGGCGCCTTGCTGGCCCTGGCCCGCAAGTATGGCGTGCCCTTTATTATCAACGATTTTATCGAACTGTGCGAAGAGCTCGACGCCGATGGCGTGCACGTGGGCGGCACGGATGCGTCCGTGGCGCAGGTGCGCGCCCGCCTGGGCAAGGACAAGATCGTCGGCGCTTCCTGCTATGGCGACATGGCCCTGGCAAGGACGGCCGAGGCCGGCGGCGCCAGCTACGTGGCCTTCGGCGGCTTTTATCCTTCGCTGGTGAAAAAGTATCCGGTGACCACGCCCCTGGACATCGTGCTGCAGGCGAAACGCGAGATCGCCTTGCCCTGCGTGGTGATCGGCGGCATGACGCCGGAGAACGCGGCGCCGCTGGTGGCGCGCGGCGCCGACATGGTGGCGGCCATCAGCAGCGTCTTTAACAATGCATACGAGGCGGACGATGTGAATATTGCGGTGCAGCAATTCAATCAATTATTCGCGGCATGAGCATGGACATACGGGGCTGATTTGGGGCAATAATCGGCATATAATAAGAACATCATTCATTACCGAGGTTCCCCACCCATGAGTCAGCCAGCCGCCGCGAAACGCCTTATCCTGATCGTTGACGATGACCAGCTCCTGTTGGAATTCCTCGGCGAAGTCCTGCGCCATGCCGGCTACGAGACGGCCCTGGCCAATTCGGCCGAAGTGGCGCTGCAGCTGGTCGCCCAGCGCGAGCCGGACCTGGCTTTGCTCGACATCCACATGCCGGGCATGTCCGGCCTGGAACTGGCCAAGCGCCTGCATGGCGAGACGGGCGTGCCGTTCATGTTCCTGTCCGGCAGCGGTGACAGCGAATCGGGCAAGCAGGCAGCCGCCTATGGCGCCGTCGGCTACGTGGTCAAACCCGTCGACGAAGGCCGCTTGATGCCGGCGTTCGAAGCGGGCCTGGCCCGTGCCGATGAAATCCGCCAGTTGCGTCGCACCGAGCTGAACCTGAACGCGGCCCTGGCCGCCGGCCGCGAAACGAGCTTGGCCGTGGGTTTGCTGATGGGCAAGTTCCAGACGGACCGCAACACGGCGTTCGAAGTGCTGCGCGACCATGCCCGTTCCAGCCGCCGCAAGATCAATGAAATCGCCAGCCAGCTGTTGCTGGCCGAGGAAACCCTGAACGGCCTGCACGGCGCATTTTTGAACCGGGCAAAGACCAAGTAAGCGTATCCTCTCGCGCCCGCATGCCTGCCTTGCTATGATGTGGCGATACGGCGCGCTGGCGCGCCTGGTTCAACCATTGACAGGACACACATGAAAACCAAAGCAGCGATTGCCTGGAAGGCGGGCGCCCCGCTGACCATCGAAGAAGTCGACCTGGCCGGCCCGCGCGAGGGCGAAGTACTGGTCGAGATCAAGGCCACGGGCATTTGCCACACCGATTACTACACCCTGTCGGGCGCCGACCCGGAAGGCATCTTCCCGTCGATTCTCGGCCATGAAGGCGCCGGCATCGTCGTCGACGTGGGCCCGGGCGTGAAAAGCCTGAAGAAGGATGACCACGTCATCCCGCTGTACACGCCGGAATGCCGCCAGTGCAAATTCTGCCTGTCGCAAAAGACCAACCTGTGCCAGTCGATCCGCTCGACCCAGGGCCGCGGCCTGATGCCGGACGCGACCTCGCGCTTCTCCATCGACGGCAAGCCCATCTTCCACTACATGGGCACCTCCACCTTCTCGAACTACATCGTCGTGCCGGAAATCGCGCTCGCAAAAATCCGCGAAGACGCACCGTTCGACAAGGTCTGCTACATCGGCTGCGGCGTCACCACCGGCGTGGGCGCCGTGCTGTTTACGGCCAAGGTCGAGGCGGGCGCGAATGTCGTCGTGTTCGGCCTGGGCGGCATCGGCCTGAACGTGATCCAGGCGGCGAAGATGGTCGGCGCCGATAAAATCATCGGCGTGGACATCAACCCGGCGCGCCAGGACATCGCGCGCAAGTTCGGCATGACGCATTTTGTCAACGCCAACGAAGTTGAAAACGTCGTCGACACCATCGTGCAGCTGACGGACGGCGGCGCCGACTACAGTTTTGAATGCATCGGCAACACCACCACCATGCGCCAGTCGCTCGAGTGCTGCCACAAGGGCTGGGGCCAGTCCATCATCATCGGCGTGGCGGCGGCCGGCCAGGAAATTTCCACCCGTCCATTCCAGCTGGTGACGGGGCGCGTGTGGAAAGGTTCCGCCTTCGGCGGCGCGCGCGGCCGCACGGATGTGCCGAAGATCGTCGACTGGTACATGGAAGGCAAGCTCAATATCGACGATTTGATCACGCACCGTCTGAAGCTCGACGACATCAACCAGGGTTTCGACCTGATGAAAAGCGGCGAATCGATCCGCTCCGTCGTGCTGTATTAATTGAAATACGCCGTATCACGGCGTTTTTGCGGAGGCTGCGGCCTCCGTTTTTTTTGCCCCGCGTGCCATCCATCGTCCGTGTCTGCCATCCAGGCAAGTCTTTTTGCAGCCTGTCGCACCGCGCTGGAGCCGTGCGCCATCCATCGCTACAGTCAATGCTCCACTACTTTTGCGACGAGGCAGCCATGTCCACTTCCCACCGTTTGATCCTCAGCCTGGCCGGTATCCTGATCAGCGGCAGCGCGCTGGCCGTGCAGCCGCCGCAGCCGCCCGCGCCGCCGGCCGCACCGGCCGCGCCGAGCAAGAAAATCAGTATTTCGATGGGCAGCGGCGATGGCTATGCGCTCGTCGACAGCAGCGAGGATAGCGTCACCATGGCCGGCACCGATGTCGACGGCCAGCAGATCAAGCAGCTGCAGCGTTCGCTCAAGGGACAGTTCCTGTGGTTCCGCGACCAGGGCAAGGGCTATGTGACGCAGGATGCCACGCTGCTGGCCCGCGTGCGCGACGCCTGGAAGCCGTCGCAGGATCTGGGCTTTCAGATGAGCGGCCTGGGCAAGCAGATGAGCGAACATGGCAAGGCGATGGGCGAACTGGGCAGCAAGATGGGCGCCCATGGCGCGGCGCAGGCGAACGTCGGCGCGCGCGATGTGGCGCAACTGCAGGCGCTGGGCCGCAAGATGGGCGAGGCGGCACGCCGCCAGGCGCAGGCCACCACGGAGACGGCGCGCCGCGCGGCCGGACGCGAGGTGGAACGCCTGCAGCAGCAGATGGAAGATGCGCAGGACGCCATGGAAGAGGTCAACGACCGCATTGCCACCGCGCAAGAACGCGAGGCGGACAAGGTGGATGTGCTGTCGCGCCAGATGGATCAGCGCGGCAAGCCGATGGAAACCCTGGGCAAGCAGATGGAAGCGCTGGGACGCCAGCAGGAAAAAGCCACGAAGGCGGCCGACAAGGCCACGCGCCAGGTGATCGCCCAGGCGCTCAGCGAGGGCAAGGCCAAGCCGGTGCGCTAGACTTGCTTCCATACGGCGGCCACGGCGCGGTATTGCGCCGGCAGCTGCGCCCTGGCCTCGTCTTCGCTCGCATACACCTCATCCTGCAGCGTTTCCCAGCGAGCGTCGCAGCTGAAACGGTAGACGCGCGCCTCGCCCGCATACTGGCACACGGCCAGGCCGTGGATGGCGACGGGGGCGGTGCCGTCTTCACTGGCGACGTGGCCGAAGGGCTGGTCGGACCAGGCCCAGGCCAGTACGCGGGCGCCGTCGAGGTGGGTGGGTGGTGTCATGGGGATACAGGCCGTTGTGTCGGGATGCCGATTGTAGCGCGCGTGGGTAAAATGGCGCGACCGCTGGACAAATGCACAGTATTTTTAGCCATGCCGGTATAATCACGGGATGCAAAATCTTCTTCACAACCTCAATCCCGAACAATTGGCTGCCGTCACCCTGCCGGCCCAGCATGCGCTGATCCTGGCCGGCGCCGGTTCGGGCAAGACCCGCGTGCTGACCACCCGCATTGCGTGGCTGATCCAGACCCAGCAGGTATCGCCGCCCGGCATCCTGGCCGTGACCTTTACGAATAAAGCCGCCAAGGAAATGCTCACGCGCCTGTCGGCCATGCTGCCGATCAACACGCGCGGCATGTGGATCGGCACCTTCCACGGCCTGTGCAACCGCTTGCTGCGCACGCATTACCGCGACGCGGCCTTGCCGCAGACGTTCCAGATCCTCGATTCGCAGGATCAGCTATCCGTGATCAAGCGCTTGTTGAAGGCGAACAACATCGATGATGAAAAATTCCCGCCGAAGACGGTGATGTATTTCATCAACAACGCCAAGGACCAGGGCTTGCGCGCCACGGACGTGGAAGCGTATGACGCGCACGAGCGCAAGATGGTCGAGCTTTACCAGTTGTACGACGACCAGTGCCAGCGCGAAGGCGTCGTCGATTTTGCGGAACTGTTGCTGCGCACGTATGAGTTGCTGAGCCGCAACCAACCGTTGCGCGAGCATTACCAGGCGCGTTTCCGCCACATTTTGGTGGACGAGTTCCAGGATACGAACAACCTGCAATACAACTGGTTGAAATTGCTGGCCGGCCACGGCAGCCGCGATGGCGGCGCCCTGTTTGCCGTCGGCGACGATGACCAGAGCATCTATGCCTTCCGTGGCGCCAACGTGGGCAACATGAGCGCCTTCGAGCACGAGTTCCAGGTGAAGAACTTGATCAAGCTGGAGCAGAACTACCGCTCGCACGGCCACATCCTCGACAGCGCCAACGTATTGATCGCGAACAACAGCAAGCGCCTGGGCAAGAATCTGCGCACGGACGCGGGCCACGGCGAGCAGGTGCGCGTGTATGAAGCCAGTTCCGACTTGCAGGAAGCGCAGTGGATCATCGAAGAGGCGAAAAGCCTGATCGCCGATGGCGCCTCGCGCAGCGAAATCGCCATTCTGTACCGTTCGAACGCGCAGTCGCGCGTGATCGAACACGCGCTGTTTTCGGCCGCGATTCCGTACCACGTGTATGGCGGCCAGCGCTACTTCCAGCGCGCCGAGGTCAAACACGCGATTGCCTATTTGCAATTGATGGACAATCCGCACAACGATTCCGCTTTCTTGCGCGTGGTCAACTTCCCCACGCGCGGCATCGGCATGCGCTCGATCGAGCAATTGCAGGCCGCGTCGGAACAGTACGGCATTTCGCTGTACGCGTCCGTGCCGTATGTGGCGGGAAAGGCGGGCAGCGTGCTGGCCGGTTTCGTCAAACTGATCGAAGGCGTGCGCTTCGAAACGCAGCAATTATCTCTGCCGGAAATGGTCAGAGTCGTGCTGGAAGCGAGTACCTTGCTGCAACACTATCAGAATGAAAAGGAAGGCGCCGACCGCATCGAGAATCTGGAGCAGATGGTCAGCGCGGCCAGCCAGTTCATTTCCGAGGAAGGTTTTGGACAGGGCGCACCGGCCCACCTGGGCCCAGCAGCCCAGGCGCAGGCGGGCGCACCCGTCGCCAACCAGGATGGCATCGAAATTTTAGATGCCGACGCGCCGCTGCCGGCCGTGATGTCGCCGCTCTCCGCCTTCCTCTCGCACGCGTCGCTGGAAGCGGGCGACAACCAGGCGCAGGCGGGCCAGGATGCGCTGCAGATGATGACGGTACATTCGGCCAAGGGCCTGGAATTCGACAATGTGTTCATTACGGGCCTGGAAGAGGGCCTGTTCCCGCACGAAAGCAGTTCGAAGGAAGACAACGGCGTGGAAGAGGAACGCCGGCTGATGTACGTGGCCATCACGCGCGCGCGCAAGCGGTTATACATGAGTTTTTCGCAGACGCGCATGCTGCACGGCCAGACGCGCTACAACATGAAGTCGCGCTTCTTCGACGAGTTGCCGGAAGAGTCCTTGAAATGGCTGTCGCCGAAGGTGCAGGCCAACTGGTTCGGCAACCGCAAGTCGGCCTGGGACGAGGCGCCCAAGGTGGCCAGCCTGGGTTCGGACAATGCGATTGCGCAAAAGATCGCGCAAAAAGCCACGGGCGTCGGCTGGCGCATCGGCGAATCGGTGGCGCACGCCAAGTTTGGCGAAGGCGTGATCGTCAATATCGAAGGCGGCGGCGGCAATGCGCGCGCGCAGATCAACTTCGGACAGCACGGCATGAAGGTGCTGGACCTGGGGATTGCCAAGCTGGAACGTCTGGGACGGTGATGTGGAACGCGGGATGGCTGACGATGGCGTCGGATTACGCCTTCGGCTAATCCGACCTACGCCAGGAACGGTGATCTGGTCTGGCGCGTAGGTCGGATTAGCGCAGCGTAATCCGACATCATTGTTGGCCTCGCAGCGTCGGATTACGCGGCGTGCCGCCGCTAATCCGACCTACGCTGTGGCATTGCAAGGCATTCGAGAGCGCGTAGGTCGGATTAGCGTAGCGTAATCCGACATCATTGTTGGCGTTGCAAGGCATTCGATATATAAAAAAGGGGCAGCCTGCGCAAGCTGCCCCTTTTTACATCTGGCCGGTGATCACTCTCCGGTCTTGTCCAGCGACACCGTCTTGCTCTCATCGACGGGCAGGCCGAAGATTTGCCGGTAGGCGGCGTAGAACGAGCAATGCATGATGATGGTGAGTATCATCGACAGGGGCATCATCAGCTGCATCATCAGCGGCGTGCGGCCAAAGATGACGGCCAGCAACTGGCTGGTGACGACGCTGATGGCGAACCAGGTGGCGGCGAAGACGATGAAGGCCGACAGCGAACGCCAGACGGCGAAAAAGCTGAAGAACAGCGCCTTGCCCAGGCCGGTTTGGCGCCAGTAGATCAGTGGCGCGGCAAAGCAGAAGGCCATGGCGGCGGGCACGTACAGCACGATGGCCAGCAGGATGCCCAGACCCAGGCGCGAGTCGGGGATAGCGGCGCGTGCCGCTTCTTCCGTCAGTTGCCCCGTGACCAGTTTCCACAGCAAGCCGTCGTCCACCAGGGTCGAGGCGCCGATGGCAACGATGGCCATCAGGATGTACAGCACGCCCAGGCCGAACAGGGAAGGAAACGCGGGTTTGCGGAAGCCCGAAATCAACAGGCTGGGCAGGACGCGCTTGCCCTGGTCGATATTCAGGCAGCCTTGCACGAAGGCCACGGAAAACACGGGCACCAGGATGACGGGCAGCAATTGGCCCAGCACGGGCACGATGCTGACGGCCAGCATGCAGAACATATAGCCGAGAAACAGCATCGACATGCCGCCAGGTTGCTTGCGAAACAGGGCGAATCCCTGTTTCACCCATTGCCAACCTGTACTTGCAGGTAATTTTTCCATGTTTAAAACAGTTCCGGAGCAGGTGTGGCGATACGTTCGCGCAGAATGCGTTCGAAATGCGTGGGATCGTGCGGTGTCAGCATTTCCGCTTCGCGCGGCTGGTAATAATCGTACAGGCGCGACAGCCAGAAACGCAGCGCGGCGGCGCGCAGCATCGGTTGCCATGCCGTTTGTTCTTCGTGCGTAAACGGACGCACGGCCTGGTAGGCGTCGAGCAGGGCGCGCACGCGCACCTTGTCGAGCACGCCCGTGGCCAGGTCCACGCACCAGTCGTTGACGGTGACGGCCACGTCGAACAGCCAGGTGTCGCAGCCGGCAAAGTAAAAGTCGAAAAAGCCCGTCAGGCGCTCGCCGTCAAACATGACGTTGTTGCGGAACAAGTCGGCATGCACGGGACCGCGCGGGATGGCCTTATACGTATCGCAGGCAGCAAAGGCGTCCTGGAAGTGGATTTCCGCGCGCAGCAGGTGCGCCCTGGCATCGTCGAGATGGTGCAAGACCAGCGGCGTGGTGGCGTTCCACCAGTCCAGGCCCCGCAGATTTGGCTGCTGCAGGGGGAAGTCCTGCGCCGCCAGATGCATCTTGGCCAGCATGGCGCCGACGGCGGCGCAATGCACGGCTTGCGGCGCCATCTGCGAGCTGCCGTCGAGTTTGCTGACGATGGCGGCCGGCTTGCCTTGCAGGGCCGTCACCAGTTCGCCGTCCACATTGGCGATCGGTGCGGGCACCAGCACGCCCCGGTCCGCCAAATGGCGCATCAGTTGCAGATAGAACGGCAATTGCTCGAAGCTGAGGTTTTCAAAGATCGTCAGCACAAACTCGCCGCGCTCCGTGCTCAGGAAGAAATTGCTGTTTTCGATGCCGGAGGCGATGCCCTTGAGCGCCAGAGGTTTGCCGAGTGGAAACTGCGTGATCCACTGGCCGATATCGTCCAGGTGTAGCGCGGTAAAAACTGCCATGGGAAAGAGAGGAATGGTCTAAAAGGTCAAAAAAAGCCGGCTGCCCCCGCGCATGGCCGGGGCAGGGCAGAAGAGAGTGGCTGCTTACTTCGCTGGTGCGGGCGGTGCTGGCGCGTCCGCTGCCTCTTCATCGCGTTGTTTCTGTTTTTTCTTGCCCAGATCAAATTCCAGCACTTTCCATTGCGGGCCGCGCAGGGCGTTGCCGTTGGCCTGGTCGGCGCCGGCGGCCGGCTTCATGTAATAGGTGCTGCCGCCGCTGGTGACTTTCACTTCGCTGGTGACGCCCGCTTCGCGTTTTTCGGTAATCTGCTGCTTGGCGGCGGCCGGCGCCACGGTGATGGGGGCTTCGCCCATTTCCTCGATACGTTCGAGCTGTGGCGGCGCGTCGCTCGGTTTGGCCGGCGTCTGGGCGCTGGCAATGGCTGAACATGCCAGCAGGGGCAGGGCGAGGAATGTCCAGAGTGTCGATGTACGCATCATGATGGGTTCGCTTCCATGTGTGGGACTGCAGCGCGTGCAGTGGTGTAATGCCGTCAATTTATCTATAAGGCATTGTAACAAACTGATAGGCAATGCTGTTTAAATGAGCGGAAATGGCTGGCAGCGGCGGCCCGCATGCCCGTTCGGGGTCGCCAGGGTGGCAAAAACGCCAGGAACGGCACGCATTGCGGCCGGTGGCGCGGCCCTAAACTCTGCGATAATTGGACGATATTCCACCCGCCCGCCGCTGTACTTCCTGGGCGGGCGCGCTCACCTTATTTTATTGGCATTATGCAAAACACCCTGCTGTTAGTCGACGGTTCCAGTTACCTCTATCGTGCCTTCCATGCGCTGCCCGACCTGCGCAGCCCGGACGGTTACCCCACGGGCGCCATGCACGGCATGGTCAACATGCTGCGCCGCCTGCGCGCCGATTACCCGGCCGCCTACATCGCCTGCGTGTTCGATGCCAAGGGTAAAACTTTCCGCGATGACATGTATCCCGAGTACAAGGCCACGCGCGCCTCGATGCCGGACGACCTGCGGTTGCAGATCGAACCGATCCACGAAGCCGTGCGCGCCATGGGCTGGCCGATCCTGATGGTCGACGGCGTGGAAGCGGACGATGTGATCGGCACACTGGCCGTGCAGGCGGCCGCCGCCGGCATGAACGTGGTGGTGTCCACGGGCGACAAGGACTTGGCGCAGCTGGTCAACAGCCAGGTGATGCTGATCAATACCATGAGCAATGAAAAGCTCGACGAAGCGGCCGTGCTGGCCAAGTTCGGCGTGCCGCCCAACCGCATCATCGATTATCTGTCGCTGATCGGCGATACGGTCGACAACGTGCCGGGCGTGTCGAAATGCGGGCCGAAAACGGCCGTCAAGTGGCTGACCCTGTACGACAGCCTGGAAGGCGTGATGGAAAACGCGGCCAAGGTGGGCGGCGCCGTCGGTGAAAACCTGCGCACGGCCCTGCCATGGCTGCCGCAGGCGCGCGCCTTGATCACCGTCAAGACCGATTGCGATCTGTCCGGCCATATGACGACGATCGCCGACTCGCTGGTGGCGAAACACGAAGACAAGGAAGCGCTGCTGGCCTTCTTCAACCGCTACGGCTTCAAGGCCCTGCTGCGCGAACTGGGCGCCACGCCGCCGCCGATGTCGCCCGTCGGAGCGCCGCCTGCCGCCGGCGTTTCCGTCGTCAACACGACGGGCGACATGTTCGCCGATGCCGCGCCAGCGGTGGAAGCCGAGTATGAAACCGTGCTGACGGATGCCCAGCTCGACAAATGGATCGCGCTGATCGATGCGGCTGCCCTGACGGCCGTCGACACGGAAACCACCTCGCTGGAACCGATGACGGCGCAAATGGTCGGCATTTCCCTCTCCGTGGCCGAGCACGCCGCCTGTTACATCCCGCTGGCCCACGACTACGCGGGCGCGCCGGAACAGTTGACGCGCGAACACGTGCTGGCGAAACTGCGCCCGTGGCTCGAAGATGAAACCAAGCCCAAGCTGGGGCAGAACCTGAAGTATGACAGCCACATCTTCGCCAACCATGGCGTGACGTTGCGCGGCATCGCCCACGACACCTTGCTCGAATCGTATGTATTCGAGTCGCACAAGAAGCACGACATGGACAGCCTGGCCCTGCGCCACCTGAACTACACGACCATCCCGTTCGAGGACGTGTGCGGCAAGGGCGCCAAGCAGATCACGTTCAATCAAGTCGAGGTGGAGCAGGCGGCCAAGTATGCGGCCGAGGATGCCGACGTGACCTTGCGTTTGCACAATGCCATGTGGGGCAACGTGGCGAACGATGAAAAACTCACCTTCATCTATGAAAAGATCGAGATGCCGACGGCCGTGGTCTTGCAAAAGATCGAGCGCAACGGCGTGCTGATCGACGACGAATTGCTCAACATCCAGTCGGCCGAGCTGGCCGTGAAGATCCTCGAGCTGGAAAAGAAGGCGTATGAACTGGCCGAGCAGCCGTTCAACCTGGGTTCGCCCAAGCAGATCGGCGAAATCTTCTTCGAGAAATTGAAGCTGCCGGTGGTCAAGAAGACCCCGACGGGCGCGCCCTCGACGGATGAAGAAGTCTTGCAAAAGCTGGCCGAGGACTATCCGCTGCCGAAAGTGCTGCTCGAATACCGCGGCATGGCCAAGCTGAAGTCGACGTATACCGATAAATTGCCGAAGATGATCAACGTCACGACGGGCCGCGTGCATACGAACTATGCGCAAGCCGTGGCTGTGACGGGGCGTCTGGCGTCGAACGACCCGAATTTGCAGAATATTCCCATCCGCAGCGCGGAAGGCCGCCGCATCCGCGAAGCGTTCATTGCGCCGCCGGGCAGCCACATCGTTTCGGCCGACTATTCGCAGATCGAATTGCGCATCATGGCGCATATCTCGGGCGATGAAGCGATGCTGCGCGCGTTTGCCGACGGCATCGACATTCACCGCGCTACGGCCGCCGAAATCTTTGGCGTGCCGGCCGCGGAAGTGCAGAGCGAGCAGCGCCGCTACGCCAAGGTCATCAACTTCGGTTTGATCTACGGCATGAGCGCTTTCGGCCTGGCCGGTAACCTGGGCGTGGACCGCACGGCCGCACAAAGCTATATCGACCGCTACTTTGCCCGTTTTTCCGGAGTGAAACAGTACATGGAAGACACGCGCCAGCAAGCCAAGGCGCGCGGCTACGTGGAAACCGTGTTTGGCCGCCGTTTGTGGTTGCCAGAAATTAATTCGCCGAACGGCCCGCGCCGCCAGGGCGCGGAACGGGCCGCGATCAACGCGCCGATGCAGGGCACGGCTGCCGACCTGATCAAGTTGGCCATGATCGCCGTGCAAGGCTGGCTGGAAACGGACAGCCTGCAAACGAAGATGATCATGCAGGTGCACGATGAACTGGTGCTGGAAGTGCCGGACGCGGAGCTGGAACTGGTCAAGCGCAAGCTGCCGGAACTGATGGCCGGCGTGGCCGCGCTGAAAGTGCCGCTGACGGCCGAGGTAGGCGTAGGCAGGAACTGGGACGAAGCGCATTGATGCTGCGTCGGCTTACGCGGGGCATGCCCCGCTAAGCCGACCTACATGTTTAATTCAGCAATTACCGTAGGCCGAACACATGTTTACTTGAGCAATGACCGTAGGTCGGCTTAGCGCAGCGTAAGCCGACATTGTTTGTCAACTGGGACGAAGCGCATTGATGCTGCGTCGGCTTACGCGGGGCATGCCCCGCTAAGCCGACCTACATGTTTAATTCAGCAATGACCGTAAGCCGAACACATGTTTACTTGAGCAATGACCGTAGGTCGGCTTAGCGCAGCGTAAGCCGACATTGTTTGTCAACACACCTTTCAGGAGTAACGCATGAGCGACATGATCACCGATTGTGAAAGTTTGCTGGGCCAGAGCAGCGTGTCCGGGCCGGACGGCAGGCGCGGTTTCCTGAAGGTGGCGCTGGGCGCGGGCTTTGCCGTGGCCGTGCTGCCCGTGGCGGCGCAAAACGTCATCAAGACGGATTCCGCCGGGCTCGTCACGGGCACCATGTCGGTGATGGTCGATGGCCAGGCCGTGCCCGTGTATGCGGCTCAGCCGGAAGGCAAGACGGGTTTGCCCGTGGTATTGGTTATTTCGGAAATCTTTGGCGTGCATGAACATATCGCCGACATGGCGCGCCGCTTCGCCAAGCAGGGTTACCTGGCGCTGGCGCCCGACCTGTTCGTGCGCCAGGGCGATCCCACCAAGGTGACCAGCATCCCGGAATTGATGAAAGGCATCATCGCCAAGACGCCGGATGCGCAAGTGATGGCGGACCTCGATGCGGTTGTTGCGTGGGCGAAACAGAATGGCGGCGACACGAGCCGCCTGGGCATCACGGGCTTTTGCTGGGGCGGCCGCATCACGTGGCTGTACGCGGCGCACAATCCGGCCGTCAAGGCGGGCGTGGCCTGGTATGGCCGCCTCGTGGGCGAAGCGACTGCCTTGCAGCCGAGCAACCCCATCGACATCGCCGCCACCTTGAAAGTGCCCGTGCTGGGCTTGTATGGCGGCAAGGATACGGGCATCACGCAGGAATCGATCGCCAAGATGAAAGAGGCGCTGGCCAAGGGCGGCAACCAGTCGGAATTCGTCGTGTATCCCGATGCGGGCCACGCCTTCAATGCCGATTACCGCCCCAGCTATGTGGCGGCCGATGCGAAAGACGGCTATGCGCGCTGCCTGGCCTGGTTCAAAAAGCATGGCGTTGCCTGAGGTTGCAAGCTGAACGGCGCTAAAAGTGCCTGATTGCCACATTTTTTTCCAGAAGTTGCCGCGAAAAGCGCACCGGGCTGTAAAATGCCCGGTTCGCGTCAATGCAGTACAATTGCATCTTCACTGCGCCACGCTGCCGCCAAGCGCGCACAAGATTGAGTAATAAGCAACATTATACAGATCAAGCCAGACGCCAGCATTGCGGGCGCCCGTAGGCCGGCGCCATTTTGAGGTAAGAAAATCATCGATCCCGTCCTTATATCCATTTTGCTCGCGACCACGATCGCGGGCGTCTTCAGCATTACTGCGGCGGCGATCTTTTCGTTTGCATTCCTGTCCAAAGTGGTCGAGCGCATGGTCAGCTTGTCCGTCGGCATCATGCTGTCGACGTCCTTGTTGCACGCCTTGCCCGAAGCGTTCGAGTCGCAGGCGGACCCGCGCAGCCTGTTCGCCACCCTGCTGGCGGGCTTACTGGCCTTTTTCATGCTGGAAAAATTCGCCATCTTGCGCCATTCGCACCACCACGAAGGCGACGGCCACCACCATGCGCACGGCCACGACAAGCACGAGGCGGGCAAGGCCGGCTGGATGATCCTCGTCGGCGACGGCATGCACAACTTTACGGACGGCATCCTGATCGCGGCCGCCTTCCTGGCCGACCCGAAGCTGGGCCTGGTCACGGGCCTGGCCATCATCGCGCATGAAATCCCGCAGGAAATCGGCGATTTTATTGTACTGCTCAACGCGGGCTTCTCGCGCCTGCGCGCCTATGTCTTCAATCTGCTGTGCAGCCTGATGGCGGTGGCCGGCGGCTTGCTCGGCTATTTCACCCTGGACCGCGCCAGCAATCTGATCCCGTACGTGCTCGTGTTCGCCTCGTCCGGCTTCATCTATATCGCCTTGTCCGACCTGATGCCGCAGATGCAGCGCCGCGCCACCTTGCGCGAAACCATCCCGCAAGTGCTGCTGATCGCGCTGGGCGTGTGTATCGTGCTGTTCCTGACGCACAAGCGCCACGGCGGTTGATGCACTGATTCGGTGCCGCGGTACCACTTATGCTATATTGCCTTTCTGACTAACTTGCACAGAAAGGAGGAAAATATCATGGAAGAAAACTTGTTGCTCGCCTTGTGGCGCGCACGCTCTTTTAGCGCATTTGCCAGCTCTTGCCCACGTTCTATCGCGCTGCGATAACCTGGCCAGAGCAAAGTTACCCTCCTCTACGAGTCCTTTCCTGGTACTCCGTTGTCGTTAGCGCTCCTGTTAACGCGGATGCTTGCATCCCGAACAAAGACAAGAGCCATGACTACCCTGATTTCTACCCAAGCTTTACAACTGGATACCCACGACGGTTTCCTCTTCAACGAACTCGCCTTTACCTTGCGCCAGGGCGACCGCATCGGCTTGATCGGCCACAATGGCTGCGGCAAATCCACCTTGCTGGGCCTGCTCAGCGGCACGCGGGAAGCCACTGCCGGCACCATCCACTATGCCCGTGCCTGCCGCCTGCAGCACGTGGAGCAGCACTTGCCGCCGGAACTTGCCAGCCTGAGCCTGTACGACGCCTTGCTGGCGCCCGTGCTGGAGCAGCCCGAGCTGCATTGGCGTGTCGACAGCCTGCTGGCCGAGTTAGGCTTCGAGCACGAGACGGCGCAAGTGCCCGTGCATTCCCTGTCCGGCGGCCAGCACACGCGCCTGCTGCTGGGACGCGCCCTGCTGCAGGAGCCGAACGTGCTGCTGCTCGACGAGCCGAGCAATCATCTGGACTTGCCGTCGCTGCTGTGGCTGGAGCAATTCCTGCTGCGCTGGCGCGGCGCCTTCATCCTCGTCTCGCACGACCAGCGCCTGCTCGACAACGTGGCCACGCGCAGCTGGATTTTGCGCGATAGCCGCCTCTACGATTTCGACTTGCCGTGCGGCCCCGCGCTGGCGGCCCTGGCCGAAGCCGATCTTGCCGCTGCCGCCCGCCATGCGGCCGAACAGAAGGAAATCGACCGCCTGTCCGCCAGCAGCGCCCGCCTGGCCCTGTGGGGCCGCACCTACGACAATG
Organism: Janthinobacterium sp. FW305-128; assembly: GCF_020858135.1. Taxonomy (NCBI): domain Bacteria; kingdom Pseudomonadati; phylum Pseudomonadota; class Betaproteobacteria; order Burkholderiales; family Oxalobacteraceae; genus Janthinobacterium; species Janthinobacterium sp. FW305-128. The sequence goes on along the minus strand of NZ_JACYMK010000012.1, from coordinate 141,209 downwards.
AAGACCTGGCGCGCAAGGCCAAGACCATGCAGCGGCGCATCGACAAATTGAAGGATGCGCAATCGTTCGTCAGCGATGGCGCACCGTGGCGTTTGAGTTTGCGCGGCAAGCCGCTGGCGGCCGACCAGTTGCTGGCGCTCGATGCCCTGGACGTGCGCGCCGTGCCCGCTTCCCCGCTGCTGTTCCACACCGGCCAGCTGTGGCTGAAACCGGGCGACCGGGTCGCCTTGCTGGGCGCCAACGGCAGCGGCAAGTCGTCCCTGCTGCGCCTGTGCTGGCAAGCGATCCAGGAACAGGAGGAGCGTGCGGACTTGCGCTGGCACCACGCCGCCAACATCGGCTATTACGACCAGTCGCTCAGGCAACTGGCCGATACGGCCGATTTATCCGACGCGCTGTACCCGTTTGCCGTGCAGAACGAAGCTGCGCGCAGCCAGGTGGCGCGCAAGCAAGCGTTGATCTCGGCCGGTTTCCCGTATGCGCGCCATGGCCAGACGGTGGCGACCCTGAGCGGCGGCGAGCGGGCGCGGCTGTTGTTCCTGGGGCTGTCCCTGGCCAGCTATCATTTATTGTTGCTCGATGAACCCAGCAACCACCTGGACATGCAGGGCAAGGCGGAGCTGGGGCAAGCCTTGCGCGGCTTTGAAGGAGCTTGTTTGCTGGTGTCGCACGACCGCGACCTGATCGAAACGGCCTGCAACCGCTTTTGGGTGGTGGCCGATGGCCAGCTGGAAGAGTGGCCGGACGCCGGCAGCGCGTATGCACGGTTGAGTGCCGAGGATGGACAGGCGCCGTTGCCGGTGCCGCGCGTGGAAACGGTTGCGCTTGCGCCAGCGCAAACCGACGTTGATGTTCAACTGGAACGCTTGTGCGAACTGGAGCAATTGCTGGCGGAAGACCTGGCGAGAAAGCCGCGCCACCAGAAGCCGGCCAGCCAGCAGGCGTGGCAGGCGGAACTGGCGCAGTTGAATCAATCGCTGGGGATAATTTAATCGTTATCCACAGGTGAAAAATGGCGGACCACTCGGTCCGCCATTTTTTAATTGCCCGTCGCCATCGGCCGCGCCGGATCGGCGCACCATTCGCTCCACGAGCCGGGATACAGGGACGCGCCTGGCAAGCCGGCCACTTCCAGGGCCAGCAGGTTGTGGCATGCCGTCACGCCGGAGCCGCACTGCATGACGGCCGCTTGAGGTGCGTCAAACAGGGCGCTGAAATCGCGCCGCAGTGCTTCCGCGCTTTTAAAGCGGCCGTCCGCCTGCAGGTTATCCTTGAAGAAACGGCTTTTCGCGCCGGGGATATGGCCGCCCACGGGGTCGATGGTTTCGTTTTCGCCGCGGTAGCGGTCGGGGGCGCGCGCGTCGATCACCGTCAAGGCTTGCGTTTCCAAGTTGGCAACGACGTCCTGCACGTTGACCGTGCGCGTCAGGCTGGCCTTTTCCGTCAGCTTGCCGACAGGGCGTGGCGCCACGGGCGTCACCAAGGGCAAGCCTTGCGCCTGCCAGGCGGCCAGGCCGCCGTCGAGCACGGCCACATTCGGGTGGCCGAGCCAGCGCAGCAGCCACCACAAACGGGCGGCGAACATGCCGCCCTGGCCATCGTACGCCACCACTTGCGTGTCGTCATTGATACCCCAGCCGCGCAGGGTGGCCAGCAGGGCGTTGCGGTCGGGCAAGGGATGCCGTCCCGTAAATTGGGGGCCACGGGCCGTCTTGGGGCCGGACAAGGCCGTGTCGATGTCGGCGAACTGCGCGTTCTGGATATGCCCGGCGGCAAACGCGTCGCTGCCCGCTGCCGGGTTGAGCAAGTCGTGGCGGCAATCAAGGATGACCCAGTGGCTGTCATTCAGGTGGTCGGCCAGTTCGCTGGCCTGTAACAAGGTGGTGTACATCAGCAACGCTCCTTTACACTTCGCTGGCGATGGGATCCGTGCGCGCGATGGCGGCGCCACGGGCCGTGTTGCGGGTATTGTAATAGGTGGCCGCGATGCCCGAGGCGAGAATGATGGCGATGCCGGCCCAGCCATGCCAGTCGAACAGGTCGCCGAAGATCACCACGCCCCAGAAGCTGGAAAAGACGATGCCTGTGTACTGTAAATTGGCAACCACGAGGGTCTTGCCCAAGCGATAGGAGCGCGTCATGGCCATTTGCGCCATGGTGGCGCACAAGCCGATGGCGGCCAGCAAGCCGATGCCGTAGGCGCTCGTGTGCATGTGCCAGACGACGGGGCCACCGCCGGCGCTGGCCACGTGGCCGATCACGCCGGCCAGGAAATTGACGACCGAGAAATAGAACACGACCCGGTATTCGGGTTCGCCCAGCAAGCCCAGTTTGCGCACCTGCAAGTAGGCGAGGGCCGACAGCATGCCGGAAATCAAGGCCGTGATGGCGCCGGCCAGCTGGTCCGTCTCGAACACGGGTTGCAGCAGCAACGTCACGCCGACAAAGCTCATGGCAATGGCCGCCACCAGCGGCCACTCGACCTGTTGCATGCCTTTCCACCAGCCGCCAGCCAGCAGGATGACGGCGATCCAGATGGGCGCCATGTAATTGAGGGTCATGGCCGTGGCCAGCGGCAGGATGGCGATGGCATAAAACCACAGCCACAGGGCGATTACGCCCACCACGCCGCGCCACAGATGCTGGCCCGGCATCGTGGTTTTAAAACTGCCGCCCTGGTACAGAATCGTGCAGCTCATGACGATCATGCCGATGATGCCGCGGTACATGACGATTTCGGACGTCGAATACAGATCCGACGCCAGTTTCACGCACACGCCCATGATGGCGAACATAAAGCTGGCAAACAGCATCCAAAGTGACTGCATGAGTAATCCTGACGATGAAAATGAAAAAGGCCGCGCAATGCGGCCCCTTGAGGAACTACAGTTCGATATTGCTGCGGTACCACTCGTGGAAGTGCTGCATGCCGTCTTCCATGGGCGATTGGTAAGGACCCACTTCGTTCACGCCGCGCGCAATCAGAACCTTGCGGCCCGCATCCATGCGCTGGGCGATTTCATCGTCCTCGACACAGGTTTCCATGTAGGCAGCCCGTTCCGCTTCGACGAAGTCGCGCTCGAACAGTACGATTTCTTCGGGGTAATAGAACTCTACCACGTTGCGCGTTTTTTGCGGGCCGTCGGGCCATAGGGTCGAGACGACCAGCACGTGCGGATACCATTCGACCATGATGTTCGGATACAAGGTCAGCCAGATGGCACCATACGGCGGCGCTTCGCCGCCGCGGAATTGCAGCACCTGCTCCTGCCATTTCTTGTAGGCAGGCGAACCGGCCTGCTGCAGGCCGCGGTGCACGCCCACCGTCTGCACGCTGTAATCCTTGCCGAATTCCCAGCGCAGGTCGTCGCAGCTGACGAAGCTGCCCAGGCCCGGGTGGAACGGTTCGACGTGATAATCCTCGAGGTAGACTTCGATGAAGGTCTTCCAGTTGTAGTCGCACTCGTGGATTTCCACGTGGTCGAACATGTAGCCGGAAAAATCGAGGTCTTTCGAGACGGACAAATCTTTCAATTTTTCCATCACGTTGTAGCCATTTTGCTCGAACAGCAAGCCATTCCAGCTTTGCAGCGGCGTTTTCGACAGGTTCAGGCACGGCGTCTCGGGGAAATGCGGTGCGCCGATCAATTCACCCTTGAGGTCGTAGGTCCAGCGGTGCAGCGGGCAGACGATGTTATTTGCGTTGCCGCGGCCATTGAACATCAGCGCCTGCCGGTGGCGGCACACGTTGGACAGCACTTCGATGCCATTGGCGTTGCGCACGAGCATGCGCCCTTCGTTCTCAGACGCCAGGGTCGCAAAATCGCCGGTTTCCGGCACCATCAGCTCGTGCCCGACATAGCGCGGGCCGGCTTGGAACAATTGCTGCATTTCACGCTGCAACAGCGTTTCGTCAAAATAGACGTGGACCGGAAGTTGCGCGTTTGAACGCGCCAGCTTGGCGTGAGTAGCCAGATCGGACATCCCAACCCCCCATAAATGTACAACGGTCAGCAGTGCCCCAGGCCATTCCCTGGGCAACCGCTACAGAGAGAAAGAATCCGCAAAGACCTGAATTCAAATTTGTTGAAACGGTATTTCGGACAGAACCGGCGATTATAGCGCGTATCGGCCTCGGCATTATCAAACCCGCCCGGTAAATGCACTACTTTAATGAGAAACATTGTCATTTGGCGTGCAATTTCCGGTAGCAAGGGGCGATTCGGCTAAAATCCACTGACAAGCTGGCAACGCTATTGACTTTGAGCGCGCCGATTGCGCTTAAGTTTTCACTTAATAGTGTGGTTTGTTCTAAAATAACGCTTCTATGCTGGCCGGGAGTCCCCGGCGTCTCCCTACAAGCCCCTCGTGCCACGAAGAGATCTGAGTCTATGTCGAAGAAATTAACTGCCGCTGCCGCAGCGCCGGCCTCGTTTGAAGAGGCGATGGCGGAACTGGCGCAGCTGGTAACGCAAATGGAAGCGGGCCAGTTGCCGCTGGAAGCATCGGTCGCGGCCTACCAGCGCGGCTCGGAACTGGTCAAGTATTGCGCTACCCAGCTCGACAGTGTCGAAGCGCAGGTGAAAGTACTCGAAGGCGACATGTTGAAACCGTTCGTGGATGCCGGCGAGGCCGCCCAATGATGGCAAATGTGCAACAAGACGGCGTGACCTTCGGCGACTGGATGCAAGCGACCCAGTCCGGCGTGGAAGGCCGGCTCGACCAATTCCTGCCGGCGGCAGACGTCGTGCCGCACAAGCTGCACGCTGCCATGCGCTATGCGCTGCTGGGCGGCGGCAAGCGCGTGCGTCCGCTGCTGGTGATGGCGGCCGGCGAACTGTTTGACGCCGATCAAGACACGCTCGCGCGCGCAGCTTGCGCGCTGGAAATGATTCACGTGTATTCGCTCGTGCATGACGACATGCCGTGCATGGATGACGATGCCTTGCGCCGTGGCAAGCCCACCGTGCACATCGCCTACGATGAAGCGACGGCCCTGCTGGTCGGCGACGCGCTGCAATCGCAGGCCTTCATGCTGCTGGCCGACGGCGCGGCGATTCCACCGGCGCGGCAGATGGCCATGGTCAAGCTGCTGGCGCACGCGTCCGGTTCCGCAGGCATGTGCGGCGGCCAGGCGATCGACCTCGATAGCGTCGGCCTGGCCTTGACCTTGCCGCAGCTGGAACAGATGCATCAACTGAAAACGGGTGCCTTGCTGCGCGCAGCCGTGATCCTCGGCGCGCTGGCGGGCAAGGATTTGACGGCGGACGAGATGACGGCGCTGAACGCCTATGCGCGCGCCGTCGGGCTGGCGTTCCAGGTGGTCGACGACGTGCTCGACGCGACGGCCGATTCGGCCACCCTGGGCAAGACGGCGGGCAAGGATGCTGCCGCCAACAAGCCTACCTACGTATCGATACTGGGGCTGGAACCATCGCGGGCCCTGGCAGAACAATTGCGGTGCGACGCCCATGCGGCGCTGGCGCCATTCGGGGACAAGGCACGCCGTTTGCGCGAGCTGGCGGACCTGGTCGTGCAGCGGAAGGCATAAATGAAACTGTTAGAAACCATCAATGAACCAGCGCAAGTGCGCAAGCTGGCCCGCTCGCAACTGGTGCCGCTGGCGCAGGAATTGCGCAGCTTCCTGCTCGATTCCGTTTCCAAGACGGGCGGCCACTTGTCGTCCAACCTGGGCACGGTCGAGCTGACCGTCGCGCTGCACTACGTCTTCAACACACCGCACGACCGCATCGTCTGGGACGTGGGCCACCAGACCTATTCGCACAAGATCCTGACGGGCCGCCGCGAGCGCATGCACACCTTGCGCCAGAAAGACGGCATTTCCGGCTTCCCGAAGCGCGACGAGAGCGAATACGACACCTTCGGCACGGCCCATTCGTCGACGTCGATCTCGGCCGCGCTGGGCATGGCCCAGGCCGCCAAGATCAAGGGCGACCCGCTGCATGCGATCGCCGTGATCGGCGACGGCTCGATGACGGCCGGCATGGCCTTCGAGGCGATGAACAATGCGGGCGTGCAGGAAGACGTCAACCTGCTGGTGATCCTGAACGACAACGACATGTCGATCTCGCCGCCCGTTGGCGCGCTGAACCGCCACCTGGCGCGATTGATGTCGGGCCAGTTCTATGCGGCGGCGAAAAATGTCGGCAAGTCCGTCCTGCCCGGCCCCGTGCTGGAACTGGCGAAGCGCTTCGAAGAGCACGCCAAAGGCATGGTCGTGCCCGCCACCATGTTCGAGGAATTCGGTTTCAATTACATCGGCCCCATCGACGGCCACGACCTCGATTCGCTGATCCCGACCTTGCAAAACATCAAGCAATTGAAGGGTCCGCAATTCCTGCACGTGGTGACCAAGAAGGGGCAGGGCTACAAGCTGGCCGAGGCGGAACCGATCCTGTACCACGGCACGCCGAAGTTCAATCCCTTGGAAGGCATCAAGCCGGCCACGGCGCCCGGCAAGATGACGTACACGGAAGTGTTCGGCAACTGGCTGTGCGACATGGCAGCGCACGACAAGCGCCTGGTGGGCATCACGCCAGCCATGCGCGAAGGCTCGGGCATGGTCAAGTTCGAACAGCAATTCCCGAACCGCTATTTCGACGTCGGTATCGCCGAGCAGCATTCCGTGACGTTTGGCGCCGGCCTGGCCTGCGAAGGCTTGAAACCCGTCGTGGCCATCTATTCGACCTTTTTGCAGCGCGCCTACGACCAGCTGATCCACGACGTGGCCCTGCAAAACCTGGACGTGACGTTCGCGCTGGACCGCGCCGGCCTGGTGGGCGCCGACGGCGCCACGCACGCGGGCAATTACGACATGGCGTTCCTGCGCTGCATCCCGAACATGGTCGTCATGGCTGCGTCCGATGAAAACGAATGCCGCCAGATGCTGACAACGGGCTACCACTATCCAGGCCCCGCCGCCATCCGCTATCCGCGCGGCGCCGGTGCCGGCGTGGCCATCGTGCCGGAACTGACCAGCATCGAGATCGGCAAGGGCGAGATCAAGCGTCACGGCAAGCGCATCGCCATCCTGGCCTTCGGTTCGATGGTGGCGCCGAGCGTGGCGGCGGGCGACAAGCTCGACGCGACGGTGGCCAACATGCGCTTCGTCAAGCCGCTCGACGTGGCACTGGTGAAGCAGCTTGCTGCCGAGCATGATTACCTGGTGACGGTGGAAGAGGGCTGCATCATGGGCGGCGCCGGTTCGGCCGTGGCCGAAGCGCTGGCGGCGGAAGGCATCGTCAAGCCTATCCTGATGCTGGGCTTGCCCGACACCTTCATCGACCATGGCGACCCCGTGCAACTGCTGAAAAGCGTGGGCCTGGACGCCACCGGCATCGCCGCGTCGATCGAGCAGCGTTTTGGCGGCTCCCAGCCGCGCCTGGCTGTCGTCAGCTAAGTTGGCTTACAGAATGAAAAGCGGCACTGCGGTGCCGCTTTTTTTGCGCCTGCGGGGTTTTTACGCTGCACTGCAACATTTTTCGTCCGGGAATGCTACGATGACGCTTTGATACCCCTTTCAAAGCCGATCTTGCATTTCAGGAAACTCCACCGCCGTTCGCGCATGCTGGCAAGCCGCTGGCTGACGGGCATGCACGCCTATACCGACACCCTGGCGCAGCGCCGTCCCCTGTGGATGGTCAGCCTGGCCATCGACGAAACGAACTTGTCCGAAGGCTTGCGGGCCGCTTGCGCCTCGAGCGCCATGCTGCTCTTGGGCTTGCTGTTCGACCATCCCGATTTTTCCTGGGCCGCCATCGGCGCCTTCTGGACTTGCCTGGCCGACGCGGCCGGCACGCGGCGCATGCGTTTCGTGTCGATGGTGGGTTTCGGCCTGCTGTCGACCGTGGCCGGCGGCCTGACGGCGCTGGCGGCCGGCCATGGCGTGGTGACGGCGGCCATCGCCGTGCTGCTGTTTTCCTGGGCCGGCGCGCTGGCGCGCATCTGGGGCGCGGCCACGGCGCAGGTGGCCATCCTGGCGGCCACGGCCTGCGTCGTGATGGTCACGCATCCATTGGCATCGATGACGCAGACGGCGCCTTTCCTGGGGCTGTACATGCTCGGCTGCCTGTTCGCCACCGTGCTCAGTTTTACGGTCTGGCGCATCCACCCGTTCGGCCCGAGCAGGCGCGCCATCCGCGCCGCGTACTCGCGCCTGGCCGGCATCGCGCGCGACAATGCGCGCTTCCTGGAACAGGGCCCCGCATTGCCGGACGCGGCCGCGCATGGCGCCAGCTACCGTTCGCAGGCGCGCGCCGCGCTGGAAGCGGCGCGGGTGGCGCTGGCCGCCGTGCCGCCCGCGCGCGCGGGCCGCAGCGCCCTGTACGACAATCTGCTGCTGGCACTCAGCGACGCCGAGCGCATCTTCGCCTATCTGATCGCCGTCACGCATACGTGCGAGCGCGAGCAGCACCGGCTGCGCCAGGACCCGCGCGCGCGGCGCAGTCTGGAAGTGATGGCCGTGCTGCTGCGCCGCCTCGGGCAAGCCGTGCAGCGCCAGCCGGAAACGCCGCCCCTGGAATTGCAGCGCCGCCTGGCCGGCTGCGGACGGCGCCTGGAAGCGGCGCTGGGTGCCTTGCTGCCCTTGCGCCTGAACGTGGAATTCATGGAGCTGGGCTTGCCGCGCGCGACGCAGCTGCCGTGGCGCGAGGCGGCCTTCCTGGCGCTGGGGCAGGCGTGGCAAACGGCGAAAGTCAACGCCACGCCGCAGTCGCTGAGCTGGCGCCACGCGGCGCGCGTGTCGCTGGCGACGACGGCCGGCTTCCTGCTGGTCGAGGCGCTGCATATTCCGTTCGGCTACTGGGCCACCATGGCCACCTTATTGATATTGCAGCCGTCGGTATCGACCACCTGGCCGCGCGGCATCGAACGCGTGGCGGGCAGCGTGCTGGGCGCCGTGCTGGCCGTGCTGATCGGCCTCGTCATCTACACGCCGCTGGGCATCTCGCTGGTGGTGTTTCCCCTGATTGTCGCCACCATGGCTTTGCGCCGCGTCAGCTACAGCCTGCACGTGCTGTTCATGACGCCCGCCTTCGTGCTGGTGGCCGACTATGCGGCGCCGGCCAGCGAGATGGTGTATGCGATGAGCCGCCTGGGCAACAACGTGCTCGGCTGCGTGCTGGCCCTGCTGGCCACGTTCTTCCTGTGGCCGGACCGCGAGGCGGACGACCTGGACCAGCGCCTGGCGAAAGCCGTGTCTGCCAACCTGAAATACCTGCTGGCCGTGCTGGCGGCCGGTGGCAAATGGGATAGCGCCATCGCGCGCCTGCGCCGCGAGGCGGGGTTGGCCAGCAATAACGCGGAACAGGTCTTGCAGCGCCTGCGCATCGAGCGCCGCCTCGACCGCAGCAGCGGCGTGGGCCTGGCGGCGCTGCGCACCCTGCCGCTGCTGCGCCGCGTGGCGGGCAGCACGGCGCGCATCAGTCTGAGTCCGCAGGCCGAGCCTGCGCCGCCCGAATTGCAACGCTGGATCGCCGAGGTCAGCGGGGAAATCGATGCGCTGCTGCGCGGTGACGCCGATGCCGGCGCGCCTGGCCCTTGCGTTGCCGAGGGCTTGACGGCCCTGCAAGCCGACGCGGTGGCCCAGGTGCAACTGCTGCGGGGATTATTGCGCGAACACGTGCATGCGCAGCCCGTGAGCCTGCCTGTGCCGGCCTGAATATAGCCGCCGGCCGGCTGCGCCCGCAACCGGCCTCTCCTGCTTGCGGCGCCAATATTGTATAGACGTTTGACGCCTCCCAATCTCTCCAAATTCCACATTCCATGCGCTTTGCCCGTATATTTTCCAAACTGGAAATTTATCGAAATGAAACGTTGACTCTAAAATAAGTGCGGTCTATATTCGTTTTCGTAGCAAGCAAAGATGACATTTCTTACGACTGGTCTGCCGCGATTGCCTGAGGCAATCGCTCACATGGAGAGTAGTAAATGAAAAAGATTGCAGCATTTATTTTCACCCTGGGATTGAGCGCTTCCTATGCCATGGCTTCCGATATCGGCTGCTCTACCTGCGAGGAGGAGCTGCGGGAATGCACGATGCAAAATGGCGACAGATCCCCATTTTGCATCGGCAGTTACAAAGCCTGCCTGAGGGTTTGCGACATCGGCTCCTGATCTCCGTGCATTGCCAGGCGGCGGGCAAGCGCATGCTGCGCCGGCCGCCCTCGATCATCTACGTCTCTGATACCTATGATGCAGAAAAAAATGAAAACCATCGCCATGTATGGCCTGATCCTCGCTGCCGGCCTGGGCAGCGGTTATGGCCTGTCCTTGTTGCCGGGCTTGTTCAAGTCGAATTACACCGAGGGCAATTACGCGGCGTATTTCCCGAATGCCCAGGCGAAAGTGGTCTTGTACGGCACGGACTGGTGCGGCTACTGCGCCAAGACGCGCGCGTACTTCAAGGAAAACAAGATCGAATTCGTCGATCTCGATATCGAGAAATCCCCGGAAGCGAAAAAAGCCCATGCGGAACTTGGCGGCGGCGGCGTGCCTGTTGTGCTGATCGGCAACCGCAAGATTCAGGGTTTTAATGCGGGCGCGCTGGAAGCGGCGCTGAAGAAAATCTGACGTTCCCACTTGTTAACTTGAAAGGCTGACCATGTTCAAAAAGATTGCCGCTTTCCTGTTTGCCGCCGGCGCCGCCCTGTCTTTCAGTGTCCAGGCTGGCGGCCCTGACTGCACCTTTGTCTGCGAGCGCAACTTGCTCGATTGCGTGGAATTCGGCCAGCCGGCCTGCATGGAAAATTATCAGGCTTGTCAGAAGGAATGCCTGCGCCCGCCGCATAACTGACGCGCGGAAGCACTTATGGATGACGCGTAAGGGACGGCGCGCCATGGATGTTGCTCATCGTCTCACAATTCAACAGGAGTGCTTATGTTCAAAAAACTGGGTTTCTTTTTGTTTGCCATGGGCGTCAGCGCATCGTATGCGATCGCCGGCGGCGGCGAGCCGGAATGCTATGCGCAGTGTGACGATGATCTGGTGCAGTGCATGACCGACCATCCGACGGCGCCAGGCGCGTGCACCAAGATTCACCGGATGTGCATGAAAAGCTGCGATCCGATCTTGCCATAGATCATGATTGCCGGCTAACCAGTCAGTACGCTGGGCAGGCCGGCTGCGTCACTTCATCCATCCTGCCGTCCCTCATTTCCACAAAGGAGTACTTATGTTCAAAAAACTGGGTTTCTTTTTGTTTGCCATGGGCGTCAGCGCCTCGTATGCGATGGCCAGCAGTACCGCCGACATTTCGGAATGCCAATCCGAGTGTTATATGGCGCTCGACGCCTGTGTCATGGAGTTCAGTGTGCCTTCATGCGTGCGTGTCAATAAGGCGTGTCTGCAGGCCTGCGGCTAGCAAGCGCCTGTCAGCTTGATGCAACACGGCGATGCCTGTCAAACTGCATCGCCGTTTTTTATTTAGCCCCGCGTGCGGTCATGCCGCCACAGCACGTCGCTGCCGCCGGCAAAGCGGTTGAGCACGCGCGACAGCACGAACAGCAGGTCCGACAATCGGTTCACGTACTGGCGCGGATGTTCGTGCAAGGGCTCCGCATTGGCCAGGGCGACGATGCTGCGCTCGGCGCGGCGGCAGACGGTGCGGCACACATGCGCGAGCGAGGCGGCGCGCGAGCCGGCCGGCAGGATGAATTCGGAGAGGGCCGGCAAGTCCGCATTGTATTTCGCCAGCAGGTCGTCGAGGCGCAGCACGTGCTCTTCCTTGATCAGCTGGTAGCCGGGGATGCAGATTTCTCCGCCCAGGTCGAACAGGTCGTGCTGGATGGCCACCAGCTCCTCGCGCAAGGCGTCGGGCATGGCTTCGCACAGCAGCAAGCCGATGTTGGAATTGAGTTCGTCCACGTCGCCCATGGCGTGGATGCGGGCGCTGTCCTTGCTGGTGCGGCTGCCGTCGCCCAGGCCGGTGCTGCCATTGTCGCCCGTGCGCGTGGCGATTTTCGAAAGTCGGTTGCCCATGATGCTGATCCTGTAAAGAAGAATGGGGGCAGCATACGACACTGTGCGCCGCCCGGCGCCGGATTTGCAGGCAAATCGGACAAAAAATGCGGTGCGCGCCACTTTTGTGCTTACAATCGTTGCACGTCCATGCCTCTTGCCATCCATCTTATGCTCAATGCCGCCCCTGAACCCGGATTGACCGCCGCGCGCCAGCAAGCCGTCGTCGCGGCCCTGCTGGCCGTGCTGCCGGCCCGCTGCGTGCTGTCCGACGCCGAAGACACGCGCCCGTACGAATGCGACGGCCTGGCCGCCTACCGCCAGCTGCCGATGGTGGTGACCCTGCCCGACACGGAGGAACAGGTCATCGCCATCCTCGGCGTCTGCCGCGAGTTGAAGGTGCCGATCGTGCCGCGCGGCGCCGGCACGGGATTGTCGGGCGGCGCCCTGCCCATCGCCGACGGCGTGGTGCTGTCGACGGCGCGCCTGAACCGCATCGTGCGCATCGACGCGTATGCGCGTACGGCCGTGGTGCAGCCGGGCGTGCGCAACCTGGCCATTTCCGAAGCGGCGGCGCCCCACGCGCTGTACTACGCGCCCGACCCGTCGTCGCAGATCGCCTGCAGCATCGGCGGCAACGTGGCGGAAAACTCGGGCGGCGTGCATTGCCTCAAATACGGCCTGACCGTGCACAATGTGCTGCGCGTGCGCGTCGTCACCATCGACGGCGACGTGCTGGAACTGGGCGGCGAATGCCTCGATTCGCCCGGCCTGGACCTGCTGGCCGTCTTCATCGGTTCCGAAGGCATGCTGGGCATCGTCACGGAAGTGACGGTCAAGCTGATCCCGAAGCCGGCCACGGCGCGGGTCATCATGGCCTCGTTCGGCGACGTCGTCACGGGCGGCAATGCCGTGGCCAATGTGATTGCCGCCGGCATCATCCCGGCCGGCCTGGAAATGATGGACCAGACCTCGTCGCGCATGGTCGAACCGTTCGTCAAGGCCGGCTACGACACCGACGCGGCGGCCATTTTGCTGTGCGAAGCGGACGGCACGCACGAGGAAGTGGAAGAGGAAATCGCCCGCATGACGGCCGTGCTGGAAGGGGCGGGCGCCAGCGCCATTGCCGTCTCGCAGTCGGAAGCGGAGCGCATGAAATTCTGGTCCGGCCGCAAGAACGCGTTTCCCGCCGCGGGACGCATCTCGCCCGACTACTACTGCATGGACGGCACCATCCCGCGCAAGCGCCTGGCGGAAGTGCTGACGGGCATCGCCGCCATGGAAACGACGCATGGCTTGCGCTGCGCCAACGTGTTCCACGCGGGCGACGGCAATCTGCACCCGCTGATCCTGTTCGACGCCAACATGCCCGGCGAATTCGAGCGCGCCGAGGCGTTTGGCGCGGACATCCTGGCCCTGTGCGTGGCCGTGGGCGGCACCATCACGGGCGAACATGGCGTGGGCATGGAAAAGATCAATTCCATGTGCGTGCAATTTACGCGCGCCGAACTCGATGCCTTCTTTGCCGTCAAGCGCGCCTTCGACCCCCACACCTTGCTGAACCCGGACAAGGCGATTCCCACCTTGAACCGCTGCGCCGAATTCGGCAAGATGCATGTGACGGCGGGACGCCTGCCGTTCGCCAACCTGCCCCGTTTTTAATTTTCCGGAGACCCCATTGCAAGCGATAGCGGAACAATTCAGGCAGCAGATTCTGGCGTCCAGCGCGGCGGGCAAGCCCTTGCGCCTGCGCGGCGGCGGCACGAAAGACTGGTATGGCCAGCAGCTCGATGGCGAGGTGCTCGACGCGCGCGCGTATGCGGGCATCATTGATTATGAACCGACGGAGCTGGTGATCACGGCCCGCTGCGGCACGCCGCTCGCCGAGATCGAGGCGGCGCTGGCCGCGCGCAACCAGATGCTGGCTTTCGAGTCGCCCCATTTCGGCGCTGGCGCCACGCTGGGCGGCGTCGTCGCCAGCGCCTTGTCCGGGCCGCGCCGGGCCAGCGCGGGCGCCTTGCGTGACTTCGTGCTGGGCGCCGTGCTGATGGATGGCCATGGCGAACGCCTGGCCTTTGGCGGGCAGGTCATGAAAAACGTGGCCGGCTACGATGTCTCGCGCCTGCTGGCGGGGTCCATGGGCACGCTGGGCCTGATCCTGGAAGTGTCGCTGAAGGTGCTGCCCCTGCCGCTGCGCGAAGCGACCTTGCGCGTGGCGTGTGCGGAAATTGCCGCCTTGCGCCTGCTCAATGAATGGGCCGGTCAACCGCTGCCGATATCGGCCAGCTGCTGGCACGATGGCGTCTTGAGCGTACGCATGTCCGGCGCCGAGGCGGCCGTGTCGGCGGCGTTGCATGCGCTGGGCGGCGAGGTGCTGGCGCCCGATGACGCGGCCGCCTTCTGGATGTCCATGCGCGAGCAGACGCACGCCTTCTTTGCGGGCGCGGGCAGCTTGTGGCGGCTGTCGCTGCCGCCGCACGCCAGCGCCGTGATCGTCAAGGGGCGCCAGTTGATCGAGTGGGGCGGGGCGCAGCGCTGGCTCAAGCTCGACGCCGACGCCGATGCGGCCGGGGCGCTAGACATCCGCCGGGCAGTGGCCGCGCTTGGCGGCCACGCCACCCTGTTCCGCGGCGGCGACAAGGCCGTGGGCGTATTCCATCCGCTGGCGCCGGCCGTTGAAAAAATCCACCAGCGCCTGCGGCAGGCTTTCGACCCGGCCGGCATCTTCAACCCGCACAGAATGTATTGAGCGCGCATGCAAACCAATCTCGCCGATTTCATCAAGAACACGCCGGCAGGCGACGAAGCCGAAGCCATCCTGCGCGCCTGCGTGCATTGCGGCTTTTGCACGGCCACCTGTCCCACCTACCAGCTGCTGGGCGACGAACTCGATGGCCCGCGCGGGCGCATCTACCTGATCAAGCAGGTCTTGGAAGGCGCGCCCGTCACGGCCAAGACGCAGACGCACCTGGACCGCTGCCTGACCTGCCGCAACTGCGAGTCGACCTGTCCTTCGGGCGTGCAGTACGGGCGCCTGGTCGACATCGGCCGCAACGTCGTCGAGCAGCGCGTACAGCGCCCCTTGCGCGAACGCGCGCTGCGCTTCGCCCTGAAGGAAGCCTTGCCGCGCCGCTGGCTGTTTACGCCCGTGTACAAGGCGGGGCAGGCGCTGCGCCCGCTGCTCTCGAAAAGCTTGCAGGACAAATTGCGGCCAGGCGCCGCAGCCGGTGCATGGCCGGTGCGCCGGCACGCGCGCACCATGTTGCTGCTCGACGGCTGCGTGCAGCCGGCCATGTCGCCGAACATCAATGCGGCCACGGCGCGCGTGCTCGATGCGCTCGGGGTACAGCTGATCGTTGCGCCGAAGGCGGGCTGCTGCGGCGCGCTGCGCCATCACCTGAATGACCAGGACGCGGCGCTGGACGACATGCGCCGCAATATCGACGCCTGGTGGCCCTATGTCAGCGGCATGGACAGCGCCGAAGCCATCGTCATGACGGCGTCCGGCTGCGGCGCCACGGTGAAGGAATACGGCCATCTGCTGGCGCACGATGCGCAGTATGCGCAGAAGGCGCGGCGCATCGCTGAACTGACGCGCGATCTGTCCGAGATCATGCCGGCCTTTGAAAACGAGCTGGCGGCGCTGCTGAAGGGGCGCATAGTGAAAAAGGTGGCGTACCACCCGCCGTGCACCCTGCAGCACGGCCAGCAGATCCGCGGCAAGGTGGAGCAGGTGCTGCGCGCCGTCGGCGTCGACGTGCGCCTGTGCGCGGACAGCCATTTATGCTGCGGCTCGGCCGGCACGTATTCGATCCTGCAGCCGGAACTGTCGCAGCAGCTGCGCGACAACAAGGTGGCGAACCTGGAAGCGTGCGAGCCGGAGATGATCGTGTCGGCCAATATCGGCTGCCTGAGCCATTTGCAGTCCGGCACGCAGACGCCCGTGCGGCACTGGATCGAGCTGATTGATTCGGCCTTGACGCCTAAATAGGTATTTCGCTGTACTGCGCGATGCGCCATTGCGGGGCGGGGATGAACGTGTTCGCCCACTCCAGCACGGCGTCGGCCGGCATGGGGCGGGCGATGCCGTAGCCTTGCGCCAGGTCGCAGCCGAGCTGGATCAGGCGCGCGCCATGCTCGACGCTTTCCACGCCTTCGGCGATCACCGTCAAGCTGAAGGAACGGGCCAGGCCGATGACGGCGCGCACCAGGTGCAGGTCGTCGCGGTCGTTGAGCATATTGCGCACGAAGCTCTGATCGATCTTGACGATATTGGCCGGCAGGCGTTTCAGGTAGGACATCGACGAATAGCCGGTGCCGAAATCGTCGAGCGCGAACGTGATGCCCAGCGCCTGGCAGGCGCGGATGATGCGGCGCACGTCCTCGATGTCGTGCAGGGCCGACGATTCGAGGATTTCCAGTTCCAGCATGCTGGCGCGCACGCCGGGAAATTCGCCGAGGATGGTTTCCAGGCGCGAGACGAAGTCCGGTTGCTGGAAGTGGCGCGCCGCGATGTTCACGCTGACCACCCAGTGCTTGCCGGTCGCGCTCCAGCGCTGCATCTGCCACAGGGCCTGGCGCAGCACCCATTCGCCGATATCGATGATCAAATCCGTCTGTTCCACCAGCGGCAGGAATTGCGCGGGCGCCAGCACGCCGCGGCGTGGATGCTGCCAGCGCAGCAGCGCTTCCATGCCCACCACCGTGCCGGCGCGCATATTCACCTTGGGCTGGTAGTACAGCCGCAGTTCGCCGTTGATCAGGGCGTGGCGCACTTCCGTGCGCTGGTTGTGGTGGGTGCGTACTTCCTCGTCGAGGTTGGTGTCGAAGAAGTGGTACTGGTTGCGCCCCGTCAATTTCGCCTGGTAGACGGCGTGGTCGGCGTGGCGCAGCAGGCTTTCCGTATTCAGGTCCTTGCCCGCGTAGACGGCGATGCCGGCGCTGGCCGTCATGTGCAGCGCCTGCTGGTCGCACTGGTAGGGACGGCTCAGCTCAGTCATCAGTTGCGTGACGTTCTGTTCGATGCTGGCGATGCTGGCCTGGCCGCACAGCAGCATGACGAATTCATCGCCGCCCAGGCGCGCCGCATAGTGGACCTGGCCCGTAAAGCCGTGCAGGCGGCCCGCTACCTGCTTGAGGATTTCATCGCCCGCCTCGGCGCCGTAGCGGTCGTTGATGGCCTGAAAGTGATCGAGGTCGAACAGGCAGACGGCCAGCAGGCGCTGGCGTTCGCGCGCGAGGAACAGTTCCTGTTCGAAGCGGGCGGCCAGCGCGGCACGGTTGGGCAGGCCCGTCAGCACATCATTATAGTTTTGCCAGGACAGCTTTTGCAGCGCCTGTTGCATGTGCACGGTTTCATTCAGCTGTTCGCCCAGCTGGCGCTGGCTGGTCTTGAGTGAGGTCAACAGTTCTTCGATATCGCCGGCCATGCCGTTGAACGACTGCGACACGGCTTGCGCCTCGGGCGTGGCGCCGGCTGCCAGGCGCACGGCGAAGTTGCCTTCGCGGAAGCGGTCGGTCGCCTGCACGAAGCGCGCCAGCAGCTTGCGGTGCGTGGCCAGGATCAAGCCCAGCAGCAGGAAGACGAGCACGATATTGATGCTGCTGAGGATGGCCTGGTCGCGTACCCGGTGCCACACTTGCGCCAGGGGCAGGCCGGGCGTGTAGTGCAGGTTCAGGGTGCCGTCGCCGCCGTCCGGCAGCGCCACCGTCAGGCGGCTGCGGATGGCATTGATGCCCGCCAGGCGCGCGAACCACGCCGGCACCGTGGCCAGTGTGTCGCCAAGCTTGCTGTCGGCCAGCACCTCGACATGCCCGCCAGCCGTGTCCCAGCGGGCGGAAACGAGGCTGCGGTTCAGCGGCAGGGCGCTGCGCAGTACCTGGCGCACGCTGTCGTGCATCGCGTGACTGTCCGCGTGCATGGCCAGCGGCAGCACGCTATTGGCGAGGAACAGGTCGAGTTGTCGCGCATCGCTCTGGTAGCGCGCATTGGCCAGCGCCGTTTCCGTGCCGAGCAGGGCGTGATAGCGAACAGCGGAAACGGCGAGTATCAGGAAGAAAATAGGAAGAAAGAGGCGGGAATAAATTCCCATCCGCATCCATGAAGATAATATTTTCCCAAAGACTGGCATCGTTTTTTGATCGATATCTGCGAATAATTATGCAAACATTATCACTGAAATTTGCTATTGGAAACACAATATTGATATCAAGCATGAAATAAACACGGATTCATTGATTTGAGCAATTATTGTTTTTAATCAAACCGTCGAATGGCTATTCCTGTAGCAATTGCCGAATGTCGTCCGCCAGGCTGGCCGGTTTGCTGGCCGTCGCGTAGCGGCGAAATACGCTGCCATCCTTGCGCACCAAAAACTTGGTGAAATTCCATTTGATCGACTGCGTGCCCAATATGCCGGGCGCCGCCTGTTTTAATTGCGCAAAGACAGGGTGCGTATGCGGGCCATTCACATCGATCTTGGCAAACAGGGGAAAGGTGACGCCGAAGTTCTTTTCGCAAAAGGCTTTGATTTCCCCATTCGAGCCCGGTTCCTGCTGGCGGAATTGGTTGCAGGGAAAGCCCAGCACGACCAGGCCCTGCTCGTGGAATTCGCGGTACAGCGCTTCGAGCCCCTGGTATTGCGGCGTGAAGCCGCAGGCGCTGGCCGTGTTGACGATCAACAGTACCTTGCCCTTGTAGCGGGCCAGGTCGATCGGCGTGCCGTCCAGCGCCTCGGCCTGGAAATCGTGGATGCTGGTCATGTCAGAGGAGTCCCAGTTTGGTGGCGCCCGTTTGCGGGGCGGGTTCCGGCGCCGTGGCGCCCTTGAGTTTGATCGCCAGGCGCAGGTCGTTGACGGAGTCCGCATTGCGCAGCGCGTCTTCATGGCTGATGGCGCCCGCTTGGTGCAGGTCGAACAGGGCCTGGTCGAACGTCTGCATGCCATGCTCGCGCGATTTTTTCATCAATTCCTTGATCTCGTGCACCTGACCCTTGAAGATCAGGTCGCTCATCAGCGGCGAATTGAGCAGGATTTCCAGCGCCGCCTTGCGCCCGCCGCCTTCCTTGTTGGGGATCAAACGCTGCGAAATCATGCCTTTTAAATTCAGCGACAGATCCATCAGCAGTTGCTGGCGACGCTCTTCCGGGAAGAAATTGATGATGCGGTCCAGCGCCTGGTTGGCGTTGTTCGCGTGCAGGGTGGCCAGGCACAGGTGGCCCGTCTCGGCAAATGCGATGGCGTGGTCCATCGTGTCGCGGTCGCGTATTTCGCCGATCTGGATCACGTCGGGCGCCTGGCGCAAGGTATTTTTCAGGGCCGTGGCCCAGTCGTCCGTATCGACGCCCACCTCGCGCTGGGTGACGATGCAGTTGCCGTGCGGATGGATGAATTCCACGGGGTCTTCGATGGTGATGATGTGGCCATGGCTGTGCGCGTTGCGGTGGCCCACCATGGCGGCCAGGGTGGTCGACTTGCCGCAGCCCGTGGCGCCCACCATGATGACGAGGCCCCGCTTGCTCATCACGATGTCTTGCAGGATGGCGGGTAAACCGAGCCCATCGAGCGTGGGGATGGCGGTATTGATCAGTCGCAAAACCATGCCTGCCTGGCCCATTTGCACGAAGGCGGACACGCGGAAACGCCCGAGGCCGTCCGGGCTGATGGCGAAATTGGCTTCGCGGCTCGATGCGAACTCGGCCGCCTGGCGTTCGTTCATGACGGCGCGCACGTAGCCGGCCGCCTGCTGCGCGGCCAGCGCGGCGCCCGCCAGCGGCGTCAGCTTGCCGTCGAGCTTGATGGCGGGCGGAAAGCCGGCCGTGATGAACAGGTCGGAGCCGCCCCGTGCGCGCATCTGCGCCAGCAGCGCGTGCATGGCGCCATAGTGTTCGTGCGTCGTCTGCATGGCTTATCCGGGGAAGTTTTCGGGCGACTTGGCGGCCGAGCGGGCAGTTTCCGCCGAGATCGTGCCGCGCCGCACGAGGTCGGACAGGCACTGGTCCAGCGTCTGCATGCCCACGTTGCTGCCCGTCTGGATGGCCGAATACATTTGCGCCACTTTCGCTTCGCGGATCAGGTTGCGCACGGCCGGCGTGGCCAGCATGATTTCATGCGCGGCCACGCGCCCAGCGCCGTCTTTGGTTTTGAGCAAGTTCTGCGAAATGACGGCTTGCAAGGACTCGGACAGCATGGCGCGCACCATTTCCTTTTCCTCGGCGGGGAAGACGTCGATGATGCGGTCGATCGATTTTGCCGCCGACGAGGTATGCAGGGTGCCGAACACCAGATGGCCCGTTTCGGCCGCCGTCAGCGCCAGGCGGATGGTTTCCAGATCGCGCAATTCGCCCACCAGAATGACGTCCGGGTCTTCGCGCAGGGCCGAGCGCAGCGCATTGCTGAACGAATGCGTGTGCGAGCCCACCTCGCGCTGGTTGATCAGGCATTTTTTCGGCTCATGCACGAATTCGATCGGGTCTTCGATGGTCAGAATATGGTGATTCAGCCGTTCGTTGACGTGGTTCACCATCGCTGCCAGGGTGGTGGACTTGCCCGAACCCGTCGGGCCCGTCACCAGCACGAGGCCCCGCGGGCGCATGGCCAGTTCGCCGAAGATGCGCGGCGCGTTCAGGTCTTCCAGGGTCAGCACTTTCGACGGAATCGTGCGCAGCACGGCCGAAGCCCCCCGTTCCTGGTTGTAGGCGTTGACGCGGAAGCGGGCCAGGCCGGGAATTTCGAACGAGAAATCGCACTCGAGCGCCTCTTCATACGCCTTGCGCTGGCTGTCGTTCATGATGTCGTAGATCATGCTGTGCACTTCCTTGTGCTCGAGCGGCGCCACGTTGAGGCGGCGCACGTCGCCATTGACCCGTATCATCGGCGGCAGGCCGGAAGACAGGTGCAGGTCGGAAGCCTTGTTGCTGACGGAGAAAGCGAGAAGTTCGGAGATGTCCATTTATAATCCCTGTGCCTGCATTGATGGGCTGGCGCACTGTGCCGCCGCCCCTATACACTAGAAAATGATTATGTCCACAATCGAACAGAACTTGCAAGCCGTGCGCGACAGTATTGCGCAGGCGGCCGTGGAGGCGCAGCGCGTGCCTGCCGACGTGACCCTGCTGGCCGTGTCAAAAACCTTCGGCGCGGACGCCGTGCTGGCGGCCATGCGCGCGGGCCAGATGGCGTTTGGCGAAAACTATCTGCAGGAAGCGCTCGACAAGATCGCCTTTGTGAAGGAGGCCGCGCCGCAGCACGTCCCGGCATGGCATTTCATCGGCCCCATCCAGAGCAACAAGACGCGCCCCATCGCCGAGCACTTCGACTGGGTGCATACGGTGGAACGGGAAAAGATCGCCGCGCGCCTGTCCGAGCAACGGCCGGCCGGCTTGCCTGACCTGAATATCTGTCTGCAAGTTAATATCAGCGGCGAAGCGAGCAAAAGCGGCGTAACGCCGGCTGACTTGCCGGCGCTGGCGCATGCCGTGGCGCTGCTGCCCCGCCTGCGTTTGCGCGGCCTGATGGCGATTCCCGAGCCGGAAACGGATGTCACGCTCCAGCGCCGTGCGTTCGCGCAATTGCGCGCGCTGTACGAACAATTGCAGGCGGACGGGCTGGCGCTCGACACCTTGTCGATGGGCATGTCGGCCGACTTGCGCGCCGCCGTGCTCGAGGGCGCCACTATCGTGCGCGTGGGCAGCGCCATCTTCGGTTCCCGCAACTATTCCTGATGAAGAGAGAACAAGCATGACGACAGAATTGAATATCGCATTTGTAGGCGGCGGCAACATGGCCGCGGCCCTGATCGCCGGCCTGGCGGGCAAGCTGACCCTGGGCGCCAACATCCACGTGATCGACCCGCACGCGCCGGCGCTGGAAAAATTGCAGGCGCAATTCGGCGTCACGACGGCGACGTCCGCCGGTGACGCGTTGCGCGGCGTGGACGTGATCGTGCTGGCCGTCAAGCCGCAAAGCATGCGCGACGTGGCGGCGCAGCTGCTGCCCTTCCTCGACGGGGAAAGCGCGCCATTGGTCCTGTCGATCGCGGCCGGCATCCGCGCGGCCGACCTGTCGCGCTGGCTCGGCGGTTATTCCGCCATCGTGCGCTGCATGCCGAACACGCCGGCCCTGATCGGCATGGGCATCACGGGCATGGTGGCCAGCAGCGGCGTGAGCGACGAACAGAAAAAGACGGCGGACGCCATCCTGCGCGCCGTCGGCCAGACCGTCTGGCTCGACGACGAAGCGAAGATCGATCCTGTGACGGCCGTCTCCGGCAGCGGTCCCGCCTATGTGTTTTACTTTATCGAAGCGATGCAGCAGGCGGCCGCCGAACTGGGCTTGACGCCGGAACAGGGCACGCAGCTGGCCATTGCCACGTTTACGGGCGCAGCGCAGCTGGCGGCCAACTCCAGCGAACCCGTGTCCTTGCTGCGCGAGCGTGTCACGTCGAAGGGCGGCACGACCTATGCGGCCTTGACCAGCATGGAAGAGAGCGGCGTGAAGGCGGCCATCGTCAAGGGCATCAAGGCAGCCGCGCAGCGCGGGCGCGAGATGGGGGACGAGCTGGGTAAATAAGTGGACAGGTAATTACATGACCTTGACGGCGCGGCCGATGTAGAGCACCGGCCCCGTCGGTCTGCCCGTGGGCGAACCCGTCGCCGGCTCCAAGGTGATTTCAAACAATTGCTCGGGCTGCAGCGGCGGCAGCTTGTCTAATGTCAATTTGACGCTTTGCCCCGGCTTGACGAGGCCCAGCGAGACGGGCGCGCCCCAGTCCTTGCCCTTGGTCCAGAATTGCAGGGCTTTCTGCTGCGGCACCGTGGTCGGCCCCAGCGGGATCAGGCTAAGGTCGCGGTTCTTGCCGCCGCGTCCGCCCGCCTGCACGATCCAGCCCGGCGATTTATCCTGCGGCGCCACCAGCACCACCAGGTAGCCGGGCCCGCTGGGCGCTTGCAATTGCGTAGTGACCAGCACGGCCAGCATGGCCGTGGCCAGCAAGCCGCCGCCGGCCAGTATTCTCCAGAAGGCCAGGCTGTTCCACCACGCTTGCCAGCCGCCCGCCTGCCGCACGGTGTTCGGCATGAACAGGCTGGCGCTGATGCGCGGCCACAGTTGCGCCGAGGGCGTTTCGGGCGGCGCCAAAGTCGTCAAGGGCAGCAGACGCCGTTCCCAGTCGGCCACGGCGTCGCGCAAGGCGGCGTCAAGCGGCAAACGCTGCTCCACTGCCGCGCGTTCGGCCAGGTCCAGGGTGCCCAGCACGTATTCGCCGGCCAGCCTTTGCAATTCCTCGTCGCTGTTGATCATCCCATGCACTCCCGCAAGGCGGCCAGGCCCCGCTTGACCCAGGCCTTGACGGTCCCCAGCGGCGCTTGCAGGCGCTGCGCGATCTCGCTATGGGAACAGCCATCGACGTAGGCGTACAGGATGCTGTTGCGCTTGGGTTCGTCCAGGTGGCCCAGGCAGTCGTGCAGCTTGCCCATGTTCGCCTGCAGGGCGTAGGTATCGCCGGCGTCATCGCCGTGGTGTTGGTGCAGCAGGGTTTCCACGGTATCCTCGTCGGCCGATACTTCATGGGCGCGGGCGCGCGCCACGTTCAGCGCCTGGTGCCGCACCACCACATAGATCCAGCCCTTGCCGCTGCCGCGCGTGGCGTCGAAGCTGCCGGCGCGGCGCCAGATGTTCAGGAAGGCATCGTGCAGCACATCTTCGGCCAAGGCCCGCTGGCGCACGATGCGCAGGGCCACGCCCAGCAGATAGCGGCTTTCCTGCTGGTACAGGCCATGCAATGCCTGCTGCTCGCCCCTGGCGCAGGCGCGCAGGGCGGCATCGTAATCGTAAGGGGCGGCGTGGGCTGGCAAGGTCGGCGCAATCGTTGAGTGAACGGTTAGCAAGTTTTCAAGGCCGAGTATAGGTCAGAAACCCGCTTGCCAACCGTCGCTTGAAAGGATTTATGCCGATTTCCAGAAGATGTAGTCGGCCTGGTAGGGCACCCATTGTTTGGCACCGACGGACTCCATACCGCAGGGGCTGCTTGGCGCCACGCCGCCGCTGGTGGCCACGCGCTGGATGTAGCTGACGCCCTGCATGGCGCCGCTGCCCGTGGCCGGATTGGCTTTCACCAGTTGATACGGGATATTGCCCGCGCCGGCCGGTGCCACGGCCACTTGCGTCGCCGTCACTTTCGAGCCGTCCAGGTTGGCCCAGGTGGCGGGCGGTCCCACATACGTGCCCACTTGCATGCCGCTGCGGTCGTTCAGGGCCGCGTCCGGTCCCACGAAGACCCATTCATGCCCCGTCATGTCTTTCTTCGCCCGGCATTCGTAGGCGATCTTGCCCACGCCCACCGTCTGCATGGCGACCTGATGGCCATCGGGCACCTTGACGGCGTTCGGCAATTGTTCCTGCGAGTAGCGTGCGCTCATCGGTGCGCAGGCAGCCACGAGCAGGGCGGCGCACAGGACGGTGAGCGAGGGGGCGGTATGGCGTGGGGCGATGGTGGCATGCATGGCAAGCTCCTGGTAGTTGGCTCAACCGGCTGGTTGATACCATTACTACGCAGCGGCTAGCCATTTGGATGCAGCCAGGCAAAAATATTTTATGGCGGCGTTTCTTTTTTGCTGAAACGCTGCGCCAGCGCCAGCATGACGGGCATGGCGGTGGTGGCGTGCTTGAGCAGCGCGCCGCTGGCCCGCAGCAGCGGCAGGAAGCGGCGCGGGCGCACCAGTACCAGGCCCAGCACGGCGCCGCCCACCATCAGGGGAATTTTAAAACGCGTGGCCAGGGTGTGGCGCAGATTGCCGCCCGTTAAAGGTTCCAGCAATTGGCGTGTCTGCACGCCCAGGGCCAGGCGCTGCAGCGCGCATTCGGCCAGCAGCGCGTCACGTCGCTGCGCCAGGCTGGCGGCCGTGTGCACATGCGACAGTTTGGTGGGATGCGTGGTCATGGCCGCTCCGATCCCCGGCGGGCCAGCAGTTGCAGCTCGTCCAGGTCTTTGTTCAGTTCGGAAAGCGTGAAGGACAGCAGTTTCGGCTTGCTGCGGAAACTGGCGCGCACGCCCAGCAGGGTGGCGACGGCGGCGACGATGAAGACGGCGGCCATGATGGCGATGGCGGCGATGCGGTGCGTATCCCAGAACAGCACGATGACGAGGAATACGATCAAGACGAGGCCGACGAACAGGCACAGCAGCGCCAGCATGGCCAGCGCCAGATAGGACAGGAAGCGCAGCGACTCTTCTTCCATTTCCACGGCCGCCAGGGCCAGACGGGTCTGGACGATGGCGGCGAGGGTCGCTGCGACTTGGGCGACATGGTGCATGATAGCCATATGCTGCCTTTCGCGTCAGGAGACGGCGAATGCCGTCAATACTGTCTAACGGCGTGACGAGGAAAGCAGCAGGCCGAACAGCACGCCCACGACGGCGCCCGCACCGACAGCTTTCCATGGATTGTCCTGCACGTATTCGTCGGTGGCCTTGGCCGCCTTCTTGGTACGTTCGAGCAAGTCTTCTTCCAGCTTGATCAAATCTTTCTTGGCCGTTTCCAGGGTGGCGATGAACTTGTCCTTGACGGCTTTGACATTCTCGCCCGTCTGATCCTTGGCGCCATCGAGCCAGCCTTCCGCTTCGTTGATGACGGTTTTCAGGTCGCCGACCAGTTTGTCGCGGGCCTTGTCGGCGTCGGCGAGGATGCTGTCGCTGCTGGATTTGCCGGTATGTATCGAGTTCATGTATTACCTCATGGAAGTGAAACTGCACAGTGAAATACCAGTGTAGGCAGCTGCGGCCAGGCTTGTGTTGCGCCGCCTCAAGGGCTGCCGCGGCACAAGGATCATTGATTAACGGAAAGCAAAGTCCAGTACCACGCCCGCAAACACCGCTGCTCCTAGCCAGTTATTATGCCGGAATGCCGCAAAACACGGCATACGCTCGCGTGCGCGGATCAGGGTGTAGTGATAAACGGCGCAGCCGGCCGCCACCAGCAAGCCCGCGACGAACCAGTAACGCAAGCCCAGATACCAGCCGCATGCCAGCCACAGCAGCAGGAAAACGGCATAGCAGAACATGACGATGGCCACGTCGTAGCGGCCGAAGGTGATGGCCGAGGTCTTGATGCCGATTTTCAAGTCGTCGTCGCGGTCGACCATCGCATATTCCGTATCGTAGGCCACGGCCCAGAAGACATTCCCCAGCAGCAGCAGCCAGGCGACGACGGGCACGGAATCCGTGATGGCGGCAAAGCCCATGGGAATGCCGAAGCCGAAGGCGATGCCCAGATACGCTTGCGGAATCGCAAAGAAGCGCTTGAAGTAGGGATAGGTGCCGGCGATGATGACGGCCGCCACGGACAGTTGCTTGGTCAGCGCATTCAGGGGCAGGATCAGGCAAAAGGCCAGCACGGTCAGCACGCCGGCCACGGCCAGCGCTTCCTTGCCGCTGATGCGTCCGCTGGTGATGGGACGGTCCGCCGTGCGCTTGACGAATTTGTCGATATCCTGGTCGGCGTAGTCGTTGATGGCGCAGCCTGCCGAGCGCATCAGGAAAGTGCCAAGAGTGAAGATGAGCAGCAGCCGCCAGTCCGGCACGCCTTGCTGCGCCAGCCACAGCGCGCACAGGGTAGGCCACAGCAGCAATACGGTACCGATAGGCTTGTCCAGCCGTATCAGGCGGAAATACAGCGCCAGCTTGTTCATGAAAGACTCGATCTTGTTGAAGAGAAAGGTCGATTATCGCAAATAGTATGTCAATGTACTATTCGTCGTCTTCGCA
This sequence comes from Janthinobacterium sp. FW305-128, assembly GCF_020858135.1. Taxonomy (NCBI): domain Bacteria; kingdom Pseudomonadati; phylum Pseudomonadota; class Betaproteobacteria; order Burkholderiales; family Oxalobacteraceae; genus Janthinobacterium; species Janthinobacterium sp. FW305-128. The sequence goes on along the minus strand of NZ_JACYMK010000012.1, from coordinate 114,471 downwards.
CAAGGGGGTGATGCCAGGCAAGTTGCAGCTCGCGATGGCCGCGCACAGGGCGTCGATGGCCGCCTTGCGCGTAAAACTCTTGCGCCACAGCATCACCACCCGGCGCGATGGCACGGGGGTGGCGAACGGCCGGTACTCGAGCATGCCGTCGGTGGCGTGCATATTGGCGACCGAGGCGCGCGGCAAGACCGTCAGGCCGATGCCGCTGGCCACCATGTGGCGGATGGTTTCCAGAGAGGAACCTTCGAACGTGCGCTGCATGCCGTTGCCGGGCGAGGAAAAGCGCGCCATTTCGGGGCACACTTCCAGCACCTGGTCGCGGAAACAGTGGCCATTGCCCAGCAACAGCATGGTTTCCGATTTCAAATCCTGTGCGGCGATTTTTTCACGCGCCGTCCACGGATGCTGGCGCGGCATGGCCACGACGAACGGTTCGTCATACAGTTCCTGGATGGCCATGCCGTGATCGGGCAGGGGCAGCGCCATGATGGCCACGTCCAGTTCGCCCTGGCGCAGCAATTCGAGCAGGCGAACCGTGAAGTTTTCCTGCAAAATCAAAGGCATCTGCGGTACCTGGTCTATCATGGCCTTGACCAGCGGCGGCAGCAGGTAGGGGCCGATCGTATAGATCACGCCCAGGCGCAGGGGGCCGGCCAGCGGGTCCTTGTTCTGCTTGGCGAGTTCCTTGATGGCGGCCGTCTGTTCCAGCACGCGCTCGGCTTGCGCGATGATCTGCGCGCCCAGGGGCGTGACGGAGATTTCCGCGCCGCCCCGTTCGAACAGGACCACGCCCAATTCGTCTTCGAGTTTCTTGATGGCCACTGACAGGGTGGGCTGGGCAACGAAACAGGCTTCGGCGGCATGGCCGAAGTGCTTCGCTCGCGCGACTGCAACGATATATTTCAGTTCAGTCAGTGTCATAGGTTGATTGAAACACAGGAAGTACTTACTTGCAATGAATGAAAGGTGGCGCAAACGTGAAACTGTGGCGCCGATGGCGTATTGTAGCGGATCGCCCCCTATAATGCGGGAGCGGGCGGCGGAAGGAGGGGGCGATGGAATTGCGGATGCAGGCGCTGGAAGCGGCGATCAATTACTGGCGTGCCCGGCAACCGGCGCGCGGCAATGAATATGCGCTGTCGCCACCCGTCAGCCGCCTGGCCGGCGTGTATGCGCTGATGATTTATTACCGGCAAGATCGCATCGCCGAAGAGGGCCTGGATCCTGCCATTCTGGCCTTGATCGATGCCTGGCGCCGCGATGCCGGCGGCATCCAAGGCGATAGCCACGCCTGAGTGTGACCGTATTTAACCCAACAAGAGATATCCATGCCTGAATTTGAAAACAAACTGTGCGGCCGTGACGAACTGCGCGCCCGCGCCGCGGCCCTGCCGAAACCGGTGGTAGTGACGAACGGCGTGTTCGACATTTTGCACCGCGGCCACGTGACGTATTTGGCGCAGGCGCGTGCGCTGGGCGCTTCGCTGATCGTTGCCGTGAATACTGATGCATCAGTGAAACGCCTGGGCAAGGGCGACGACCGTCCCCTGAACAGCTGCGAAGACCGCATGGCCGTGCTGGCCGCGCTGGAAGCGGTGAGCCTGGTCGTGCCGTTCTCGGAAGACAGCGCCCTGGAAGTGGTGCAGGAGATCGAACCGGAAATCTATGCCAAGGGCGGCGACTACGACATGGCGGCCATCCCCGAAGGACGCGCCGTGCTGGCGTATGGCGGCCAGGCCGTGGCCATCGATTTCGCGCACGACCGCTCGACCACCAAGCTGTTGACGAAAGTGCGGACGCAGCAGGGCTGAGGACCGCCGTCAATGTTTCCATACAGATAAAAAGACGTTACTATGAGAACTGCCAGGGCTGCGACTTCGTTTCGACAGCCCCAGCACGTTACACCGTCTGATATGCATTGCTTGTCATAGAAAATACATGGATCATAAAACTTCTGGGGATTGGCCACTGCCCTCCGGCGCCTGGTACGTCGATGACGCGGGCGCGTGGAGCATGCAGCGCAGCGCGGACGGCCAGAATGTCTCGCCCTTGGTGAGCCAGGCCGATATCGGCAAGCTGATGCTGGCGCGGCGCCTGCCGGCGGCGGCCGGCGCGCCCGTGCGGCAGTTTCCGCCCGAATTTGCGTTCGACCCCGCCTCGGGCGCGGCCTTGCAAGTGCCGCCCGAGGCGGCCGCCACGCCGTCCGGGGTGGCGCCTTGGGTTCCTCCTTTCGGCGCGCATCCTGTCAGCGATGTGCCGCCGGCCGGTCCGGCCGGCTTGCGCCAGGCCAGCGTACCGCTGAAGCTGGCTGACCAGCGTGCGCGCGAAGAGCATGCGCAAGCCGATGCTTCGCTGCCCATGCCGCCGCCCGGCGAATACGAATTCTTTTCCGCCCCGTTCGGAACCAGCGCGCCCGCGCTGCTGGCGCTCGACCCGCGCAAGGCCGTCCTGCACGCCTGGCTGCCCGCCTCGAAACGCTGGCTGGCGCTGGACCCCGACTATGGCAGCTTGCTGGCCGAATCGGACCTGGCCCACGGCGCCTGGCGCGCCGAGCTGGTGCCGGAATTCAATAGCGTGCTGGTCTTGCCGACCAGCCATGGCCTGGCCTGCATCCGTCCCGACGTGCCTTCGCTGACCTACGTGGTCGAGCACGTGGGCGGCGCGCCGTGCGTGGCCGCGCCCGTCTGGTTCCAGAACCGCCTGTGGGCACCGCTGCGCGACAACGATGGCCGCATCCGCTTCGTCAACCTTGATGCGCAACAAAAACCGGGCAGCGACGTGCTGCTCGACGGCGTGGTCGACCTGGGCACCGTCAGCGCCCCCGTGGCCTACAACCGCATGGCCGTGTGGCCCTGCGCCAACGGCCAACTCCGGCTGCAGCTGCAGCCGGACGGCAACGTGGCCGCTTCGTTTACGCCCTGGCCCGAAGGGCTGGTGCCGCATTTCGAATTCGGCAGCCCGTACGTGTCGCGCGATGGCGGCCTGTGGCAGCTGTGCTTCGAGCGCAGCCGCGGCACCTATGTCTACGTGAAACTGGGCGCGCAATCCGAGCGGGCCGACGCGCTGGCGCCGCGCCTGTGCTCGGGCAGCTTCAATTACCGCTTCGCCGCCAAGCTGAAAACGGCGCCGTGGGAAGAACCGGAACACGGCGACGATGGCGGCAAGAACCAGGCCGTCATGCCCTTGCTGGAATCGGGCGGGGGCAGCAGCGTCTTTGGCGTCAAGTTCGCCACCAGCGCCGGCCTGTCGAGCGTGCTGCGCTCGAGCGAGCGCCTGGCGGCCCAGCTGGTGCAGGACGACGAGTTGCGCGAAACCGTATTTCACACGTTCGCCGTCAGCGAGCCGTGGCGCGTGCGCCTGTTTGTGCATGAAGGCATGCTGTGGGCCTACCACCCGCTGCTGTCGCGCATCGATGGCTGGGCCTTGCAGGCATGAAGGCGCGCTTACTGACCGTGGCTTGCGCCGCGTTTTTCAGCGCCGCCGCCGCGCATGCGGCCGGCATCCAGCAAGCGTTTCTGGTGCAAAACTCGGGCTGGATGGAGCCGTTCTACACGGATGAGCATTCGCAGCTGAAAGCCCTGGTGGGCGCCGTGGCGCAGGCCGCTACAAACCCGTCCGACAAGGTCTACACCCTGGCCTTCAGCCAGAGCAGCGGCAGCAATGTGTCGCCAGCGCTGATCGGGCAAGGGCAGGGCGGCGCCGGCGTGGCGGGCCAGCTGGCCCATCTCGGCCTGGCGCGCAAGAGCGCCGGCGGCGCGCTGGCCGACACGGATTTTCAGGAAGCCGTGACCAAGACCATCACGGGCCCGTTTCAGTCCGCGTCCGGCATCGTGTGGATCTTTACCAATAACAAGAACAGCCCGAACAACGACAGCCAGACGGCCGAGCGCAACCGCGATTTTTACCGCTTGCTGCACCTGGAACCGTCGATCACCAAGACGGTGGTGTTTCCGCTGCGCATGCCCGTGCAGGGCAAGCTGTACAGCGCCAAGGGCTTGATGGTGTATGCGCTCGCGTATGGCCAGCCCGCGTCCGAGGCGTTGACCCGCATCCTGGCCGAGGGCCGGCTGTCGCAAGTGCTGACGCGTCCGCCCGCGCGGCTGAAACCGGTGGACCAGGATGCCGTGCGCATCGTGCCCCAGTCCGTCAAGAACAGCGCCAATGTGCACGCCAGCCTGGGCCGCGACGGGCGCACCATCGTGCTCGACGTCGATGCGGCGAACCTGGTGCCGCAAGTGGTGCTGCAGGCGTCGCTGCAAAACATGTTTTTCCCGTACGTGATCGACAGCGCCAGGGTGCACGCCAGCCTGGCGGGCCAGAACGCGCCGCTGCACGTTGCGCCAGATCAAATCCGCCAGCTGCAGCCGGGTGCCAGCCAGTCCGTGCAGGTGCAGTTTGCGTTGCCGATGGCGCAGATTCCGTCGCCGTGGTCGGCGCAGGCGATCGCCGCCATGGGCAAGCAGGTGTTGCTGCCCATGCAGGCGCAGGTGGGCCTGTCGGAACAGCGGCTGGCGCTGGCGTCCAGCTTCGGCAAGGATTTGCAGGAACTGTTTCCCGGCGATCCGATCTCCGGCATGTTCACGCCGCCCGACAGCGTGCGCGCGTCGCAGGCGACGATCCCGCTGCTGGTGCGCATCCAGTATCCGCTGCTGCCCGTGCTGGTGATACTCGGCGGTGTGCTGGCGCTCGTGCTGGGCTTGCTGGCGCTGGGTTTGCTGGGCACGCGCGCCACGCGCTACAAGGTGATGGCCGACGGTGTGCAGCGGCAAGTGCTGCTCAAACCCTTCAAAAGCGTGCAGATCCGCGACGATGACGGCCGCGACATCGGCGAACTCAAGCGTGGCCTGGGCAAGCCGGCCGTCGTGCGCGTGGCCGAAGGCCATACCCTGAGCCTGGCCTGAGCAACCATTCTTTAAATAAACCTTCTATTCAACTGAGGCATACCATGGCGCAAGACACTCCCAAAGACAACAGCGGTTTTACCCTGCCGGCCCCCGCATCCGCGCCGCCGGCCGCCGATGCGCCGGGCGCACCAGCATCCACCACGGCCACCACCGAAGCTGCGCCCGCGTTGGACGCCGCTGCCACGACCGACACCTCGTCGCGCGACACGCTGATCGGCGGCGTCGTGCTGTTGCTGCTGTTCGTTGCCTTTTTCTTTGCCAAGAATGCCTATGCGAATGGCCTGGTGGCCAAGCGCGTGCCGCCGAACAAGGCCAATGCCTCGGGCTGGTGGCTGTTCATTTTCCTGGCCAGCCTGGCGACCGGCGTCGTGCTGGCGGCCGTGAATGCGCATAAATTCCTCGCGCCATTGTTCATGGGACCGCTGGTGCTGGTGGGCCTGGTAGCGTTGCTGTTGACGTTCACCTCCAGCCGCCGCTAAGAATACGCCGTTGCACGCATCATCGAAGGAATCACCATGGCAGAGAACCTGAACCAAACCATCACCGGCGGCGCCAGCGAGCGCAAGCAGGACAAGATCATCGAACTGCGCCCGACCCTGTTCATCGGCATCGGCGGCACGGGCATGCAGGTGTTGATGCGCGTGCGCCGGCGCATCCTCAACACGCTGTGGGGCGGCGCGGGCAACCGCACGCGCATCGAGGGCCTGGCCGACTTTCCCATCGCGCAATTCATCCATTTCGACCTCGACAATGGCGCCGTGATCGAAAGCGGCGAGTCGCAGGCGAAGGACTTGCAGTTCGACCAGGTGAAGTTCACGGACGATGACAAGGTGGTCGAATCGTTCGACATGGACAAGTACAGCCGTGATGAAGATTCCTTGGAGAAATATCCGCACATCAAGGAATGGTTGCCGCTGACGCCGCAGCGCATCCGCGAGCTGCGTTTCGACATGAGCAGCGGCGCCGGGCAGATCCGCGCCGTGTCGCGCCTGTATTTCTTCGACAAATACGCGAAGATCCGCGACAAGATCCGTTTGAAGCTGAAAGCGCTGAAGGCGGGCCTGTCGCACGAGCGCCAGCTGGCCGAACTGGGTTTGCGCATGGAAACGAACCGTTTCCGCATCGTCATCGTCGGTTCCGTGGCGGGCGGCACGGGTTCCGGTTCCTTCCTCGACATGGGCTTGCTGGCGCGCTGGCTGGCGCGCAGCGAAGTGGGCGCGGCCGACGTGGAGCTGATGCTGTTCTTGCCGACCGGCTACACCAAGGCCAACAAGGACCGGGTCGAGGCCAACGGCTATGCGGCGCTGATGGAGCTGGAATCGGCGATGATGGGCAACAAGGGCTATGTGGGCCGCTGGGACGCGTATGACCGTCCGGAGCTGACGCGCGAGCCGTACAGCGAGGTGTACCTGATCGATTCGGGTAATCTTGCCCAACAGCACACCAAGGATGTCAGCGACGTCTACCACATGGTGGCCGACTCGCTGTTCGAGGATTTTGCCTCGGCCGACTTCGCCCGCGCCAAGCGTTCGATCGCCGTCAACCAGGCGCAGCACAAGAATTCGCTGTACAACGCGCCCGTGCCGCAAGACCGCTTCGGCGACATGCGTTTGTATTTCTCGAAGCGCTTTTCTTCGTTCGGCATGGCCGTGCTCGATACGCGCCAGGAAGCGGCGCGCGACGAGCGGGCCCACCGCTGGGCCGGCGCCATGCTGCAAGCGTTCTTTGGCGTGGGCGGCACGGACGCGGGCGCCAACCGCGCCACGGATACGCAGCGCGATAATTTTCTTGCTGCAAATATGTTCCTGAAGGGCACGCCCTTCAGCGATTTCCCCGAGTTTTCCGACAAAAGCATCGAACTGAAGCGCTCCAGCGGCGACTTCATCGATTTCCGCGTCGTCGACGAATTGCTGGAAGACCGCCACGGCCACTTGCTGGCCGGCGTGGAAAACCGGGTCAATACGCGCATCAACGATATCCGCACGGGCTTCGACCGCAGCGAATGGCCGGCGCAGGTGCGCGACGCCATGAAGCACCTGGAACGCGACGCCGTGCGCGACCAGGATTCCACGGCCGACACGACGGAAGACCGCATCAGCAAGCGCCGCCGCGAAGTGCTCGACGATGTCAAGAAAGTCGTGCGCGACCAGTTGTACGGCTATCTTGATAATAAAGAATTCGGCGGCCTGGAATACGTGTTGTCGCTGGTGGAACAGATCAAGGACCGCATCGAGGCGCCGGGCAGCGGCTTGACGGCGCAGATCGGCGCGAATGCCGAGCGCTACCGCGAAATCAAGGAAGCCGTGCGCTCGCGCGAATACGAGCGCCTGCTGAACAACCTGGAACAGACGCGCAGCACCTTCGGTTTCCTCAGCAATGGCGAAAAGCAGGCGGGCGTGGTGATGGATCATTTGCGCACGGAAATGGCGAATGCGCTGAAATTCCATCTGCGGGCCAAAGCGGCGGACGAGTCCGTCATCCTGCTGGGCGAGCTGTCGCGCTGGCTGGGCAACCGGGTCGGCGTCGATGCGCAGGGCCGCGCGCAGTGGAATGGCCTGGTGGGCGAGCTGCAAACGGGCCGCGAAGGCGTGCTGGCCATGCTGGCGGAACTCAAAACGGCCAATACCATCCTGCAAAAGGACCTGGACAAGGAACATGCGACCCTGATCGTCATTCCCGTCACGGAAAAAGACATCGCGCTGCCGTCGGCGGCCACCTTGCGCCAGTGGGCCGATGAAGCGTTCAAGGACATGGGCGGCTCGAAAGCCCTGTTCCCCATGCTGGGCGAACCGGCGCAGCGGGGCTTGATCCTGGCCAAGGTCACGCGCATGGCCGAGAACATGATCGCCACGGCGGGCCTGACCGAAGGCGCGACGAGCACCCCCGACCCCCTGTTCGAGGCATTGGAACAGATGGACGTGTCCGAACGCCTGGACCGCTTCCGCAAGCTGCTGGCCTGCTCCATGCCGTGGATCGACGCCAACATGGCGGGCGACTTCACGGTCGTGTCGGACCAGTTCAAGTGCGTGATCGGCGTGGCCAACGCGGCCGCCTTCAAGGCGAAGTTCGGCGCCGAGCTCGAATCGTGCGTGCCGACCCAGGTGGGCATCACGGTGAGCCAGCTGGAAATCGTCGAGACGGGCATCCGCGGGCGCGCCGTCTGCTATTGCGAGCTGGCCGGCGTGCCGATGACGGTGCTGCGGGGCCTGGAAGGCTGGCGCACCAGCTACCGCAAGGAAGGCGACAACGACAAGGCGCCGACCCACACGCATATCGATCCGACGCAATTTACGCACCCGATCGCGCCCAATACCGATGAAATGAAGCGCCTGGCCGAGGATTTCGGCGAGTTCCTGCAAGCGATCATGCTGGGCGTGCTGACGCGCCACACGGGCAGAGTCGTGCCGCCAGGCCAGTACCAGTTTGCCGTCGAACCGGGCGACCTGCGCCGCATCGGCAACGAACGGGCCATCCGCCAGAACGGCATGCCCGCCTCGTACGAGAAAAACATCGCCCTGCGCATCGAAGAAAAATTGACGGCGCTTGACGTCGTGCAGACGGCGGCCATGGCCGCGCTGGCAAAATACTATGAACGCACCGTGTATGCGCCCAAGCTGGTGGCGCAGGCCGATGGCTCGCAGCTGCCGTACGTCGGCTTTGGCAGCGCCATTTCCGCCGAGCTGGGCGCGCGCCTGCGCGAGTCGGCGCGCCGCAAGGGCATGGCCAGCGATGAGCTCGAGCGCACGGTGCAAGCCTTGCTGGGCCGCCTGAAGGAATGGGCGAACGTCATCGGCGACTCCGACGGCGACGCTTACGACTGGGAAGTGCGCGAGCCGGAAGCGGACGGCCAGCCCCGGCTGAAATATGCGATCAAGGGGGAAATGCTGGAAGCGGGACGCCTGGAGCAACTGCTGCGCCCGGCCAGCGCACCGGCCGCTGCCATGGCGCCGGCCTTTGGCATGGCGCCGCCACCGCTGGGCGGCATGCCGCCGCCCCTGGTGGAGTACCAATATTTCCTGGGCATAAACGGCCAGCAGCAGGGACCGTTCACGGCCCAGCAGATCGTGCAGTACGTGCAGGCAGGGCAGGTCGTACCCGGCACCACCAAGGTGTGGCGCGCCGGTTTGCCGGCCTGGGCCGAGCTGGCCCAGTTCCCCGAGCTGGCGCCCTTGTTCCTCAGCGCGCCGCCACCGTTGATGCCGCCGCCCTTGGGTTGAGTGCTGGAGTGCTGGAATGACGTTGGAATGAAGGATTAGTTTTGGATATCTGCAACAAATGCAAGACGGGCCTGTGGACCGTTGTCAGCCATTGTCCGTACTGCGGGCAGGCGCAGGCTGGCGTAGCCAAGCCAGCCGCGGCTATGCCGCCGCCGCTGCCTGTGCCGGTGGCGGCGCCGGCGCCGGCGCCTGTGCCAGTATCACCGGCTGTGGCGCCCAAGCCGCCGCCTCTGCCGGTGACACCGGCGCCTGCGCCGAAAGCGCCACCCAAGCCGGCGCCGGTGCCGGTGCCGCCGCCAGCCGCGCCGAAGCCCGTGCCGGTGCCGGTGCCGCCATCGGCGCCTGCAACGGCAGTCCCGCCGCCGCCGCGCAAGTGGCTGCGCTGGCTGGGCGGCGCCGTCGCGCTGGCGGCCGTCATCGTCTACATGAATGGCAAGCCGGGCGGCAAGAGCGAATCGGCCTGCAACGACGCCATCGACAGCGGTTTGAAACTGGTGGCGAATGGCAGCCTGGACGGCGCCCGCCAGAAGCTGGCGACGGCGAAAAATGTGTGCACGGGCAAGTCGAGCGCCAAGGCCGACGATCTGCAGGCGGCGATCGGCAAGGCCGGCGCCGCATCGGGCAGTTGCCAGCGCGGCGTGCGCGCCATCGAGCGCAATATTGACGGCCATCAATTGCAAAGCGCCGCCAGGGGCATTGCCGGGCTCGACATCGATTGCGCGGGCGCTGCCAGCGTGGATTCCTTGCGCAAGCAGCTGGCGCGCCAGCAGGCGGCAGCCGCGTCCGTGCTGGTCGGCGTGCGCCAGGCGCTCGATGGCAAGGATGCGACGGCGGCCCGCAATGGCATCGCCAGGCTGGAAGCGATCGACCGCGAAGCGGTGGAATTGCCGCAGCTGAAGGCCGACGTGCAGGCGCTGTCGATGGCGGCGCCCGTTTCTGCCCCGTCACCGGCGCCGGCAGCAATGCCGGCACAGCAGGAACCGGCGCCCGCGCGCGCGGTCGAACGTCCAGTGGTGACCGAACGCCGTCCGCTGGAAACGTCTCCCGTCGATAGCGGCGCGGCCATGCGTAACGAGATGGCGCAATCGTTCCTGCGCGATGCCGAGCGTTCATTGTTGGAAGGTAAGTTCGATGCGGCCAAGACGTATCTGGAAAGCGCGCGCCGCGTCGATCCGGGCAATGCGCGCATCGACAATCTGTCGCGCCGCATCCGCGAGCGCGAACGGCAAGTGCTGCAGACGGAAACAACGATCAATTAGTCATCCGGGAGTCACCATGCTGAATCACACCACCTTGCGCGCCGTCGCTGCGCTGACCATCGCGGCCATGCTGACCGGCTGCGCCACGGCGACTATGAGCCCGAACGGCGTGCGCCAGGACAGTTCCTATCCGCAAGGCGGCGCCCAGGCGGCCACGGATGAGGATCCGTGCAGCGTGGGCACGTCGGCGGCGGCCGGTGCGGCCGTGGGCGCGCTGCTGGGGGCGCTGGCGGGCGGCAAGAATGGCGCGCTGAAGGGCGCGGCCATCGGCGGCGGCCTGGCGGCGGCCGGTTGCCTGGCCATCAATGTCAATTCGCGCCAGACCAAGACGGCGGCGCAGGCGGACCGCGACTACATCCGTACGCGCGGCGCCTTGCCGCGCGAGCCGCAAGTGGTGTCGTACACGCCGCAGCTGAGCGCGTCGACCGTCAAGCGCGGCCAGCCGTTCAAGGTCAACTCCGTGGTGGAGCTGGTCAACGGCAGCGCGCAAAGCGTCAACGACGTGCGCGAAGAACTGGTGGTGCTCGACCCGCAAGGCCAGCCCTTCAAGTCAGGCTCGAAAGCTCTGGCCAGCAACAACAAATCGGGCGGGCGCTTCGAGAACTCGTTCGAGCTGACCTTGCCGGCCGGCGTGTCGCAAGGCGTGTACGGCGTCAAGACGAATCTGTACGTGAATGGCAAGCTGGCCGCCACGCGCGATTTGCGCACGCAGCTGGTGATGCTGGACGACAATAGCGGCGCGGCGCGGCTGGCGCTGCGCTGATCGCCGTATGCAAATGCGTAGGTCGGATTAGCGGGGTAAAGCCCCGCGTAATCCGACAACACCACTAACGCCAACAATGTTGTCGGATTACGGCCCCTTGGGCCTAATCCGACCTACGCGCCGCCGGCGTATCCATGCTGGCGCCAGGCCTCGTAGACAACGACGGCCACCGTATTTGACAGATTCAAACTGCGGTTGTCGGGGCGCATGGGCAGGCGGATGCGTTGTTCCGCCGGGAAACCGTCGCGCAGGGCTGGATCGAGGCCTTTCGTTTCCGAGCCGAACACGAACACGTCGCCCGGCAGGAAGGCCACGTCGCCGAACGGGCGCGAGCCGCGCGTCGTCATGGCGAACATGCGGGCGGGGTCGGGCTGGGTATCGGCCAGGAAGGCTGCCCAATTCTTGTGCACCTTCATCTTCGCGTAATCGTGGTAATCGAGGCCGGCGCGCTTCATCTTGGCATCGTCGAGGGGAAAGCCCAGCGGTTCGACCAGATGCAGCTGCGCGCCCGTGTTCGCGCACAGGCGGATGACGTTGCCCGTATTGGGCGGGATTTCAGGTTCTACCAAAACAACGTGAAACAAAATGCTCTCCTTGGTCTATCTCTAATATATGCAGCGAATTTAATGCGGCGGCGTGCGCGCCACCACCAGGATGCTGACCCTGGCCGCCCCCGCGCGCTTGCAGGCGGCGGCCAGGGCGTTGACGGTATGGCCGCTGCTCATCACGTCGTCGACGATGCCGACATGGCATCCTGGCAATAACGGCGCGTAGTCCGGCGCGATGGCGAACGCGTGCGCCAGGTTGGCTTGCCGTTCCTGCGGCGCCACGCCGCTTTGCGCCCGCGTTTCGCGCACGCGCAGCGCAAGGCGGGGCTGCAACGGTACGCCCAGCAGGCGCGCCAGCGGGCGCGCGATTTCCAGCGCCTGGTTAAAACCCCGCTCGGCCAGCCGGGCCGGGCCCAAGGGCACCGGGCACAGCAATTGTGGCGCTTCCCACCCTTGTTGTTGCTGAATGGCAACATGCAGCAGTTCTGCGAACAGGGGCGCCAGCGCCAGTCGCGCGCCGAATTTCAGCTGCAGCAGCAACTGGTCGACGGGCGCCGCATAGTCAAACGCCGTGACGGTGGCGTCATATGCGGGCCGCTGGCGCAAACAGCGCCCGCACAGTTGAGCCACCTCAATGTCAGCGAGCGGATTGGCGCACTGGCGGCAGCGCTGGCGCAGTTGCCCGCGTCCTTGCCCCAGGTATTGCGCGCGGCAGGGCGAACACAGCACTTGCGGGCAGCCGATGCCGCACAGCGCGCATTGCGCCGGCAGCACGGTGTCGCCCAGCCACAGTCGCAGCGCCTGCCAGGCGGCATCAAGGCGTTGCCGGGTGGCGGTCCGCATCGCGATGGCGTCGTTCCATGTACACTGCCGACATTATCTCACCTCACCCGATTCAACATGCCAGTTCCCACCAGTCCGCCCAAAATGAGTGCGCCCATCGATGCGGTGCAAGTACGCGATTTCTTTTCCCGTCCGGCGCGCGTCGCGCCGTCGGACTTCCTGCGCCGCGAAGTGTCGGCACGCATGCACGAGCGCCTGGAGCTGGTGAAAATCACGCCGCATCGCGTGCTTGACGCCGGCTGCGGCCCCGGCGCGGACCTGGCGCAGTTGCACAAGGATTATCCCGCCGCGCAGATTATCGGTCTCGATGCAGCGCAAGCGATGATGCAGGCGGCGCGCGCGCCCGCGTCGAAACTGGCCAGCCTGAACCAGTTCCTCAGCAAGTTGCTGCCGGCCAAAACGGGCGTGGATTTGTTGTGCGGCGACCTGGGCGACCTGCCGCTGGCGCAGGGCAGCATCGACCTCGTGTGGTCGAATCTGGCGCTGCACTGGCATGCCCAGCCCGACCGCGTGTTTGCCGAATGGCGGCGCGCGCTGCGCCTCGATGGCTTGCTGATGTTTTCCTGCTTCGGCCCCGATACCTTCCGCGAAGTGCGCGACGCGTTTGCCGAGGCCGATTTATATCCGCACGCCTTGCCCTTCGTCGACATGCACGATTTTGGCGACATGCTCGTCGAGACGGGCTTTTCCACGCCCGTGCTGGACATGGAGATCATCACCGTCACCTACGATACGGCGGAAAAACTGCTGGCGGACGTGCGCGCCTTCGGCGGCAACCCGCTCACCACGCGCCGGCGCGGCCTGATGGGCAAGGCGGCCTGGCAGCGCATGCTGGCCGCGCTGGAAAAGACGCGCCGTCCCGACGGCAAGCTGGGCTTGAGTTTCGAAGTGATCTATGGCCATGCCTTCCGTCCCGCGCCGCGCGTGACGCGCAATGGCGAGGCCATCATCCGCTTCGATCTGCCGCGCAAGCCCAAATAAAAGGGCAAAGAAACCGACACTTGGTCGCATTCGCGCGCGATGTGGCAACTTGGCGTTGCAAAGCACGCGGCGGCCGTGAGAAGGGCGCGCACAAAGCCGATTATTGCTTGATGGATTCAAGTTTACTTGATTATAATCGTTGATTGTTTGTCAGCTTGCTAATTGAAAAAAACAAGGGCTGCATACAAAATAAAAAAAACAAAGCGAGACTTATTCGAAGTTACTGCATTAGTATAGTAACCATCTTCCACACGAGGCCATTTCGATGTGGGGAAGAAAAACAGGGTTCCAGCATGGTTGCGCGCCGCCGTTTTTTGCTGCGGCAGCCAGCATGGAATTCGCTGGTGCTTGACGCACATGGCCGCATTCCGGCCGTGTTGCTTTCATGGAGGAGCGGCAGCGGTCCAGTACGGAGAAATCCGCAGCCGTTTAAAATATCATTATTTTTGGGTGGTTGGGGAAAACATGACACATGCAAAGCGACTTCAATCGTTGCTGCTCGGGCTGTCTTTGACAGCGTTTGGCATCGGGCGATGGGCCACGGCGGCACCGGCTGCCAGCACCTATCCCGGCACCGGCGGTCCCGTGCCGTTCGAAATGAATCTGCAACCGCCGGCGACACAGATCGCCCATGAAATCTACGATTTGCACACCCTGATGATGATCATCTGCCTGGTGATCTTCGTGGCCGTGTTCGGCGTCATGTTCTATTCCATCTTCAAGCACCGCAAGTCCCTGGGCCACAAGCCGGCCACTTTCCACGAAAGCACCACCGTCGAGATCGCCTGGACCGTCGTGCCTTTCCTGATCGTCATCGGTATGGCCCTGCCTGCCACGCGCACCGTGGTCGGCATGAAGGACACCTCGAACGCCGACATCACCATCAAGGCCACCGGCATGCAGTGGAAATGGGGCTATGACTACCTGAAAGGCGAGGGCGAAGGCATTTCCTTCCTCTCCAACCTGGCCACGCCGCGCTCGCAAGTGGGTGCGCCAGGCGCGCCGCCGACGGAAAAACGGGGCGAAAATTACCTGATCGAAGTCGACAACGAAGTCGTCGTGCCGGTCAACAAGAAGATCCGCGTGGTACTGACGGCCAACGACGTCATCCACGCCTGGTCCGTGCCCGCCTTTGGCGTCAAGCAGGATGCGATTCCCGGCTTCGTGCGCGACACCTGGTTCAAGGCCGACCATATCGGCACCTTCCGCGGCAATTGTGCCGAGCTGTGCGGCAAGGAACACGCGTTCATGCCCATCGTCGTCAAGGTCGTCTCCGCCGACGACTACAAGGCCTGGGTTGATGTAAAACAAAAGGAAATGGCCGCATTGGCTGATGATCCAAGCAAGGTGTGGACCATCGACGAATTGAAGGTCAAGGGCGAGAAAGTGTATACGGCCAACTGCGTGGTCTGCCACCAGGCGACCGGCAAGGGCGTACCAGGGGCATTTGCGCCGCTGGACGGCTCGGCCGTGGTGAACGGCCCGAAAGCCGATCAGATCCACGTCTTGCTGAACGGGCAAAAGAGCGGCAAGTATCCCGCTGAAATGCCGGCATGGAAACAGCTGTCCGACACGGAAATTGCCGCAGTGATCACTTACACGCGCAATTCCTGGTCGAACAAGGCCGCAGAGAACATCGTTCAACCAGCCGAAGTCGTGGCTGCACGCAAGTAATTAGGAGCCGCATATGAGTACGAGCACGAGCACCTTGGACCACGCCGGTCACGATCACGACCATGCCCACGACCACCCGACTGGCTACCGCCGCTGGCTGTTTGCCACCAACCACAAGGATATCGGTACGTTGTACCTGTGGTTTTCGTTCATCATGCTGCTGTCGGGCGGCGTGCTGGCCCTGATGATCCGTACGGAACTGTTTCATCCGGGCTTGCAATTCTTTCACCCTGAATTTTTTAATCAACTGACCACCATGCACGGCCTGGTGATGGTGTTTGGCGCCATCATGCCGGCCTTCGTCGGCTACGCCAACTGGATGATCCCGCTGCAAGTGGGCGCGTCCGACATGGCGTTTGCCCGCATGAACAATTTCTCGTTCTGGCTGCTGCCGCCGGCCGCGCTGCTGCTGGCCACGTCATTCCTCGTACCGGGCGGCGCCACGGCTGCCGGCTGGACCCTGTATGCGCCGCTGTCGACGCAGATGGGCCCCGGCATGGACATGGCGATTTTTGCCATGCACCTGATGGGCGCCTCGTCCATCATGGGTTCGATCAACATCATCGTCACCATCCTGAACATGCGTGCCCCCGGCATGACCCTGATGAAAATGCCGATGTTCTGCTGGACCTGGCTCATTACCGCGTATCTGTTGATCGCCGTCATGCCCGTGCTGGCCGGCGCCATCACCATGACCCTGACGGACCGCCATTTTGGCACCTCGTTCTTTAATGCGGCGGGCGGCGGCGACCCCGTCATGTACCAGCACATCTTCTGGTTCTTCGGCCATCCCGAGGTCTACATCATGATTCTGCCGGCTTTCGGCATCGTCTCGCAGATTCTGCCCGCGTTTGCCCGCAAGCCCCTGTTCGGCTATGCCTCGATGGTCTACGCTACCGCTTCCATCGCGATTCTGTCCTTCATCGTCTGGGCGCACCACATGTTTACCACCGGCATGCCGGTGACGAGCCAGCTGTTCTTCATGTACGCGACCATGCTGATCGCCGTGCCCACGGGCGTGAAAGTGTTCAACTGGATCGCCACCATGTGGAAGGGCTCGATGACGTTCGAAACGCCGATGCTGTTCTCGGTGGGCTTCATCTTCGTCTTCACCATGGGCGGCTTCACGGGCCTGATCCTGGCCGTCACGCCGATCGACATCCAGCTGCAGGATACCTATTATGTGGTGGCGCACTTCCACTACGTGCTGGTGGCCGGTTCGCTGTTCGCCCTGTTCGCCGGTTTCTACTACTGGTCGCCGAAATGGACGGGCCATATGTACAACGAGACGCGCGGCAAGATCCACTTCTGGCTGTCCCTGATCACGTTCAACGTGACCTTCTTCCCGATGCACTTCCTGGGTCTGGCCGGCATGCCGCGCCGCTACGCCGACTATCCGGCGCAGTTCACGGACTTTAATATGATCGCCTCGATCGGCGGCTTCGGTTTCGGCCTGATGCAGGTGTACTTCCTGTTCTTCGTCGTCTTGCCGACCATCCGCGGCGGCAAGGCTGCGCCGGCGAAACCATGGGAAGGCGCGGAAGGCCTGGAATGGACCGTGCCGAGCCCGGCGCCGTTCCACACGTTTGAAACGCCGCCGACCGTGAAATAAGGTATCGCGGGCCGGCGTGTTGCGCGGCCCGTCTTGAATAAAGTGCCTGCCATGACCGAAGTGAAAACTGAGCGCAAGAAACCGAACAACCTGCGTACCGGGCTGATCTTGGCCGCCCTGGCGGCCTTCTTCTTCCTGTCCGTGTTCGTCAAGCGCATGTGGCTCTGACGTGACGACGCCCCACCAACAGGAAACGCGCGGCCTGAACCGCAAGATGCTGGGCAAGCTGCTCGTCATTGCCGTGCTGATGTTCGGCTTTGGCTATGCCCTGATTCCCGTCTACAAGCAGATTTGCGAAGTGATGGGCATTAACGTGCTGACGCAAAAAGATGGCACGGTGGCCTACGACAACAATACGCAGGTCGATACGACGCGCAGCATCACCGTCGAGTTCGACGGCAATGCGCAAGGGCCATGGCGCTTCCGCCCGACCGTCTCGAGCATGCAGGTGCATCCGGGCGAGCTGGTGACCGTCCTGTATGAAGTGGTCAACACGCAAAACCGCGTCGTCAACGCGCAAGCCATCCCCAGCTACGCGCCGCAGAGCGCCACGCCGCATTTCAAGAAGGTCGAGTGCTTCTGCTTCAAGCAGCAGACCTTGAAGGCCCACGAAGCGCGGCAGATGCCGGTGGTGTTTTTCCTCGATCCGGCCCTGCCGAAAGAGGTGAAGACCATCACCCTGTCGTACACGTTTTTCGAGATTGCCGGTCTGAGCCAGGCTCAAACGCCGGCCGTCCAATAGGAGAGTGTCATGGGCGAATCCAAGCAGCCTGAAAAAGCGTCGTTCCTGTATTCGCTGCGGGCCGTCGTCTGGTCGTTCACGGGACTGCGCCGCAAGAGCGATTTCGACACGGATTCGGCCAAGCTCAATCCCGTGCACATCGTCATCGCCGGTTTCCTGGTGGTGGCTTGCCTGATCGGCATCCTGATTTCAATTGTTAAATTCGTCGTTTTATAAATTATAAAAAACCACCCTATAAGTTTTTGAGGAGATGATGATGAGTTCCAACCACGCCGCCGTACCTTATTATTTCGTGCCCGGCCCGTCGCGCTGGCCCATGCTGGGCGGCGCCAGCCTGCTGCTGACCATGATCGGTGCCTCGGCCTGGGTCAACGACGTCTCCTGGGGACCATACGTGAATTACCTGGGCATCGCGGGCATCCTGCTGGTGCTGTATTTCTGGTTCGGCGACGCCATCAGCGAATCGGAGCAGGGCCTGTACAGCGAGCGCATCGATCACTCGTTCCGCTGGAGCATGAGCTGGTTCATCTTTTCGGAAGTCATGTTCTTCGCCGCCTTCTTCGGCGCCCTGTTCTACGCGCGCAGCATCTCGATGCCATGGCTGGCC
The DNA here is from genome assembly GCF_020858135.1 of Janthinobacterium sp. FW305-128. Taxonomy (NCBI): domain Bacteria; kingdom Pseudomonadati; phylum Pseudomonadota; class Betaproteobacteria; order Burkholderiales; family Oxalobacteraceae; genus Janthinobacterium; species Janthinobacterium sp. FW305-128. The sequence continues at coordinate 96,321 of NZ_JACYMK010000012.1, read as the reverse complement.
GACCTCGACCACAAGGTGATCTGGCCCGATTTCGCCGCCCACTGGGGCAATACGGGCCCGGCCGGCACGGTGCAGGAATTCACCACCATGACGCCGTTCTGGATTCCGACCATCAATACGGCCCTGCTGCTGACGTCGGGTGTCACCCTGACGATTTCCCACCACGCGCTGCGCGCCGGCCACCGCGCCATGACGGCCCTGTTCCTGTTCGCCACCATCGTGCTGGGCGCCATCTTCATGGGCTTCCAGGTCTACGAATACATGCACGCCTACAGCGAACTGAACTTGAAATTGACGTCCGGCATCTACGGCGCCACCTTCTTCATGCTGACGGGCTTCCACGGCTTCCATGTGACCTTGGGCGCCATCATGCTGTCCGTCATCCTGTACCGCGTGCTGAAAGGCCACTTCACGCCCGAGCACCACTTCGGCTTCGAAGGCGCCGCCTGGTACTGGCACTTTGTCGACGTCGTCTGGCTGGGCCTGTACGTGGTCGTGTATTGGTTATAATGGCGGGGCAGGGCGCGCGTTGTTGAGGGGCGCGCCGGCACCATAAAAAAAAGCCGTACCGGGAGATCCTGGGTACGGCTTTTTTCTTAGTGTGAAGAATTTTGCTAAGCAAGCAACGTCGTTGGCAACGGGGTCAGACCCGTCGGGTCTGACCCCAGCCGTTAATGTATGCCCGTCGGCTGGATGTAACCCAGATGATGCGCCAGCAGGATCAGCAAAAACAGGGTGATCGACAAGCCCACGCGCAGGGCCAGCGCCTGCACGGTGCGGTTGCTCTTGCCCTTGTCGCGCATGAGGAAGAACAGGGCCGAGCCCAGGCTGCCCAGGATCAGGATGAAGGCGATGGCAACGAGGATTTTCATGGATGGTAGCGCCAGGCTTGAGGAGGTTTCATTGTAATGCGTATCCGCTTCCATTTTAGATGGATTCCATTTGTTGTAATGCTGCTACTGGTGGCGCTGGGCGTGTCCCTGGCGCAATGGCAGCAGCGCCGTGCCGATGAAAAAGTCGCCCGCGCCACCCGGCTCGAGGCGGGCAACCAGGCCGCGCCGCTGGCCTTGACGGCCGCACCGCTGCTGCCGGACGATGCGCAAGCGATCGAATACCGCCGCGTTACCGTCACGGGCCATTTCGTGCCAGCCTGGACGGTCTACCTGGACAACCGCCCCTACAAGGGCCAGGCCGGTTTCCACGTGCTCACGCCATTTCAAATAGACGGTTCCCCCATGCACGTACTGGTGGCGCAGGGCTGGTTGCCGCGCAACAATGCGGAGCGCACGCGCATTCCCGACTACGCCACGCCCACGGGTACGGTGACGATCACCGGCATCGCGCGCCTGAACGCGGGCCATGTGATGGAACTGGGCACGGCGCCGGCCCTGGCGCCGCACGCCATCGTGCAAAATGCCGATATCGGCCAGCTGGCCCGGGCCAGCGGCCTGGCCTTGCAGCCCTTTATCCTCGAACAAACAGTCGACCCAGGTGATCCGCCAGCATCCGGCCAGCTTCCCGTGCGCGACTGGCCGGCACCCGACCTGGGCGCCGACAAGCACCGCGGCTATGCTTTCCAGTGGTATGCACTGGCACTGATGGCTTTTTTATTTTTTGTCTTTACAGGATTTCGACGTGCAAACAAACAGCCCTGACACAACGCAAGACAACAGCAACAAGCAGGCACAGAATACGGGACGGTGGAAACTGCTGGCCGTCGTGGCCGTGTGCGCGTTTCCCATCATCGCTTCGTACTTCACGTATTACATCATCAAGCCCACGGGCCGCAACAACTATGGCGCCCTGATCGACCCGCGCTTGCACCCGATACCGGAAGCCCAGCTGCAGGTGACGGAACTGGACGGCAAGCCCGCGCCGCTGGCCCAGTTCAAGGGCAAGTGGGTGCTGCTGCAGACGGGACCGTCCGATTGCCAGGAAGCGTGCAAGAAGCAATTGTTTGACATGCAACAACTGCGTTTGATGCAAGGCAAGGAACGTGAACGCCTCGAGCGGGTGTGGCTGGTGACGGACGCTCAGCCGCTCGACACGCTCGTGATGCGCGAATTCGACGGCACCAGCATGCTGCGCGTGAATAATGACGCCTTAAAGGCGTGGCTGCCCGTGGAGCCGGGCGGCAAGACCAGCGACCACTTATATTTGATCGATCCGCTGGGCAATCTGATGATGCGCTTCCCGAAAGACGCGGACCCGAACAAGATCAAGAAAGACATCGCCAAGCTGCTCAAAGCTTCGGCGATCGGTTAAGGGGAACGCATGCCGACGATGCATCTCTCCGCGCTGGCCCAGCTGGGCTTGACGGGTCTGCTGGTGGCGCTGCTGCCTTTGAGCATGGTGTGGGTGTCCGCGGACGCCAATAAATACCGCAAGCTCGTGTGGATCGCCGTCTTCCTGACGGTCGACCTGATCATGTTTGGCGGTTTTACGCGCCTGTCCGATTCCGGCCTGGGCTGCCCCGATTGGCCAGGCTGCTATGGCTCCGCCAATCCTTTCATGGCGCACGAGCACATCGTCGCGGCGGAAACCCTGATGCCGACGGGTCCCGTGACGGTGGTGAAAGCGTGGATCGAAATGACGCACCGCTACCTGGCCATGGCCATCGGCGTCTTGATCGTGGCGATGATGGTGCAGGCGTGGCGCCAGTGGAAGAAAAGCAAACGCGCGGAATTCGCCCCCGCGCTGCCGACGGCGCTGTTCCTGTTCGTCTGCCTGCAAGGCGCGTTCGGCGCCTGGACCGTCACCTTGAAGCTGCAACCGGTGATCGTCACCATCCACTTGCTGCTGGGCATGGGCTTGCTGGCCATGCTGACGTGGCTGGGCGGGCGCCAGGATCATGCCGTCAAACCCCTGCTGCGCGCCGATGCGGACGCTGCCGTGCTGCGCCCCGTGCGCGCGCTGGCCGTCATGTCGCTCGTGCTCTTGACGGTGCAGATCGCGCTGGGCGGCTGGGTGAGCACCAACTACGCCACGCTGGCCTGCACGGATTTCCCCCTGTGCGGCGGCAAGGTCATTCCGGAGATGGATTTCGAGCATGGTTTCCACCTGTGGCGCGAACTGGGCAAGACGGCCGCCGGCCACTATTTGCCGTTTTCCGCGCTGACGGCCATCCACTGGGTGCACCGCAACTTCGCCTTCATCGTGCTGGCCGGCATCGGCTATACCGTGTGGCGGGCGTGGAAATTGCCATCCTTGCGCGGCACGGCCCGCTGGGTGGCGCTGGTGCTGGCCCTGCAGGCGGCCACGGGTCTGGCGACGATTTACCTGAGCTGGCCATTGTCGATTGCCGTGCTGCATAACGGCGGGGCGGCGCTGCTCGTGTTGTTGCTGACCATGTTAAACTACAAGGCTAAATTCCAACTCGATGTAGCGCGCAATGTTCAGCGCGCTTGCGCCGCCGCGCCAGTGCCCTCGGCACCAGCCAGTCCTTCCCGTACCGCATAAATGACTACTCAGACCATCAGCCGTAAACCATCCCCCCGCATCGCCCAGTACTGGGCGCTGACCAAGCCCCGCGTGACGCAGCTGGCCGTATTTTGCGCCGTCATCGGCATGTTCCTGGCCAGCGAGGAGTTGCCGGACTGGCACGCGGTGGTGTTCGGCACCATCGGCATCTGGCTGCTGGCCGGCGCCGCGTTTGCCGTCAATTGCCTGGCCGAGCGCGAAATCGATGCGCGCATGGCCCGCACGGCGCGCCGCCCGATGGCCATGGGCGACATCACGGTGAAACAGACGGTGGTGTTCGCGCTCGTGATCGGCGGCCTGGGCATGGCGATTTTGTATCACCTCGTCAATCCGCTGACCATGTGGCTGACCTTCGTCACGTTTGTCGGCTATGCGCTGATCTACACGATGGTGCTCAAACCGGCCACGCCGCAAAACATCGTCATCGGCGGCCTGTCCGGCGCCATGCCGCCCGCGCTGGGCTGGGCAGCCGTCGCCAACGACGTGCCCATGCAGGCGTGGCTGCTGGTCCTGATCATTTTCGTGTGGACGCCGCCGCACTTCTGGGCGCTGGCCATGTACCGCCGCGACGATTACGCGCGCTCGGGCTTGCCCATGCTGCCCGTCACGCACGGCATGCAATTTACGCAATTTCACGTCTGGCTGTACTCGATCGCGCTGGCTGCCACCACCTTGCTGCCGTACGCCGTGCGCATGAGCGGCCTGATCTACCTGGCTGCGGCCGTGGTGCTCAATGCCGGCTTCCTGTATTACGCGTGGAAGATGTACCGCCACTACACGGACTTGATCGCGCGCAAAGCGTTTACTTTTTCCATCATCTACCTGGCATTGCTGTTCGCGGCCTTGCTGGTCGATCACTACATTCCCCTCGGCACATGAAAAAAACCCTGACTCTGTTGTTGGCGGCCGCGCTGGCCGTCGTCCTCGCCGGCTGCGGCAAGCCTGCCGCACCGAAGCTGGCATTCAAGAACACGGACGTGACGGGCCTGGGCTACGCGCGCGAATTCGCGCTGACGGACCACACGGGCCATCCGCGCACCTTGGCTGACTACAAGGGCAAGCTGGTGCTGATGTTCTTCGGCTACACGCAATGCCCGGACGTGTGCCCCACCACCATGGCCGACATGGCGCAGGTGATGCAGGAAATGGGGCCGCAGGCGGATCAGGTGCAGGTGCTGTTCGTCACCGTCGACCCCGAGCGCGACACGCAGCAATTGCTGGCGCAGTACGTGCCCGCCTTCGACAAGCGCTTCGTGGGCCTGTATGGAGATGCGGCCGCGACGGCCAGGGTGGCCAAGGAATTCAAGGTGTATTACGCCAAGGTCGAGGGCGAAACGGACAGCAGCTACACGGTCGACCACACGGCGGGCACCTATGTGTTCGACCGCGAAGGCAAGATCCGCCTGTTCGTGCGGCACGGCGAAAAGCCTGCCGCCATCGCGCACGATCTTAAACTTCTGCTATCCTGATCCGGTCGCGCCCCCGGGCGCCATCTTCAGGATATGCAGTACATGGATAAACGTTTCGAGCCGCACGCCCGCCTGGCAGCCATCATCTTCTTGTTGATCGGCTGCTTTTTCGTCTTGCGGCCCTTCCTCGCCGCCATGCTGTTTGCCGCCTGCGTGGGCATTTCCAGCTGGCCCCTGTATCTCCTCCTGCTCGACCGCCTGAAAGGCCGGCGCAACTGGGCGGCCGCCATCATGACCCTGTCATTGCTCCTGGTCATCGTGCTGCCGCTGGCCCTCGTCACCTACAACCTGGCCGATAACGTCTCGCGCATCTATGAACAGTTGCGCGCCGCGCTGGAAGCGGGCGGCCTGCATCCGCCGGCCTGGCTGGCCAGCATTCCCGTGGTGGGCGAAACCATCGCCGGCTACGTAGAGCGCCTGCTCGCCGACCGCGAGGAATTACTGAATCTGGGCAAGACGATGCTGGAGCCGGCGCGCCACTTCCTCGCTTCCGGCGGCATCCTGCTGGGCACGGGTCTGGCGCAGACCAGCCTGGCCGTGTTCGTCAGCTTCTTCCTCTACCGCGACGGCCAGCAGCTGAGCCGTGCCTTGATGACGGGCGCCGGCCGCATCATCGGCGACAGCGCACCCGGCGTGGGGCTGACCATCAGCCGCACCGTGCGCGGCGTCATGTACGGCTTGCTGGGCACGGCGCTGGCGCAGGCGCTGGTGGCCGTGGTGGGTTTCCTGATCGCCGGCGTGCCGGCCGTCGCGCTGCTGGGCGTGGCCACCTTCATTTTTTCGCTGATCCCCGTCGGCCCACCGCTGATCTGGGGCGGTGCCGCCATCTGGCTGTTTTCAGACGGCCAGACGGGCTGGGCCATTTTCATGCTGGTGTGGGGGGCGCTGCTGATCAGCGGCGTTGATAATGTGGTCAAACCCATGCTGATCAGCCGCGGCAGCAGCCTGCCGTTCTTGCTGGTGTTGCTCGGCGTGCTGGGCGGCGTGCTGGCCTTCGGCTTCGTCGGCATCTTTATCGGCCCGACCTTGCTGGCGGTGCTGTACAGCCTGTTGCAAACGTGGACGGTGGGCGAAACCACCGTGCCGCAGGGCAAAGATACGATTACCTTGAAGAAGTAATCAGTCGCGCAAGTCCGCATCGAGATCGCGTTCCTGTTTCGGGATTACCTTGATCAGCACGATGCGGGGCCCGTTCATCTTCTTGACGACGATGTCGAAGTCGACGAAGGTGATGCGCTGGCCCTGCTTGGGGATGTCGCCCAGCTTGACCATGATCAAGCCGCCCACCGATTCCACGTCGTCCAGCCCCAGTTCCTCGTTTTCGATATCGATGCCGAGGATGCGTTCGAGCGAGAAGATGGGCAGGCTGGCCTTGCCGATCAGGGTGCCGTCGCTTTGCTTGAGCCAGTCGTTTTCATTGCGGCGGAATTCATCGCGGATTTCACCGACCATGGCGCCGAGCAAGTTATCGAGGGTGATGAAACCCAGCGGGCGCTTGCCCTTTTCGCCGATCAGGGCGAAGTGGGGCGCGCCGTCGCGAAAGCGCCGGAACAGTTCCAGCGCGGGCGTGCGCGCGGAAATGATGTCGACGGGACGCAGAAACGGCGTGAGCGAGGTGATCGGTTTGCCTGCCTGCTGGGCAAAGAACAGGTCTTTCAGGTGTACCACGCCCAGCACGTCGTCTTCATTCGTGTCGAAATACGGGTAGCGGCTGAAGCGGTTGCGCAGCACCGTGTCGAGGTTTTCTTCCAATGTGTTCGAGGCGTGCAGGGCGATCACTTCATTGATCGGGCGCATCAGGTCCGATACCGTCATTTGTTCGAAATCGAGCGACTGCGCCAGGATGTTGCGCTCGTCGCGCGTAAACTTTTCGCCGGGCTGGCTGGTGCGCAGGATCAGTTTCAATTCTTCGGACGAATAGTGGGCATCGTGGCCGCCCTTGCCGGACAGGCCCGCCAGGCGCAGCACCCAGTTGGCGCTGGCGTTGAGCAGGTAGATGGCGGGATACATGGTCCAGTAAAAGCCGTATAGGGGAATCGCGCTCCACAGGCCGACGGCTTCCGGGTTGCGGATGGCCATCGATTTGGGCGCCAGTTCGCCCACGACGATATGCAGGAAGGAAATCACGCTGAAGGCGAGGACAAAGGAGATGCCGTGGATCAGCTCTTGCGAGGTGACGCCCATGGCGCCGAACAGCGGCTCGAGCAAGCCGGCAAATGCCGGTTCGCCGACCCAGCCCAGGCCCAGCGACGCCAGCGTGATGCCCAGCTGGCAGGCGGACAGGTAGGCGTCCAGCTGGCCATGCACCTTGGCCAGGATGCGGCCCCGCAGCCCTTGCGTCTTGGCGATGGCGCGGATGCGCGTGCGCCGCAAGGTGACGATGCCAAACTCGGCGGCAACAAAAAAACCGTTCAGCGCGACCAGGAAGAGGGCGAGCAGGACTAGCAAGACATTGTGCATGGGGGCGCAAAAGATGGGCTGTTAAAACGTCATCTTAAACGACGAAGGCCGCCATAGCCTAATTTAGCCGCGCGCCCCGCCCGTGCAGGCGGGCGCGCGCGGCGGGTTTTTCACGCTTTTCAGCCTTTGGCCGCCGTTTGCGGTCCGCCGCGCATGGCAAACACCATGACGGCCGAGACGATGGCGGGGATGGCGACGACGAGGAAAATCGTGCTGTTGGGCCAGTTCAGGCGGATCAGCTCGCCGCCGAGCACGGGGCCGATGATGGAGCCGATGCGGCCCACGCCCAGGCTCCAGCCGATGCCCGTCGAGCGCAGGGTGGTCGGATAGTAGCTGGCCGCCAGGGCGTTGACGGCAGGCTGGCCGCCTACCACGCAGAAACCGGCGATGAAAATGGTGATGAACAGGAACGCCAACGACACGTCGGGACGGCCGATCAGGGCAATGGCCACGGCAGCGACCAAAAAGCACGGCAGCAGGATGCGGCGGAAGCTGGAGCGGTCGATTAGCTGGCCCATGACGAGGGTGCCGATGGTGCCGCCCACTTGCAGGGCCGTGCCCGCCAGCACGGCATTGGCCGTCGACAGGCCCGCTTCCTTGGCGATCGTCGGCAACCAGTTCGACAGGAAATACAAGTTCAGCAAGTTCATGAAATTGATGACCCACAACAGAATCGTCATCTTCGCGCGGCCGCCCGTAAACAATTGCAGCACGGGCGCGCCCTTGTGTTCCTTCTCATGCACGACGTATTGCGTGTCGGCCGTGATGGTCACCGTTGGATCGATGCGTTTGAGCCACTTGGCGACTTTATCCAGCTTGCGTTTCTTGAGCACCAGGAATTGCATCGACTCGGGCAGCAGGAAGAACATCAGCACGCCGATCACCAGCGGCACCACGCCGCCCACGTAAAACACGGATTGCCAGCCGAAGGCGGGAATCAGCGCGGCGGACAATAATCCGCCCAGCACGGCGCCCAGGGTAAAGCCGCACGAGACGAGCATCATCAGGGTGACTTTCTTGCGCAGGGGGCTGTATTCGCCCGCCAGCGCCATGGCGTTCGGCATCACGGCGCCCAGGCCCAGTCCCGTGATAAAACGGATCAGCTGCAATTGTTCGATGTTCGTCGCCAGCGGCGTGACCAGCATGCACAGGGCGAAGAAGATGGTCGAGCCGATCAGCACGGGACGGCGGCCGAACTTGTCGGCCGTGATGCTGAAGACGAGCGAGCCGACCAGCATGCCCAGCAGGCCCGCGCCAAACACGGGGCCGAGGTTGGCCTTGCTGACATGCCAATCGGCAATAATGGCGGGCGCCACATAGCCCATCGCCTGCACGTCGAAGCCATCCATGATGACGCACAGCCCGCACAGGATCAGCATGCCGATCTGGAAGGAGCCGATCCTGTTGTTATTGATGAGATCGGGAATATCGATCGTCTTGCCTGCCGTGGACATGGTGATGCTCCTGTTTTTTATGGTGATCGCCCCCTGCCGGCGAGGGAGGGGCGCGTGTTTGTCTCAGGCTTTATTACAATCGCTTTTGATTGATTATTCAAACGTTATTTTCGAATGGATTTATCAGCTTTCCTTGTGAATCTTTGGCTGGCCCTGGATGGCGGCCAGGATGACGTCCAGCGCCGGGTGCATGATCTTGCGTTCGTTTGAAATGACATAAAACTGTTCGCGCAGGGATGAGGCGTCGCCGACCAGCACGGCGCCGAATTGCTCCTCGATATCGGCCGCCAGGCTGGCCGGGGCGAAGAACAGGCCCAGGCCCTTGCGGCCGAAGGCGTTGAGCATGGCGTTGTCCTCGAATTCACCGACCACATCGGGCCGCACGCCTTGCTGCACCATCCATTCATCGATGCGCCCGCGCAAGGCGTTATTGCGCGCCGGCAGCAGGAATGGCGCGCCATGCAGGCTGTGCGGGAAGTTGTCGCGGTATTGTGCGGCCAGCGCGGGGATGCCGAACAGTTTCATGGCGCTTTCGCCCCACAGGTGGCTGGACACGCGCAGGCTGGCGCCGGCGGGCACGGCGCGGTCCGTCAACACCAGGTCCAGCTTGTGCAGGGCCAGGTCGGCCAGCAAGGATTCAAATTCGTCTTCCAGGCACACGAGCTTGACGGGCTGGTCCAGGCTGCGCGTGGCGTCCAGCATGCGGTAGGCCATCAGTTTCGGCAGGGAATCGGAAATGCCCACCGTCAAACGCATCTTTTCCGCGTCCGTATCGGCCAGCGCATCCTGCATCTGCTCGCCCAGCAAAAAAATCTGGTCCGCATAGCCGAGCGCCAGCCGGCCCGCTTCCGTCGGCACCAGGCGGCGTCCCTGCGGCTGCAACAGGGAGCGGCCCAGTTCCTTTTCCAGCAGGGCCAGCTGGGTGCTGATGGTTTGCACGGCCAATCCCAGCCGTTCGGCCGCGCGCGTCACGCCGCCTTCCTTGGCGACGACCCAAAAAAAGTACAAATGGCGGTAATTGAAGCCCGTGGTTTTCATCGCGATATCCTATCTTCTGTTTTTACGAAGTAATACTTCCATTATCTTCTATTTTTAAATGTGTGACATGTCCCTATACTATGTTTCATTAAATCTAGATAACGGGGAACTATCGATGAAACATTTCAGAGTGTCATTTCTAGTGACATTTATCTGCCTGGGCATTTCCGCCTGGTGGGGTTACACGCACGGTGGCGTGCAGACGATGCTGGCGGCGCTCGGTATCGCGGTGATCCTGGGCGTGATGGAAGTCTCGCTGTCGTTCGACAACGCGGTGGTCAACGCCTCGGTGCTGAAGAACTGGGACAAGTTCTGGCAAAACCTGTTCCTGGGCGTGGGCATCATCATCGCCGTGTTCGGCATGCGTCTGCTGTTCCCGCTGGTCATCGTGGCGCAAGCGGCGGACTTGGGCTTGCTGGAAGTATGGAATCTGGCACTGAGCAATCCGGAACAGTATTCGATGCACCTGACGAATCACCACGCGGAAGTGGCGGCATTCGGCGGCATTTTCCTGCTGCTGGTCTTCCTGAACTTCCTGCTGGACTCGGAAAAAGAAACGCACTGGCTGGGTCGTATTGAAGAAAAATTGGGTGCGCTGGGCAAGATTTCGTCGATTTCCGTGATGATCGCGCTCGGTACCCTGATGGCCAGCCTGTCGATGATCGAAGAAGGCCAGAAGCTGGTGGTCCTGACGGCCGGCCTGTGGGGCATCCTGACCTACGTGGGCGTCGATGTGATCAGCGGTTTGCTGGAAGGCGACAACGGCGACGGCAACATGGGCGACATCATCAAGCGCGGCGGTATTGGCGGCTTCCTGTACCTGGAAGTGCTCGACGCCTCGTTCAGCTTTGACGGCGTGATCGGCGCGTTTGCCATCACCAAGGATGTCGTGATCATCATGCTGGGCCTGGCAATCGGCGCGATGTTCGTGCGTTCGATGACGGTGTTCCTGGTGCGCAAGGGCACGCTCGACGAGTTCGTTTATCTGGAGCACGGCGCGCACTATGCGATCGGTATCCTGGCCGTGATCATGTTGGTCAGCATGAAGTTCCACATTCCCGAGATTTTCACGGGTCTGATTGGGGTGGCCTTCATTCTCGCCTCGCTGTGGTCGTCGATCCGCTACAAGCGCAGGATGGCCCTCGAAGAAGGCCGGACGGAAGCGCTGGAAGCGGTCAAGGCAGTGTAAAGAATGCGCGGCAAACGACTACACCCGTTTGTCGGCAAGTTGCAGCAAGCGTCGCCGCCGGCCTGGGGAGTCAGGCCGGTGGAGGACGCCAGGTGTTTGGTCATATACAACCCACATAGGAGAAATACATCATGGCAATCAGTCTGCAAAAAGGCGGCAACGTCAACCTGAGCAAGGAAGCCCCCGGCATTTCGAAGATGATCATCGGCCTGGGCTGGGATGCCCGCGCCACCGATGGCGCCGCGTTCGACATCGACGGTTCCGTATTCCTGTTGAAGGCCGACGGCAAGGTTCGCGCCGACGTCGACATGATTTTCTATAACAACCTGAAGTCGAGCGACGGTTCCGTCACCCACTCGGGCGACAACACCACGGGCGCCGGCGATGGCGACGATGAAACCGTCGTCGTAGACCTGGCCACGGTGCCGGCCGAGATCGACAAGATCGCCGTCTGCGTGACGATTCACGATGCCGAAGCGCGCAAGCAAAACTTTGGTATGGTATCGAAAGCGTACGTGCGTTGCGTCAACGCCAACGGCAACACGGAAATCGCCCGCTTCGACCTGTCGGAAGACGGCTCGGCGGAAACGGCGATGGTCTTCGGCGAAATCTACCGCAACGGCGGCGATTGGAAATTCAAGGCTATCGGCCAGGGATATAAAGGCGGTCTGGGCCCACTCGCAGCATCGTTCGGCGTCGGCGTATAAGTTGTAAATAATCAAGGCGGTCCGCAGCGCGGGCCGCCGCCATCACCATCATCGTTGAGGAAGGAACAGTTGAATGCCGGTTTTTAATGTAACAGGGGACGTCGACCCGTTTCTGCATGTGTCGCTGGCCAAGGGCGAGAAGATTTATTGCGAATCCGATGCGATGGTGATGATGGAAACCAATCTTGAGCTGAAAGGCAAGATGACGGGCGGCATAGGCGCTGCGCTGATGCGCACCTTTGCCAACGGGGAATCGTTCTTTCAGCAGCATATCGAGGCCATGCGGGGCGACGGCGACTGTCTGCTGTCGCCCACCTTGCCCGGCGCGATGCGGGTGCTCGAGGTTGGCACCCAGCAATACATGATCAGCGACGGCGCCTTCGTGGCGGCCACGTCTGGCGTGGAATTGAAGGTGCGCACGCAAAGCCTTGGCAATGCGCTGTTTGCCCAGAGCGGTGGTTTTTTCATCACCGAGACGGCAGGCAGCGGCCAGTTGGCGGTGTCCGGTTTTGGCGCGATGTCGGAACTGGAAGTGACGCCTGGCAAGGACGTGGTGATCGACAATTCGCACGTCGTATGCTGGGACAACCGCCTGCAATACGAAATTTCCATCACGACCGGCAGCAGCGGCGGCTTTCTGGGCAATTTGATCAATAGCCAGACCAGCGGCGAAGGCGTAGTACTGAAATTTTCAGGCACGGGAAAAATCCTCGTGTGCTCGCGCAACCGCGCGGCCTTCCTCGCCTGGACGCAAAGCAAGCCGGCGTAACTAATATTTGATGTAACCAAGCAAACAGGAGCTATGCGTATGTCTGTCAATTTGAGCAAGGGCCAGAAGATTTCTCTGGACAAAGAAGCTGGTACCACCCTGACCCGTATCACCATGGGCCTGGGCTGGGATGCGGCCAAGACCAAGGGTTTCCTTGGTTTCGGTTCGAAGACGGAAGCCGTCGACCTGGACGCCTCGTGCATCATGTTCGACGAGAACAAGGGCACGTCCGACATCGTCTGGTTCCGCCAGCTGAAAAGCAAGGACGGCAGCATTGTCCACACGGGCGACAACCGCACGGGCGCGGGCGATGGCGACGACGAACAGATCAATGTCGATCTGTCGAAGGTGCCGGCGCATGTGAAAAGCCTGGTCTTCACCGTCAACAGCTTTACTGGCCAGAACTTCTCGCAGGTGGAAAACGCCTATTGCCGCATCTTGAATGCGAGCAATAACCAGGAAGTCGCGCGTTTCAACCTGTCTGTGCAAGGTTCCCACACGGCACAGATCATGGCCAAGCTGTACCGCCATAACGGCGAATGGAAGATGCACGCCATCGGAGAAAACGGCAACGGTCGCACGTTTGACGACCTGATGCCCCAAATCTCAGTGCATCTATAAGGAGCAGTACGCAGCGGGCGGGGGACGGACCGGATACCGGCCCTTGTCCGCTGCTCTATTTTGAAGGAGAGTATGTCGTGATGCGATTGCTGATAGCCTTGCTACTTCCGTGTCTCACGTTTTTCATGCTGGGGCGCCCGCTGGCCGGTGCCGCCGCCTTGATCTTGCAGTGCACTGTGATCGGCTGGGCGCCGGCGGCCCTGTGGGCCCTGTACACGGTGAACCAGCATAAAACGGAGCAGGAACTGGAAGGTGCGTTAAGCCGCAGCTACATGCGCAGGCGTAGTCGCTTGATTTAAGGTCGATTGATCTAAATCAACCGGGCGCCAGGAATCCTTGCGCTAAAGCCCGTACGAGCGATCGTGCGGGCTTTTTTGTGCGCGTGCGAGGCGCTACTCATCGCTTTCGGCTGGGCATATTGCCGCTTGTGCGGCCTCTTGCGAGGACGTTTCCGCTGCCGCCAGCAGGGTGTCGACGGTGCTGGCGTCAACGCGCTTCATGTCTTTCGACCACGATACGAGTAAGGCGAAAGACAGCAACAGGCTGATCACGCCGATGACTAGCGTAAGACCGATGCCCCATTGCGACCACTTTCGTTGTACCAGGTTGAAGTGTTCAACACTTTGCCATTTTCCATTTTTCCAGGCCATCTCACGGCCTTTGATGCCCAGCCAGATGGCAACCCCGATGCCAACGTAGGGGATCAGTGCGAGTAAGCCTATCCACGTGCGGTTGCCGATCGCCCATATCCAGTTCAGCAGGAAGGCACCCCAGCTCCAGCCAGCCACACCGGCAGGCAGTGCCTCGGCGGCGTCACTGCGCGCGCCACAGTTGGCGCAAAAGTGCGTCTTGCCTTCCGCTTGCTGCGTCCCGCATGCCGTGCAAAACATGGGCTATCCTTCACGATGAATGGTGACCAGGCGGCTGCGGTGCATGGGTTTATCTCCCGCAACAGCCGTACAGTGCATTCTTCTTCGTCGACGTCATGGCTGTCTTGATTACAATCAAGAGTTACCCTTGTCGTGACAGGCAGCTCATTTCTTGCAGCGTATCGGCACGTTCACGGAATTGCCGTCCGAACTCAAGTTGCGGTATTGCAAATCTTCGCTTTCGATGGCGAAGCGGGGCACGGCGTGCACGTAGCGCTGCTTGCAGACCGTGTCGTCATTGATCAGTTTGCCCGCCAACATGTAGTCGCACAGGGCGAAGCGCGATTCCTCGTCGTCGAGGATCAGCACGCGCGCGGCGCTGTACAGCGCCGATTGCAGGACGTCCGGGCTGCAATTTTCCGGCCCCGTCAGTTTCAGATGGGTTTTCGTCTGCGTGGCCAGGCGTTGCAGCTTGACGAGGGCGGCGCGCTCTTCCTTGCGGGCAATGTCGACTTGGGCGTCGCCGCTGGACAGGCGCAGCGCCAGCGAGGCGATCTGGTCGATGGAAATATGCCAGGCAAAGCCTTCGAGGCGCGTGCGGATCTGGCCGGGCAGGGGATCGGCCGCATCGACTTCGCAGCGGTACTGGCCCAGGTGGGGACGGCACAGCACGGGAATGGCAAAGGCCGAGGTGCGCTTGCTCTTGACGAATTTCTGGCTCAGGTCGCCAAAGTTTTCATGCGTGATGGTATCGAAGCGGGCTTGCCCAAAGCCCATCTTGACGAGATTTTCCTTGCGCTGGCGCGAGAACAGGGCGTCGACGGCATCGTAGATATTCTTGTTGAAGATGCGGTCCAGCGGCTGGCGCTCGTCCGACATCTTTTCGAACACGGCGCTGGAATTGGGCGCGTTGGCGTCGATGGAAATGAGGATGAAGGGCTTGCTGTTCAGGCGCGGCGGCACGACGGCCATGTCGTTGCCGTACAGCTGCGTCAGGGCCACGTCCCACAGGGTTTCCACGCCCAGGTTGTCGGCCGCGCCGCCATCGAACAGGTGGACATAGGACGGCGATTCGCGCGACTCGGAACCGAGTTCCGGCACGAACGTATTTTTCGGACGGAAACGCTCGAAGGTGACGGAATCGAACACGCCGGGAAAGGCGGCCGAGGTGGCCACGGCCGTGGCCAGGCGGATATCCTGGATCGGCGAATGCAGGGTGCCGTAAAAATACTCATAAGAAAACACCACGCGCTTGCCGCCATCGGTGGCGTCCGTCGCGTTGGCCAGGAAGATGGGGCCGTCGTGCGGCAAGTCCTCGTAGGTTTTCTTGTCGTACAGCACATCGTCGAATACGTCGGACAGGAAGGACGTGCGCGTCTTGTTCGTCAACAACATCGTCGTCAGGTTGGCCGGTTTCAAAATGGTCTGGCCAAAGAAATCCGTTTTCAGCTTGCTGCGCAGCAAAGGCCAATCCGTCTGCCTGCCATGCAAGGCATAGTAGCCGCCCGCGATGGCGCCGCCGGACACGCCGGAGATGGCCGAGGCGCCGCTGACGAGGCCGAACTGCTCCAGCTGCTCCAGCGAGGCGGCCGAGAAATTGGCCGCGCGGCTGCCCCCGCCTGACAGGGCGATGCCGATGAAGTGGTCGTTGGGCATCGGGTTCTGGATGCGCGCCTTGGGCGCGTCGATGCGCAGGCGCGGGGCTTCCTGCACGGTGAACGTGCGGTTTTCCACGCCGCTGTTGGGGCGCAGGGCGAGTACCGTGCAGCCGCTCAGCAGCGCGACGAGGATAAATGGTGCGAACAAGCGTGGCTTCATGCGTGATCTGTGCGTAGTCATTGGTTGGGATACGGACGGAAACGTGTGCGATTCTAGCAAACTTGCTGGTGATTAAGCATGCAGCTGATATGCGAGGAGGGCGGCGTTGTAGCCCGCGTGTACCAGCATGGGCGCCAGCAGCGCGCCGCTGCGTTCGTACGCGAGGCCCGCGCACAGGCCCAGCACGAAGGCAGGCAGCATGGACACGGGCGGATGCACGATGGCAAACAGGGCGGCACCGATGGCGATGGCCTGCCAGGCCGGCAGTGAACGGCGCAAGCCGCCCTGCAGCAAGCCGCGGAAAATGAATTCCTCGCACAGGGGCGCGGCCAGCACGCCCAGGGCCAGCAGCCACAGGCTGTCCCACGAACTGCCGCCCGCTGCCGCCGCAGGTGCTTGCAGCACGAGCGTGCAGGCGATGCCGCAGAGAGCCGATACGGCCGCGCCTGCCGTACCCCAGCGCCAGGGGTGCCGGCCTCGTGTCATGCCTGGCACGCCGGCCGTCTTGCTGCGCCAGTAGACCAGGCGCAGCAGCACATACGTGAGCACGCCAGCCACCTTGTCCTTGAGCAGGATCAACAGCAGGATTTGCAGAATAAAAAACAGCATGGCGGCGATCAGGCCGTCGGCTGCCGTGACCCTGGCCGGCGGCGAGGCGGACGGGTCGAGCAGGTAGGGCAGCGCATCGCGTGCTTTTTGCCACAGGGCCACGGCCAGCGCCGCCGTCAGCACGACAAACACCAGTTGCTGCGCCAGGCTGCCGGCCGCCAGCGCGGCGATGTACAGGCCGGTCAGCAGCAGGTATAGATAGGTGTAGGCCGGCCGTATCTTTACCGCCGCTTCGGTGGCCAGCGGATCGCTGGCAAACACGCCCAGCGCCACGGCGATCGCCGAGTACAGGGGGATGCCGGCCAGGGCCAGCAGCATCAAACCCGCCATGTCCCACCGCCAGGCGTCTTGCCAGGCCAGCGCCGCGCTGAACAGGATCAAGGGGTAGAGCAGGGCCAGCGCGGCCCACAGCTGGGCTTTTTGCCGCAGCGCCTGGTCGACGGCGACGGGAAACGTGTACAGCAGCCACAGCGCGCCGCCTTCCTTGTTGAGGGTCTGGAAGGCCGACATCATCAGCACATAAGTGCCGAGGAAAAAGCCGGTAGAGGCCAGCAAGACGGGGCTGGACAGCAGCTCGTGCAGGTCGCGCGCATGGCCCGAGAACAGGGCCTGGCCACCGAGGATCAGCAAAGGCAGCAACAGGGTTTGCACGAGAAAATTACGGTCGCGCAGCAGCAAAGTCAGCTCGCGGCGCTGGATCACCGTGCCGGGGCGGACGCGCCACTTGCCAGCGGACTGGTTCGCAGGGGAGCGCTTGCGGCCGGCCTCGCGCTGGCCCGCGCCCACCACGCCGTGGCGCAGCTGGCGGCGCAGCAGGGCCATGCCCAGCAGCATCAAGCACAGGCATTGCGCCAGCAGCAGGACGGCCGGCAAGGCTGCTGCCGCACCTTGGGCATTGAGCAAACTCACCAGCAGGCCCGGCGGCGTCCAGCCGGTCCAGGCCGGCATGGCCGCCGCCCACGCGTGGGCAAAGCCGCCCGTACCCATGCCGAACGACATGCCCATATACATGGGAAACAGGCCGGCCACCGACAGCAGGGCCTGCAAGTTGCCCAGCTGCGCAGGACTGAGCGACAGGCGCAAGCCCGTGTCGATCAGGGTACGCAACATGGCTGCCAAGGCCAGCAGGAGCAGGCAGGCAAACAGCCCCGACAGCGGCGAAAACCAGCCCTGGCCCGAATACCAGGCGATCATGGTGGTGCCGGGCCACAGCACCAGCAGGCCGAGCGGGTTGACCAGCGTGCGTTCGAGCACGCGCGCCCACAGCAGGGTGCCCTTGTCGACGGGCAGGGTGACCAGCCATTCCAGGTCCCAGTCCGGCTTCGACAGTTCTCCCATGCCCAGCGGCAGCAGCAGGCTCACCAGCCACAGCAGCGCCAATTGCAAGGTCAGGGCGCCCGCCAGCGCCGCACTGAACGGTTGCTCGATCAAGTGGGCGATGACGGGCGCCATCACGCGCTCGCCCGCCTGCAGGCTGCCCTTGGCCTGGCAAACGGTCACCTGGTCGAGCAGGCAATGCATGTTCAGCAGGTTGTGGCGGGCGATATTGCCGGAGGCAAATAGCATGGGCAAGACCAGCAGCGCGCCCAGCAGCCAGCGTCCTCGTTTCTTTCCTGGCGTGGCGGGCCGGCTCTTGCCTCCCCGATGGAACGCCAAGCCCTTGCCGCTGACGTTGAGCAGGCGCTGCAGGCGCAATCGGGTCAGCAGCCAGACGGCGCGCCAGGCGGTGGGCGGCGCCGGTGTCATGCGGTTTCGTCGGTGAGTTGCAAAAAGAGGTCTTCCAGGCTGCCGTCGCTGGACAGCTGCTGGCGGATCTCGTCCAGGCTGCCCGTGGCGACCAGGGCGCCACGGTGGATGATGGCAACCCGGCTGCACAGCTTTTGCGCCATGTCGAGCAAATGCGTGGAAACAAAAATGGTGGTGCCGGCCGCGGCGATGCGCAGCAAGCGTTCCTGCACGTCGCGCGACGCGCGCGGGTCGAGGCCGTTGATCGGTTCATCGAGGATCAGCACGGCGGGATCGTGGATCAGCGCGCACGCGAGGCCCAGCTTTTTCTTCATGCCCAGCGAATAATTGACGGCGAAATCCTCGCTCGCCTCGTCCAGGCCGAATTCCGTCAGCAGACGCGCCGTGCGCGTGGCCGCCTCGGCGCGTGGATAGCCATGCATTTCGGCCACGAATTGCAGGATTTCACGTCCTCGCAAATAATCGTAGAAGATGGGATTGTCGGGCAGATAGCCGACCTTGCGCTTGACGGCGGCGCCATCGCGGTGGCAATCGAGGCCATCGATCAGCACGCGCCCGCTGCTGGGCACGAGGATGCCCATCAGCATGCGGATGGTGGTGGTTTTGCCCGCCCCATTCGGGCCCAGGAAGCCGAAGACCTCTCCTTTGCCCACTTGTAAGGTCAGCGGCTTGACGGCCTCGAACGTGCCGTACTGTTTGGAAAAACCTTCGAAGCTGATCATGGTGCCCCCAGGGCGGCCAGCAGGCGCCGCTCGCCATCGGGCGTGAGGCGCAGGGCACGGCTGTCGAGTTCGCGCTCGGCCCAGCGCCGGCGCAGGGCCAGCTGCAGCAGGGCCGCCCCCAGCGCCCCGCCCAAATGGGCGCGCCGTTCGCTCCAGTCCAGGCAGGCACAGGCGAAGCGGCGGCGCTGGCGCTGCAATTGCGGCACGTCGATGCCCAGCGCCGCCATGCCGTCCGCGCCTGCTTCCGACAGGCAATATTCGCCTTCGCCATCATCGTCGAGCAGCCAGCCTTGCGCGTGCAACTGGTCGTGCATGGCGACGGCGACCGTGCCGGCCATGTGGTCGTAGCAGGTGCGCGCATGGCGCAAGCGGTCCGGCGTGGAGGGTGTAAACGGCGTTGCGGGCACGCCGGCCACCACCAGCAGCGCTTCCAGCGCCCGCGCCACCTCCGTACTGGCCAGACGGTAGTAGCGGTGCTTGCCCTGCGCCAGCATCGACAGCAAACCGTCGTCGCGCAAGCGCGCCAGATGGGCGCTGGCCGTCGAGGCGCCTACCTCGGCCAAGGTGGCCAGTTCCGTGGCCGTGCGCGCATGGCCATCGAGCAGGCTGCACAGCATGCGCGCGCGGGCCGGTTCGGCGATGGCGCCGGCCAGTTGCGCCAGGCCCATGTCGGCAGAGGGAAGTTTGTTATCCATGATTCGTCCGTGGGCGAAGTGTTGTGGTGGAAGGACCAGCATACTCGTGTCCCCACATCACTGCAATGGAATGCGCATGCCGCTCGCCGACCCTTTTTCCGCCGTCACCCACGCGGCGCCGTATGACTACTATCGCCGCCTGGCGGAAGGCCCGCCCCTGCGTTTCGAGGCGTCGCTCGATTGCTGGCTGGCAACGGGGGCCGTTGGCGTACAGGCCGTCCTCGAGCATCCTGCTTGCCGCGTGCGCCCGGCAGGCCAGCCGGTACCGGATACGCTGGCAGGCACGCCGTGCGGCGCCATCTTTGCCGAACTGGTGCGCATGAACGAGGGCGAGCGGCATGCCGTACCGAAACAGGTGCTGGCGCGCGCGCTGGGCCAGGTGGACCTGGCGCGCCTGCATGGACGGGTGATGCAGATTGCCGGCGACCGCGTTCCCGACAGCGCCGCGCAGCTGAACGAGGCGATTGTTGAGCTGCCCCTGTTCGCCATGGCGGACTTGCTGGGCTTTGCGCCAGCGCAATGGCCGGCGCTGGCCGCCTGGACGCGCGACTTTGTCGCCTGTTTGTCGCCGCTGAGCAATGGGAAAGAATTGGCCGGCGCGCAGCAAGCGGCCGATGCCTTGCTGCACGGTTTTACCGTATTGCTGCGCGAGGCGGATGCCTTGCCCGGCAGCTTGCTGCACGACATCGTGACCGGGGCGTATGCCGTCGGCTGGCAGGCGTCTGGCGGCGTGCTGGCCAACCTTGTGGGCTTGCTGTTGCAGACGTGTGACGCCACGGCAGGTCTGCTGGGCAATGCCACGGTCGCTTTGTGCACGCAGCCGCAGTTGTTCGCGCAACTGCGCGCCGCACCCCAGCGATGGCCGGCTTTGCTGCGCGAGGTCAGCCGGCATGACCCCGCGATCCACAACACGCGCCGCTACACGGGCGATGCCGTGGAATTGCCCGGCGTGCGCATACCGGCCGGGCAGACGATCATCGTCGTGCTGGCCAGCGCCGGCCAGGCGGAGTCGGGTTTTGGCCATGGCCGCCACGCCTGTCCGGGCCAGTCCATCGCGCAGACGATTGCCACGGCATGCCTGCAGGCATGGGCCGACGGGCTGGAAGACATGCCGCTGGCCTGGTCGTACCGGTCTTCGCTGAATGCCCGCATCCCCGTTTTCAACACTGGAGAAAGAGCATGATTGCCGTGATTTTCGAAGTCTGGCCCAGCGCCGAAGGACGCCAGCAGTATCTGGACCTGGCGGCCGCGCTGCGTCCCTTGCTCGCTGAAGTCGATGGATTCATTTCCATCGAGCGCTTCAGCAGCCTGAGCGAGCCAGGCAAACTGCTGTCGCTGTCTTTCTTTCGCGACGAAGCGGCACTGGCGCAGTGGCGGCAGCTGGAAGCGCACCGCGCGGCGCAATCGGCGGGCCGGCATGGCGTGTTCGACGATTACCGGCTGCGCATCGCCGGCGTGGTGCGTGATTACGGTATGCTGGAGCGGCAACAGGCGCCGACCGACAGCCGCCAGCGCCACGATGTCTGATGCTTAGCGGGGCAGGGCACCCTGCGTGATTTTTACCTTGACCCGGTAGGTGGGCGCGGCTGCGTCCAGGGCGGGCGGCGTGGCCGGATCGACGTCGAGCAGGGTGAACGTCAGGTGGTTGACGGTCACGGAGCTGGCGGCGCCGGGCATGGACTCGGACAAGACGATATCGGTGGCGCCCGCGCTGTTGAGCAAACTGAAACTGTAGCTGACGTAGCCTTTCCACACGCACACGGCGCCCTTGCGGCAGCGGCTGTCGTTGACGCGCTCGAGTTTCAGGGTATCGGTGGCCGTGATGGCGACCTGTTCGCCCGGCGAGAGCACGTGGGTGACGCTGCGCGGCGTGTTTTCCGCGTCGCCGGCGCTGCCAGCCGCGCCGCAGCCCGCCAGCACGGCCAGGCAGGCGATGAACAAGGGTAACAACCACGTTCGGTACGATTGATGTAGATAGTGCATGTTTTTCCTTTCAGGTAGAGCGTCCCGGCGTGGCGTCCACGCGTGGGATGAAAATGATAATAACAAAATGATATTTTTCTGGCGCACTATTGGCGCGCTGCCGATGAATTGACGCGCCGGCCACGCGGCGCGCCGATTACTGCGTAGAATGGCTGTTTTGAAAATCAGGAAACAACCATGAAAAAAACCGACCTGGCCAAAAGCGATGCCAAGAAACTGATGGGAAAGATGAATGTTCCCGGCGCCGGTGCATTCGGTAAGGAAGCGGTGGTCGTCGACCGCCGCGAGCAGCGCAAGCGCGATCAGGCGCTGGGCCTGGTGCCGTTCGCCGTCAAGCTGAACAGCGATCTGGTGTTGCAATTGCAGACCCTGGCCAAGGAGCGCGGCGCGGATCTGAATGAATTGGTCGCCGAGCTGATCACCAAGGGCTTGGTTGCAGCATAAAGGCTGACAATGTTTATCTGTTGATAAATATCATTTATAAAACTAAAAGGCGCCTTGCGGCGCCTTTTGCATTGCGGCATTGCTTTCGATTACACGTAGGCCGCCAGGGCGCCCTTCATTTTCTTCAGCGCCGCCACTTCGATCTGGCGGATGCGCTCGGCCGATACGCCGAACTCTTCCGCCAGCGCGTGCAGCGTGGCGCCGGAACCGTCGTCGTTGGCCAGCCAGCGCGCTTCGATGATGCGGCGCGAACGGGCGTCCAGCTTCGACAAGGCCGTTTCCAGGCCTTCCGATTGCAGGCGCGTCACTTGTTCCGCTTCCAGTACCTTGGTCGGCTCGCTTTGCTCCGACGACAGGTAGGCGATCGGCGAAAACTTGTCGTCTTCATCGTCGGTCGGCGACTCCAGCGCGATGTCGCGGCCGCTCAAGCGCGTTTCCATTTCGATCACTTCTTCGCGCTTCACGTCGAGCAGCTTGGCCAGCGCATCGATCTGTTTCGGCGTCATCGCGTCGAGGCCCGTCTTGTGGCTGCGCAGGTTGAAGAACAGCTTGCGCTGTGCCTTCGTCGTCGCAACCTTGACCAGACGCCAGTTTTTCAGGATGTACTCGTGCATCTCGGCTTTCACCCAGTGCATGGCGTACGACACCAGGCGCACGCCCTGGTCGGGATCGAAGCGTTTCACGGCTTTCATCAAGCCGATATTGCCTTCCTGAATCAGGTCGGCGTGCGGCAAGCCATAGCCCAGATAGCCGCGGGCAATCGAGACCACCAGGCGCAGGTGCGACAGCACCAGTTCTTGCGCGGCGGCCAGGTCATTTTTTTCACGCAGGCGTTTTGCCAGCGAAATTTCTTCGTCATGGGTCAACATGGGCAGACGGTTCACGGCCGAAATATAGGCGTCGATATTGCCCAGATTGCCAGTGAACCCGAGGCCCAGCGCATTACTTTTGGTCGGAACCAATGCGGATGTTGCGGACATCATAGTCATGTTTTCTCCCTCGTAGTCTTGCTGTGTTCCAGTTGGCCACATCACACGATGTGGCCTGATTGTCTGTTCTGTTTTGCGTATTCGGTCTTGCACTTTGCAGATCGCGGCACCATCTTCATCTGGCGTCCATGGCGGTTCTGCTGTTGGTATGTCCCTATATTAGCACTCTCTGCCTGAGAGTGCCAATCAGCACATTTAATCGTCCTGATAGCCTAAATACTATGGCGAATGAATGCTTGATAAATATGTCTGAACAGCGATCTGAACAGCACTGCAGGCCGCTTCACGACAACATGGCTAGTCTACGGCCTCTGGCTGAAGCGAGCCTTAAGAATACTTGCTAAATATCAAGATAACAGCAGATGGGGATGGCGAGGCGCATGGCGGCGCCAGGAGCGCCGCCATGGAAAGGAAGGTCAGTTCAGGCGCGCCAGGTGGCGCTGTACGCAGAGGAAGGCGCCGATCAGGCCCAGGCCGGCGCTGACGGCCAGCAAGCCGGCCATCGGCAGCGGCGCCAGCGGCACCAGCTGAAATTCGGACGCATACAGGCGTGCAAACTCGGCAATCGCGGTATTGAGCGGCTGCAAGGCCAGCGCCACGGCGCCCAGCGCCAGCGCACCGGCGCACAGGCCCAGCAGGGCACCCGTGTAATAGAAGGGGCGGTGGATGAAAGTATCGGTGGCGCCGATCAGTTTCGAGATGCTGATTTCATCGCGCTGCTGCATCACTTGCAGGCGGATGGTATTGAAGACCACGGCGATGACGGCCACGCCCAGGGTGATGGCCAGCAATAGCAGCACCAGGCGCAGCACGCCCAGCAGGGCCGCCAGACGCTTGACCCAGGCCGAATCGACTTGCGCCGATTCCACGCCCGGCAGGTGGCGCAGCTGTTCCGCCACGGCATCGACATCCTGCGCTTCGCTGGCGCTGCTGAAGGCGTCGAGTTTCAGCACATAGCTGTCGGGCAGGGGATTGTCGCCCAGGGTGCTCAGTACGTCGGCCAGGCCGTTCTTGTTCTTCAGCGTATCGAGCGCCTGTTCGCGCGGGATGAAGACGATCTTTGCCTTTTGCTCGCCGACGATCTTGCGCATGGCGCTGGCCAGGGCCACGGCTTGCTCGCGCGGCGTGTCGATCTTCAGGAAGACGCTGATTTCCGGGTCGACGGACATCTGTTCCGACATGGGGCGCACATTGTCGAGCATGGTCAAGCCGGCGAACGGCAGCGACAGGGCGATGGCGACGACGAGCACGTTCAGTAAAAAGCCGCCTGGCGACTTGCGTAAGTGAATCAGCGCCGAGCCGAGGGCGAAGCGGTGTTGGCGGAACCAGCCTCTCATGCCTGTTCTCCCTGCGCATCGTCCTGGTCGGGGGCGGGCGCGAAATCGGGATCGGGCGGCGCGAAGACGGGCGCCTGCGTGGCCTTGTCGATGGCGACCAGCTGGCCGTTCTTCAGGTGGATCACGCGGGCGGCGGCGTCGAGCATCTGTTCGTCATGGCTGGAAATGAGGCAAGTCACGCCCACCGAGTGGAATGCTTTGAGGGCGTCGAGCACCTTGTTGGCGCTGGCGCGGTCCAGGTTGGCTGTCGGTTCGTCGGCCAGGATGATCTGCGGCCGGTTGACGATGGCGCGCGCGATCGATACGCGCTGCTGCTCGCCGCCCGACAGCGACAGCGGACGCGCCATGGCGCGGTCCAGCAATCCCACCTTGTCGAGCGCGGCGCGCGCGCGCTGCTCGGCGGCAACTTTATGCGCGCCGACGACGAGCAGCGGCAGCATGACGTTGGCCAGGATGGAGCGGTCGTTCAGCAGTTTTTGCTGCTGGAAGATCAGGCCCATGTTACGGCGCAAAAACGGCACGCCGGCCGGCTTGATCTTCGCCATGTCCTGGCCATTGACGATCAGCTTGCCCGACGTGGGGCGTTCCATGGCGGCGATCATTTTCAGCAAGGTGGACTTGCCGGCGCCGGACGGGCCGGCCAGGAAGACCAGCTCGCCCTTGGCAATACTGAGCGAAATGTCGCTGAGCGCCACGGCGTCGGGGGAGTATTGCTTGGAGACGTGCTGAAATTCAATCATGTATAGGCTTATCCGAGCAGCGCTTCGACAAATTCGGCAGCCACGAAAGGCTGCAAGTCTTCAATTTTCTCACCGATGCCGATGAAATACACGGGCACGGGGCGCACGCGGGCAATCGCCGCCAGCACGCCGCCCTTGGCGGTACCGTCCAGCTTGGTGATCACCAGGCCGCTCAGCTGCAGGGCATCGTCGAACGCCTTCACTTGCGTGAGGGCGTTCTGACCCGTGTTGCCGTCGATGACGAGCAGGGTTTCATGCGGTGCGCCCTCCATGCCCTTGCCGATCACGCGCTTGATTTTCTTCAATTCTTCCATCAGGTGCAACTGCGTCGGCAGGCGGCCGGCCGTGTCGACCATGACCACGTCGATGCCGCGCGCCTTCGCCGATTGCACGGAGTCGTAGGCCACGGCGGCCGGGTCGCCCGATTCTTGCGAAATCACGGTGACGTTGTTGCGTTCGCCCCAGACCATCAACTGCTCGCGCGCGGCGGCGCGGAAGGTGTCGCCCGCGGCCAGCAGCACGGACTGGTTGTTCGACTGCATGTGCTTGGCCAGCTTGCCGATGGTGGTGGTCTTGCCGGCGCCATTGACGCCGGAAATCATCATCACCAGCGGCTTGTGGCGGCCCAGCTCGAAGCGCTTTTCCAGCGGGCTCAGGAGCTCGATCAGCAGCACTTTCAGCGCGGCCTTGACGGCGGCTGCGTCGAGCAGCTTGTCTTCCTTGACCTTTTTCTTCAATTCCGTGAGCAGGAATTCGGTGGCGTCGATGCCCGCGTCGGACATCAGCAGCGCCGCTTCCAGCTCTTCGTACAGGGCGTCGTCGATCTTCGCGCCGACGAACAGCACGGACAAGGTGTTCGAGGTTTTCGACAGGCCCGCCTTCAGGCGCGTCATCCACGATTTTTTCTCGGGTTCGGCGGCCACGACCACGGGCACGAGCTCGGCCGGCGCGCCGCTCAGGGGCGTAGCGGCTGGCTGCGGTGCGGGCGGCGTGGCGGGAAGGACGAGGGGCTCGGCTGGTGCGGCCTCGGGAGCGATGGGTTTTTTCTTGAAGAAACTAAACATGGATGTGTGGTGGCGGGTGCTGACCTAAGGCCCGGCGGCGCCGGACACTGTGTTACGGGCTATTCTACCAGAGCGCGCCCGGCCCTTCATGCTTTACTGTTCGATTGGCAACATTGCGTGCCTATCCACGGAGATCGCCGCAGTTGCCGCGCTTTTCAACGGGTTCAATGCGTTTGCAGGGCCAGCGCCTGGTGGCGGCGGCGCCAGTCGGCGATGCTTTCGTCGACTTGCCGCAAGTCCAGCACATGCAGGAAAGAAGGGGGCTGCTTGTACAGCACGGGACTGCGTCCCCCTGCCCACAATTCCATGCTTGGCGGCAAGTTCGCATGCAGTTGCTGCAGGCTGTCGCGCGTCTGCCGCTGCTTGCTGGCGCTGGAAAACGACAGCGCCACGATATCGGCTCGCTGCGCGCGGGCGGCCGCGACGATGTCCGTCAGCGGCGTTTCCACTCCCAGCGACATGCAATGGGCGCCCGCCGCCGCGCACAGCGCCTCGGCCATCAGCAGCCCCAGGCCATGACGCTCCTGCGGCAAGGTACTGAGCACGATGCGCGGCGTGCGCGTCGATGGGCTGCTTGCCTGCGGCAGGGAAAAGATGGCGTGGCGCATCACCGTTTGCAAGGTTTCGCTATACAGATGCTCTTCATACACGGCCAGGTCGCCGCAAGCCCATGCCTCGCCCACCATGCCCGTCAGGGGGGCGATCACGTCGATGGTGAACGCTTTCAAGCCCAGCACGGCCAGCGCCTGGCGCAGGGCGTCACCCAGTTCCGCCATCTGGTGGCCGCGGCACAGCGACAGGTAGTGTTCGAGCTGCGGGGGCGGCGTTGACGGCGCCGCACTGCCGGCGCTGGCCAGCTGCTGCAGTTGCACGGTGCTGTGCTGCATGATTTTTCCCGGACGAAAGCCGAGGTCCAGCAGGCGCTTGACCATGCGCAACTTCTGCACTTGCTCGGCCGGGTAGCTGCGCTCGCCAAAGGCGTCGCGCTGAGGCTGGGGAAAAGCGTAGCGGCGCTCCCAGACACGCAAGGTTTCCTTGGCCAGCCCGGTATCGCGCTCGACATCGCTGATGCTGAAGGCGGAAGTAGGTTGCAGGTCAGTATCCATACCAGGGGCTTGCTCGCATGCCAAAAAGAACGTGGAGTGCATTTTACGCCTTCCGCCGCCCCGGACCAAATAGCTGAATCCGATTGGAAATTGCCGACGTATAAGTTGTGGAACGGCCGAGGGCGCTCATTGACATAAATCAATATTTCATCGATTATCCATGAGGCTCGTTTTGTCCAGGACAAATTTAATACAGGTGTACTCATGAAAATTGCCGTCGTCGGAGCAGGAATTGCAGGTTTGTCGTGTGCCTATCGCCTGGCGCAGGCGGGCCAGGACGTTACCTTGTACGAGGCGGGCGACTATTTTGGCGGCCACAGCCATACGGTCGATGTCACGCTCGATGGCGTCACGCATGGCGTCGACACGGGTTTCCTCGTGTTTAACCACGCCACCTATCCGAACCTGGTGCAACTGTTTGACGAACTCGGTGTCGAGGCGGCCGACAGCGACATGTCGTTTTCCGTGAAGATGCCGCTGGGCACCTCGTCCGATGCCCGCGTGCTGGAATGGGCGGGCGCCAATTTCGATACCGTGTTCACGCAGCGCAGCAATCTGTTGCGCCCCGCCTTCCTGCGCATGCTGCGCGATATCGTGCGCTTCAACCGCCAGGCCAGCGTCCTGGCCATGGCCAGCGTGCCGGCGCCGGCCATGTCGCTCGGCGAGTTCCTTGATCTGCACAATTATGGCGACGAGTTCCGTCACTGGTATCTGTTGCCCATGGCCGCCTGCATCTGGTCGTGCCCGGCGCGCCAGATGCTGGCCTTTCCCTTGGCCACCTTCATCCGTTTCTGCCACAACCACGGCTTGCTGCAAGTAAGCAACCGGCCGCAATGGCGTACGGTACGCGGCGGTGCGCGCGTGTACGTGGAAAAACTGCTGGCAGGCATTGCGCAGCAGCGCCTGGCGTGTCCCGTGCTGGCCGTGCGCCGCCAGCCGCACGATGGCGCGCGCATGGTCGAGCTGCATACGGCGGCCGGCGTCGAGCATGTCGATCACGTCGTGCTCGCTTGCCACAGCGACCAGTCGCTGGCCCTGCTGGCGGACATCCGTGACGACGAGCGCTCCGTGCTTGAAGCCGTGCGCTACCAGCCGAACCGGGCCGTGCTGCATACGGATGCGTCTTGCCTGCCGCAGCGCCGCCGCGCCTGGTCGGCCTGGAATTACCAGGGCCGGCCGGCCGCGCAGGAGGGCGAATCGCCGCAGGTATGCGTGCACTATTTGCTGAACCAGCTGCAGCCGCTGCCGTTTACGACACCCGTCATCGTCTCGCTCAATCCGCTCGACGAGCCGGACCCGGCCAAGGTCATCGACGCGTTTTCGTATGCCCACCCCGTGTTCGATGGCGCGGCCATTGCGGCTCAGGCGCGCCTGGCCGGTTTCCAGGGCGCGCAGCACACGTGGTTCGCGGGCGCCTGGACGGGCTATGGTTTCCATGAAGACGGTTTGAAGTCGGGCCTTGCCGTGGCGCAAATACTCAATGGCATGGCGGCGGCGGAGCTCGGTCATGCCGCGTAATTCATCGCCGTCCGTGCCGCCGCAGCCCCAGCTGTGTCTGGGGCGGGTGCGGCATGCGCGGCTGCGTCCGCGCGCGCATGCTTTCAGTTACGGCATGTTTTATCTGCGCCTGCCCTTGCGCAGCCTGGGCGCGCACGATTTTCCTGCCCGCTTGATCTCGCGCAACGGCGCCAATGTGCTGTCCTTCCGCGACAGCGACCATGGCGATGGCACGACGCCGCTGCTGGAGTGGATCGATGGCTTGCTGCGCCAGCAAGGCGTGCTCGACGCGGGCGGCGAAATCTGGCTGCAAACCATGCCGCGCATGTTCGGCTATGTGTTCAATCCCGTCAGCTTCTGGTTTTGCCACCGTCCGGATGGCGCGCTGCGGGCCGTGGTCTGCGACGTGCGCAATACCTTCGGCGAGCGCCACCTGTACCTGCTCGAACAGGGCGGGCCCATCGCTTATGGCAGCGAATTGCAGGCCAGAAAAATTTTCCACGTGTCGCCGTTTTGCAAGGTGGAAGGGCATTACCGCTTCCGTTTCCTGCGCAACAGTGAAGAGGATGGCGAGCGCCACCTGGCCCGGGTCGATTACGACGACCTCGACGGTCCTGTTTTGCAGACGAGCTTGTCCGGTACGGCGCGGCCGCTGCGCGATGGCGCCATCGCCTGGGCTCTGCTGCGCTACCCGCTGATGACGTTTGGCGTGATGGCGCGCATCCATTGGCAAGCCTTGCGCCTGTGGCTGCGCCGCGTGCCGTTTTTCAGCAAACCCCACCCTCCACAAGAAAAGGTGTCCCGATGAGCTCCGACTCCCTGCCGACCGGCCTGCATGCGCGCAGCAGCGCGTGTCCCGCGCACTTGCCCGACTACACGCACCTGGATATGCCCGCTTCCGGGCGCATGATCGTGCGCCTGCTGCAAAAATTACAATATGGCGCCCTGCGTCTGCGCACGCCGGATGGCAGCATCTTGCTGTACGGCGACGGCAGCCACCCCGTCACCCTGGACTTGCACAACTGGCGCCTGTGTTCCGCCGTGTTGCGCTCGGGCGATATCGGCTTTGCGGAAACGTTTATCGCCGGCGACTGGCGCACGGACAATTTGCCGGGCTTGATCGAGCTGATGATACGCAACCGCGCGCAGATCGAGTCCTTGATCTATGGCAACTGGTGGGGCAACCTGGTCTACAAGCTGCGGCATTTGCTCAACCGCAATTCGCGCGCCGGCAGCAAGAAGAATATCCACGCCCATTACGACATTGGCAACTCCTTTTATCAGTTGTGGCTGGATCCGTCGATGACGTATTCGAGTGCGCTGTTTGCCGAAGGCGCCAGCCTGGAGCAGGCGCAAGGGGCGAAATACCGGCGCATCGCCGATCAGCTGCAACTGCGGCCAGGCGCCAAGGTGCTGGAAATCGGCTGCGGCTGGGGCGGTTTTGCGGAAACGGCGGCGCGCAGCTACGGCGCCCACGTGACGGGCCTGACCTTGTCGACCGAGCAGCTGGCGTATGCGCGCCGGCGCCTGCAGGACGCGGGGCTGGCGGCGCAGGCCGACTTGCAGCTGTGTGATTACCGCGACAGCGCCGGCCAGTACGACGCCATCGCCTCGATCGAGATGTTCGAAGCCGTGGGGCAAAGCTACTGGCCCGGCTATTTCGCCTGCGTGGCGCGCAACCTGAAGCCGGGCGGGCGCGCCTGCATCCAGACCATCGTCATCGCCGACGACTTGTTCGAGCGCTACAGCAAGAGCACGGATTTCATTCAACAGTATATTTTTCCGGGCGGCATGCTGCCGTCGCCGGCCGAGTTCCGCCGCGCCGCCGAGGCGCAGGGCTTGCACGTGGAAGACGCCTTCCGCTTTGGCCTCGATTATGCGGAAACCCTGCGCCAGTGGCGCGCCAGCTTCCTGGCCCAGCGCACGGCGCTGGAAAAGCAGGATTTCGATGGCCGTTTCCTGCTGACCTGGGAGTTTTACCTCGCGTATTGCGAGGCCGCCTTCCAGGCGCACAACACGGATGTGATGCAATTTACTCTGGTGAAGGACTGACCATGCGCCGCTTGCTTGCCACTGTTGTGCTGTCATTGACCATGTTGGGTGCCGCGGCCGCGCCGCCTGCCTTTGTCGCCGCCGACGTGCCCGAAGCCCGGCTGGCGGGCGAGGGCGAATACACGTGGTTCGGCATGCGTATTTATCGGGCACAACTGTGGGTGGGACCGCAGGGCTACCAGGGCGCGGCGTCGCCAACGGCGCCGTTTGCGCTGGAATTGCGCTATGCGCGCTCGCTCGATGGCAAGAAGATCGCCGAAGCCAGTTATGAACAGATGCAGAAAATCGGCGCCGGCACGCCGGAGCAGCGCCTGGCCTGGCTGTCCACCATGCAGCGCATCTTTCCTGACGTCAAAGAGGAGCAGCGTATCGCGGGCGTCTTCCGGGCCGGCATCGCGCCCGGCGTGCGCTTTTATCTCGATGGCAAGGTGCTGGCCGACGTGAGCGATGGCGATTTCGCGCGCGCGTTTTTTGCCATCTGGCTCTCGCCGTCGACCACGGCACCCAAGCTGCGCGCGGCCTTGCTGCAGAATGCGGCGCCGCTGCCATGAACGCCGGGGCCAGCGTGTTGAGCTTGCCGGCCTTGTTCAGCTACGGCCTGTTCGGCTTGCCGCTGGCCATGCTGGCGCTGCCCATCTATATCTATGTGGCGCCGTTTTATGCGCAGCGCAGCAGTCTTGATCTGGCGCAGATCGGCGCCGTGCTACTCGCGGCGCGCATCGCCGCCGCCTTCATCGATCCGGCCCTGGGCGCCTGGATGGCGCGTGGCGGGCGCAGTTATGCCATGCTTGTCGGCGCCGCGCTGCCCTTGCTGCTGCTGGGCTTTGGCGCGCTGTTCCATCCACCGCCGATGCCGCAAGAGGTTACCCTGGCCTGGTTCCTGGCCGCCTTGCTGCTCGTCTACACGGCCTATGGCCTGGCCGGCATCGCGCACCAGAGCTGGGGCGCGGCGCTCACCCAGGCGTCCACGCAGCGGGCGCGGGTGGCGGCCGTGCGCGAAGGCTGCGGCTTGCTGGGCGTGATCCTGGCGGCCGGGCTGACTTCCGTGCTCGGCTATGACGGCTTGTCGCTGGCCTTTGCCGTCTGCTTGCTGGCGGCGGGGGCGCTGCTGCTGGCGCACGCCCCGCGTCCGGCCTTGCGCAGCGCCGGGGAAACGTTACCCGGCAATGGCTGGAAGCTGCCGTTTCGCCAGCGCGCGTTTCGCTGGCTGTTTGCCGTCCTGCTCGTCAATGGCGTGGCGGCCGCCATTCCCGCCACCCTGTTCCTGTTCTTTGCCGGCGACTACTTGCGCCTGGGACATTACGCGGGGCCGTTCCTGATCGTCTATTTTTGCGCGGCGGCCGCCTCGATGCCCGTGTGGGTGGCCCTGGCGCGCCGGTTTGGCGAAGCGCGCGCCTGGGGCGGCGCCATGCTGCTGGCCGCGACCGTGTTTGTCTGGGCGTATGGCCTGGGCGCGGGCGCCGCCTGGGGCTTTGCCGCCATCTGCCTGCTGTCGGGCCTGGCGCTGGGCGCCGACCTGGCCTTGCCGCCGGCCCTGCTGGCAGGGTTGATCGGCGCGGCCGGCCATGCCGGGCGGCACGAAGCGGCATATTTCGGCTGGTGGAACTGGGGCGTGCAAATGAGCCTGGCGCTGGCGGCCGGCATCGCCCTGCCCCTGCTGGCCTGGCTCGGCTATGTGCCTGGCAACAGCAGCGGCGGTTTGCCGGCCCTGGCTGCCGCCTACGCCTTGCTGCCCTGCGCCTTGAAACTGCTGGCGGCGCTGCTGCTGTGGCGCGCGCCGCTACAACATATATATAGTGAACCCGGGGAGTACCGACCATGTACCTGATGAAATGCTGCCGGCGCGGCATGACGGCCGCCGCCTTGCTGCTGGCGCTGGCCGCCTGTTCCACGCCGCCCACGCCCGCCACTTACGCGCAGGAAACACCCAAGCTGGACCTGCAACAGTACTTCAACGGCACGCTCGACGCCCACGGCATCTTCCAGGACCGCTCCGGCAAGGTCGTGAAACGCTTCACCGTCGTGATGCGGGCCAGCTGGGCGGGCGAGACGGGTACCCTGGACGAGGATTTCACGTATTCGGACGGCAGCCGCCAACGGCGCATATGGACCTTGCGCAAGACGGCGCCCGGGCGCTTCATCGGCACGGCGCCCGACGTGATCGGCGAGGCCGTCGGCGAAGTGGCCGGCAATGCCTTGCGCTGGCAATACGTGCTGGCGCTGCCCGTCGATGGCACGGTCTACCACGTCGACTTCGAGGACTGGATGTTCCTGATGGATGACAAGGTCATGCTGAACCGCGCCGCCATGAGCAAGTTCGGCTTCAGCCTGGGCGCCGTCACTTTATCGTTCAGCAAACGTCCGCAGGCGGCCCCATGAATCGCAAGATCACCAGCTGGGCCGGCAAGCACGTGTGGATCATCGGCGCTTCCAGCGGCATCGGCGCCGCCTGCGCCACCCTGCTGCTGGAGCAGGGCGCCAGCGTGGCCTTGTCGGCGCGTCACCGCGCCAGCCTCGAGCAGTTGTGCGAGGGGCAGCCGCTGGCGCAGGCATTGCCGCTCGATGTCACTCAGCACGCGCAGCTGCGGGCCGTCTGCGTGGAGTTGCAGCGGCAGTGGACGCATATCGACCTGATACTGGTGGTCGCTGGTGGTTATCAGGCCATGCGCGCCGATAGCTTCGACCTTGAGGCGGCGCAGGGCTTGCTGGCCCTGAATGTGGGCGGCGTCTTCAATTGCCTGGAGCAGGCCTTGCCGTGGCTGTTGCGCCAGGGCAGCGGCGGCATCGGCATCGTCGCCTCGGTGGCCGGCTATGGCGGCTTGCCCAAGGCGCTCGCATATGGCGCCAGCAAGGCTGCGCTGATCAATCTGACGGAGTCGCTGTATCTGGACCTGCATCCACGCGGGATTGATGTATATCAAATCAACCCCGGTTTTGTCGCCACGCCTTTGACGGCGGACAACGATTTCACCATGCCGGCCCTGATGACGGCGCAGGACGCGGCCGCCGCCATGCTCGATGGCATCGAGCGGGGGCAGTTTCACATCCACTTTCCCAAACGCTTTACCAATACCCTGCGCCTGGCGCGGCTGTTGCCGTACCGCGCCTATTTCTGGCTGATCCGCAAGGTGACGGGCGTATGAGCACAAGCATGCTGGACACGGAAGGCGTGGAACAGGCGCTGGCGCGTCTGGTGGCATTTTACGAGCACCTGAGCCTGGAAAGCCTGGCCCAGCTGGGGGCCGTGTACGCGCCGGACGCCCATTTCAAGGACCCGTTCAACGAGGTGAAGGGGCATGCCGCCATTCTGGCCATCTTCGAGCACATGTTCGTGCAGGTTGATGCGCCCCGGTTTGTCGTGCTGGAAAGCCTGGGGCAGGGGCAACAAGCCTTTCTGACCTGGGAGTTTCGCTTCCGCATGAAACGACTGGTATCTGGCGAACAATGCATACGCGGCGCCACACATGTGCGCTTCGATGCGCAGGGACGGGTGCTCGTGCACCGCGATTATTGGGATGCGGCGGAAGAGTTGTATGAAAAACTGCCGTTGCTGGGCTCTTTCATGCGCCTGCTCCGGCGCGCAAGCCAGCGTTAAAGCTTGTTTCTCTATGCTTTTAAGAAAAAAATGCAAAAAAGAAAAAGTAAAGATGTGAAATGGGGCCGCTGAAAACTTGATTTCGGTCAAAGTGTCGTTTTTTAGACACAAAAATATCAAAATATTGAGAAGGCAACATTGTAAGAAATTGTTTCAAGTGATGCGCAATTTGCAAGCAAGAGTCGTACTCATCCGTTCCAATCGGATGGTGGAAGCGTAGTCTGAAAAACATGGAAAACATTTCTATGTGAGCAATTTAAATTACCGGAAAGTCAGTAATTGTGTTGATACTCTGCCTATTTTTTTGACGCGTGCGCCGACGTCGAAAATAGCGCCTACGCCCCTGAATAATGCGGCAACGCACCAAAAATGGGCGCATGCATTCCCGTTTTTGGGCATTCGGCAGCAAACATTGCCGATGCCGTGTATGCTTCGTCCCGTTTATCCATTATCGCCTGACAAATTGTGCGCTTTGTCGCGTAAATCTTGGAGGGCAAATGAGGGGTAAAGCATGTTGACGTTTTAATCACTCGCCTGATACTGTTGCACTAATACAACGGGTGTCGACTAGGCATGCGCTATGATGGAATGGTCAATCAGGCCAATGCATTGGTTGGCAAGGGGCACTGGCTCTGTCGCGTAGTACGGTTGGCGATGGTCGGGATGCCTGAAAAAGCCCCCGGCCTGGTACCGGAAGTAACATGTTGGAACTTGATGGAATGTGAAACGGTCGTTATAGTGCCGCTTCCGGTGCCGTTTGAGCACCGAACCGGCGCACGAATAACGGTCGTTATGCAGCCTTCAAGCTTATCGGTGCAATAGCGTGCCGATACCGATATGAATGTTCCTCTGACCGGAACAGCAATGTGGCAGGTGGAGACCTTGCCCTCACTCATAAAAAGCGCTCTGCTAGAGCGCAGCTCGAGATGCATAGGCTGTATTACTTTTTGCTTCAAAAATTAAAGGAAATCGCAATGAAAAAAACTCTGATCACCCTGGCAGTTCTGGCAGCAGCCACTGGCGTAGCCCAAGCTCAATCGAGCGTTGTTATCTACGGTACCGTTGACGCTGGTTTCGTCAGCGAGCGCGGCGGTGTTAACGGCAACGTTAACAAACTGGACAGCGGCATTGCTTCGGCTTCCCGTATCGGCTTCAAAGGCACCGAAGATCTGGGCAGCGGCCTGTCGGCACTGTTCGTTCTGGAATCGGGCTTCGGCGTTGACAACGGTCAACAAGACGTTGCAGGCAGCTTGTTCAACCGTCAAGCTTACGTTGGTCTGAGCAGCAAAACGACCGGTACCCTGACCCTGGGTCGTCAATACACCCCTTGGTACAACACCCTGTCGAAAGTTGCTGATCCATTCGCAGCTGGCTACGCTGGTTCCGCTAAGAACCTGTTCCCATCGAACACCCGCACCAGCAACACCGTGCTGTACACCTCGCCAAACTTCAACGGCTTTGACGCTGACGTGGCTTACACCTTCGGCGAGCAAGCTGAGTCGAACAAAATCGGCCGCAAAATCGGCGCGTCGGCTGGCTACTCGAACGGTCCTTTGAACGCTCGTATCGCTTACAACAACACCAGCAACGACACCGCAACGACCGAAACCGGTAGCGGCCGTAACTGGTTGGCTGCAGCTAACTACGACTTCGCAGTTGCTAAAGCTTACATCGCATACGGCGCAAACAAAGGCCAAAACAGCGCCATCCGCAACAACGGCAATGTTAACGCGTTTAACTACACTTCGGCTGGCTACAGCACCGACAGCAACAACATCCTGGTCGGCGCAACCGTACCTGTTGGCCCAGCTGGCACCGTAATGGCTTCGTTCATCCGCACGAACGACAAAACCGCTGCTAACGCTGATGCTGATCAATGGGCACTGGGCTACTCGTACGCTCTGTCGAAGCGCACCAGCACCTACGCTTCGTACGCTAAAATCAAGAACAAAAACAACGCTGGCTACACCGTTGGTAACAACAGCAATGTTGGTACGGGCGACAAAGCCTTCAACGTTGGCGTTCGTCACTCGTTCTAATATTCGCGCAAGCGAAGCTTAGTACCGCTGCCAGCATCCCTTCGGGGATGCTGATAAGCAAGGAAACGCGCTGTCTGGCTTCGGCCTGGCGGCGCGTTTTTGCATTGGCGGCGCCAGTTATAATGGCGCCGTTACCCAAGTAAAGGAATGCCATGTATTCATTCACCTCGCCGCGCCTGGCCGCCATGCTGGCCGCGCTGCTGCTCGCCGGCGCCACGGGCGCCGCTGTTGCCGCCGTCAAGGGCAAGAAGCCGGCCGGACTGGAGCGCTATGGCGTGGCCGTCTATTCGGACCTGTGCCTGCAAAAGGATAGCGGCGAAATCGGCGGCCAGCGCGTCACCCTGCACCGCTTTGCCGAGGCCGATTCCGTCATCTATGAATTCACGGCAGGCGCCCTGAGCTGGCCTATCGTGGCCAACGACGTCAACCTGGACGCCGCCACGGGCGCTTTCGACTTCACCATCGCCGGCGCCGACAGCGAGGAACGCACCATCGTCGGCAAGTTTTCCAAAGACGGGCAGACCCTGACCCTGGAAGGCGATTACTGCGGCGGCAACGTGCGCATGCCGATGAAACTGAGCCGCGTGCGCGATTTCGGCCGTCCCCTGAAAAACTGCACGCCATGCCCGCCGATGCCGGAAGCGCCAGCGCAGGCGCCGGCGCAAGACAGCGCCGAGGCGCCTGCCGCCTGAGTTATTGTGACTTGCACATGAAAAAGGCCCGGTATCGACCGGGCCTTTGTTATTTCTCGCCTTGCAAGAGGCTTATTTGGCCGCCTGCGCCTTTTCCGCATTCGCGCGGATGGTGGCCAGTGTCGCGTTTGGCGTGATCAGGTTGCCGTCGTAGCGCAGCTCGATCAGGGCCGGCAAGTCGTGCGCCCTGGCATGCGCCAGCGCCCGCTGCAGGGCAGGGGCAAACTCTTCCGTCGTATTCACCACTTCGCCATGCGCGCCGTATGCCTGCGCCAGCGCCGCAAAATCGGGGTTGTGCAGGGTCGTGCCCGACACGCGGCCCGGGTAGTCGCGTTCCTGGTGCATGCGGATGGTGCCGAACATCTGGTTGTTGAAGACGATGATGACCACGCCCGCCTGGTATTGGACGGCCGTGGCCAGTTCCTGGCCATTCATCATGTATTCGCCATCGCCGGCGAACGTGATCACGGTGCGCTCCGGGTGCACGATCTTCGCCGCCACGCCGGACGGCACGCCGTAGCCCATGGCGCCGTTCGTCGGCGCCAGCTGGGTGCGCATGCCGCCGTAGCGATAAAAACGGTGCGCCCACGAGGCGTAATTGCCGGCGCCGTTCGTCACGATGGTGTCGGCCGGCACCTGCGCCATGATCTCCTGCGTCACCTGCCACAGGTCCAGCGGCGCCTGGCCATCGCGGAAGATGGGCGGCTGCTCCTGGTAGGCGGCCAGCTCGGCCTTCGCTTCCGCCGGCGTATGTTTCCAGGCGGAAGCATCGACGGGGGGCATGGCGGCCAGCATGGCGCACACTTGCGGCATGCCGCTGTTGATCATCAGCTCGGCCTGGTAGACGCTGCCCAGCTCCTCGGCGTCCGTATGGATGTGCACCAGGCGCTGGCGCGGCACGGGCGAGTCGAACAGGGTGTAGCCGCCCGTCGTCATTTCGCCCAGGCGCGGGCCGATGGCGATGACCAGGTCGGCATTTTTTACGCGCGCGGCCAGTTTCGGGTTGATGCCGATGCCGACGTCGCCGATGTAGTTCGGGTGTGCATTGTCGAGCAAGTCCTGGAAGCGGAAGGCGCAGGCGACGGGCAGGTGGTTGCTTTCCGCGAACTGCTGCAGGTCGGCGCACGCTTGCGGCGTCCAGGTGGTGCCGCCGAGCAAGACCAGCGGCTGCTTCGCCGTCGCCAGCATGGCGCGCAGCTGCTGCAGCTGGGCGTCGGACGGCGCCGCCTGCACGCTCCGGTAGGCGCGCGTGTCGGCGACAGTCGCCATGGAAATGAGCATGTCTTCCGGCAGGGCCAGCACGACGGGGCCGGGACGCCCGCTGGTGGCGACCTGGAAGGCGCGCGCCAGGTATTCGGGGATGCGCTCGGCGCGGTCGATCTGCGCCACCCACTTGGCCATCTGGCCGTACATGCGGCGGTAGTCGATTTCCTGGAACGCTTCGCGGTCGACGAAATCGTTGCCCACCTGGCCGATGAACAGGATCATCGGGGTGGAGTCCTGGTAAGCCGTGTGCACGCCGATCGAGGCGTTGGTGGCGCCCGGACCGCGCGTGACGAAACAGATGCCCGGCTTGCCCGTCAGCTTGCCGTAGGCTTCGGCCATGAAGGCGGCGCCGCCTTCCTGGCGGTTGATGATGAAGCGGATGCCCGAGTCGTGCAGGGCGTCGAGCACGTCGAGGTAGCTTTCGCCAGGCACGCCAAAAGCGGTGTCGACACCGTGGATCTGCAGGGCATCGACCAGGATCTGGCCGCCGGTACGGGGTTGTTGCGTCATGTTCGGCTCTTTATATTCTAGTTGGGTGGCAAAGAAATGGGGCAAGCGGTGTGCATGCGCCTGCATGCAGGCGGCTTGCCCCATTCATTCTATGTGAGCCGATTTGGCCCGGCTTTTGAAATGGCGACACCGAATTACACAATCCCCCGGGCCGGAGCCCGACGCGGGGCCCGGCGAACGGTGTCGTTCCCGCACAGGCCTTTTTGCAGAAACATGCTGCGGCGCGGTACAATGGCGGGTGAAGCAGGCCAGACAGTCGCTGGCCGGCGCAGCAATGCGCTGGCGGGAGGAAGGTCCGGACTCCATAGAGCGGGGTGACGGTTAACGGCCGTCCGTCGAAAGCCGCAAGGTATAAGGCGAGGAATAGGGCCACAGAGACGAGCGTATTAAGTTACGGTGAAACGCGGTAACCTCCACCTGGTGCAATTTCAAATAGGCACGCGATGATGCTGCTCGCGGAGCGTGCGGGTAGAAAGCTTGAGCGCCCGAGTAATCTGGCGCCTAGAGGAATGACTGTCATAGCGCCGACCTGCAAGGGAAGGCGCCGTAACAAAATCCGGCCTATCGGCCTGCTTCACTTGAATTCCTGCTCTCTGGCTTGCCGGGGAGTATCTTGGTCACCGCAGTTTGCATGCTGCGCACCAAGCAAAAGCCCCGCAACGGGGCTTTTTTTGTTTCTAAAAATAGTGCAGCGAAGATAAAGTTGTATAGACAACTAAAGATGGACAATTGGTTAAAGTTTCTTGGTTCTAATTAATTGCTGCAGTGCAAAAATATTTTTCCTGCGTCAGGCCAGGCCCGGAAAACAGGGCAGGTATGCGCCATGGGCAAGTGTTTTTTGCTTTAAACCAAGTCTTTCTCTGCCGCTGCTGGCCGTTGTGCCTGCATGACGAAAGTATTGTCATGTGTCAACTAACTGTAAAAAATTCAATTTTTTGATTTCGTTTTTTTCGATGTTTACGGTAGGAAAACACATGTGTGCAGATGAGGTAGCACATTCACTATCTTTCATAAGTATCTAATTTATCGATATATTTTTATTTGAGACTCCTTCAACGATCTGCGCTAAGTCCTTAATTTCATTAATAAAATTCCTGTTTTGCCAATCGGAAACCGCTTGACCACTATCTTTGCTTCCTCTAAAGTGGGCAACTGTGTGAAAAAGTGTGTTTTTGTGGGAAATTTTCCCTTTCCATCGCGATGCGCAAGCGTTGCAAGCCAAGCTCAAAAAAAGGTCTTCCGTGTTTCAAGGCGCGTCCGCAATCAATCTCGATGCCAAAGGCAGGATGTCTATCCCTGCCAAGCACCGTGACGCGCTGGCGATTCAATGCGAAGGCCGTCTGACGCTGACCAAACACCCCGATGGCTGCCTGCTGTTTTTCCCCCGTCCCGTGTGGGAAAGCCACCGCCAGCAAATCGCCGCCTGGCCCATGTCGGCGCGCGCCTGGCAGCGCATCTTCCTCGGCAACGCCGTCGACGTCGAGCTGGACTCGGCGGGCCGCGTGCTGATCTCGCCTGAATTGCGCAATGCCGTCGGGCTGGCGCGCGAAGTGATGATGATCGGCATGGGCAGTCACTTTGAAATATGGGATGCCGCCAAATTGGCCGACAAAGAACAGCAGGCGATCGATGCCGGCACCCCCGATGTACTTTCCAATTTTTCTTTCTAAGGCTCCGTAATGACACAACTCACGGTGCCGGAATTTCAGCATCGCACGGTGCTGCTCGATGAAGCGGTCGATGCGCTCGACCTGTCGGGCGACCGTGCGCACGGCATTTACGTCGATGGCACGTTTGGCCGCGGCGGCCATAGCCGCCTGATTTTGTCGCGCCTGGCCGATGACGCGCGCCTGATCGGCTTCGACAAGGATTTGCAAGCCATCGCCACGGCCGAACAGATTGCCGACCCCCGTTTTCAGATCGTCCATGACAGTTTTGCCACCATGACGGCCAGCCTGGCCGAACGCGGCGTGCAGCAGGTGGACGGCATTTTGCTCGACTTGGGCATCTCGTCGCCGCAGGTCGACGACGCGGCGCGCGGTTTCAGCTTCCGCAACGACGGACCGCTGGACATGCGCATGGATACCACGCGCGGCGTCTCCGCGGCCGAGTGGCTGGCGGTGGAAACCGAGCAGAATTTAGAGAAAGTGATACGCGATTATGGGGAAGAACGGTTTGCTTTTCAGATTGCAAAGGCGATTGTTGCTGGCCGGGCAGTCCAGCCAATTTCAAGCACACGACAGCTTGCCGGCATCGTGGCAGGCGCCGTCAAGACCCGCGAGAAGGGTAAGGACCCCGCTACCCGCACCTTTCAGGCAATCCGCATTTTCATTAACAAAGAGCTCGAGGATCTCGAGATCGGTCTGAACCAGGCATATGCCTGCCTGGCGCCCGGCGCGCGCATGGCCGTGATCAGTTTTCATTCGCTCGAAGACCGCATGGTCAAGCGCTTCTTCGCCTCGAAGGCGAACGTGGAGCAGCCTGACCGCCGTCTGCCGATCCGCGCGGTCGACTTGCCGCAGCCGGAAATGAAGCTGATTTCGAAAATGAAGCCGTCCGACGCCGAGATCGAGGGCAATCCCCGTTCGCGTTCGGCCGTCATGCGCGTGGCGCAGCGTTTGCCCATTCCAGTTAGTGGCGGCGCCCGATGACTGGCAAGCTGTGTGTCGTGCTGTCGGCCCTGCTGGTGTGCTGCGGTCTGTCGCTGGTGAACGCGCAGTACCAGTCGCGCCACCTGCTGATCGACCTGGAACGCGCGCAAGCGCTGTCGCGCCAGCTCGACATCGACTGGGCGCAACTGCAGCTGGACCAGTCCACTTTGGGCAAGCATGAACGCATTGAATCGATCGCACGGCGCGACCTGAGCATGACGCCGTTGACGGCGGCGCGTACGCAATACCTGACGGAGGGCGAATAATGAAGTTGGGCGGTAATAGCAACGGCCGGGTGGCGGCATCGAAAGGCGTGCCATTCTCGAAGAACCCCGTACTGGCGGTGCGTCTGCCCGTCTGGCGTTCGCGCGTCGTGCTGTTCCTGCTGTTCTTCGCTTTCGCCGGCCTGGGCGCGCGCGCCCTGTGGCTGCAGGGCGTGTCGACGCAGTTCCTGCAAAAGCAGGGCAAGGCGCGCTATGAGCGCACGCTGGAACTGCCGGCCACGCGCGGCAAGATCACCGACCGCAACGGCCAGGTGCTGGCGTCGTCCGTCCCCGTGAAAGCCATCTGGGCCATTCCCGACGACGTGCTGCAGGCGTCGCCCGAAAAAATCAATGCGCTGGCCGGTCTGCTGGAAATGAACGTCAACGAATTGCGCAAGAAGCTCGATTCGGACCGCAGCTTCGTTTACCTGAAACGCCAGGTCGAGATGGACGTGGCCGACAAGATTTCCAAGCTCGGCATCGACGGCATCGACGAGCGCAAGGAATACAAGCGCTTCTATCCACAGGGTGAAGTGATGACCCACGTGGTGGGCTTTACCAACGTGGAAGACGTGGGCCAGGAAAGCATGGAACTGGCGCAGCAGAA
Source organism: Janthinobacterium sp. FW305-128 (assembly GCF_020858135.1). NCBI lineage: Bacteria > Pseudomonadati > Pseudomonadota > Betaproteobacteria > Burkholderiales > Oxalobacteraceae > Janthinobacterium > Janthinobacterium sp. FW305-128. The sequence continues at coordinate 53,840 of NZ_JACYMK010000012.1, read as the reverse complement.
AACCCTCGTCGGCACCACCGGCAGCCGCCGCGTGATCAAGGACCGTCTGGGCCACATCGTCGAAGACATCGGCTTCATCCACGAACCGCATGACGGCAAGGACCTGACCCTGTCCGTCGACAGCAAGATCCAGTACATCGCCTTCACGCAGCTGAAGGAAGCGGTGGAGAAATTCAACGCCAAGGCCGGCGGCGCCGTGGTGCTCGACGTGCACACGGGCGAAGTGCTGGCCCTGGCCAATTACCCGAGCTACGACCCGAACGACCGCCGCAAGCTCACGGGCCAGCAGCTGCGCAACCGCGTCATGACCGATACTTTTGAGCCCGGTTCGACCCTGAAACCGATCACCGTGTCGCTGGCGCTCGACACGGGCCGGGTAAAGCCGACCACCCTGATCGACACGGGCCCGGGCCGCTACACGATCGCCGACCGCACGATTACCGATACCAAGCCGCACGGCGTGATCAACGTCTCCGAAATCATCGAGATGTCGTCGAATATCGGCACCTCGAAGATCGCGCTGGGCATGCCGTCGCAGGAAATGTGGGAAATGTTTACCAAGGTCGGCTTCGGCCAGCAGCCGAAATGGGGCTTCCCCGGCGCCGTGGCCGGCCGCGTGCGTCCGTATAAATCGTGGCGCCCGGTGGAACAGGCGACCATGAGCTACGGTAACGGCATTTCCGTGTCGCTGATCCAGCTGGCGCGTTCTTATATGATGTTCGCCCGCGACGGCGACACGATTCCCCTGTCGTTCCAGAAGGTCAATGAACTGCCCGTGGGCCAGCAGGTGATCAAGCCGAAGACGGCCGCCGACATGCGCGCCATGCTGGAACTGGTGGTCTCCGGCGCGCACGGCTCGGCCAAGCGCGCCCAGGTCGCCGGCTACCGCGTGGGCGGCAAGACGGGTACCGCCTATAAGGTGGAAAACGGCCGCTATGCGATGCCGCGCAAATACATCGGCTCTTTCGTGGGCATGGTGCCGATGTCGGCGCCGCGCTTCATCATCGCCGTGATGATCGATGAACCGACCGGCCCCGCCCACTATGGCGGCCAGGTCGCCGCTCCCGCTTTCGCGGCGATTGCGACCAACGCGCTGCGCGCGATGAACGTGCCGCCCGATTCCTCCGTTACCGAAATCGTGGTCCCGGCCAATGCCGGCCCGGAGGCCATGTGAAGTCACTCATGACCATACAAGACATCAGTTTGTGGATCAAAACGGCTGCCCCGTCCGGGCAGCTGACGTCCGATTCGCGCCGCGTGCAGCGCGGCGACGTGTTTTTCGCCTATGCGGGCGCCACCGATTTCATCGCCGCCGCCATCGCGCAGGGCGCCGCCGCCATCGTGCATGACGCCGTGGAATGGAACGCCGCATGGAGCGTGCCGCACCTGCTGGTCAGCGACCTGAAACGCCTGGCCGGCCCCGTGGCGCATGCTTTCTACGACATGCCCGACAGCGCCATGTTCAGCGCCGGCGTAACGGGCACGAATGGCAAGACCTCGTGCGCCTTGTGGCTGGCGCAAGCCCTGGCGCGCCTGGGCGAGCCATCGTCCGTCATCGGGACGTTGGGCGTGGGCCTGTGCAAGCCGCGCGGCGCCATCGAATTCGACGTCACCGGCTACACCACGCCGGACGCCGTGCTGCTGGCGCGCAAGCTGGCCGCCATGCGCGATGCGGGCGCCAAGGCCGTCGCCATCGAAGTGTCGTCGATCGGCCTGGACCAGGACCGCGCGGCCGGCATGCATTTTGACGTCGCCATGTTTACCAATCTGACGCGCGACCACCTCGACTACCATGGCGACATGGCGGCCTACGAGGCGGCCAAGGTCAAGCTGTTCGACTGGCCCGGCCTGAAAACGGCCGTCATCAACCTGGACGACCCCATGGGTTTGCGCCTGGCGGCGCACGTGGATGGCAAGCTGGCCGGCGAATATCCCGTCATCGGCTACACCCTGCAGGATGCGGCCGCCTTGCCCGACCTGCCGGGCGTGCTGATGCTGCGCGCCAGCCAGTTCCGCAGCCGCAATGCCGGCACTGACTTCCACCTCGAATGCGCGCTGGGCGTGGCGCTGGTCAAGACGCAGCTGGTGGGCCACTTCAATATCAGCAACGCGCTGGCCGTGCTGGGCGCCTTGCTGGCGCACGGCACCGGCCTGCGCGCCGCCATCGACGGCATCGAATCCTTGCAGCCGGCCCCGGGCCGCATGCAGCAGGTGGGCGGCCAGGAAGCGCCGATGGTCGTCATCGATTACGCGCATACGCCGGACGCGCTGGAAAAGACCCTGGCCGCCTTGCGCCAGGTGGCGCAGGAGCGGGGCGGCCAGCTGTGGTGCGTGTTCGGCTGCGGCGGCGACCGCGATCCGGGCAAGCGTCCGCAGATGGGCGCCATCGCGCAGCTGGCCGATCACGTGCTCGTCACCAGCGACAATCCGCGCAGCGAAGACCCGCACGCCATCATCGCGCAGATCGTCGCCGGCATGCGCGCAGACGGCCCGCAGCCGCAAGCCATCGAAGACCGCGCCGCCGCCATCCTGTCGGCCATCAAGCACGCCGCCAAGCCGGACGTGATCCTGTTGGCGGGCAAGGGCCATGAACCGTATCAGGAAATCAAGGGCAAGAAACTGCCGTTCTCCGACGCCGACCATGCGCAGCTGGCCTTGTCCGCGCGCCTGACCATGATGAGGACGAACTGATGCGCGGCACCCTGACAGAACTGATGCCGTCGCTGGACGGCGCGCAGCGGACGGGCGACGCCGTTTTTGACGGTGTCTCCACCGACAGTCGCAGCGCCCAGGCCGGTTCGCTGTTCGTCGCCCTGCGCGGCGAGAGTTTCGACGCCCACGACTTCCTTGAGCAGGTGGCCGCGCGCGGCGTCGCCGCCGTGGTGGTCGAGCGCCTGCCCGCAGGCTGGGACAGCGGCAAGGTAGCGGCCATTGTGGTGCCCGATACCCTGGCCGCGCTGGGACGCATCGCCAACCACTGGCGCGGCCGTTTCAATGTGCCCGTCATCGGCGTCACCGGCAGCAATGGCAAGACCACCGTCAAGGAGATGATTGCATCGATCCTGGCGGCGGCCTTTGGCGAAGAAGCGCGCCTGGCCACGCGCGGCAACCTGAATAACGAGATCGGCGTGCCATTGACCCTGTTCCGCCTGAATGAAGAACACAAGGCGGCCGTCATCGAGATGGGCATGAACCATCCGGGAGAAATCGCGCGCCTGGCCGCGATTGCCGCGCCGACTCTGGCGATGGTCAACAATGCGCAGCGCGAGCACCAGGAATTCATGCATACGGTCGAAGCGGTGGCGCGCGAAAACGGCGCCGCGCTGGCGGCATTGGCCGGCGACGGCGTGGCCGTCTTCCCGCATGGCGACGAATTCACGCCCTTGTGGCGCGAGCTGGCCGGCGCGCGCGCCGCCATCACCTTCGGCCTGTCGAAAGAGGCGGACGTGAGCTGCACGCACCGCGCGGCCGAGGATTTCGGCAGTGACCTGTTCGTCAGCGTGCGCGCGCAGGACGGCGCCTTGCGCCAGTTCTTCGTGGGCTTGCAGGCGGCGGGCGAACACAATGTGCGTAATGCGCTGGCCGCGGCGGCATGCGCCGTGGGCGCCGGCATCGCCATCGAACATATCAAGCAGGGCCTGGAGGCGTTCGCGCCCGTGAACGGCCGCCTGCAGAAAAAACGTGCCGCCAACGGCGCCACCATCATTGACGACACGTATAACGCCAATCCGGATTCGGCGCGCGCGGCCATCGATGTACTGGCGCAGGCCGCGGCACCACGCATCCTGGTGCTGGGCGAGATGGGCGAGGTCGGCACGCAGGGGCAGCAGTTCCACGAAGAGATCGGCGCCTACGCCGCCGCCAAAGGCATCGAACACGTGCTGGCGACGGGCGGCCTGGCGCGCCATCTGGTGAGTGCGGCGCAGGCAGCCGCCAGCCAGGAATCGGGCACGGTCGTGGAGTATTTCGAACAGTTCGACGGTTTGCTGGCGGCGCTCGATGCGCATTTGTCCGACCGTTCGGATGCAACAGTATTAATCAAGGGCTCCCGCTTCATGAAGATGGAACGGGCCGTGCAGCATTTGATTGGTTCAAACAACAATAACAAGGAAGCTCACTAATCATGCTGCTCTGGCTCGCTCATTATTTCCAGGACGACATTGGCCCATTGCGGGTCTTTAACTTCATCACTTTCCGCGCCGTCTTCGCCACCTTGACGGCGATTTTGATCGGCCTGTGCGCCGGCCCCGCCGTGATCCGCATGCTCACGCGCATGAAGGTCGGCCAGGCCGTGCGTACGGACGGCCCGCAAACGCATCTGAAAAAACACGGCACGCCCACCATGGGCGGTGTGCTGATCCTCATCGCCATCGGCATTTCCACCTTGCTGTGGGCCGACCTGTCGAACCGCTTCATCTGGCCGGTCCTGATCGTCACGCTGGGCTTTGGCGCCGTCGGCTGGGCCGACGATTACCGCAAGGTGGTGCACCAGGACCCGGAAGGCATGCGCTCGCGCGAAAAATACTTCTGGCAGTCGCTGATCGGCATCGTCGCCGCGTTTTACCTGGCGTTTTCCGTCTCCGTGTCGGAACCTGACGCGGGCCACGTGTGGAACCTGATCTACGCCTGGGTACAGTCGGGCTTCGCCATGGACCTGCCGCCGAAAGCCGATTTGATCGTCCCGTTCTTCAAGACCATCAGTTATCCGCTGGGCGTGTGGGGCTTCATCGCGCTGACCTATTGCGTCATCGTCGGCACCAGCAACGCCGTCAACTTCACGGACGGTCTCGATGGCCTGGCCATCATGCCGACCGTGATGGTGGGCACGGCCCTGGGCCTGTTCGCCTACCTGACGGGCAACGCCACGTATGCGCGCTACCTGTTCATCCCGCACATTCCGGGCGCCGGCGAACTGGTGATCTTCTGCGGCGCGCTGGCAGGTTCCGGCCTGGCCTTCCTCTGGTATAACACGCACCCCGCGAAAGTGTTCATGGGCGATGTGGGCGCGCTGGCACTGGGCGGCGCACTGGGCACCGTCGCCGTCATCGTGCGCCAGGAAATCGTGCTGTTCATCATGGGCGGCATCTTCGTCGTCGAAACGCTGTCCGTGATCATCCAGGTCGTCTGGTTCAAGTACACCAAGAAGCGCTTTGGCGCGGGCCGCCGCGTCTTCCTGATGGCGCCATTGCATCACCATTTTGAACAAAAAGGCTGGAAGGAGACGCAGGTTGTCGTGCGTTTCTGGATCATCACCATGATGCTGGTGCTGCTCGGCCTGACCACCTTGAAGCTGCGCTGATGATGTACGACGCTAAAACCGCACTGGTACTGGGCCTCGGCGAATCGGGGCTGGCGATGGCCCTGTGGCTGGCCCGCAGCGGTGCTTGCGTGCGCGTGGCCGATACGCGCGAGGCGCCAGAGCGCCTGGCCGCGTTGCAGGCTGTCGTGCCGCAGGCGCAGTTCATCGCCGGCGCCTTCTCGGCCGAGCTGCTCGATGGCGTCGACTTCGTTGCCGTCAGCCCCGGCCTGGCGCCGGGCCGCGAGCTGGCTGGAATCGCCCCGGCCGCACTTGAGAAAAACATCCCCGTGTGGGGCGAGATCGAACTGTTCGCGCAGGCCCTGGCGGCGCTCAAGGCGGAACGCGGCTATGCGCCGAAAGTCATCGCCATCACGGGCACGAATGGCAAGACGACCGTCACCAGTCTGGTAGGCCTGCTGTGCGAGCGCGCCGGATTGGTCACGCGCGTGGCCGGCAATATCAGCCCCGCCGCGCTGGACGTGCTGCGCGAAGTGCTCGATGCCGAGCCTGCGCCGCAGCCGGTGGAGACGGACGCTGAAGCGGCGGAACCCGTCGCCGGCACCTTGCCGCAGGCGTGGATACTCGAGTTGTCCAGCTTCCAGCTGCACACCACGTTCAGCCTGCAGGCCGATGCGGCCACGGTCCTGAATCTGTCGCAGGATCACCTGGACTGGCATGGCGACATGGCCGCGTATGCCAAGGACAAGGCGCGCATCTTCGGCGAGCAGACCGTGCGCATCCTGAACCGCGACGATGCCTTGGTCATGCACATGGCCGATCCGCTGGCCGAGACGGTCACCTTCGGCACGGGCGAGCCGGTGGAAGTGGACAGCTTTGGCCTGGTCAATGAACGCGGCATCTTCTGGCTGGCGCAAGCCGTGCCCAGCGAAGAAGTGATCGAGAAAAAACGCAGGAAGAACGATCCGGCGCCGGAACCGGTGCCGACGATGGCCAAGAAACTGATGCCGGCCGACGCGCTGAAAATCCGCGGCCAGCATAACGCCTCGAATGCGCTGGCGGCGCTGGCCCTGTGCCGCGCCATCGGCTTGCCGTTCGCGCCGCTGCTGCATGGCTTGCGCGAGTACCAGGGCGAACCGCACCGCGTGGAGCTGATCACGGCCGTGGGCGAGGTCGAATATTACGACGACAGCAAGGGCACCAACGTGGGCGCGACAGTGGCCGCGTTGTCCGGCCTGGGCAAGGCGTTTGGCGGCGCGGAACAGCGCCTGGTGCTGATCGCCGGCGGCGACGGCAAGGGGCAGGATTTCTCGCCGCTGGCCGAACCGGTCTCGCGCTATGTGCGCGCCGTGGTGCTGATCGGCCGCGATGCGCCAGCCTTGCGCGCGGCGCTCGAGCCGGCCGGCGTGGACATCATCGATTGCGCCACCTTGCCGGAAGCCGTCAAGCGCGCCAGCAGCCTGGCGCTGGCCGGCGACGCCGTGCTGCTGTCGCCCGCTTGCGCCAGCCTGGACATGTTCAAGAACTATGCGCACCGCGCGCAGGTGTTTGTCGACGCCGTGCGCGACATCGCCCTGGAAAACGGACAGGATATCTGATGGCCTTCCAACTGCCTTTCCGCTTTGGTTCCGGCTCGGCTGCCAAGCCGCTGGATAGCCGCGCGCGGCAGTCGAAGATGATGGATTACGACAAGCCGCTGGTGTGGGTGGTCCTGCTGCTCATGTTGCTCGGCATGGTGATGGTGTATTCGGCGTCGATCTCGCTGTCGGACGCGCGCAAGTTTGCCGCCTACACGAACAATTATTTCGTCGTGCGCCAGGCGCTGTTCATCGGCGTGTCGGTGATCGCCGGCGCGCTGGTGTTCCGCATTCCCATCGCGACCTGGCAAAAAATCGCGCCGTGGCTGTTCATCGGCACCCTGGTGCTGCTGGTGATGGTGCTGATACCGGGCCTGGGCGTGTCGGTCAACGGCGGTCGCCGCTGGCTGAATCTTCCAGGCCTGCGGCCGCAGCCGTCCGAGCTGATGAAGGTGGTAATGGTGCTGTACGCCGCCGACTACACGGTGCGCAAGCAGGAATACATGCACAAGCTGACCAAGGGCTTCATGCCGATGGCGCTGGCCGTCAGCTTCGTCGGCTTGCTGCTGCTGATGGAACCCGATCTGGGCGCCTTCGGCGTGATCGTCTGCATCGCCATGGGCATTCTGTTCCTGGGTGGCGTCAACGCCATCTGGTTCGGCGGCATCGGCGCCATGCTGACGGCGATCTTCGTCACCATCATCGCCCTGTCGAAATTCCGCCGCGAGCGGTTTTTTGCGTATCTCGATCCGTGGCAGGAAGACAATGCGCTGAACAAGGCGTATCAGCTGACGCACTCCTTGATCGCTTTCGGGCGCGGCGAACTGTTTGGCGTGGGACTGGGCGGCAGCGTGGAAAAACTGCATTACCTGCCCGAAGCGCATACGGACTTTTTGCTGGCCGTGATCGGCGAGGAACTGGGCCTGGTGGGCGTGCTGGTCGTGATCGGCATGTTCTACTGGATTATCAAGCGCGCGTTTGACATCGGCCGCCAGGCGATCGCCATCGACCAGACGTTTGCCGGCCTGACGGCAAAGGGCATCGCCATCTGGATCGGCGTGCAGACCTTCATCAACATGGGCGTGAACCTGGGCCTGCTGCCGACCAAGGGCCTGACCTTGCCCTTGATGAGTTATGGCGGCACGGGCGTACTGATTAACTGTATCGGCCTGGCGATTTTGCTGCGCATCGATTACGAAAACCGGATCCTGATGCGCGGAGGCCGGCTATGAACAACGTGACGAATTTGAAAACGACGAAAAGACTGATGATCATGGCGGCCGGCACCGGCGGCCATATCTTCCCGGGCCTGGCGATTGCGCAGACGATGCGCGCGCGCGGCTGGGAAGTGAGCTGGCTGGGCACGACCCATGGCATGGAGCAGGAACTGGTGCCGAAAAGCGGCATTCCCATGGATGCCATCGAATTTTCCGGCATGCGCGGCAAGGGCCTGGCGCACACGGTCAAAGGCGGCTTCAGGATGCTGGCCAGCTTCTTTGCCATCCGCCGTTTCATCGCCAGCCGCAAGCCGGACGTGGTGATGGGCATGGGCGGCTACGTCACCGTGCCGGGCGGCCTGATGGCGCGCCTGAAGGGGGTGCCGCTGGTGCTGGTCAATGCCGACGCGGCGCTGCTGCTGTCGAACAAGACGCTGGTACCGCTGGCGCAGCAGGTGTGCTTCGGGTTCCCCGCCGATTTCGGCAGCGCCGCCGGCAAGGCCGTCGTCACGGGCAATCCCGTGCGTGCCGAGATCCTCGCCATGGCACCGCCGGCCGCGCGTTTCGCGGGACGCAGCGGACCGCTGCGCATCCTGGTGGTGGGCGGCAGCCTGGGCGCGAAAGCGCTGAACGACAGCCTGCCTGCCGCGCTGGCCCTGATGCCGGAGGGCGAACGCCCGCTGGTGACGCACCAGTCGGGCAAGAAGAATATCGACGCCCTGCATGCCGCGTATGCGCAGGCGGGCGTGCAAGCGAACGTGGTCGACTTCATCGACGACATGGCCAGGGCGTATACCGAGGCCGACCTGGTGATTTGCCGCGCGGGCGCGATCACCTTGTCGGAATTGACGGCGGCCGGCGTGGCCAGCGTGCTCGTGCCGCTGGTGGCGTCGACCACCAGCCACCAGCGCGACAACGCGCAATGGATGGCGAAGCAAGGCGCGGCGATTCATCTGCCGCAGACGGAAATGAGTGCGGCGTCGCTGAGCACTCTGCTGGCGTCCTTGACGCGCGAGACCTGCCAGCAGATGGCGCAGGCGGCACTGGCAGCAGGCAAGCGCGACGCCAATGAGGCGATCGCACACGTATTGGAAAAACTGGCATGAGGTTAGCTCTGTGAAGCATAAAGTAAACAATATCCACTTTGTCGGCATTGGCGGCAGCGGCATGAGCGGCATCGCCGAAGTGCTGGTCAACCTCGGCTACAAGGTGTCGGGCTCCGACCTGGGCAGCAATGCGGCGACGCAGCGCCTGGCGAGCCTGGGCGCGACCGTCATGCTCGGCCACGCGGCCGAGAACATCGGCGACGCCGATGCGGTGGTGACGTCGGGCGCCGTCCCGCAAGACAATCCGGAAGTGGCGGCCGCGCGCGCGCGCAAGATCCCGCTGGTGCCGCGCGCCGTGATGCTCGGTGAATTGATGCGCCTGAAACGCGGCATCGCCATCGCCGGCACGCACGGCAAAACCACCACCACCAGCCTGGTCGCTTCCGTGCTGGCGCAGGGCGGCCTCGACCCGACTTTCGTCATCGGCGGGCGCCTGACCAGCGCCGGCGCGAACGCCAAGCTGGGTTCGGGCGACTACCTGGTGGCCGAAGCCGATGAATCGGACGCCTCGTTCCTGAACCTGACGCCGATGATCGAAGTGATCACGAATATCGACGCCGATCACATGGACACCTACGAGCACGATTTCGAAAAGCTCAAGCAGGCCTTCGTGCAGTTCACGCACCGCTTGCCGTTCTATGGCCGCGCCATGCTGTGCATCGACGATCCGCACGTGCGCGCCATCATCCCGTCCGTCACCAAGCCCGTCACCACCTACGGTTTCGCGGAAGACGCGCAAGTGCGCGCCATCAACGCGCGCGCCGTGGGCCTGGAAATGCATTTCACCGTGCTGCAGGAAGGTTATCCGGACCTCGATGTGGTGCTGAACCAGCCCGGCATGCACAATGTGCAGAATGCCTGCTCGGCGATCGCCATCGCGCGCGAAATCGGCATCGCCGACTGCGCCACGCAGCAGGGCCTGGCCGAGTTTTCCGGCGTGGGCCGCCGCTTTACCCGCTATGGCGACGTGGCGCTGCCGAACGGCGGCACTTTCGCGCTGGTCGACGATTTCGGCCACCATCCGGTGGAAACGGAAGTGACCCTGGCCGCCGCGCGCGCCGCCTATCCGGGCCGCCGCCTGGTGCTGGCTTTCCAGCCGCACCGCTACAGCCGCACGCGCGACCTGTTCGAGGATTTCGTCAAGGTGCTCGGTGCGCCCGACGTGCTGCTCTTGTCCGAAGTGTATGCGGCGGGCGAAGCGCCTATCGTCGCCGCCGACGGCCGCGCCCTGGCGCATGCCCTGCGCGCGCGCGGCAAGATCGAACCGATTTTCGTCGAGTCCATGACGGACATGGCCGACACCATCATGAGCGTGGCGCGCGACGGCGACGTCGTGCTGACCATGGGAGCCGGTTCCATCAGCGGCATCCCGAATCAACTGACAACGTATCAATCTCACACTGTAAAGGCCTGACGTGAACCAAGCTTCAGCTATCGACGTTAAACAATTGGGCAAGGTCGGCGTCCTGTTCGGCGGCCGCTCGGCCGAGCGCGAAGTGTCGCTGATGTCCGGCGCGGGCGTGCTGGCCGCATTGAAAAGCCATGGCGTGAATGCGCATGGCTTCGACACGGGCGAACGCAGCCTGGCCGAACTGGCCGCTGAGAAGTTTGACCGCGTCTTCATCGCGCTGCACGGCCGCTTCGGCGAAGACGGCAGCCTGCAGGGCGCGCTGGAACAGCTGGGCATCCCGTACACCGGCAGCGGCGTGATGGCGTGCTCGGTGGGCATGGACAAGGTCTATACCAAGATGATCTGGCTGATGCACGAGCTGCCGACGCCGAAGTACGCGGTGCTGGACGACAGCTCCGACCTGGCCAAGGTCGCCGCGGAACTGGGCTTGCCGCTGATCGTCAAGCCGCCGCATGAAGGCTCGAGCATCGGCATCACGACGGTCAACGAGGCCTCGGCCTTCCAGGCGGCCTACGACATCGCCGCCGGCCTCGATGATTCGGTGCTGGCCGAGGAATTCATCAAGGGCCGCGAGTTCACCGTTGCCATCCTGGGCAAGGGCGCTGCGGCGCGCGCGCTGCCGCCGATCGAAATCGTCGCTCCGCAAGGCAATTACGATTACCAGAACAAGTACTTCACGGACGATACGCAGTATTTCTGCCCGCCGCAACTGGACCCGGCGATCATCGCCGAGATGGAGCGCATCGCCCTGGCGGCGTACCGTGCCCTCGGCTGCGAAGGCTGGGGACGGGTCGATGTGCTGATGCGCGCGGCCGACAGCAAGCTGTTTTTGCTGGAAGTGAATACCTCGCCAGGCATGACCGGTCACTCGCTCGTGCCGATGGCGGCGCGCGCGGAAGGCACCAGCTATGAAGACCTGTGCCTGGAAATCGTTTCCGGCGCAAGCCTGAAAATGCACAAGGGACAGCGCTGATATGTGGCATGACGCTAAAAGCCTCAATACGACTGCCAACGGCTTGCTGGCCGCGGTGCTGGTCGTGTGCGTGGCCGCCGGCGTCTGGTGGGTGTCGCAGCGTCCCATGTTCGACCTGCGCACGATCAAGGTGGAGAGCGCGGACGACAAGGGCCTGCGCCACGTGAATTACCTGACCCTGCGCAGCGGCACTTTGGGCCGCATCAAGGGCAATTTTTTCACGACCAACCTGGAAAGCGTGCGCGGCGTGTTCGAATCGGTGCCCTGGGTGCGCCGTGCCAGCGTGCGGCGCGAGTGGCCGAACCAGCTGATCGTGGCGCTGGAAGAACATGAAGCATTGGGCACCTGGGGCGAGGATGGACGCCTGCTGTCGGTCAAGGGCGATGTGTTTACCGCCAATGTGGCCGAAGCCGAAGACGACCATGAATTGCCTGCGTTTGCCGGCCCCGATGGCAGCGAAAAGGAAGTACTGGCCACCTATGTGCAGCTGGCAAAGTGGTTTTCGCCGTTGAAGATGGTGCCCGAATCGCTGTCGCTGTCGAGCCGCTATGCGTGGACGGTGAAACTGGATAACGGCATGAGCGTGGCGCTGGGGCGCGAGCAGAATCATACGACCCTGAAAGCGCGGGTGGACCGGCTGGTGGGCATCTACCCGCAGCTGGCGAGCCGGCTGGAGAATATCGACACGATCGATATGCGCTACCAGAATGGCCTGGCGCTCAGTTCCGCCGGCCTGGTGATACCGGCCGAAGGCAAGGATGGCAGGCCGGCGCCGGCGATCAAGAAGAAAAATGGCAGTCCGATTAAAAAACCGGCTTGACCGAATACTCAATTAATCAATTAATAGCCCAAAAAACTAGGCGAAAGAAATGACAAAAGACGCGAAAAACCTGATCGTCGGCCTCGACATCGGCACCTCGAAAGTGGTGGCGGTGGTTGCCGAAGTGATGTCCGATGGGCGCCACGAAGTGATCGGGCTGGGCCAGCACGAATCGAAGGGCCTGAAAAAAGGCGTAGTGGTCAATATCGAGGCCACGGTGGAGTCCATCCAGCGCGCGCTGGAAGAGGCCGAGCTGATGGCCGACTGCAAGATCCGCAATGTGTACGCGGGCATTGCGGGCAGCCATATCCGCAGCTTCAATTCCAGCGGCATGGTGGCCATCAAGGACAAGGAAGTGACGGCGACCGACGTGGCGCGCGTCATCGAGACGGCAAAAGCGGTTAACATTCCGACCGATCAGCAATTGCTGCACACGGTGCCGCAAGAGTTCATCGTCGACAGCCAGGAAGATGTGCGCGAGCCTATCGGCATGAGCGGCATCCGCCTGGAGGTGAAGGTGCATATCGTCACCGGCGCCGTGTCGGCGGTGCAGAACATCGTCAAGTGCGTGCGCCGCTGCGGCCTGGAAGTGTCGGACCTGATCCTGCAGCCGATGGCCTCGGCCGATGCGGTGCTCACGCCCGACGAGAAGGAACTGGGCGTGGTCCTGATCGACATCGGCGGCGGCACGACCGATGTGGCGGTATTCTCCGATGGCGCGATCCGCCATACGGCAGTCATTCCCATCGCCGGCGACCAGATCACCAACGACATCGCCATGGCCTTGCGTACCCCGACCGCGGAAGCGGAAGAAATCAAGATCCGCTATGGGGTGGCCAAGCAGGTCCTGGCCGACCCCGGCGAATCGCTGGAAGTGCCTGGCCTGGGCGACCGCGGCCCGCGCAACCTGTCGCGCCAGGCGCTGGCGGCAGTGATCGAGCCGAGGGTCGAGGAGCTGTTCGCGATGGTGCACCAGGTGGTGCGCGAATCCGGCTACGAAGGCGTGCTGTCGTCGGGCATCGTGCTCACGGGCGGCACGTCCATCATGCCCGGCATGGTGGAAATGGCCGAAGATATTTTCCTGAAACCGGCGCGCCTGGGCACGCCCGAGTATCGGGGCCAGCTGGCCGACGTGGTGCGCAGTCCGCGCTATGCCACGGTATTGGGCCTGCTGCTGGAAGCGAAGAAGCAATACCTGCGCGGCCACATCGTGACGCGTCAGGACGGCTCGGTGAAGGCAGTCTGGCAACGCATGAAGGAATGGTTTTTAGGGAATTTTTAAGGGCATGATTTACGCCCGGCAGTACAGGTTTTTTGGCAGCATCGCAGGCGCACACACATAACTTTATTTTATATTTAACCGCAGTTTTCAATCTCCAGTTCTCCTACCAATATGAGGCCTGGCGCTTGGAAACCGCATCTGATAGGAGCACATCATGGAGTTCGATATGGTCGATAACACAGCTTTAGGTACCGTCATCAAGGTCGTCGGCGTCGGCGGTGCGGGTGGCAATGCAGTCCAACACATGATCAACAAAGGCATGTCGGGCGTGGAGTTCATTGCCGCCAACACCGACGCACAGGCCCTGTCAACATCGAAGGCCCACAACATCATCCAGATCGGCGATACCGGTCTGGGCGCCGGCATGAAGCCTGCCGTCGGCCGCCAGCTGGCCGAAGAATCGCGCGCACGCATCGCCGATTCGCTGCGCGGCGCGCACATGGTCTTCATCGCCGCCGGCATGGGCGGCGGCACGGGCACGGGCGCCGCTCCTATCGTGGCCGAAGTGGCCAAGGAACTGGGCGCGCTGACGGTGGCCGTGGTCTCCAAGCCATTCTCGTACGAAGGCCAGAAATGCATGGACATCGCCGACGAAGGCCTGGAGCAGCTGTCCCTGCACGTCGATTCGCTGATCATCATCCTCAATGAAAAACTGGAAGAGATCTACGAAGACGAAAGCATGCTGGAATGGATGCAGCACGCCGATGATGTGCTCAACAACGCGGTGGCCGGCATCGCCGAAATCATCAACGTGCCTGGCCATATCAACGTCGACTTCAACGACGTGAAAACCATCATGGGCGAGCAGGGCAAGGCCATGATGGGCACGGCGACGGCGTCCGGCGTCGACCGCGCGCGCATCGCCGCCGAACAGGCTGTCGCTTCGCCGCTGCTGGACGGCATTGATCTGTCTGGCGCGCGCGGCGTGCTGGTCAACGTCACGGCCAGCCGTGGCCTGAAAGGCAAGGAGATCAAGGAAGTCATGGCTGCCGTGCGCGCGTTTGCCGCGCCGGACGCGTCGATCGCGCAAGGTATCGCCTACGACGACGCCATGGGCGACGATATCCGCGTTACCGTGGTGGCCACGGGCCTGGGCCGCGCGAAGAAAAACATCCAGCTGGTACCGCAGCAAGTGCTGCGCACCGGCACCCACAACAGCCCGCTGACCCCGTCGGCTGCCATGGGTAGCGCGCAAGCGGCGACGACGACGGTTGGCGTAGCCACGCCGGCAGCCGGTTTCGACGGCATGAAGGCACCAGCCGTATGGCGCCGCGAATCGGCTTCCGAGCAAGTGCGCGCGATGGAAAAGAATGGCATGGAAACCTACGACATTCCAGCGTTCCTGCGTAAGCAAGCAGATTAAGGTGATCTGATGTCAGTAACGATGACGGCGGCCTGAGGGTCGCCGTTTTTTTTGCGGTTTTTTGATTTTTGGCTTTGCCTTTCCGGCCGCTTTCTGCACAAATACGGCAAGTCAGGCATACTATCGCGCAGTGTCGGCATCATGCCGGCAGAACCAGATCACGGGCGCCGTCCGCTCCATGGAGCGGGCGGCGTCCTTAACCGACAGTACACAAGGAGTCAACATGACCATCAAGATCGGCGACACCCTGCCAGAAGGCACCCTGGCCGAATTCATCGAAAGCGAAACCGAGGGTTGCGCACTGGGCCCGAACACGTTCAACGTGCAAGACCTGGTCAAGGGCAAGAAGATCGCCATCTTCGGCCTGCCAGGCGCCTACACCCCGACCTGCTCCGCACAGCACGTGCCAGGCTACGTCAAGCACGCTGCCGACCTGAAAGCCAAGGGCGTCGATGAAATCTGGTGCATCTCCGTCAACGACGCGTTCGTGATGGGCGCCTGGGGCCGCGACCAGAAAGCCACCGGCGTCGTACGCATGATGGCTGACGGCAATGCCGCCTACAGCAAGGCCCTGGGCCTGGACGCTGATTTTTCCAAGCACGGCATGGGCACGCGCTCGCAGCGCTACTCGATGCTGGTCGACAATGGCGTCGTGACGCAATTGAACATCGAGCAGGGCGGCAAGTTTGAAGTGTCGAACGCCGAAACCTTGCTGGGCCAGCTGGCCTAAGCAGATCGCAGGTCGGCGTAGGTCGGCTTAGCGCAGCGTAAGCCGACGAGCTGCGTTCGCATCACGTTTGCTCTGGCATTGTTGGATTACGCGCTGCGCGCTAATCCAACCTACACAATAAAAAATACGCAATAAAAACGGCGCCATCGGCGCCGTTTTTACGTTTACTGTACCGATGGCTTGGTCGCTTCGAACATGGCCGCATCGATGCTGAACGAATAGTCGTCCTGCAGCTGAGCAAGCTGGCCTAAGCAGATCGCAGGTTGACGTAGGCCAGGCGTAGGCCAAGCGTAGGCCAGGCGCAGGTCGGCGTAGGTCGGCTTAGCGCAGCGTAAGCCGACGAGCTGCGTTCGCACCGCGTTTGCTTCAGCATTGTTGGATTACGCGCTGCGCGCTAATCCAACCTACGCAATAAAAAACGGCACCATCGGCGCCGTTTTTACGTTTACTGTACCGATGGCTTGGTGGCTTCGAACATGGCCGCGTCGATGCTGAACGAATAGTCGTCCTGCAGCTGAGCCAGCTGGCCTAAGCAGATCGCAGGTTGACGTAGGCCTGGCGCAGGCCAGGCGCAGGTCGGCGTAGGTCGGCTTAGCGCAGCGTAAGCCGACGAGCTGCGTTCGCATCACGTTTGCTCTGGCATTGTTGGATTACGCGCTGCGCGCTAATCCAACCTACGCAATAAAAACGGCGTCATCAGCGCCGTTTTTTACGTTTACTGTACCGATGGCTTGGTCGCCTCGAACATGGCCGCGTCGATGCTGAACGAATAGTCGTCCTGCAGCGCGAAATACCGGCGCGCTTCCTCTGGCGCGCCATCGAAGAGGTTGCGGATGGCCGCCACGCGCTCGTCCGGCGTGCGCATGCGCGCCACCCACTCGTCGAACTGCATCGTCAGTTTCCATACGCTGCGCAAGCTGTGCGTAAAGCCCGCGTTGTCGAACTTGGCGCCCCATTCGCACGTGCGGTAGTCGCGCACGTGCGAGGCGTCGCGCAGCATTTCCACCGCCTGCAAGGTGCTGTCGTACAGGGCCGTCTTGGGCGCCACGATATCGACCACCAATAACGTGCCGTTCGGGCGCAGCACGCGCCACGCTTCGGCCAGGGCGCCCGCCACGTCGTTCCAGTGGTGCGCGGAAAAGCGCGTGACGACCATGTCGAAGCTGGCGTCGGCAAACGGCAGATGCGCGACGTCGCCCTGTTGCGTGCGGATATTGTGCAAGCCGCGCTGCGCCCTGGCGTGGTCCACCACGTTGAGCATGGGCTGCGCCAGATCATAGGCGACCACCGATTGCGCCACGGGGGCGACGGCAAAGCTGGCGTGGCCGGCGCCGCAGCCCAGGTCCAGCACGGCCGGCCGGCCGTGGCGGCGTGCGCATTCCTGCATCAGCACCAGGTCGGCGCCTTGCGCGTGCACCGCGCTGCTCAGGTAGGCATGGGCTGTCTTGCCAAACTGTTCGGTAACGACATCGTGCTGCTGCATGGTTTTCTCCTGTTGATGGGTGAGTTCCTGCAGAATAGGGATAAAATTATCCTGTAACAAGACCATAACTTATACTGGTATATCCACTACCATGCATCTGTGCCATGTCGAACAAGCTCGCTGAATTCATCCGCGCCCGGCGCGAAGCCGTCACCCCCGCCATGGCTGGCTT
Source organism: Janthinobacterium sp. FW305-128 (assembly GCF_020858135.1). NCBI lineage: Bacteria > Pseudomonadati > Pseudomonadota > Betaproteobacteria > Burkholderiales > Oxalobacteraceae > Janthinobacterium > Janthinobacterium sp. FW305-128. Next base: position 36,449 of record NZ_JACYMK010000012.1, on the reverse strand, counting down.
GCCCGGTGGCGGGCGTCGGCGCACGCCCGGCTTGCGGCGCGAAGAGCTGGCGCAGCTGTGCGACGTCAGTCCCACCTGGCTGACGTGGCTGGAGCAGGGGCGGCCCGTGTCGGCGTCGGCCAAGATGCTTTCTCGCCTGGCGCAGGTACTGCAGCTGAGCGCGGCCGAGCGCGCCTATCTGTTCGAGGTGGCCGACAAGCATGACCCCAGCCATGGCACAGGCGAGGGCGGCGGGCCTGCCAGCACCGAGCTGGCCGCCATCGTCGCCGCCATCGACGCGCCCGCCTACATCCTCGACCGCGAATGGAGCGCCGTGGCGTGGAACGGAGCGGCGTCCGCCTTGTTCACGGGCTGGCTGCATGGCGACGGGGACGCGCCGAACCAGCTGCGCTTCATGTTCCTGGAGCCTGGCGCGCGCGACCTGATCGTCGGCTGGCCCGAGCGGGCGCGGCGGCTGGTGGCGGAGTTTCGTGCCGATATCGGACGCCAGGCGGATCAGGCGCCGCTGGCCGGCCTGATCGCGGAGCTGGCCGATGCCAGCCCTGAATTTCGCCTGTGGTGGGGCGCGCAGCAGGTGCAGGGCCGCGATGGCGGCTTGCGCCGCTTCCAGCATGCGCAACAGGGGGCGCTCAGCTTCAACCAGGTCACCTTGCACCTGGCGCGCCAGCATGAATTGAAACTGGTGATGCTGTTGCCTGTGTCATAAGGCAAAACGGCCCCGCTTGCTATAATCGGGCGGACCGCCTGGCCCTGCCTTTCCAGACCATGCTGTCCTGGCTCCGGCCGTCGCCATGATGACGGTCCCGCTCTTTCGCCAGGAGTCTGTCCTGATACCCCGCAATCCTAACCTGCGCAGCATCTATGTGATGCTGGTCGCCGTCGCCATGTTTTCCCTGATGGACACGGCCATGAAGCTGTTGTCCGCCCACTATCCGCCCATGCAGGTGACGGCCTTGCGCGCCCTGTCGTCCTTGCCGCTCGTTTGCCTGTACCTGCTGTACCGGGGCGCGTTCAAGAATGTGCTGAAGGTGCGCTGGCCGCTGCACTTGCTGCGCGGCGCGCTGGGCGTGTTGATGATTACCCTGTTCGCGTATGGCTTGAAGCGCATGTCGCTGGCCGAGACGTATGCGCTGTTTTTTGTTGCGCCCTTGCTGATCACGGTGCTGTCGGTTTTTATCTTGAAGGAAAAAGTCGACTTCGCGCGCTGGTGCGCCATCGCCGTGGGTCTGCTGGGCGTGCTGGTGGCGCTGCGTCCCGACGGTTCGGGCTTCTTTTCGCTGGCCGGGCTGGCCGTGCTGGGCTCGGCCGCCTGTTACGCCATTTCCGCCGTCACTGGCCGCATCCTGAGCCGCACGGATGCCAGCGAAAGCATGGTCTTCTGGCTGATGGTGATGATGGCCGCCGGCGGCGTGGCCTTGTCGGCGCATGAATGGGTGAGCATCCGCCGCGAAGACTGGTGGCTGCTGGCCGGCTTGTCGCTGAGCGGCTTCCTGGGCCAGCTGGCCATCACGGAAGCTTTTCGTTTTGGCAAGGCATCGAGCGTGGCGCCATTCGAATACTCGGCCCTGGCCTGGGGCATGGCCCTGGACTGGATGCTGTGGCGCGCCTTGCCCGACGAATACACCTTGATCGGCGCGGCCATCATCATCGGCAGCGGCATTTACCTGGTGCGGCGCGAAGCCGTGCATGCGGAAAGCGAACATCCGTGAGGAACGGTTGTGGTATTTCTGGCGTGAGCCATGCCGCACCGCAACGAAAATCCGGCAAATAGATATAATCGACAGATGTTAAAACAACGCACCATCAAACAACAGGTCCGCACCATCGGTGTCGGTTTGCACTCCGGCACCAAGGTCGAGCTGATTCTGCGTCCCGCCGCGATCGACACGGGCATCGTGTTTCGCCGCATCGACCTCGATCCCATCGTCGAGTTTCCCGCCAGCGCCATGGCCGTAGGCGATACGCGCATGGCGTCCGTACTGATCAAGGACGGCGCCAGGGTTTCCACGGTGGAACACCTGATGTCGGCCGCAGCCGGCCTGGGCATCGACAATATGGTGATCGACGTGAATGCGGAAGAAATTCCCATCATGGACGGTTCCGCCTCGTCCTTCGTCTACCTGCTGCAGCAAGCCGGGGTGGAAGAGCAGCAGGCGCCGAAGAAATTCATCAAGGTCATCAAGCCCGTGGAAGTGCGTCAAGGCAAGGGCGACGCGGAAAAATGGGCGCGCCTGTCGCCGTACGACGGCTTCAAGCTCGATTTCTTCATCGAATTCAACCATCCTGCCGTCGATGGCACGATGCAGCGCGCTTCCGTCGATTTCGGCGACGTGTCCTACGTGCACGACGTGGCGCGCGCGCGTACCTTCGGTTTCATGCAAGACGTGGAAAGCTTGCGCGGCATGGGCCTGGCCCGTGGCGGTTCGCTGGAAAACGCCATCGTGATGGACGAGTACCGCATCCTCAACGCCGATGGCTTGCGCTATGAGGACGAGTTCGTGCGTCATAAAATCCTCGACGCCATCGGCGACCTGTACCTCGTGGGCCACCCGTTGCTCGCGTATTACACGGCGCACAAGTCCGGCCACGCGCTGAACAACCAGCTGCTGCTGGCGCTGCTGGAACAGCCGGAATCGTATGAAATCGTCTCGTTCGATACCAACGAGGCGGCGCCGCAGTCGTATTTGCGGCAGATGGAGCGCGAGTGGTCGTTGACGTAGGTCGGATTAGCCCGCAGGCCGTAATCCGACAATCCCGCAGGCGCCAACAATGTTGTCGGATTACGGCCCGAAGGGCCTAACCCGACCTACGTGCTGCCGCCTGGCGTTGCTAATCTTTAGGTTCGCGGTGGTGGCGCACCATATTGCGCAGCGCCGCGATCAACTGCTCGTTCTGCTTCGATGGCGGCAATGCCGTGCTCAGCTCTTCCAGGGCCGACATGGCCTTTTCCGGCAAGACCAGTGCCCGCGTATGCACGATGGGCGCGATGCTCTTGATGACTTGCACTTTCAGCTTGATGCCTGAAATTTGCCAGCCCTTTCTTTCCAGTTCCCCTTGCAGTTTCGGCAATTGCTGCTTGAGCTTGGCCGCCAGTGCCGCGTTCGGCGTGGCCAGCACCAGCTGCCCGCCTTCGAATTGCAGGATGTCGCAATGCTCGAACATCGCCGGCAAAGCCTTGGCGCAATCTTTCTGCAGGGCGGCCAGGCGCGTGACGGTGGGCATCAGGGAAGCCATCGTCGCGTTGCCGCGCAGAAAATCGGTTGCCCCCGTCGCGGCCGGGCCGGAACGGGCAAAGCCGTAGCCGCGGCGCGGCGCCGAAGAATAAGTGGGAGTTCGCATGGCCGAAACATAGCACACTCGCCCGCGCATGACGAGTGCGGCGGCGGGTGCGGCGCAGGCGGGCAGGCCGTATTGCCTTACAGTATGGGAAATGTCCGCAATTTCTGCCATTTGTTTGTCATTAAGCTATTGTTATATGGTGCATTACCCCAACCTTGGCGGGAACGCATGATAAAATCATCGTCTTTTGCCATAGTCGAACTCCGTGCGGTGACGCGATTACTACCTCGTTGTTCCCTACCGAGCTTTTTTTAACGGCGTTTTTTCAAGAATTCAAGCATGTCATTACTGACCCAGATTTTCGGTAGCCGCAACCAGCGGCTGCTCAAGCAATACCAAAAAACGGTACGCGAGATCAATGCGCTCGAGCCGGCCATCGAAAAGCTGTCGGATGCCGAGCTGCAAGCGAAAACGCCTGCCTTCAAGGAACGCATCGCCGCTGGCGAATCGCTCGATGCCTTGTTGCCGGAAGCCTTTGCCGTTTGCCGCGAGGCCAGCAAGCGCGTCCTGCGCATGCGCCATTTCGATGTGCAGATGATCGGCGGCATGGTCTTGCATTTCGGTAAGATCGCGGAAATGGGCACGGGCGAGGGCAAGACCCTGATGGCAACCTTGCCAGCCTACCTGAATGCCTTGTCGGGCAAGGGCGTGCATATCGTCACCGTCAACGACTACCTGGCGCAGCGCGATGCCGAGACCATGGGCCGCCTGTATGCATGGCTGGGCCTGTCGACGGGCGTGAACATGTCGCAGATGGAGCACAGCGCCAAACAGCAGGCGTACAACTCCGACATCACGTACGGCACGAACAATGAATTCGGTTTCGACTTCTTGCGCGACAATATGGTCTACGAAGCGCGCGAGCGCGTGCAGCGCAGCCTGAACTTCGGCATCGTCGATGAAGTCGACTCGATCCTGATCGATGAAGCGCGTACGCCGCTGATCATTTCGGGCCAGGCCGAGAACCACACGGACCTGTATCACAAGATCAATGAACTGCCTGCGCGCCTGACCCTGCAGATCGGCGAAGAAACGCCGGACGGCAAGGGCAAGGTTGAAGTGCCGGGCGACTACACCAAGGATGAAAAAGCGCACCAGGTGCTGCTGACGGAAGCGGGCCACGAAAAGGCCGAAGGCATCCTGATGGAGATGGGCCTGCTGCCGGAAGGCGCGTCGCTGTACGATTCGGCCAACATCACCCTCGTGCACCACCTGTATGCGGCCCTGCGCGCGCATGCGCTGTACTTCAAGGATCAGCACTATGTGGTGCAGAACAATGAAGTGGTGATCGTCGATGAATTCACGGGCCGTCTGATGACGGGCCGCCGCTGGTCCGACGGCCTGCACCAGGCCGTCGAAGCGAAGGAAGGCGTCAAGATCCAGAACGAGAACCAGACCCTGGCCTCGATCACCTTCCAGAACTACTTCCGCATGTACGCCAAGCTGGCCGGCATGACCGGTACCGCCGATACGGAAGCGTACGAATTCCAGGAAATCTACGGCCTGGAAACGGTCGTGATTCCGCAAAACCGTCCGCTGCAGCGCAAGGACCGCCAGGATCAGGTCTACAAATCGTCGGCGGAAAAATACAACGCGATGTTGAACGACATCCGCGACTGCTACGAGCGCGGCCAGCCCGTGCTGGTGGGTACGACCTCGATCGAGAACTCGGAACTGCTGTCGGGCATCCTGACCAAGGCCGGCTTGCCGCACAACGTGCTGAACGCGAAGCAGCATGCGCGCGAAGCGGAAATCATCGCCCAGGCAGGCCGTCCGAAAGCCATCACCATCGCCACCAACATGGCAGGCCGCGGTACGGACATCGTGTTGGGCGGTAACGTCGAAAACCAGATCAAGTTCATCGAAGCCAATGCTGAGCTGAGCGACGCCGACAAGGCAGCCCAGTCGCAGACCTTGCGCGATGAGTGGCAGTCGCTGCACGACCACGTGGTCAATGCGGGCGGCTTGCACATCATCGGCACCGAACGCCACGAATCGCGCCGCGTCGACAATCAGTTGCGTGGCCGTGCCGGCCGCCAGGGCGATCCGGGTTCCTCGCGCTTCTACCTGTCGCTCGACGACGCGCTGCTGCGCATCTTCGCCGGCGACCGCGTGCGCGCCGTGATGGACCGTTTGAAAATGCCGGAAGGCGAACCGATCGAGGCAGGCATCGTCTCGCGTTCGATCGAGTCGGCCCAGCGCAAGGTCGAAGCGCGCAACTTCGACATCCGCAAGCAATTGCTGGAATACGATGACGTCGCCAACGACCAGCGCAAGGTCATCTACCAGCAGCGTAACGAGCTGCTGGAAACGACCGATATTTCCGAGATGATCGGCTCGCTGCGCCATGGCGTGTTCACGGACCTGGTGCACGAATACGTGCCGCGCGAATCGGTGGAAGAGCAGTGGGATATCAAGGGCCTGGAAAACACCCTGGCCAGCGAATGGCAGCTCGACTTGCCGCTGCAGCAAATGCTGGAAGCCGATTCGACCCTGACGGACGAAGAGATCCTGGAAAAAGTGCTGGCCGCGGCCGATGCCGTGTACCAGTCGAAGATCGATATCGTCGGCAAGGAATCGTTTGGCGGCTTCGAGCGCAATGTCATGCTGCAAAGCGTGGACAGCCACTGGCGTGAACACCTGGCGGCGCTCGATCACCTGCGCCAGGGTATTCACCTGCGCGGTTATGCGCAGAAGAACCCGAAACAGGAATACAAGCGCGAAGCGTTTGAACTGTTTGGCCAGATGCTCGACATGATCAAGAACGACGTCACGAAACACGTGATGACGGTGCGTATCCAGTCGCGCGAAGAAGTCGATGCGGCCGAACAGGCGATGCAGCAGTCGCACGTGGAAAACGTGCACTACCAGCACGCCGAATTCGACCCGAACGCGGCGCCGGAAGAACTGCTGGTGCCGACGGCTGGCGACAGCAACGATCAGTATGTCGACGACATGAGCGTGAGCATGGGCGTCAAGGTCGGCCGCAACGACCCATGCCCTTGCGGCAGCGGCAAGAAGTACAAGGCTTGCCACGGCAAGCTGGCTTAAGCGCGGTTTGTCAGTGTGAACAAAAAACGGAGACTGCGGTCTCCGTTTTTTTTCAGCCGCGCGTGGCCTGTGGCTCAGGGAAAGGCCCAGTATTGCGGCGCTTGCGAGGGAATGCCTTTCAAGCCGCCGCGGTTCTTTGCCCGTTGCCCCGTCTTGATCATGGTGGCGATATCGGTCAGCAGGACGCGGTTGCTGGCGAAGTAATCGTGTCCCATGAAATTCATGATGACGGCCGAGGCATCGACGAGTTCCATGCCGGGGATGCCGACGACGGGGCCGCGGATGTCGCCTATCCTGTCCCAGTCGGCAAAATTGTAGGAAGCACGGATGGCTTTGTCGTTCGCGGACGCGTACAAGGTGGCGGGAAGCTTGAGGCTGGCAAAACGGGGAGCGATCTGCTCGCGGAAGATGTCGGCATTGATGTCCGGCGCCGCCAGCACGACCTGCTTGAACAGGGGCCGCAGCTCGGGGCGCTTTTCCAGCAGGTTGGCCAGGGCCACGGTCATCGGGCGGTTGCCCATGCTGTGGGCGATGATGTAGATATCCGTGGCGAAAGAGTGCTCGGCGAAGTCGGCCAGGAAGGCCTGCAGGTGCGCCTGCGTCCATTCGGCGGCATTTTCATCGAACTCATAGCCGGCCAGGGTGCCTTTCGATGGCCAGCTGTAGAACACGGGCAGGGCGCCGATGTCGAGGTCGACCGCCATCTGCGCCGTGCGCCGGGCGGCGTCGTCAAACGAGTTGCTGTAGCCATGGATGTAGATGAAGGCGGCGTGCCGTTCCGGGGCGGCCCGTATCCTGGCCTTGACGGCGGCGAGAAAATCCGCGCGCGACAGGCGCGTGGTTTCCTTGATCAGCACATATTTTTGCGCATTGTCGCTGGCAAGGATGGCGTACCAGGGCGGCAGCGGCAGCTCGCCCGGCGCTCTTTTCTCCGGGATGCTCACGACGACGCTGCCATAGCTCAGGTAGGGCGCCACGCGGTTGGGCTGCCAGCCATAATTGCGGCTGCCGGGCTGGTATTTCCTGTCGGTGGCGTAATACACGGTGACGTGCGTGGCGCCGGGCGGCGGCGCATCGTTGTCGGATCTCGGCGTGCCACCGCTGCCGATGCTGCCGAACAGCTTGCCGAGGTTGCCGAGCAGGCCGCCCGTGCCCGACCATGCGCTGCTCCCCGGGCTGGCAAACGGTGGCCGCCGCCCTGCGGTAGTGGCTGGCGCGTGAGGCGCTGCCGCGGCAGGAGCGGGCGGTGGTGGCGGCGGCGGGGCAGGCGGCGCTTCGGATGCCTGTTCGGTGACGTGGATGCTGGCGCCATCTGCCGGGCCACGCGGCACCGTACAGGCTGTCAATGAGGCCAGCAGGCAAAGCAGGGATAGCGGGCGCAACAGGCACGACAGGTCTGAAGCGCTGCGCTGCATCCGGTTTGACCGCCCCTGCATCATGACATCCTTCCCTGGACGGTGCGATTGCAAGACTCGCCATCGCCCATTCCCATACCTTAGCGCCGCCAGGCGGCATGGTTCTGATAAATCGCAAGCCTGGCCGCACCACCGGCCCGTCTCGACGCTGCCGTGGCTGGCGCGACTATTCACTTGCCGCATGTTCACCCGCGCCGCGAAGGCGCTACAATAGCGCTTCCCTTTTCCCTCGCAGAAGAACTCATATGGCCGTCAATTCTCCCAAGCCCGTCGCCGCCGACTTGAAAGCCGTCGCCGGCATTGAAATCGGTGTTGCCGAAGCCGGCATCAAGAAACCCAACCGCAAGGATTTGCTGGTATTGAAACTGGCGCCGACGGCCACCGTGGCCGGCGTGTTTACCCTGAACCGCTTCTGCGCCGCGCCCGTGCAAATCTCGAAGGCCAACCTGGCGGCAGTGACGGCCGGCGCCGCGCCGATCCGCGCGCTGCTGGTCAACACGGGCAACGCGAATGCGGGCACGGGCGAATCGGGCCTGGCCGACGCGCAGGCCAGCTGCGCCGCGCTGGCCGAGCTGCTGGGCTGCACGCCGCAGCAAATCCTGCCGTTTTCCACCGGCGTGATCCTCGAGCCGCTGCCCGTGCAGCGTCTGGTCGCCGGCTTGCCGCAAGCCGTGGCCGCGCTGACTTCGGATAACTGGTTCTCGGCCGCCGAAGCCATCATGACCACCGACACGCAGCCGAAAGCCGGTTCGCGCACGGTCACCATCGGTGGCCACACGGTGACCCTGACGGGCATCAGCAAGGGCGCCGGCATGATCAAGCCGAACATGGCCACCATGCTGGGTTTCCTCGCGTTTGACGCCACCGTGGCGCAACCCGTGCTGGACCAGCTGGTGAAGCAGGCGGCCGACAAATCGTTCAACTGCATCACCATCGATGGCGACACGTCCACCAATGACTCGTTCATGCTGGTCGCTACGGGTGCCGGCAGCCTGGTCATCGATTCCATCGATTCGCCGCACTATGCGGAACTGGCCGCCGCCGTCACCGAACTGTCGACCTTCCTGGCACAAGCCATCGTGCGCGATGGCGAAGGCGCGACCAAGTTCATGACCGTGACCGTGGAGGACGGCCGCAACGTGGAAGAGTGCCGCAAGATCGCCTATTCCATCGCCCATTCGCCGCTGGTGAAAACGGCCTTCTTCGCCTCCGACCCGAACCTGGGCCGCATCCTGGCCGCCATCGGCTACGCGGGCGTGGACGACCTGGACGTGGGCCAGTTGAACCTGTACCTGGACGACGTGTGGGTGGCCAAGAATGGCGGCCGCAACCCCGATTACCAGGAGCAGGATGGCCAGCGCGTGATGCAGCAAAGCGAAATCACCATCCGCGTCAAGCTGGCGCGCGGCGATGCCACGGCTACCCTGTGGACGTGCGACTTGTCGCATGACTACGTGTCGATCAACGCCGACTACCGCTCATGACCGCCCTCGATCAATTCCTGATCCGCACCGAGCGGGTACTGGCGCGCCTGGAGTCGATCTTGCCGCCGGCCTTGCCGGCGACCGACTGGAACAGCTTTGCCTTCCGCTGGCGCCGGCGGCAGGGTGCCGCCAGCCATCTGCAGGCGGTGGCGCATGTGTCGAACATCGCGTTGGATGACTTGCATAACATCGGCACGCAAAAAGCGCAGATCGAGCAGAATACGCGCCAGTTCGTTGCCAGCCGTCCCGCCAACAACGTGCTGCTGACGGGCGCGCGCGGCACGGGCAAGTCGTCGCTGATCAAGGCATGCCTGAACCAGTTCGCCGGCCAGGGCCTGCGTCTGATCGAAGTGGACAAGGCGGACCTGGCCGACTTGCCCGACATCGTCGACCTGGTGGCGGCGCGTCCCGAGCGCTTCATCATTTTTTGCGATGACCTGTCGTTCGAAGAGGGAGAAAGCGGCTACAAGGCGCTGAAAGTGGCGCTCGACGGCAGCATCGCCGCGCAATCGGACAATGTGCTGATCTACGCCACCTCGAACCGCCGTCACCTGATGCCCGAACGCATGTCGGACAACAGCAGCTACAAGACGGACGACGATGGCGATTTGCATCCGGGCGAGACGGTGGAAGAGAAAATCTCGCTGTCCGAGCGCTTCGGCCTGTGGCTGTCGTTCTACCCGTTCAAGCAGGACGATTATCTCGACATCGCGGCGCACTGGCTCGCTTCGTTCGGCTGCACGCCGGAACAGATCGCGCAAGCGCGCGGCGACGCCCTGCGCTGGGCCTTGCAGCGCGGTTCGCGTTCGGGCCGGGTGGCCTGGCAATTTGCGCGCGATTATGCTGGGAAACTACCTGCGGGAAAGTTGCCGCAATGAGCGAGATGAAAGTGAAACCGGTCGATGTGGCCGTCGGCATCCTGATGAAGCCGAATGGCGACGTGCTGCTGGGCCAGCGTCCGGCCGGCAAGCCATATGATGGCTATTGGGAATTTCCTGGCGGTAAAGTTGAGCCAGGCGAAGCCATTTTGGACGCCTTGAAGCGCGAGTTTGTCGAGGAGCTGGGTTTATACATCGACAGCGCCGAAGCCTGGTGCGGCGTCGAATATGTGTATCCGCACGCCCATGTGCGCCTGCATTTCTATATCAGCCGCAACTGGCGCGGCGAGCCGCAAAGCCTGGAAGGGCAGGCGTTCGCCTGGCAGGGCACGGTGGGCGTGGAACCCTTGCTGCCGGCCACCATTCCCCTGCTGGAATGGCTCGACGCGGTACGCCGGGAATCCCTGATACCTGCCTGATCTCCACTTGTGCCGGCGGGCAGCACCATGCTGCGTGCTGGCGCAAGCTTTGCTGTGACTTTCCTTGTATCGCGCGCGCTTTGCGCTACAGTGCTTTCATCAAGCACCGGGGGAGTCTCGCATGCCGCTGACACTGACCTTTACCGATACCGATGAATTGCTGATTGCCGCCTTGCACAAGCGTGCCCGCGCGCATGGGCGCAGCATCGAAGACGAGCACCGCGACATCCTGCGCAGCGCCTTGCGGCCCTTGCCGAAGCGCCCGCTCGACGATATTTTGCGCGGCATGCCCGACGTGGGCCTGGACGCGGATTTCGAGCGCCGCCCCTGATGCGCCATGCCTATGCCCGCTTATCTGGTCGATACGGATGTGATCGTTGCCGCGCGCAAGGGCAGCGCTGCGCCGGCGGGCGTGTCTGCCTTTTTCGAGCGGGTAGCGCCGGAGATGCGCTATGTGCCGGTGCAGGTGATCGCGCAATTGCGCGCAGGCATACAGTGCAGCTGGCGGCGCGAAGCGGCGCTGGAAGCACTGGCGCTGGAGGGCTGGCTGGAAGCCGTGCTGGCGGAATATGCGCCGCGGCTGCTGGAATTCGACCTCGATTGCGCGCTCGTGTGCGCGCGTCTGCATGGCCGTAGTCACGCGCATGGCGTCGATGGGCAGATCGCGGCGATGGGTATTGCCTATGGCTTGACGGTGGTCAGCGGCAGGCTCGACAGTTTTGCGGCGCAGGGGCTGCGCCTGGAAAATCCATTCAAATGAAGCTTACTGGGGCTTGTTGTCTTCGTCCGCCAGGGGATCTTCGAACGGGTCGGCGGCGGGGATCGTGTATTTCTCTTCGGCCCAGGCGCCCAGGTCGATCTGCTTGCAGCGTTCCGAGCAGAAGGGGCGGTATTTATTGGCTTCAGTCCATTCGACTTTGGCGGCACAGGTAGGGCAGTTAACGACGGTCATGATGGGGCAAATAAGTAACAGTTAAAAATTACAGAGCGTGAGCTCGAATGGTACATCTTCTTCCAGCGGCTTGGGTTTCAAGTCGCCGCCCTGTGTAGTGAAGCGTACCCACAGCATGTATTTGTTGGCGGAAATTTCCGGGATGGCGCCGCTGTTTTCATCGAGGCTCAGGCGCAGCATCTGATACACCTTGCCTTGCAGCATTTGCTGGTAGCTGCCGCCATTGGCGATCAGTTTCACTGGGCCGCCGGAATCGCGCAGCAGGCGCAAGACCAGGGCCAGCGCGTCGAACAGGGGCGCCAGCGGGGCGAACCACGCGTGGATATCGGTCAGGCGCTGCTCGCAGCTGCGTTTTTGCCAGGCAAAGTACGACGGCAAGTCGAATTCGCAGGCGCCACCCGGGATGATGGTGCGGCCGCGGATGCTCATCAGCCATTCATTGTCGCGGATATTCTGGCCCGTCTTGCCTTGCGCCGCCACCAGGGCGCCGCTGACACTGTCGAGTTCGCCGAGGATGGCGTCCAGGGTTTCCGGCTCCACGTTCGGATTGCTGCGGTAGCCCAGCAGGCTCTGGCGCTGGCGCTCGAGTTCCTGCAGCAGGTCCGACTTCAGGTCGGCGCGGCCGGCCACTTCAAGCATATCGAAAATAGTTGCCAAGGCAACATGATGTTGCATTGCATGCTCTTGCTGGATGAAGAACTTGAATTTGTCGTACAGGTCTTCCAGCCGCAACAAGGTACGTATGCGTTCGTTGAAAGGGTATTCGTAGACAATCAAAATAATTCCCTTAAGTAAGGACCTGCAAACAATCCCGTGATTTTGAACCAAGCGTCGACAAATTACAAACGTTGCGGCCCGATTCCAGCCATTCTTTTTGAAAATGCCAGATATAAATCGTGCAACTGGGCAATCTGCGACGCTAGGGCCGCCAAATCGCCATTATTGTCGATCACATCGTCCGCCGCCGCCAGGCGCATGGCGCGCGTGGCCTGCGTGGCCATGATGGCTTTGACTTGTTCTTCCGATAAGCCATTGCGCGCCATCACGCGCGACACTTGCAGGCTTTCCTGGCAATCGATGACCAGTACGCGGTTGACCCGCTCCACCCAGCCGCCGGACTCGACCAGCAGGGGCACGGCAAAGATCACATAGCTGCCCGTTGCTGCGGCGGCCGCCTCCAGGGTCGCCTGGCGGATGCGCGGGTGCAGGATGGCTTCCAGTCTGGCCTTGGCGGCGGCGTCGGAAAACACGAGGTTGCGCATTTTTGTACGGTCGAGGGCGCCGCGCGCATCGGCGTAGCCGGGGCCAAATTCCGCCACCAGGGCTGGCATGGCCGCGCCATTCGGCGCCGTCAGGCTGTGTGCGATCTGATCGGTGTCGACGATGGAGGCGCCGCGCGCGGCGAACAGGTCGGCCACCGTGCTCTTGCCGCAACCGATGCCGCCGGTGAGGCCGACGCTGAAATAGGGGGCGTTTTGTAATTGCATGTGTGTATCCATAAGGGGCTGGTCAGCTGGTCAGGCCCAGCGTGAGGCGCGACAGGGGCGTGCCGTACAGCAGCGCAATCAGACCCGCCGCCGCCAGATAGGGGCCGAAGGGAATCGGCTTGTCGCGCCCCCGCTTGGCAAACACGATCAGGCCGATGCCGACCACGGCGCCCACCACCGACGACAACAATATGATCGTCGGCAACATGGTCCAGCCCAGCCACGCACCGAGCGCCGCCAGCAATTTGAAGTCACCATAGCCCATTCCCTCCTTGCCTGTCGCCAGCTTGAAGGCCCAGTACACGGCCCACAGGGCCAGATAACCGGCGGCCGCGCCGATGACGGCGTCCTGCAGCGGCACGAAAGTTCCGTTGATGTTGACCAGCAAGCCGGCCCACAGCAGGGGGAAGGTCAGGTCGTCGGGCAGCATTTGCGTGTCGGCGTCGATGAAGGTCATGGCGATCAGCAGCCAGGCAAACACGAGCGTGGCCAGGCCCGTCCAGCCGCTGCCGAAATGCCAGATCAACAGGGCCGACAGCGCGCCCGTCAGCAGCTCCACCAGCGGATAGCGCACGGAGATGGGCGCCTTGCAGGCGCTGCATTTGCCGCGCAGCAGCAGGTAGCTGATGACGGGGATGTTTTCCTTGGCCGTGATGCGGTGGCCGCAAGCGGTGCAGTTTGAGTGCGGCAGCATCAGGTTGTAGCGGTCCGTGTGCGGCAAGGGCAAGCCGCTTTCTTCCGCCACATAATTAGCGGAGTCGCGCTCCATCATTTTCGGCACGCGGTGGATCACCACGTTGAGGAAGCTGCCGACGATCAGGCCGAACAGGGCGGCGACGAGGGTGACGGGCAAATTGCCGGGCGCGGCGAACAGCAGGGTATCTTGCAGCATGGTGGAGTTGTCTGAGGTGGTGATATTGCCGCGCAAACATTGCTTGGCACTGCCGCAGTGTAAAACATCTGCCGGCGCATGGGGATGTTTTGCGCAGGGTTCTGGTCGAGGGATGACGTCGGGCCAGCATGGCGGCGGTAGTTTTCGCGTGGATCGAATTCTTCCAGTCGCTCACCGATGTGTGGGTTTGTCACCCGGCTTGCGGAGGCTGTCCCGCAAACCGGACGCTGGAAACTCCTGCGCCGCCTTTAGATGGTCAATATTCGGTTGGCGGCAACAATGAGGTCACCTTTCTGGCTTACGGTGCACCTTGTCGCGCCGGTTGACCGCGCGCGCCAACAGCGAGCGAGTCAGGAGCTTATGAAACGGCATGATGATAAACAAATAAACTCTTCCCAAGAGATTGTTTATTTTAACCAAGGTTGAAATCGTCACTTCCGATCCTTTCAGACTCGGTTGAATGCTTATCCAGATCCGAAAATCCAGATGCTTGTCGTCACCACCGACGACGACTTCAGTGCCCGTACTTGAAATAATCGGAAACATGCCAATCTTGCCCAGCCCGCGATCGCTAAAGCTAATACTTTTCTTTAGTCCCAACGGTGCGACGATTCCGTTGCGCAGAATAATGAGCCAGGTGAGCATGCGATGCGGTTCAGCGAACACGGCGCGCCCCGCTTGTTCGGCGTCCACGTAGGTTCGATCCCCCTGACCGGAATAGCCGTCGGAGAAATCAATGCGCGTCAATCCTGACGCCGACATGGCTGCTGCCGGTGCGGCAATGAGGAAGACTTTGTTTGCTTCGTTTGTCATGAATAAAACGCTCTCTGTAAAGTGAGTGACGGTCGGACTGCGGTTGTTTTGATTGGCGCGCATTCCAAGTTTGCAAACGTGCACTGGCGGATGAAGTGCTTGCACCGTGGTTACATGGGCCGGCAAGCTCCGTCTAATATTGCGCCAACGCCTGCTTTCGCGGCAATGGCGTCTCGGATACTCGTATCAATTAGTCGTTCATAGATTGCGCTTTGGCCGGCCGGAATAAGTTCTCTGAGTGTTTCTTTACGTTTGTCCCGGCCGAACCAGGCCTCAACGGCCCAACCGATCAGATACACTGCAGACAAACAGCCGCCTGCGGTCGCCACATTTCCTTTGCATACCAGGGGCAAATCGAGAACCTCAATTCCCAGGGCTTGCAGTTCCTCTTTGGCATCGGGATGCGTCGTGGCTGGCCCCTTTGCCAGCAGACCCAACTTGGCAAGAATGAAGGAGCCGGCACAGATCGATCCGATGAGCTGCGTATCTGGATTCAGGGAAAATGCACGCATGAAATCCTGGTCGGCGATAGCGCCTTTCACGCCAACTTTACCGCTGGAAAACAAGACAAGGTCTGCGTCATTCGCTTCGCTGATGCACCCGTGGGTCTTGATAATCAGACCGTTTGCGGATTGATGCGCTTCCTTTGTTCCCAATATCTTCACTTGCCAATCCGTCTTATTCCTCCCGAGGATGTCCCACATCAAGAACAAATCCAAATCGGTGAAATGATCAAAAATCACGATGACTATTTTCTTCATGTTGCGCTCCGCCGTTTGCGTTGATTCAAAATGAGACCACGGACGAGCACCACTTTTTTTTGCGTCCGCAGTTGTGACTAAGTCCGTCAAATATCTGTTTGGGAGGAACTTCTTTTCCTGATTGGACGGGCTTCAGTGCTGGCCCGCCAGGACAGTTCTTGCCGACTGCGCGTCGGCTTTCAGTGCGAAGTAGGTCCACATTCCTCCAAGCAGATCTGCGACGCCGAAAAAAACGATCATTGGGCTGGCAAGGCCAATGGCAGCGAAGGTCGTGAAGGCCGCGAACACGAAGAGGCGCGTGTATACCGACGCTACCAGAAACGGCTTGTTTTCGTGCTTGGCTGCGACCCACGCATAGACGCCAATCATGGATACAATAACGCCAAGCAAATGAATCCAGACCTCGGAGGTTGGCGGCATTTGTAAGATCGACAGCAAGAAGTTCGGTGCGACGACTAACACGGGCCCAACGACGAACAAGTAGATGGCAAATACTTTGGCGCTATACGCAGACTTGGACATGTTTTTCCTTTTCGAGAGCGTTGCCGATAGGCTTGGTGGTTTCAAGGTGGGTGATTGAACTGCGGTGGCGATACTGCGCAAGCGCGGCACGGCTGCTGCCAGGCATGATGAAGACCGCGCATCGCGGATGCTGAAACGTGGTATGCATTTAACGAATCCAGGCGTTGGCGGTGCGCACACGTGCACCGAGGGTTTTGAGAAGCTGGATCAGACCTAAATAGGCCCGGTCTACGTAGGGCAGTTCCTCCGGCAAGGACTGCAGGTGCTGAAGTGCCTGGCGCTGATGCTCGGCTGATGGACGTGGGTATGGCGGGTGTTGCGCAAAGTCATACACCGCCACGGTAAACGGCAACTTCTGCCAGGCATGCCGCTCGGCCATTGCCGGCAGCAGTTGCTGGCAAAAGTCCTGCTCATTCAGATTCGGCCCAATCAGGCCCAAGTCCCGATAGGCCTGATGCATGGCACTGTGGTCCGCCGGGGTGCGCAACTGTGCCGACCAAAGCGCGCTGAGCGCTTGGCAAAAGGCAGCGTCCAGCGTGCGGGTGCAGCCAAAGTCCAGCAGGCCCAGTCGGCCGTCCGGCATGAACAGATAGTTGCCCGGATGCGGGTCGGCTTGCAAGCGGTGCAGCACAAAGGTGCAATGAAAGAAGGCGTCAAACAGCAACTGACCAGCCTGATCACGTGCGGCTTGATCGGGTTCGGTCAGCAACCATTCGTTGAGATGCATTCCCGGCAGGCGCTGCATGGTCAGCACGCGGCGTGTGGTGCGGTCCATTACCGGCTGGGGGATCACCAGGCCCGGCAGCGTGAGATGCTGTGCAAACCATTGCATGGTCTGCGCCTCGTGCAAATAGTCCAGCTCCTCGGCCAGTTTCTGTTCGATGTCATCCATCATGCGCGCGATGATATCGGCTTTGGGCATCATCTCCGAGCGTTCCCCCCAGGCTTGCAGCAGGCTGCGCAGCATACGCATGTCGCTGCCAATGGAGTCCGCCATTCCGGGGTATTGTAGTTTGACGGCCACTGCCATACCGTCGCTCATGATGGCGGCGTGGACCTGACCCAGACTGGCGGCGGCAAAGGCGATCGGATCGAATTGCTGGAACAGGGCTTGCGGATCCTGGCCAAACTCCTGGCGCATCACTTTGATCACCAACGCGCGGTTCAGCGGCGTGACCTGGTAGTGGGCGCGGGCCAGTTCCTGGCGCATGCCCTCGGGTAGAAAGCCTAATTCCATGCTGAGCAGCTGCGAGGCTTTGAGTGCCGTGCCCTTGAGCTGGTTCAACGCGGCAAACAGGATGCGCCCGAGTTCCGCCTCATGTGCCACGCGGGCCTGTTCCGTTTTCGCATCGTCGCGCGTCATCGACTTGGCCTTATGGCCCAGGTGGGTCAGCCCGGCCCGCGCCACTGCCATGCCGACAATCGCGCCACGCGAAAGACGTCCGGTGCGCGGCAACTGCGAAACCTTGTTCGTCCTGGTCGTGGGCCTCATGAGCGTGCCCCGCCCAGGCCGCGGCGGGCCAATTGCAGCAGGTCCAGCAAGCCATTGCCGTCTTGCATCAGGCGCGCCAGCTGGCTGCGCACCATGAAACCGCCCAGCTCCAGCAGCTTGTCCACCAGGCCGCTGCGCAAGGCTAACACCAGCACGCCCAAACTTAAATCGACCATTTGCGTGGTGTTGGAAAATTGCTCGGAGGTGTCGCGCAGCCAGTACGCAATGACGCCGTACACATAGTCGGCCAACAGTCCGGCCAGGCTGGGCTTGAAGCCGCAAGGCACGATTTCACCGGTCGTCTCGGCCTGCTCCAGCATCTGGAGAAAGGTTTGCTGGAGCAAAGGCTTGCCGGGTAGTTGCTCGCCCAACAGCAGCGTGGGCGCGCGCTGCACCATGCCGCGCGCCAGACCCACAAATTCGCGGTCGGCCAGCAAACCTTCCAGCAGACTCTCGATCACCAGTTGCAGGCGCTCCTGCAGCGAAAATTCGTTCTGTCCCTGCGTCTTGTCGGCCTGCGCCACTGCGTCTGCAATTGCTTGCTGAAAGTAGGCGGTTACCAGTTTCTCCTTGGTCGGGAAGTATTTGTAGATGGTGGCATCACCCACGTCGGCGGCACGTGCGATCTGCTTCATCGTGGTGCCCTCAAACCCATGCTGGGTCATCAGGTCCACTGCGGTCTGAATGATCAGCCGATGGTTTTTGGCTTGTTGGGCTTTGGAAGTACGCATGATCGAAATTTAAAGAAGAGTGGAATGTCGGGGCGGGGCAAAACAATCAAGTCTGGCCCAACCATGTAAGAAGTGCGACGGCGAGCAGGCCGATCGTTGCCCCCGCAGCTACAAAATATCCATTCATAGAATGTCTTGCGAGAAAGGTGCAGCCACGTGCCTCTTGAACTTGACGACGCCACAGAAGACGCGTGCAAGCCCCGACAAGTACGTGAACCAGACCACTGTATTTGCCATATCCATCCTCGAGGATTACCTCATGCCCCATATCTTGATATGAATATACGATACTTACTATCTATTCATTTAATATATTGCACATCTATTGCATAGTCAATGGCTATTATTTGATAAAGAGGTCGATGTATTCCAAGCATGGCTTCATGCCGGGTGTCGGTGGCAATCCACCGAACTTGGCAGCGCCGCGCCTCGGCACGGCTTCTGACTCAGGGATTTGTGCGATTCCGGACGTGGAACCCGAGGCTTCGATTTGATGATGCCAGGGCGGTGCCAGTAGGCGAGCGGCAACGCGCCATGTGAGTCTAAGTAATACCGGGCGACGGCATGGCTCTGCTCAGTAGCTCGTAAGAACCACATTCTTGCGGCTACGTAGTCGATTCGGACACCGTCCCTGGAGATGCATGAGGACTGGCGACATTGATTTGGGCATCGGCACATCTAAGCCCGGCTTCGAATGCTCATCGTGATACGGCATGTTGCACCGAGTCCTGACTCATCGAACGCTTCCATCATGTCTCATCACTGAGAACCTACAGGCGCGCAGTCAAATCACGGTCCCCAACTTGAAAATCGGCAAATACAGGGCGATCACGAGGGAACCGACGAGCACACCCAGCACCACCATCAGCGCCGGTTCCAGCAGGGCCGACAGGGTGGCGACGGTGGCGTCGATGTCCGCCTCGATGATCTCGGCCGCCCGCGACAGCATGGCGTCGAGCGCGCCCGATTCCTCGCCGATCAGGGCCAGTTGCGTCAGCAGCGGGGGAAACACGCCGCTGTGCTCCATGGCCAGGGCCAGGCTGCCGCCGGCGCGGATTTCACGCTCGATGCGCGCTGTCGCTTCCTGGTACAGCGCGTGGCCGGAGGCGGCGCCCACGAGGCCCAGCGAGTCGAGCAGCGGCACGCCGGCGGCGAACATGGCGGCCAGGGTGCGCGTCCAGCGGGCGATTGCCGCCTTGCGCAGGAGCGGGCCGAACACGGGCAGGCGCAGTGCCCGCAGTTGCGTGTTGCGCCTTAAGGCGGGCCAGCGGCGCCAGGCCAGGTGCAGCAGCACGCAAGCGAGCACGAGCGCTGCCAGCAAGACCAGCCAGTAGCGGACCAGAAAGGCGGACACGCCCATGACGGCCAGGGTGGGCAACGGCAAGGGCGCGCCGAAGCTGTCGAAGACCTGGCGGAAGGCGGGCACGACCACGCTCATGATGATGGCCGTGACAACGATGGCGACGAGTACGATGACCAGCGGATACATCAGCGCGCCGCGCACCTGCCGCCGCAAGGCGATGGCTTTTTCCTGATGCGTGGCCAGGCGCGCCAGCAAGTCCTGCACGATGCCGGCCTGTTCGCCCGCCGCCAGCAGGTTGCAATACAGCTCGTCAAACAGCAGCGGGAACTGGCGGAACGCTTGCTGCAGGCTGCTGCCCGCTTCGATGTCGTGGCGCAAGTCGCGCATCAGCTCGGTGATCGCGGGTTTGGCGTGCCCCTTGCCGGCGATGTCGAAGGCGTGCAGCAGCGGCACGCCGGCCGCCATCATGGTCGACAGCTGGCGCGTGAACAGGGCGATATCCTTGCGCGTGATGGCCTTGCCCGGCGCGCTGCGCGCAGCCTGCACCCGGGTGGCCAGGATGCCCTGGCGTCTTAGCGCGACCGTGGCTGCGCCGGCGTCGGCGGCGCGCAAGACGCCTTCGGCCGCCTTGCCATGGCGGTCCGTGCCCTTCCACGCAAAGCGCCGTTCGGCCGCCATGTGCACCTCCTGCCGTCACGGTAGCAGCGCCGGACAAAAGCACCAGCGGCGCTGGCGGCAGGCTTGATGTGGCTCAGCTTTTTGTGGTTTGCACTTCCGTCTGCACAACGGCCTGGGCCTTCACGTCGGCCGCATCGTCCTCGTCGCTGTCCGTGCCCTTGCTGATGCTTTCGCCATCGTCGCGGCGCAGGGTCCAGAAGGTCAGCGAGGACAGCACCGTCAGGGCGGCCAGGGTGAGGAAGGCGTGGTGCAGGGCCGTACTGAGCATGGCGCGGTCCGACTGCGGCATGTCGCCCAGGTACCAGCCCGTGATCAGCGAGCCGAAGGCGAGGCCAAAGCTCATCGACAGTTGCTGCATCGAACTGGCGATGGTGCTGGCCATGCTGGAGTCGCTCTTGTCGACGTCGGCATACGCGATGGTGTTCATGCTGGAAAACTGCAGCGAATTGAAAAAGCCCATGCACAGACTGATGGCGACAATCACGTACAGGGGCGTGCCCGCGCCCACCTGCGAAAACATGGCGATGGTGATGCCGATCAGCACGGTGTTGACGATCAGCACCTGGCGGTAGCCGAAGCGGGCCAGCACGCGCGCGGAAATGAATTTCATGCCCATGGCGGCGGCCGCGGACGGCATCATCAGCAAGCCCGACTGCCAGGCGGGCAAGCCCAGGCCCAGCTGGTACAGCAGCGGCAACAGGAAGGGCAGACCGCCCACGCCCAGGCGCGTGACGAAGCCGCCCACCACCGAGACGCGGAAGGTGCGGATCTTGAACAGGGTCAGGCGCAGCAGCGGGTGCAGCACTTCGCTCGAATGCCAGGCATACGCGGCCAGCAGGCTGATGGAAATGAACAGCAGCACGGCAAACGAGGTGCCGTCGATGCGGTGTTCGCCGAAGATTTCCAGCAGCCACGACAGCAGCGCGATGCCCGTGCCGAACAGTACCAGGCCGATCAGGTCCAGCGGACGCGGCTTATCGCCATAGTAGTCGGGCATGTAGCGGTGCGCCAGATACAGCGCCGCCAGGCCGACAGGCACGTTGACGAAGAAAATCTCGCGCCACGACAGCCAGTGCACGATCAGCCCGCCCACCGTGGGGCCCAGCAGGGGGCCGATCAGGGCAGGGATGATGACGAAATTCATGGCCGCGAGCAATTGCGACTTGGGAAAGGTGCGGATGATGGTGAGCCGGCCCACCGGCATCATCATGGCCGCGCCCACCCCTTGCAGCAGGCGCGCGGCCACCAGCATCGGCGCATTCACGGACAGGCCGCACAGGATGGAAGCGATGGTAAAGATGGCAACGGCGGCGGAAAACACGCGCCGCGTGCCGAAGCGGTCGGCCATCCATCCGCTGATGGGAATGCACACGGCCAGGCTCAGGATGTAGCTGGTGACGACGGCCTTCAGGCTCAGCGGCGTCACATGCAGGCTGGCGGCCATGGCGGGGATGGCGGTGTTGACGATGGTGGAGTCGAGTTGCTCCATGAACAGGGCGGTGGCGACCACCCAGGGAAGGTAGCTTTTAATCGGGGAACTGGTCATGGATGCGAGCCTGAGGAGGTAAGACGGAGCCGACAGTACGATGAATTGTCACATAAATGGCGCCCGCGTGCCGCCCGCGCCATTCATTCTGGCAGTGCGCCGGGGGCATCGTCCATGGAACATTTGTTCCATGGCAATAGATTACTGGCAAGGCTAGCATGTGTTTTCCGGCAGTTCCCCCCCCCCTCCTTCCCGAAAGTCCTATCACATGAAAAATGCACTTACCTTCCTTGCCCTGAGCGCCGCCCTGTCCGCCTGCGGCGGCGGCAGCGATGGCGGTACGCCGGTAGTACCGGTCACGCCGCCCGTCGTGGTCACGCCCGTCGCCGATCCCGTGACGGTCGCCTCGCAAGCGGTCGCGGCCCAGGCTGGCCTGGCCGTGATCGCCGGCGCCAATGCGGACGAGACGGTGTATGACGTGGCGGCCGATATCGGCGACACGTGGCGCATCACGTTCGACAGCGCGAAGAAAACCTACGCGATCCGCGTGCTGTCGACGCAGTTCGGCTTGAGCGACCGCAGCGGCACGTTCAGCGCCGTCACCGTCGGCAATCTCACCACTTACACGGCAACGGATTTCAGCGTCACCGTCGACGCGCGCACGCGTCTTCTTTCGGGCAATATCAAACTGGGTAATATGGTCTCGACCGTCAGCGGCACCGGCTATGCGGTGGGTGACGTGGCCAAGCTGGCCGGCAGCTATATTTTCCTGGGGGCCATGCGCAATGCCTCGAACGGCGGCGACCGTTTCAATCCGAAAGGCAGCCTCAAGGTAGCGGCCGATGGCAGCGCGCAACTGTGTAATGGCGGCGTATTCAATGCGCAAGGCGTGTGCTCCGCGGTATCGCCGCAGCTGGAAGCGGAAAACGCCAGCCTGACCCTGGTCAAGGATGCGAAGAATGGTTTGCTCGTCGCCCGCCAGGGCCAGCAGGATTTCGGCATCGTCCACGTGCATGCGGGGGACCGGGGGCTGGCGCTGTTTATCGACCGCTACAGCCGCAACCAGGAAAACGTGCTGCGCGTGGGCACCATCGTGGCCGCCAAACAACAGAAGATCGGCAGCGAAATCGCCGGCAGTTACGCCTGCGCGGCGCCGGGCATCAGCGCCAAGATCGAGATTGCGGGCAACACCGCCACCTTGACGAATAACACGAGCGGCAAGACGCACGCGGAAACCATCACCGCCAACAAGCTGGGCCTGGGCGCGCAGGCCGTCGATTTCGATGGCATCGCCGTGTTCAAGGACCCGGCCGACGTGCCGGCAGATTACTCGATGTTCATGCCGGTGTCGTCGAGCATGGCGGTCGAGTTTTCGACCGACCGCTCGTATATGGGCACGTGCCTGAAAAATTAAGAGGTGCCGCCACGTGCCTGTGTGAGTAGGTCGGGTTAGCCGGTACGGCGTAACCCGACATCACCATCAGCGTGGCATTCGTTCCAGCGCATCCATCAACGGCATCGCCGCATCGGCAATCCGCTCCAGGCTCGCTTCGCGCAGGGCGGCGGTGTCCACCGTGTGGCCGGAGTCCAGCCCCGCCCAGCGCAGCAGCGCCGCACACGCGGCGGGCGTGTCGAACATGCCGTGCAAGTAGCTGCCGAGGATTTGCCCGTCGCCCGATACGGCGCCTTCCGGCCGCCCGTCGATGACGAAAGCCGGCTGCGCCAGCGCCGCGCCATGCGACATGCCCATGTGGATTTCATAGCCTGACACGGGCGCTTCGGCCGCGCCGGCAAACGCGCAATGGCCGGCGACTTGCTGCAGGCGTTTTTCCGCTGTCAGCTCCGTCACCAGGTCGAGCAAACCCAGTGCCGCTGACTCTCCAGCCGCGCCTTCCACGCCCAGCGGATCGCGCACGCTTTGCCCCAGCATCTGGAAGCCGCCGCAGATGCCGAGCACCTTGCCGCCATAGCGCAGGTGCTTGGCCAGGTAGGCGGGCCAGCCTTGCTGCTGCAGCCAGGCCAGGTCGCCACGCGTGTTCTTGCTGCCGGGCAGGATCACCAGGTCGGCCGGCGGAATCGGCTGCCCCTGCTGGATAAATTGCAGGTCGATGCCGGGGTGGGCGCGCAGCGCGTCGACATCCGTGTGGTTGCTGATGCGCGGCAGTTGCGGCACCACCACCTTGAAGGCGCCCCGTTCGGCTTGCGTCGTTTCGACGGCGTCTTCCGCATCGAGGAACAGGCCTTGCAGGTAGGGCAGCACGGCCAGCACGGGCTTGCCCGTCTGCTGTTCCAGCCACTCGATGCCGGGCGCAAGCAGCGAGATGTCGCCGCGGAAGCGGTTGATGACGAAGCCGACGATGCGTGCGCGTTCGCTGTCGGACAAACACGCCAGAGTGCCGATGATGTGGGCGAAGACGCCGCCCCGGTCGATGTCGGCCACCAGGATCACGGGGCAGTCGACGGCTTCGGCAAAGCCCATGTTGGCGATGTCGCGTGCACGCAGATTGACTTCGGCGGGGCTGCCCGCGCCTTCGACGACGACGACGTCGTACTGCTGGCGCAAGCGCGTAAAGGATTCCAGCACGGCGCCCATGGCGATAGTTTTATATTGCTGGTAGTCGCGCGCATCCATCTCGGCGCGCACCTTGCCGTGGATGATCACTTGCGCGCCCGTGTTCGACGACGGTTTCAAGAGCACCGGATTCATGTCCGTGTGCGGCGCGATGCCGCAGGCCAACGCCTGCAAGGCCTGTGCGCGGCCGATCTCGCCGCCGTCGCTCGTCACCGCGCTGTTCAAGGCCATGTTTTGCGGCTTGAACGGGGCTACCGTCACGCCACGCCGTTTCAATAAGCGGCACAGGGCCGCGACGACGGTGCTCTTGCCCGCGTCGGACGTCGTGCCCTGCACCATCAGGACGGGAAAGGGAAGCTTCATGCCTGCTGCTCCTGCAGATGTTGCCAGCGCGCGATGATGTCGCTGATCTGGCGCAGCCCTTCGGTGATCGCCGCCGGGCCGGGCGACAGGATGTCGGGGGACTTGATCTCGAACAGCATCTGGTTTTTCACGGCGGGAATCGCATCCCAGCCCGGGCGCGCCGCCAGTTGCGTGGGCTGGAACTTCTTGCCGCACCAGCTGGCGAGGATGATGTCGGGCGCGAGTGCGACCACGTCACGGGAATCGGCGATGATGCGTTCCTTTGCGCCGGGCTGCACGGACAATGCCGGGAAGGCGTCCGTGCCGCCGGCGATGGCGATCAGTTCCGCCGCCCAGCCGATGCCGCTCATCAGGGGATCGTTCCACTCTTCAAAGTAAATCACGGGCTTGCGCGTCCACGACATTGCGCGGGCCTGTGCGGCGGCGATGTCCGCGCGCAGGCTGGCGATCAGCAATTTGCCCGCTTCCTCGCGCTGCACCAGCGCGGCCAGCACGGCGATCATGCGCAGGATGCCGTCGACCGTGCGCTGGTTGAACTGGTGTACTTCGATGCCGGCCTTGACCAGGTCGCGGCAGATATCGGCCTGCATGTCGCAAAAGCCGATCACGAGATCCGGCTCCACTGCCAGGATGCGTTCCAGGTTCGTGGATGAAAAGCCGCTGATCTTGGTTTTTTCCTCGCGCGCCCGTGGCGGGCGCACGGTAAAGCCCGAGATCCCCGCGATGACGTCCTCTGCGCCCAGCGCGTACAGCGTTTCCACGGCTTCCGTCGATAAACAGGCGATGCGCTGGTAGTGACTCATTGAGCCGCCTTGGCTGCGGGAGCGCTGCGGCGCTGGCGCGCCGCTTCCAGCTGTTCGCACATGGCGGCCGTGCCTTCGATCATGCGCGGGCCGGCACGGTTCAGCAGGTCGCCATTCAGGCGGAACAGGTTATTTTTGCGCACGGCCGTCATCGACGGGAAGGCGCGCCACATGGTCAGGCCGCCTTCGCTGCGCGGGTCGCTTTTTTCGCTGGTGCCAAAGATGACTTCCGGGTCTTCCTGCAGCACGCCTTCCGGCGTGACGACGGGCGCCACCACCTTCATCGCGGCGAACACATTCTGGCCGCCGCACACGCGCATCGAATCGCTGATGATGCTCGCGCCGCTCAAGGTATATAAAGGTTTGTCCCACACCTGGTAAAACACGCGCACGGGCGGGTGCTGCGCGTATTGCGCCGTCAAGCTGGCCAGTTTGGCGCGCAGCTGGGCGGCGGCCGGTTTGGCGATTTTTTCCGTGCCCATCAGCTGGCCCAGGCGTTCCATGCTGTCGGGGATATCGGCCAGCTTGCGCGGTTCGCTGTGATAGATGGGCACCTTCAGCTGGCGCAGCATGGCGATCTGGCGCTCGGCGCTGCCATGCATCCACACGACGATCAGGTCCGGCTTCATGGCGATGATGCGTTCCATGTCGTACTGGCGGTTGTCGCCCACCTGAGGCAGTTTCTTGGCCGCTTCCGGGTAGTCGCTGTAGCTGACGACGCCGGCGATCTTGTCGCCGCCGCCGGCCGCGAACAGCAGTTCCGTGACGTGCGGCGCCAGCGCCAGGATGCGCTGTGCCGGTTTTGCCACGGTGACGGTATTGCCATCGTCGTCGCGCACGGTGATGGCGGCATGCGTTTGCAACGAGACCAGTCCGGCCAGCAGCAGCGATATTTTCAGGATTTTCATGTGTGCTTCCATGTGGTAAGGGCCTGCTGCAGGCGCAGCCAGGCATGTTCGTCGGGGGGCAGGCCCAGGCGGATGCCGTGGGCGGCGTGGCGGAACAGGCGCACCCAGATGCCCGATTCCGCCATGTGGCGCCAGAACGCTTCGGCGCGTGCTTCCGGCCACCACTGAAACAGCGCCGTGCCGTTGCTGGCGATGCCGTGCGCCGCCAATAACTGGCGCAGGCGGGCGCCTTCGCCGCGCAGGCGCTCGCGCATGGCTTCCTGCCAGCGCGTGTCGTTCAGGGCGGCCAGCGCCACTTGCTGCGCCGGGCCGCTGACGGTCCACGGACCCAGCATGTCGGCCAGCTGTGCCAGCAGCGCGGGATGGGCGGCGACAAAGCCCAGGCGCAGGCCCGCCAGGCCAAAGAATTTGCCCACCGAGCGCAGCACGATCAAGCCTGGCCGATGCGTATGCGGACCCAGGCTGGCGTGTGACTCCGTGTCGCCAAACGCTTCATCGACCACCAGCCAGCCGCCGCGCGCGGCCAGCTTGCCGGCCCACTCCAGCAGCAGTTCCGGTGCGATGCGTTCGCCCGTGGGATTGTTCGGGTTGCAGATCACCAGCACGTCGCAGTGGTCGACGGCATCGGCAAGCAGCGCATACGGCACTTGCCGCAACTGGTGGCCGTGCTGGCCCCAGTGGTGCGCATGTTCCGCATACGACGGCGCGGCCACGACCACGCGCGACGGTGCGCGCAGCCGGGGCAGGTCCTGGATGGCGGCTTGCGTGCCTGCCACGGGCAGCATGGCCGGCGCGTCGTAATACGCGCAGGCGGCGGCCGCCAGCGCGGGATCGGCTTCCGGCAGCCGGTGCCAGGCGTTGGCGTCGGGTGATGGCGCCGCATACCAGTGCGGATTGATGCCGGTCGACAGGTCGATCCAGTCGGCGATCGGCCGGTCGTATTCACGCGCCGCGTCGCGCAGATTGCCGCCATGTTCAAGCAAGATACTTCCCTTTCAGGTAAAACAGGCCCGCCAGCAGCGCCACCCAGATCAGCCACAAGACAGCCGTTTCGGCGACCAGGCGCCAGGCGCGGTCGATGTCGCGCGCTTCCGCGGGACGGCCGGCGCCCAAAGGCGGGCGGCGTTCCAGTTCGCCGTCATAGATGGCGTCGCCGCCCAGGGCCAGGCCCAGGGCGCCGGCGCCGCTGGCCATCACGGGCCCCGCATTCGGGCTGCCCCAATTGGGCGCCTGCGTGCGCCAGCAGTGCCATGCGTTTTTTTTGTCCGCCATGCTCTTGCCCAGCAAGACATAGGACAAGGCCGTCAGACGCGCCGGCAGGTAATTGAGGATGTCGTCGATGCGCGCGCCGCAGCAGCCGAACCAGTCGTAGCGCGCATTGCGGTAGCCCCACATGGCGTCGAGGGTATTGGCCAGCCTGAAAAGCACGGCGCCGGGGCCGCCCGCCACGGCAAACCAGAACAGGGTGCCGAAGACGGCGTCGTTGCCGTTTTCCAGCAAGGACTCCGTGCTGGCCTTGGCCAGGCTGGCCGCATCGGCATTGGCCGTGTCGCGGCTGACGATGCGCGCCGTCAGCAGGCGCGCGTTGTCCAGGTCATCGATGGCCAGGGCATCGGCGATCGGTTGATTGTGGTCGCGCAGGCTGCGCAAGCCGAGGCACAGATACAGCAAAAGGACGTGCAAGGCCGCCCCGGCCAGGCCGCACAGCCACCAGGCGGCATAGCTGATTGGCAGCACGGCCAGCGACCAGGCCAGCGCGCCGCGCAGGAAACGCCCACGGCCCCGGTTCAGCAGGCGTTCGAGCGCGCTGGCGAGGCGGCCAAAACCCACCAGCGGATGCCAGCGGCGCGTTTCTCCCAGCAGCATGTCGAGCAGCACGCCGGCCGCCATCAAGGCGGCCAGCATGGGCAGCGACAGGCCGCTCAGCATGGGCCGCCTTTCAGGTACAGCGGCAAGCCGGCGGCAACAAAGACAGCCTTGTCGCACACGGCGGCCACGGCCTGGTTCAAGCGGCCCGCTTCATCGGTGAAGCAGCGCGAGATGGCGCCGTAGGGGACGATGCCCATGCCCACTTCATTCGAGACGAGCACGAGGTCGCAGCCGGTGTCTTCGATTTCGGCCAGCGCGTACAGCAGATGCGCGCGCTCGCTGTGGAACAGTTCGGGCAGGGCCAGGTCGCCCACGTCCGGATACGTCGCGCCGCCGGAAAACATCAGATTCGTCAGCCACAAAGTCAGGCAGTCGACCAGCAGCAGCCTGCCGGGCCGTGCTTGCCGCAGGATGGTGTCGCCCAGGCGCAGCGGTTCTTCGATAGTCACCCACCCGGCCGGGCGTTGCGCACGGTGATGCGTGATGCGCGTGGCCATCTCGTCATCGCCCGCCTGCGCGGTGGCGATGTAGAGCACTTCCTTGCCGGACTCGCGGGCCAGCTTTTCGGCATAGGCGCTCTTGCCGGAGCGGGCGCCGCCGAAGACCAGGGTGCGCGTCATGGCGCTGTTACCACTCGGTGCCGATTTGTGCGCCGATGCCGGCCGCGTACGCATGCTTGACGACGGCCATTTCGGTGACGGTGTCGGCGATGGCGATCAATTCGTCCGGCGCGCCGCGGCCCGTGATGACCACGTGCTGCATGGCCGGGCGTTCCAGCAGGTCGGCGATGACTTTATGCACGTCGAGGTAGTTGTACTTGAGGGCGATATTGAGTTCGTCGAACAGCACCAAGCCGTAGCTGGGGTCGGCCAGGAAGGTTTTCGCCTGCTCCCATGCCAGTTCGGCTTTTTCGATGTCGCGTTCGCGGTTCTGCGTTTCCCAGGTATAGCCTTCGCCCATCGCATGAAAACTGATTTCATCGGGGAAGCGGCGCAGGAATTTTTCTTCGCCCGTCGACATGGCGCCCTTGATGAACTGCACCACGCCCACTTTCATGCCGTGGCCCATGGCGCGGATGGCCATGCCGAAGCCGCTCGAACTCTTGCCCTTGCCGTTGCCCGTGTTGACGATGATGATGCCGATTTCCTTGTCGGCCTTGGCGATGGCCGCGTCGATGATGGCTTTTTTTCTCTCCATGCGCACGCGGTGGCGTTCGTTGATTGCGGCTGTTTCTACGTCGATAGGTTTGTTGTCGCTCATGTCTGATCCTCTTTCGGTATGAATATCTTGCGTTTGCCGTGATCGATGATTTCGATAGGGTGGCCCAGGTAGTCGCCCAGGATGGAGGCCTGCATCACCTCGGCCACGGGGCCGGCCAGCCAGCCGCCGTCGCCCATCAGCAGCAGCGCATGGGTCGAGACGCTGTGCGCCAGGTTCAGGTTATGGCCGACCATGACCACGGTTTTATTCTGTTCGCGGCACAGCCTGGCCAGCAGGCCCATGACGCTGACTTGGTGCGCCAGGTCCAGTGCGTTGGCCGGTTCATCCAGCAGCAGCAGGGGCGTGTCCTGTGCCAGCATGGCGGCGATCGCCACGCGCTGGCGTTCGCCGCCGGACAGGCTGCGCACGTCGCGCTCGGCCAGGTGGTCCACTTCCATCGAGGCCAGTGCCGCCAGGGCGATGCGCTGGTCGTCGCTGCCTTCCCAGTAATGGTTGTCGTGATACGGGTGGCGCGCCGACAGCACGGTTTCGATGACGCGGTACGAGAACGCGTCGTGCCGCGCCTGCGCGAGGAAGGCCCGTTCGCGCGCCAGTGCTTCCAGTGGCCAGTCGATCAGGGCGCGGCCCTGTATCGTCACGTGGCCGGCATCCGGTTCGCGCAAGCCGGCCAGGGTGCGCAGCAAAGTACTTTTGCCGGCGCCGTTGCGGCCGATGACACTCCAGCATTCACCGTCTTTTATCTGCCAGGTGAGGTTTTCCACGAGGCAGCGCGTGCCCGCCTTCAGGCCCAGTTGGTAGGTGCGTATCATGCTTTTTTCATCTCCTGCGCAGCCGGTGCAGTTGGTACAGGAAGACGGGCGCACCGATCATGGCTGTCACCACGCCGACGGGCAACTGCAATGGCGCCAGCACGGTGCGCGCCAGCGTATCTGCCAGGACGAGGAAGGTGCCGCCGGCCAGCGCGGCGGCCGGTATCAGCAGGCGATGATCGGGGCCGCAGGCGAAGCGCAGCGCGTGCGGCACGATAAGTCCGACGAAGCCCACGCTGCCGGCGCTGGTGACGGCGCTGGCCGTGAGCAGGCCGGAACAGAAAAACAGGCCCTTGCGCAGGGCGCCCACGCGTACGCCCAGGGTGCTGGCCGCTTCCGCGTGCAGGGCCATGACGTTGAGCGAACGCGCGCAGCGCAGCGCAAAGACCATGGCGCCGGCCAACACCAGCCAGGGCATCAGCCGCGCGGGCGCGCCGGACAGGTCGCCGATCATCCAGAACACCATGCTGCGCAAGCGGCTTTCCGGGGCGATGGAGAGCATCAGGGTGACGATGGCCATGCAGGCCGAGGCCAGGATCACGCCCGTCAGCAGCAACAGCGAGGCGCCGCCTTCGGCCGCCGTGCCGCCGCGCAGGTCGCGCCGGGCAAAGAAGTACAGCAGCATGGACACGCCGACGGCGCCGGCGAAGGCGGCCGCGTCGACGACCCACAGCGCGCACATGAACAGCAGCGCGGCCAGCGCGCCGACGGAAGCGCCGGCGGAAATGCCCAGCACGTAAGGATCGGCCAGGGGATTGCGCAGCAGCGCCTGCATCATCAGGCCCGCCAGCGACAGCGCCGCGCCGGTGACAAAGGCGGTCAGCGCGCGGCCCAGGCGCAGGTCGAGCAGGGTGGCGGCGAGGGTATCGGTCTTGCCCTGCACGACATGGAACAGGGCGGAAGGCAGGTCGGCGAGCGGAATCGCGATCGAGCCGATCATGCCTGAGAAAATCAGGCTGGCAATCGCGCACACGATCAGCACCGTGAGGATCACGGTGGCGCGGTGGCGCATGTTGCGGGAAAATGGGTGCATGTACTGCCTCAGGTGAAACGGGTGCGGTGCAAGTGGCTTTGGAGTGCTTCTGATGCGTTGGTGGGACGTATACAAAAAATGGCCCGCATGCGATTGCGCGTACGGGCCATTGTAATCATCTCCGGGCCGATTTAGAAATCGTAGCGTGCCGAGAGTTTCATCTGACGGCCATTGCTAGGATAGATGCCGCCTTTGCAGCTGTAGGCGTTGGTGAAGTACTGCTTGTCGGTCAGATTCAAGGCATTGACCGCCACTTCCCAGGCGCCGAACTTGCGTGCATAGCGGGCGTCGAACGTCGTGAACGATGGCACCTTGGCATTGCAGGTATTGGCAAAATCGCTGCCATAGCGCTGGCTGTCCACCCATTGCGCGCCGATGTCCGCGCTCTGGCCATCTTTCGGTACCCACGACAGCCGTGCCGACAGGGTGTTTTTCGGGATCAGTGTCAGTTCCTTGCCCGAGTTGACGCCTTCGGTGAAAGTCGCTTTCACGTGCTGGTAATGACCGCTGACGCGCCAGTCAGCGGCGATGTTGGTGCTGGCATCGAGTTCGAAGCCTTGATGTTTGGTCGGATCCAGATTGGTGTTGGCACCCCAGCCGGAGGCGCCTGCCGTTGGATCATAGTAGATCTCGTTGGTCAGCTTGTGGCGGAAGACGCGTGCGTCGACCTTGACGATGCTGTTGTCGTAGGTCGCACCCAGTTCCAGGTCGTGCGAGGTCTGGCCTTGCAAGGGCTTGTTGGCAACCGGTGTCGAACCGTTTTCATCGGCGGTAGCCACGCGATAGCTTTGACCAGCCTTGGCGTACAGATTCACCTGCGGCATGACATCGAAGCTGCCTTGCACGTCCCAGGCATTGAAGTTCTGCTTGACGTTGTAGGCCGTTGTGGAGAACGAAAGAGGATCAGTAAAGTCCTTATCGAAGGTTTCGTGGCGTACGCCAGCAGCGACGCGGAAGTTTTTCGGGCCGGCGAATTTCAGTTCATCGCGCACATAGAATGCCTGCGATTTCTGCTTTGCCTTGGCTTGGGAGTACGAAGCGTCGACTGCCAGATCCCACTTGATGAAGTCCGCTCCGGCGACGATTTCATTGAGCATGCCGTCGAACTGGCCCAGGTGGCGCAGACGCGGGGAGAATTGGTTTTGCTTGGTCTTGCGTTCCGATGCGGAAGGGCCGAAGATGCTGAAATAGGTGGACTTGGCTGTCTTTTCGCGATGCGACAGTTCTGCTGCCAGATCAATGGTGCCCAGGCGGCCTTCGGCGAAGGCTGTGTAGCGGTCGCTGTCGACCGAGCCGAAATCTTTCGGTGTTTTCGCCTGGCGCGGATTGTCTTCAAACTGGGCCAGTGTGATCGATCCAGGGAAACGGCTATCCTGACGCGTACTGTCGATACGCACACCGGCACGGACATCTTTGTCCTGCCATTGCGCGCCGCCGCCGAAATTGGTCTGCTTGTATTCGTTATTGTCGCGATAGTTGTCGGTTTCCTGCTTGCCGACAGCGGCATCGAGAGTGACGTTATTCCAGGTCTGGGCTACGGAGCCGCGCACTTCGCGCTGGCCCAGTTGGCCCACTTCGGCAAAGACCGTACCGCGGCCAGCCTGCTTGCCTGGACGTTTGGTGACGATGTTGATCACGCCGCCCGTGGCGCCGTCGCCATACAGGACGCTGCTACCGCCACGAGTGATCTCTATGCGTTCCACGCTATCGATGGGAATGCTGGCCAGGATTGGATCGGTCAGCTCATTTTCCGACAGGCGCACGCCATCGAGGACCACGACCGTGTTCTGGCTGGCGGTGGCACCGAAGCCGCGCAGGTCGAGGGTAAAGTCGGGGCTGCCGGTGAGGCTTTGACGGCCGTATACGCCGCCGATCTTGCGGATAGCCTGGTTCACATCGCTGATGCCAGCACGACGGATTTCATCAGCCGTGATGACGGTGGCGCCGATCGGCTGCAGTGCCGGGTCGCTGTTGAAGCGGGAACCCGTCACGACGATCTGGTCCAGCGTTTTGTTTGCGGTTTGCGCGAATGCAGGAGCGGCGGCGATAAAGCACAGGGAAATGGCGGAAACCAGGGCGCGCGGCGCCATTGCCGGCACGCGGCGGTCTAATACAGGAGCAGTCATGATATCGTTTTCTTCGGAAAAAGCACCTAGCTCGCGTCCCCGCAAGCCAGATTCAACGGAAGGCGCGGCGCCCTGTAAGGCCCGCACTTCCACCTGTCCTGGCCGGTATCCGGGCTGGCAAGTACGGCTATCCCACCTTCCCATGCTCGATGATTGCAAGCACAGTGGTTGTCAGAGATAGCTTGTCGTCCGCCTCCTGTTGGGAGGGACGACACTTGCTTACCGTTGCGGGGGCAGCACACGTTCGCCGCAGGCGCGGCATCGTGTTTCCCGTTTAACTGCGCTCATGGACATGAGCGCGGGCACCAAAACCCGGTCATTATACGTGCAGTGGGCGTGGACTGACATGGCTGGCTGGACGATTCGCTATCAGAAATCGATGACGACCGTCGCACCATAGGCGATTTTGTGGGCGGAATGGGCGGCCAGCAGGGCCGTTTCCTCCAATGGCAGCCGCGCCTGCAATGCCGACAGCAGGCGGATGGTGCCCGCATGGCAGATGATGACCGCCGTGTCGTGTTGTTCGCGCAACAGATCGCCTAAAAATGCATCGACGCGGGCAGCCATCGCCAGCACATTTTCGCCGCCGCCGGGGCGGTACCAGGCCAGGTCCGCGGCCCAGGCATCGATGTGCGCGCGCGCAATCGCGTGCCAGGGCTGCATTTCCCATGTGCCGAAATCCATTTCGGCCAGCCGGGCATCAAAGTGCAATTCGCTCGCGGGCAGATCCTGCGCCAGGGCCGTCGCCAGGCTGGCGCAGCGGCGCAGCGGACTGGCGTAGAGCGGCACACCGGGTGGCAAGGTCGCTTGCAGATGGGCGCGCACCCTCGCGATTTCATGCGGCGCCACCGCCACGTCGCTGCGGCCATAGCAGGTGCCGCTGGTCACCTGCGGCGTGGGGTGGCGAACGAGGATCAGGCGCATGGTGTCAATAGAAGCGTGTAGGCGGCTGAAAGCTGGAAAGGATGGCCAGGTAAATCGCCACTTCCGCCAGTTGCTGCACGGCGCCCAGGCAGTCGCCCGTGTAGCCTTGCAGGCGGCGCTGGCATTTGCGGCCCAGCCAGAATGCGGCCGCTGCCGCCGCGACGATGGCAAAGACCAGCGCCGCCCAGTCAACTATCCCCAGCAGGGCGCAGGCGATGGCAGGCAGCAGGGCGCAGACGGCGGCGATGATGAATTCCCCCGTCGTCATTTCCTGCGCCATCGGTTTAGCCTTGCCTTCGTCGCGCGCATAGTCCATGAGCCAGATCAGCGAGACGGCGGCCAGGCGCGAGAGCGGATGGGCGATGAACAGGGTCGCCACCACGGAGGCAGGCGGCAGCGAGGCGAGCGCCGCGCACTTGATGGCCAGCAGGCAGACGATGCCGATGGCGCCATAGGCGCCGATGCGCGAATCCTTCATGATTTCCAGCACCCGCTCGCGCGTCAGGCCTCCGCCGAAGCCGTCGCACATGTCGGCAAAACCGTCTTCATGGAAGGCGCCCGTCAGGTAGATGCCGGCGGCGACGGCCAGCAGCACGGCCACCGCCGAAGGCAGGAGCCAGCTGGCCAGCAGATACACGGCGCCGCTGATGGCCGCCACCACCACGCCGACCAGCGGAAAGTAGCGCGAGGCGTGTTGCAGCCAGGCCGGCTCGAAACCCACCCAGCGGGGGATCGGCAGGCGCGTGAAGAACTGCAGCGCGATAAAGAACAGGCGGCACTGATGGACTGCGGCGGAAACGGGGTTGCTCATGATCTTAGTCTGGCGTGGACTTTTCGCTGACCTGGGCCGAGGCAAACGTGGCCATTTCGCGCATGAAGTTGACGGCCGCGTGCAGCAGCGGCAAGGCCAGCGCCGATCCCGTGCCTTCACCGAGGCGCAAATCGAGGTGCAGCAGCGGACGCGCATCCAGGCTGGCCAGCAACTGGCGGTGGCCGTTTTCATCGGAGCAGTGCGAAAACACGCAGTAATCGAGGATGGCTGGCTGCAAACGGGCCGCCACCAGCAGGGCGCTGCTGACGATGAAGCCGTCGATCAGCAGAATCATGCGCCGTTCGGCTGCCTTGAGCATGGCGCCGGCCATCATGGCGATCTCGAAACCGCCAAAGGTGGCCAGCACGTCGAGCGGCTCATGGATTGCCGCATGATGGGCGACGGCTGCCTCGATCACCTGCTGCTTGTGCAATATGCCTTCCTTGGACAGGCCTGTGCCGGCACCGACGCAGTCGGCAACCGGCGTTTGCGTCAGCTTGTGCATCAGTGCGGCAGCCGCCGTGGTATTGCCGATGCCCATTTCGCCAAAGCCCAGCACATTGCCGTCCAAGGTGGCGGCCAGGTCCATGCCCGCCTGCATGGCGGCCAGGCATTGTTCCTGGCTCATGGCGGGTTCATTGGCAAAGTTGCGGGTGCCGGGAGCTTGCTTGCGGTCCAGCAGGCCGTCGCGCGGGCCGAAATCGTGGTTCACGCCGGCGTCTACTATATAGAGGGCGCAATCGGCCTGGCGGGCAAAGACATTGATCGCGGCGCCGTTGCCGAGGAAGTTCTCCACCATTTGCCAGGTCACGCTTTGCGGATAGGCGGAAATGCCTTCCGCAACGACGCCATGGTCGGCCGCAAAAACGATGATGGCCGGCTGGCGCAATGCCAGTTGCGTGCTTTGCTGGATCAGGCCGATCTGGCGCGCCAGGGTTTCCAGCATGCCGAGACTGCCCAGCGGCTTGGTCTTGCTATTGATGGCGTGTTCGAGGGCGCTGGCCAGGGCGGGATTGGCGGTGGGGACGATGTGTGGGATAGGCATGGAAGTCAAGGTGATGGGGCAGGGGATTGTCGGCACTACGATATCA
This sequence comes from Janthinobacterium sp. FW305-128, assembly GCF_020858135.1. Taxonomy (NCBI): domain Bacteria; kingdom Pseudomonadati; phylum Pseudomonadota; class Betaproteobacteria; order Burkholderiales; family Oxalobacteraceae; genus Janthinobacterium; species Janthinobacterium sp. FW305-128. Next base: position 216 of record NZ_JACYMK010000012.1, on the reverse strand, counting down.
CACAGCAATATTTGCCCAGCCGCAAATTAGCGCTTGCGACCCGCGCGGCGCAGGGCTATAATTCGCCCCCTCGCTGAACGACGCATGCAAATGCCGAGTAAAGCAGGGTAAAAAAGAAGGTTGACGAATTAGCCGAAACGCTTCATACTCTTCCTTCTTCGCAGCTGACAAACACAACGCTTTGTCGATAGCGCGAAAGTAGCACCGAATACAGTT